>JAVSMO010000001.1:2697710-3405959 GCA_032027165.1 Denitratisoma sp. | reverse complement strand
GCGAAGCCGGCCAGGCCGGCCAGGATGACGATG
The DNA here is from genome assembly GCA_032027165.1 of Denitratisoma sp. Taxonomy (NCBI): domain Bacteria; kingdom Pseudomonadati; phylum Pseudomonadota; class Betaproteobacteria; order Nitrosomonadales; family Sterolibacteriaceae; genus Denitratisoma; species Denitratisoma sp. Next base: position 3,405,926 of record JAVSMO010000001.1, on the reverse strand, counting down.
AGGAAGATCGCCGTCACGATGGAGACTCCGCGTTGCCGACGCGCATAGTGTGCGCCCGCCGGGCGCACCCTGCCATGAAATAGGTCACGTCCCCGCATCATGGCGAATTCACCACGTGGGCCTGCGCGTACAGCGTGACGTTTTCGGCGTTGCCGCCGGCATCGGTGCGGGTCAGCGTCAAATTGACGCTGACCACGCCGTTGCGGGAACCGGCCCCCTCGGAGTACGCAATATTGCAGGCGGTCACGCCGCTCGCCAGCAGGGCCGTCGCCCCGCCGGCGGGCGGCGTCGGCTGGGCAGCGGCGATGGCATAGCCCCAATGGCGGCGCAGCACCTGATTACCGGCCGTCGGATCGCATGCATAGGTCACCGGCCCGGATACGACGAAGAAGCGTCGGGAGGGCGAGGCCAGCGGAAAGGTCTTGGCGGCGAAGGTGAATGTCTCGCTGCCGGCGCCATCCGTGGCGGTGGCGACCGGCACCCGGTTGGCGCCGACATAGGCGTCGGCATCGGCATGGCCCGCGCCGAGGTTGTAGACCACCAGGGAATCGCTTCCCGCCACGATCTGGCCGATTTCGGCGATGTCGCCCAGCGTGCGGAAGCAGGTGTCCGACAGACCGATTTCCAGCTCGTCGCTGTTGCCGCCGGGACAGGTGCCAGCCGGCTGCTCGCGATAGCGTCCGCCAGTACGGACGGCGAGGAACTCGAGATAGGTGACGCCTGCGACGGTGCTGACGCGCACGCTGTTCGGCAGCGCGCCCTGCACCTCGCGCGCAATGCGCCGCACGGCCAGGTCGGCGGCGTCGGTCAATTCGGCACGGCGGGAAACGTCGAAGTAGCTATCCAGGGGCACCTTGATGAAGAGAACGACGATGCCGGAGAGAATGGCAGTGATCGTGATCGCCACGATCATCTCGACCAGCGTGAAGCCGGCCTGTCCGCGGCGATCAGAGGTTCGGCGCATGGCGGGTTCTGATGCCGGAAAGGGAAACGGCCTCGCCGTTCGGCCCGGTGACCGTCACGGTGATCAGCAGGGCCTCGGTTGCCGGGATGCCGTTGAAGGCCGTCGGCGCCACCGCCACGGTTGCGCGGTAGCCGGCCAGCGCTGCAATGCAGGCGCCCGAGATGTCGCAGATGCCGGCAGGCACGGCCGCGGCCGTATCGAAGCCGTGGTAGTCGTTCACGTTGTCGAACGGGGTCGTGGCCGAGTAGCGCGTCTCCCCGACTTCCGGCGCCATCGCCGCTTCCGCTGCCGTCGCGCAGAAGGTCGGCCCGGCGCCGACGACGGCGCTGGTGGCGGTCGTCACGTTGGCGTCGTCCGGATCGCAGTAGGTGAAGGGCATCAGGCGCACCTCCTCCAGCAGCGACTCGGCGATGGCCAGCGCCTGCTTGCGCACCAGCGGGTCGGCCGAGGAGCGCGTGGTGATCGCGTACACGCCCATGACGCCGGCCACCGCCACGCTGACGATGACCATGAACAGGATCGTCTCGATGAGCGAGATGCCGCGCTGGCGCAGATGTTTAAGGCGTGGCGACAAAGCCTGTCTCCTGCTGCACCGTGAAAGTGCGGTTGTCCTGGCCGGTCACCGTCACGACCATGTTTGCCGCGAGTGAAGGCTGGCCAAGGCCATTGAAGCTGAAGGTTGCCGTCGTGTCGAGGCCGACGCCGTCCGGCGTGCCGATGTCGTAGGCATTGCCGGCGCCCGGCTCGCGCACCCCGGCAACGCAGGCGGCGTCGTAGCAGAGGCGAAGCCGGTTCGCCTCCATGACGACGAAGACATTGCGCCGCTCGGCAATGGCGACGCGCTGGGCATAGCGGATCGCGGCGACGCTCTGGTCGTAGAAGCCGCGCTCCTCGAAGGAAAGGCGGGTGAAGAAGCGCGGCGCGGCAACGGCGGCCAGGATGGCCGCCACCACCATGATGGTGATCAGTTCGACGAGAGTGAAGCCGGCTGTGCGATGCCGCCTTACGCCCGCCAAGTCTCCGCCGTTCATGGCATCCCCGCCCGCTCCGGACAGCGGCCCGCCGTGGCGGGCCAGTACAAAAGTCAGTCCCTGCGATACGGCGACGATCTGCGTTGTGCGGCGCCGGGACCCGCAGCGGCGCAGCACTGCAGATCAGTTGCAGTTCGAAACGTCGATCGCAAACGTCGGCGAATTGCCCGGGGCCGTGCAGGACCCGCCGCCCGCCGCTGCCGTATAGGTCACGACGCAGGTCGTGGAAGCGGCGGCCACGCCGTTCGGCCTCACTGTGACTGCACTCGTGTCGGTCGTGCCCCCGCCGGCAATCTGGTAGTCGGTGGCGGTAATGCCGGCCGCGAAAATAATTCCGGCCGCGTCAGCTGTCGGATAGCGATTACACATGGTGACATCGGTCGGCCCCTCTACGTCGGCTGCCGCATTCGCTGCCTGGCTCCGGGCGAGATTCGCACCGTGGGTCAAAGCCGCCGCCGCCTGCATCGCCCCCAGCGCCGCCCGAGCGGAAGCTGCACGAGCATCCCCCTGCAGGCTGACGAAGCGCGGCAGCGCCACCGCGGCGAGGATGCCGAGGATGGTGATCACCACGATGAGTTCGATCAGGGTAAAGCCCTTGTTGTTGCCTTTCATGACTGCACTCCTTCCTTGAGAGACCTTCTTATATAACTTTAGCAGCATTCGTTCCGCTGCTAGAACCACTGGTAATTCTCCACCGGCCGCAGGGCGATCCGCACCCCGCCCGATTCCGCCTCGACGCGGTAGCGAATCTCCGCCTTGCCGCTCGGGCCCGGCTTGAAGCGGTCGCTGAGCGTCAGCACATAGACCGCTTCCGACTTCTGTCCATCCCAATACCACCCCGGCTCGGCCTGCATGCCCGGCGCCGGTGCCTGCCATTCGCCGCGATAGCCCTTCGGCTTCGGGTCGACCCACCGGAACGGGTCTTCGCCGGCCAGCTTCGCCACGTCGGCACCACGGCCCCGCGTTAGGCGGCTGGCAGCCTCTATCTTGAGGCCGGACTCGAGGGCCATGACGGCATAGCGCACCATCGTCTTCTCGGCCTGCTCCTCGGCATAGCCCAGCACCCGCGACAGCCCCGCCAGCAGCAGCGAGAAGACCAGGAGCACCACGGCGAACTCGATCGCGGTGAGCCCCCCCTGCCGCCTCACTTGATCATCGCCTTCCCGAGATCCCACATCGGCAGGAACACGCCCAGCGCCAGGATCAGCACGATCACGCCGAGGAAGACGATGAGGATCGGCTCGATCTGCGCCGAGAGGTTCTTCAGCTCGTATTCGACCTCGCGCTGGTACATCTCGGCAACCTCTTCCATCATGTCGTCGAGCGCGCCGGATTCCTCGCCGACCATGACCATCTGAAGCACGACCGGCGTAAAGATTTTGGCCTGGACGGCGGTGCGCAGGATGCTCTCGCCGCGCTCCACGCCGAGGCGCATGTCCTCGACCTTTCTCGCGACGAAGTCGTTCTCGACCACCTGCGCGGTGAGCGAGAGCGCCTGCACCGCCGGCACGCCACTTTTCAGGCCGAGCGCCAGGCTGCGGGCAAAGCGCGCCAGCGTGGCCTTCAGCACGATGCTGCCGGCGATGGGGATGCGCAGCTTGAAGCGGTCCCAGTTGAAGCGCCCCTGCTTCGAGGCCAGCATGAGGCGGAAGCCAACCGCAGCAGCGACCACCGCCAGCAGCATCACCGGCCACCAGGCGACGAAGAAATCCGACGAGGCGACGATCACCTTGGTCATGAAGGGCAGTTCGGCCTTCAGGCTCTTGAAGACCTTGGTGAACTGCGGGATGACGAAAAGATTGATGATCACCAGCGCCAAGGCCATGACCCCGACCACGAAGCCGGGGTAGCGCAGCGCCGACTTCACCTGGTTGCGCATGTACTGCTGGAACTCCAGGTGGTGGAACAGGCTGATGAAGATCTCCTCCAGCCGGCCGGTGGTCTCGCCCACGCGCACCATCGACACGTAGAAGGGGCTGAACACCTTCGGCTGGCGCGCCATGGCCTGCGATAGCTCGCGGCCCGAATCGAGCGACTCGCGCAGGTCGCCGATCACGTCGGCGAAGGCGCGGTTGGTGCAGGATTCCTGCAGCGCCGCCAGAGACCGCATGATCGGCACGCCTGCCTTGAGCAGGGCGTACATCTGCCGGCTGAAGATGAGGATGTCGAGATGACCCACCCTGCCCATGTCGCGCAGGCGCGAGAACTGGGCCAGCACACCCTCCTCGGGCCCTGGCACCGCATCGATGCGGATCGGCGTGACGCCGGTCGACGTGAGATGGTCCGCCAGCGCTGTTGCGCTGGCGCTCTCCAGGGTGCCTTGGGTGAGGGCGCCCTGGGCGTTGCGGGCGGTATAGGCAAAGTAGGCCATGCCGCTCAGTCGTCCGACTGCGAACTGACGCGCATGGCTTCCGCCACCGTCGTGCGCCCTTCAATCGCGACGCGCAGGGCGTCCTTGTTCAGGGTGTGGCCGGCCATCTGCTCGCGCGCCGCCTTGACGAAGGCGCTGGGATTCTCGTGGTTGGCGGCCTCGACCACCCGGCCGGTCATCTCGAGCATCTCGTAGATGCCGGTCCGCCCGGCATAGCCGGTGCCGTTGCAATGCGAGCAGCCCACGCCCTCGCGGAACTCATGGCGTTCGATGGCCTCGCCCAGCTCCACGCGCAGCCACTCGTGCTCATGGGGGGTCAGGGTGTGCGTCCGCGCGCAATGGTCGCAGACGACGCGCACCAGGCGCTGCGCCAGCACCAGGCGCAGCGACAGCGCCACCATGTAGCGCGGCACGCCCATGTCGAGCAGGCGCACCGGCGTCGACACGGCGTCGTTGGTGTGCAGGGTGGAGAACACCATGTGGCCGGTCATGGCGGCGCGCAGGCCGATCTCGGCGGTGGTCTGGTCACGCATCTCGCCGACCAGGACGATGTCCGGATCCTGGCGCAGGGCCGAACGCAGCACGCGGTCGAAGGTCAGGTCGATCTTGTCGTTCACCTGCACCTGGTTGATGCCTGGCAGGCGGTATTCGACCGGATCCTCGACGGTGATGATCTTCTTCTCCGGGGTGTTCACCTCGGACAGCGCCGCGTACAGCGTCGTCGTCTTGCCGCTGCCGGTGGGCCCGGTGACCAGCACCATGCCGCTCGGGTGGTGGATGACCTCGCGCAGGCGGTCGACGATGCGCTGCGGCATGCCGAGTTTGTCGAGGCCGAGCAGGCCGCCGCTCTGGTTGAGCAAACGCATTACCGCCGCCTCGCCGTGCTGGGTCGGCATAGTGGAAATACGCACGTCAACAGCGGTATTGCGAATCTTGACGTTGAAACGACCGTCCTGCGGCAGGCGCTTCTCGGAAATGTCGAGGCCGGACATCAGTTTCAGGCGCAGCAGCAGGGCCGTGGCGATCTTGATGTCGGCTTGGGTCTGAACGTGCAGGATGCCGTCGACGCGAAAGCGGATGACCAGCGATTTTTCCTGCGGCTCGATGTGTACGTCGGAGGCGCGCACCTGCACCGCCGCCTCGAAGACGGACTGCAGCAGCTTGACGACCGGGGCCTCTTCCAGGCCCGGCGTAATGCCCATCGCGCCCAGATCGACGGTAACGTCGCCCAGTTCGGCCGTCAGTTCCTGGGCGAGACCGGAGATCTCCTCGGTGCGCTGGTAGACGCGGTCGATGGTCTCCAGCAGCTGGCTTTCGGTGACGACCGTGAGTTCAATGTCGCGCTTGAGGGCGCGCGACACTTCGTCGTAGGCAAACAGGTCGGTCGGGTCGGCAAAGCCGACGCGGATGGCCGCGCCGCGATCCTCCAGCACGAGGGCACGGAAACGGCGCGCCTGCGCTTCGGAGAGCATGCGCACCGTGTTGGGTTTGAGGTTGTAGCTGCGCAGGTTGATGTAAGGGATGGCCAACTGCTTGGCCATCGCCTGGGAAATGCCCTCCTCGGTGACGAATTTGCTGTCGATCAGCACGCGGCCGAGCTTGCGCCCGCTCTTCTTCTGCTCCTCGAGCGCCTGCTTGAGCTGATCTTCGGTAATCAGGGCCTGCTGAACCAGCAGTTCGCCGAGCCTGATTTTTTCCGGGCGAGCCATGAAGTTCCAAAAAAGTTAAACTGGTTTATGCAAAAAAGCGTGTAACACCGCTTAACATATACGAAAATACCCTCATTCAAGAAGGGATTCAAGTGTTTCATGTCGTTCTCTACCAGCCGGAAATTCCGCCGAATGCAGGAAATGCGATCCGCCTGACCGCCAATACCGGCGCGAAGCTGCATCTGGTGAAGCCGCTCGGGTTCAACCTGGAAGACCGGCAACTGGCCCGGGCCGGCCTGGACTACCACGATATTGCCCGGGTCAGCGTGCACGAGACCTGGCAGGATTGCCTGGCCGCACTGGCGGGCAGCCGGCTGTTCTTCGTCAGCACCCGGGGCGGCACGCGCTTCGATGCGCCGCGCTATCAGGCGAACGACGCCTTCGTCTTCGGGCCGGAATCGCGGGGGCTGCCGCAAGACATGTTGGAGAGCGTCCCGCCCGGCCAATGCATCCGCCTGCCCATGGTGGCGGGCAACCGCAGCCTGAACCTCTCGAATGCGGTGGCGGTGATGGTGTTCGAGGCCTGGCGGCAGAACGGCTACGCCGGCGGCAGTTAGGCGGTTTCCAGTTTGGGGTCGCGGCCGAGCAGTTGCTCCACGGCCGCGCTGGCCGGCACGCCGTCGTGCAGCACGCCCTTCACCGCTTGGGTGATGGGCATCTCGATATTGAGCCGCGCAGCCAGCACGGCGACCTCGCGCGCGCTGGACACCCCCTCGGCCGTATGGCCAAGGTCGCGCAGGATCCGTTCCAGCGCCACGCCTTTCGCCAGTGCCAGGCCGACGCGGCGGTTGCGCGACAGATCGCCGGTGCAGGTGAGGATGAGGTCGCCCATGCCGGCCAGCCCCATGAAGGTTTCGCGCTTGCCGCCCAGCGCCAGGCCGAGCCGCGTGATTTCCGCCAGGCCGCGCGTGATGAGGGCGGCGCGGGCATTCAGTCCGAAGCCCATGCCGTCGGATATGCCGGCGGCGATGGCCATGACGTTCTTCACGGCGCCGGCGACTTCCGCGCCGACCACGTCGTGATTGGCATACACGCGCAAACGGGAATTGTGCAGCGCCTGCGCCGTGGCCTCGGCAAAGGCGCCGTCGGCGGCGGCCAGGGTGATCGCGGTGGGCAGGCCCTGCGCCACTTCCTCCGCGAAGCTGGGACCGGTGAGCGCGCCGCAGGGCACGCCTTCGCCCAGTTCCCCGGCAACGATCTGGTGCGGCAGCATCTGGCTGCCCGCCTCCAGCCCCTTGCACACCCAGATCACGGGCGTCGCCGGCGCTGTCGCGCGCAGCTGGTGCAGGGTTGGGCGCAGGCCGAGGAGCGGCGTGGCGATGACGTTGAGTTCGCTGGCGCCGGCCGCGGCGGCGAAATCGGCCTCGATGCGCAGCGCTTCAGGGAAGACACTGCCCGGCAGGTAGCGGGCGTTCTCGCGCGTCGCGCGCATGGCGTCCGCCTGGGCGGCATCCCGCGCCCACAGGACAACCTCATGGCGGCGGGCAAAGGCGATGGCGAGCGCCGTTCCCCACGCGCCGGCGCCGAGGATGGCGATCTTCATGCGGAAATCAGAGTCCCCAGACCTGGCTGGCGCGCACGAAACCGGACTGGCCGTCGCGGTGGCGCACCTTCGCCCAGCCGAGCGGGCCCGGCTCGACGAGTTCCAGAAGGACGTCCTTGTCGGCCTCGAAGACCAGCGGCGCGCCGGCTTCGGCCTGGCTGCGCACTTCGGCACTCGTCGCCGTGACGATGAGCATGCGCTTCTCGGCAAGGGATTTTTTCTCGATCCAGGCGAGATCGCCGGCGGCATCGCGCACCTTGACCCAGCCTTCCAGGCTCACCACTGCCTCGACCGGCGTCCCGCGCAGGACGATGAAGAGCGGCCTGGCCTTTTGCGAGGGCGCGTCATACATCACCGACCCGGCCTCGGCCACCGATAGGTACTCCAGCGCCCAGGCGGGCGAGGCGAGAAAAGTCAGTCCGGCGAGGACGGCGGCGAGGCGGCGCATCACTGGATGGGAATTTCGCCCGGCTGCTGCTGGGCCTGCTGCTCCAGGCGCTGGCGGTAGAGCGCCTCGAAATTCACCGGCGCCAGCAGCACCGGCTGGAAGCCGGCGCGGGTGATGGTGTCGGAGACGGTCTCACGCGCGTAGGGGAAGAGGATGTTGGGGCAGGCGATGGCGACCACCGGCTCGAGTTCCTCGTCCGGCACGTTGCGGATCTGGAAGATGCCGCCCTGCGCCGCCTCGACCAGGAACTGGGTCTTCTCGCCCACCTTGGCGGTGACGGTGACGGTCAGCACCACCTCGAAGATGCCGTCGCCGAGGCCGTTCGCCTCCGACTGCAGGCCGACCTCGACCGCGGGCTGCTCGCGCTCGAGGAAGATCTGCGGGGCATTGGGGATTTCAAGGGAGAGGTCCTTGACGTAGACCTTCTCGATGGTGAAAACGGGCTGGGCAGTCTCTGACATGGCGTGGAACCGGGTGAAGAAGCAGTTGAGAAATTTATGCGCCGCGCAGCAGCGGATCGAGCTTGCCGGCGCGGTCGAGCGCGTAGAGATCGTCGCAGCCGCCGACGTGGTGGTCGCCGATGTAGATCTGCGGCACGGTGCGGCGGCCGGTCTTCTGCATCATCTCCTCGCGGCGGGAGGGATCGAGGTCGACGCGAACCTTCTCGATATCGGTCACGCCCTTGCTGTTGAGGAGCTGTTCGGCGCGCACGCAGTACGGGCACACCGCGGTCGAATACATGAGAACCTTGGCAGTCATTTCTTGGTCACCGGCAGGCCGGCCTGGTCCCAGGCGGAGATGCCCCCAGACAGGTTGAACACCTTGGCGAAGCCCGCCCGGCGCAGCGCACCGCAGGCCGAGGCCGAGCGGTTGCCGCTGGCGCAGTTGACGATGATGGTGCGCTCGCGGAACTTCTCCAGCTCGGGCAGGCGCTTGTCGAGCTGGGAGAGCGGGATGTGGCGGGAATTGGGAATGTGGCCGCCGACGTACTCGGCCGGCTCGCGCACATCCACCACGACGGCGTCCTCGCGGTTGATCATGAGCGTGGCCTGCATCGGCGACACGCCGGCGCTGCCGCCGCGCGCCTGCCAGGTCTGCCAGAGGAACATGCCGCCGCTGAACACGGCGAGGCCGAACCAGGCCAGGTTGTCCTTGATGAAATCCAAGCGATGCTCCGTTTATCTTTTCGGTTGGGGGACGCCGCAGAAGACTTCCCGCATCAGCACGATGAGCTGCAGCGTGCGCTGGTCGCCGACGCGGTAATAGACGCGGTTGGCGTCCTTGCGCGTGAGCAGCACGCCCTTGTCGCGCAGGATGGCGAGATGCTGCGAAATGTTGCTTTGCGAAGTGCCGACGGCGTCGACGATCTCCTGCACGCAGGCCTCCTGGTCGCCGATGACGCAGAGGATCTTCAGGCGCAGGGGATGCGAGATCGCCTTCAGCGCACGCGCGGCGGTCTCGATATGTTCCTGCTTCTCGATCAGGTCGGTGATGATGTTGTCCACTTCCACGATGAAATCCAATTGCAGCGGCTAATATTATAAAATACTTTCCTGTCGGCCAAACGCCGTCCGTCCATCTTCTGCAAAGCGCCCATCTCACGGAAATCATGAAGAAAATCGTATTGCTGCGCCACGGCGAATCCGCCTGGAACAAGGAAAACCGCTTCACCGGCTGGACCGACGTCGATCTGACCGACAAGGGCCGTGCCGAGGCGAAGCAGGCCGGCCAGTTGCTCAAGGAAGCCGGTTTCGCCTTCGACATCGCCTATACCTCGGTGCTCAAGCGCGCCATCCGCACGCTGTGGACCGTGCTCGACGAGATGGATCGCATGTGGATTCCGGTGGAGCACTCCTGGCGCCTGAATGAGCGGCATTACGGCGCCCTGCAGGGGCTCAACAAGTCGGAAACGGCCGAGAAATACGGCGAGGCCCAGGTGAAGATCTGGCGCCGCGCCTACGACACCCCGCCGCCGCCGCTGGAAAAGGGCGACGAGCGCCTCGTCGCCCAGATGGCCAATCCGCGCTATGCCGGCGACCCGGCCGCCGCCACGCCGACGGAATGCCTGAAGGACACCGTCGCCCGTTTCCTGCCCTACTGGCAATCGGCCATCGCCCCCTCGGTCAAGGCCGGCAAGAGCGTCATCATCGCCGCCCATGGCAACAGCCTGCGCGCCCTGGTGAAGTACCTCGACAACATCTCCGACGCCGACATCGTCGAACTCAACATCCCCACCGGTGTCCCGCTGGTCTATGAGCTGGATGACGATCTCAAGCCGATCCGGAACTATTACCTCGGCGACCAGGCGGCCATCGCCGCCGCCATGCAGGCGGTCGCCAGCCAGGGCAAGGCGAAAAACTGAAACAGCGGCCTTTTCTCGCTTTGCTGTTGTGTGCGGCGGCGAGCGTCCTCGCCGCCCCGGCCGACGTCAAGCGCGAGGAAATGAAGGATCTGCAGGGGCGCATCCAGTCCCTGCAGAAGGACATCGCCAAGGCCGAGGAATCGCGCGCCGACGCCGCCGAAGAATTGCGTGAGACGGAACAGGCCATCTCCGAGGCCAACCGCAAGCTGCGCGAGCTGGGCAGCGCGCGGGCGGAAGCGCAGGCCACGCTGGCCAGTCTGGAGTCCCAGTCGCAAAAACTGTCTTCGCGCATTTCCACCCAGCAGACCCAGCTCGGGCGCCTGTTCACCCGGCAGTATTACGCCGGCGAGACCGATGCGTTGAGCCACCTCCTCTCCGGCAACGACCCCAACCAGCTGGCCCGCGACGCCCATTACCTGAGCCTGCTCTCGCGCGCCAAAGCCGGCCTGATCCGCAACCTGGGCGAGGTACTCGACGAGAAAAAGCGCCTCGCCGGCCTGGCACGCGAGAAAAGCGAAGAACTGGCCGGGATAGAGAAAAGCCAGCAGCGCGAACGCGCCGGCCTGGTCGAGCAGCAGAAAAAGCGGCAGGCCGTGCTCGTCCGCCTGTCCGACCGCATCAAGGCGCAGCGGCGCGAAGTGAGCAGGCTCAAGCGCGACGAAAAGCGCCTGGCCAGGCTGATCGAGGGGCTCGGTCGCATCGTTGCCAAGCCGAAGCGGCCTGCCTCATCCCAGGCCCAGGCGCCGGCCCTGCGCAACGAACGCACACCGGACGCCTCGCTGGCGGCGGAGGCCTTTGTCCGGCTGAAGGGGCGCCTCGCCCTGCCCGCGCGCGGGGAACTCGCCAACCGTTTCGGCACTCCACGACAGGAGGGCGGCACGACCTGGAAGGGGGTGTTCATCCGCGCCGCCAACGGCACCGAGGTCAAGGCCATTGCCCCGGGCCGCATCGTCTTCGCCGACTGGCTGCGCGGCTTCGGCAACCTGGCCATCGTCGATCACGGCGACGGCTATCTGTCGGTGTACGGCAACAACGAATCCCTCTACAAGACGGTCGGCCAGCCGGTGAAAAGCGGGGAAGCCATCGCCTCGGTGGGCAACAGCGGCGGCAACCCGGAAACGGGTTTATACTTTGAATTAAGACATTTGGGTCAGCCGCTCGACCCCCTGAAATGGGTCATCCTGAGATAGCCTGATCCCCCAACGGAGCAACCATGCGCAACAAGCTGCAACAAGCCGGCCTCGTTCTTTTCGGATTGATCGCCGGCATTTTCGTCAGTCTCAATTTCTCGGCCATCGCCCAGAAGGACGCCGCTGCACCGCTGCCGATCGAGGAGCTGCGCACCTTCGCGGACGTCTTCAGCGCCATCAAGACGGGCTATGTCGAGCCGGTCGAGGACAAGAAGCTGATCACCCAGGCCATTTCCGGCATGCTTACCGGCCTGGATCCGCACTCGCAATACCTCGACGCCGACGCCTTCAAGGACCTGCAGGTGAACACCCAGGGCGAATTCGGCGGCCTCGGCATCGAGGTCGGCATGGAAGACGGCTTCGTCAAGGTCATCTCGCCGATCGAGGACACGCCGGCCTTCCGCGCCGGCATCAAGGCCGGCGACCTCATCGTCAAGCTCGACGACACGCCGGTGAAGGGCATGACGCTTTCGGACGCAGTGAAGCGCATGCGCGGCAAGCCGAAGACCCAGATCACCCTGACCATCGCCCGCAAGGGCGAGACCAAGCCCCTTATCATCACCATCACGCGCGAAGTCATCAAGGTGCAAAGCGTGAAGTCGAAGGTGATCGAGCCGGGTTACGCCTATGTGCGCCTGACCCAGTTCCAGGAAGACACTGCCAACAAGCTGGTCGATCACCTCAACAAGCTCTGGAAGCAGGGCGATGTGAAGGGGCTCGTCCTCGACCTGCGCAACGACCCGGGCGGCCTGCTGCATGGCGCCGTCGGCGTCTCCGCCGCCTTCCTGCCGCCGAAGGCGCTGGTGACCTCCACCGACGGCCGCACCGAAGACGCCAAGCGCAAGTTTTTCGCCAGCCCGGAGGACTATCTGCGCGGCACGCGCACCGACTATCTCAAGGATCTTCCGGCCGGCGCCAAGACCGTGCCGATGGTGGTGCTGGTGAATGCCGGCTCGGCATCCGCCTCCGAGATCGTTGCCGGCGCCCTGCAGGATCACAAGCGCGCCGTCGTCATGGGCACGCAGACCTTCGGCAAGGGTTCCGTGCAGACCATCCTGCCGCTCGCCAACAACACCGCCATCAAGCTCACCACGGCGCGCTACTACACGCCGAGCGGCCGCTCCATCCAGGCCAAGGGCATCGTGCCCGACATCATCGTCGAGGAATCCGCCAATGGCAGCTCCGGACCGCGCCTGCGCGAAGCCGACCTCGAGCGCCACCTGGAGAACGACAAGGACAAGGAACCGGCACCGGCCGCCAAGCCGCAGACCAAGGCGCCCGCCACCAAGGGCAAGCCGGCGAAGGACGAGCCCGAAGAGGAGGAGAAGTCGCGCTTCGAGATCGCCTCGAAGAACGACTACCAGCTCAACCAGGCGGTCAACCTCCTCAAGGGCCTGCAGATCATGCAGTCAAAGTGACGCGGCCATGACGCCGGAGCGCGCACGCCAGCTTGCCCACCGCGTTCCCCACCCGGGTCATGCCCCCGCCGTGCCCGAGCACGGCAGCGTCAAGCGCCGCGAGATCCGTTTCACCAAGATGCCGCCCGAACAGGCCAGGAAGGCCGCCGAGCTGCTTGCCGGCATGGAATATCTGGACGTATCCCACGGGCCCCACCCGCGCGGCATCACGGTCCGCTACGACCTCATCGACTACACCTACGAGGGGCTGGAAAAAGCCCTGCGCAACCTCGGCTACCACCTCGACAACTCCATCTACTGCAAGATCGTCCGCGCCCTCGTCTACTTTACCGAGGAGACCCAGCTGAGGAATCTCAAGGAGCCGGCGCGCCTGATCAAGCAGTCCAACCAGGTCTACATCAAGGCCTACCAGCACCATCCGCACGGCGACCGCGACGATACGCCGGTCGAGTTGCGGGAAGATCGGTGAACGACCAGCAGCTCCTCCGCTACTCGCGGCACATATTGCTGCCGCAGCTCGGCATCGAAGGACAGGAGCGCCTGCTCGCGGCGCGCGCACTGGTGGTCGGCGCCGGCGGGCTGGGTTCGCCGGCGGCGATGTATCTCGCCTCGGCCGGCATGGGCACCATCGCGCTGTGCGACGGCGACACGGTCGACCTCACCAACCTGCAGCGGCAGATCCTGCACCACACCGCCTCGGTGACCCAGCCCAAGGCGGTGTCCGGCCGCAACACGCTGGCCCTCATCAATCCCGAGGTGAATGTCGTTGCGCTGGAAGCTCGGCTGGAAGGCGAGGCGCTCGAGGAACAGGTCGCCGCCGCCGACGTCGTGCTCGACTGTTCCGACAACTTCGCCACCCGCCATGCCATCAACCGTGCCTGCGTGAAATTCCGCAAGCCGCTCGTCTCCGGCGCCGCCATCCGCTTCGACGGCCAAGTCTCGGTGTTCGACCTACGCGAGGCGAAGAGCCCCTGCTACAACTGCCTGTTCCCGGAAGGCCAGGACGCGGAGGAGGTGCGCTGCGCCGTGATGGGCGTCTTCGCCCCGCTCACCGGCATCATCGGCACGACGCAGGCGGCCGAAGCCCTCAAGCTCGTCGCCGGCTGCGGCGAATCGCTCTCGGGAAGATTGCTGCTGCTCGACGGCCTGGCGATGGAATGGCGCAGCATCCAACTCGGCAAGGACCCGGGCTGCGCGGTGTGCGCATCTGCAGGAGGGAAATTGTCCTCCTGATTGGCGGCCCCGTTCAGCGCTCCATCGAGACAGGCCTGGGCACCAGTACCCTGAAGCACGATCCCCTGCCCTCGACGGACCTCAGGCAGATTTCATGTCCCATGCGCCGGGCCAGCTGTTTCACGATGGCCAAGCCGAGCCCGAAGCCGGCGCGGCTGTTCTGCGCCTCGGCGCCCTGGATAAAGGTGTCGAACATGCGCTCCCGGTCGCGCTCCGCGATGCCCGGGCCGGTATCGCAGACCTCGATGGCAAGGCGGTCGCCGCAGCGCCGGCAGCCGACGAGGATGCGCCCGCGCTGGGTATAGCGCACGGCGTTGGCGAGGATGTTGCGCAGGATGCGCTCGAGCAGGCGCGGGTCGCTCTCGATCCACGCCGAGGACGGCACATGGCGCAATTCGAGTCCGACGGCGGCGGCCAGGCGCCGGTATTCCGCCACCAGCGGCGCCAGCACGTCATTCACCCTCAGGCGCACGAGCTTCGGCTCGTGCTGGCCATCCGCGGCACGGGACAATTCGAGCAGGCCATCGATGAAGTCGGCCAGGCTGCCGTAGGCGGCCTCCATGCGGCCGGCCAGCGCGCGCACCTGGGCGGGCCGCTCGGCCTCGCCGCGCATCAGCTCGATGAAGATGCCGAGGGACTGCAGCGGCTGGCGCAGGTCGTGGTGGGCGGCGGCGAGCAGGCGACCCTGCGCCATGACCGCCTGCGCGCGCGCCTCCCGCAGGCGGATCTGCCCGGCCAGCGCGATGCCGAAAATCAGCGAGGACATCACGCCGGCCGCCAGCTGGGCGACCGTCACCGCGCCATGGTCGATCCAGCCCAGCCGCGAACCAATGATGCTGGCCACGCCGGGCAGCAGGCTTGCCCAGGCGGCGGCATAGATCGCCGCGTGCGGCAGGCGGCGGTACCAGGCGACGAGGGTCGTCCCGAAGACGAACAGGACCACGCCGATCGCCCCGGCCACGGTAATCAATCGCGCCGCCGTCGGCTGCACGAACTCCATGCCGATCACCAGCAGAAACAGCGGCGCGACGAACAGCACGGCCCTGCCCAGCACCGGCTGGCGGCGCGGCAATTGCATGAACGCCCGCGCATGCAACAGCCCGAAGAAGTAGGAAAGATTGAAGGCGGCCACGCCGATCTCGGCCAGCGTGCGGCGCGGCAGCATCGGCAGGATTTCGGCAAGATAGCCGCTGATCCAGGCCGAAGCCACCATCACGGCCAGTTGGAAGCCGATGTAGAGCAGCAGGGAATGGTCGCGCATCGCGCCCCACAGGAACAGCATGTAGATGGCCACCACCAGCGGGATCACCAGCGCCAGGCCCGCCCACATCCTCCCGACGCGATCCTGCTTGAAGAAGTCGTGGAATTCCTGCATGACCAGCGGGAAGCGGATCGGCGAGGAGTTCTCGATGCGCACGAGGACCGTCGCGCGCTCGCCCGCGGCCAGCGAGAGATGGAAGGCGGGGTAGCGCAATCCGCCGAACAGCTCATGCGCAGTTTCTGCACCGTAGGGAGCGATTTCGCGCCAGGTGCCGTCGGCCCTGCCGAGAAACACCTGGATGCGGTCGATGGCCACCTGCTTGTAGACCAGGAACCAGTCTGCCCGGCCGGCACCGGGATTGCCTATTTCTGCGCGTGCCCAGAAGGCGCTGGCGGAATAGCCGTAGGAATGGTGCTCGCCGGGCAGCTTGTGAAAGGACGCCGGCGGCGCGGCGGAAAAGTCAGTCGCCTGGAGGCGGCGTTCGGCATCCTCCAGCACCTCGATGCCTTCCTGGAGGCGGATTTCCTTCCGCTCCGCCTCGAGCACGACAGGCGCCGCCCACGCAGGCGCCGCCATGAAGAGGCCAATGGCAAGCCACGCCGCGCGCAGGGCGGCCTGCCTCATTTCGACACTTCGTACTGGCCGGAGTAGTACACCGTCACCGCCTCGGTGCGGTTGCGCACGCCGAGCCGGGCGAGGATCTCGACGACATGCGCCCGCACGGTATCGACGGCGATGTCGAGGCTGCGCGCGATCTCCTTGTTGGATTTGCCGGTGGCCATCTCCTGCAGCACCTCGAGCTGGCGCTGCGAGAGGGCCACGCGCTTGCCCTCCTCCGGCGAACGCTGCGCCGCGTCGCGCCGGGCCGGGGCTGCGACATGGAAGACCTGGCGGATCGATTCGATGATTTCGGCCGGCTTGGCGCTCTTCGAGACGAAGCGATGGATGCCGCTGCGCTCGAGTTCGCGCAGCAGGGCGGGATCATCCGCGGCGCTGACGACGACGATGGGGACTTCCGGCAGTTGCCGGCGCAGCGCGGCGACGCCGTCCAGGCCCGAAACGTCCGGCAGGTTGATGTCGAGCAGCACCAGGTCCGGGCTGCCGCGCGCAAGCCAGGCCAGCGCGTCGGCCAGGGTATGCGTTCCCTGCACTTCCGCCGCCGGATCGATGCGCGAGACGATTTCGCCGATCGCCTGCACGAACAGCGGGTGGTCTTCGACGACGAGGACTTTCTTCCGGCTCACGGCGCAGGCCCCGCTCACTTCCGCCAGACGCCGTGGCGCAGGCTGGCCGGGGCGTGGGCGAAGAGCACGGAGAAGACGAGAATCAGCCAGAACAGCACGGCGCGCTGAGCCGGCCAGGCCAGAAGCACGCCGAGCAGGAGCAGCTTGCCGGCCATGGCCAGGCCGACGTGCTCGCGGAAATAACTGGGCCGCGACCAGGCATCGAGGGCGAGGATGCTCAAGCCGGTGACCAGCGCCGTGATGCCGAAGGCGAACCAGCGGGCTTCCGGAAGGTCGCCGAGCACGCCGGCGCCGAGGCCGACGACGCCCACGAGATGAATGGCGCGCAGCAGGTTCACCAGCCAGCGCTTGCCGGGGAAATCGCGGGCGGGGTCTCGCTTGCCCTTCATGCCGCCAGGGGCCGCGCCAGGATGCGGATGTCCTCGCCGACGCGACGCAGGTCGACGATCTTCAGGTCGCGCCGGCCGGCGAGATCGGTCAACTCCGGCAGCGGGAACATCTCGCGCCCGCTGCCGAGAATCGTCGGCGCGAAATACAGCAGCAGCTCGTCGACCAGTCCTTCGCGCAGCAGCGAGCCGTTGAGCTTGTGGCCGGCCTCGACGTGCAGTTCGTTCACGCCGCGTTCGGCCAGCGCCTGCAGCAGCCGCGGCAGGTCGACCTTGCCGTTCGGGTTGGGCAGCACGGTCACCTCGGCGCCGGCCGCGCGCAGGGCGGCGATCTTCGCCGCATCCTCGCTTGCCGCCGCCACCAGGGTGTTGCCGCCCTCGAGGATGCGCGCCGTCGGCGGCGTCTCGAAATGGCTGTCCACCACCACGCGCAGCGGCTGCCGGTCGGTGTCGATGTCGCGCACGGTCAGGCGCGGGTCGTCGTCGCGCACCGTGCCGGCGCCGGTGAGGATGGCGCAGGCGCGGGCGCGGAAGGCGTGGCCGTCGCGGCGCGCCTCGGGCCCGGTGATCCACTGGCTCTTGCCGTTGTTCAGGGCCGTCTTGCCGTCCAGGCTGGCGGCCAGCTTCAGGCGCACCCAGGGCCGGCCGCGCTCCATGCGCGAGACGAAGCCGATGTTCAGTTCGCGCGCCTCCGCCTCCATCAACCCGCTCTCGAAGGGGATGCCGGCGGCGCGGAGTTTTTCCAGGCCGTTGCCGCCGACCTGCGGATTCGGGTCGCGCATGGCCGCCACCACGCGCGCCACGCCGGCTTCGATCAGCGCATCGGCGCAGGGCGGCGTGCGGCCGTGGTGGCTGCAGGGTTCCAGCGTGACGTAGGCGGTGGCGCCGCGGGCAAGCTCGCCGGCCGCTTTCAGGGCGTGGATCTCGGCATGCGCCTCGCCGGCGCGCGCATGCCAGCCTTCTCCAACGATATTGCCGTCGCGGACGATGAGGCAGCCGACGCGAGGATTCGGCGTGGTGGTGCAGAGACCCCTGTGCGCCAGGCGCAGCGCACGGGCCATGAATTCATGATCGGCAGCGCTGAACATGCCGGCTGGAACGTCAGGCGCTGCGCGGACGCCGCGGCGCGCGCGGCTTCTTCACTTCGCGGATCGCCTCGCGGAATTCTTCCACGTCCTCGAAGTTGCGGTACACCGAGGCGAAGCGCACGTAGGCGATCTTGTCGAGCTTGCGCAGTTCGCGCATGACCAGCTCCCCCACCTTCTCGGTCGGCACCTCGCGTTCGCCCGAGGCGAGCAGCCGCTCCTCGATGCGCTCGATGGCGGCGTCGATGCTCTCGGTGGTGACCGGGCGCTTGCGCAGGGCGAGCATCAGGCTGGCCAGCAGCTTGTCGCGGTCGTAGTCGGCGCGGCTGCCGTTCTTCTTGACGATGAGCGGCATGCGCAGCTCGACGCGCTCGTAGGTGGTGAAGCGCTTGTCGCAGGCCAGGCAGCGCCGGCGCCGGCGAACGGTGTCCCCTTCCTCGTTCTCCCGGGTATCGATGACCTGGGTGTTCGGTTCCGCGCAAAAAGGACACTTCATCGCAGATCAGCCGTAAACCGGATACTTCTTGCAGAGTTCCGCCACCTTGCCGCGCACCTTGGCGATGGCCGCCTCGTCGTTCGGGGCATCGAGCACGTCGGCGATCAGGTGGGCGACGGTTTCCGCCTCGATCTCGGTAAAGCCGCGCGTCGTCATGGCCGGCGAGCCGATGCGGATGCCGGAGGTGACGAAGGGCTTCTGCGGGTCGTTCGGGATGGCGTTCTTGTTCACGGTGATGTGGGCGCGGCCCAGCGCCGCCTCGGCCTCCTTGCCGGTGATGTTCTTGGCGCGCAGGTCGACCAGAAAGACGTGGCTCTCGGTGCGGCCGGAGACGATGCGCAGGCCGCGCTCCTCGGAGAGCACGCGCGCCATGACTCGGGCGTTGGCGAGCACCTGCTCCTGGTAGTCGCGGAACTCGGAAGTCATGGCCTCCTTCAGCGCCGCCGCCTTGCCGGCGATGACGTGCATCAGCGGGCCGCCCTGGATGCCGGGGAAGATGGCCGAGTTGATGGCCTTTTCGTGCTCGGCCTTCATGAGGATGAGGCCGCCGCGCGGGCCGCGCAGGGTCTTGTGCGTGGTGGTGGTGACGACGTCGGCGTGCGGCACCGGATTCGGATAGACGCCGGCGGCGATGAGGCCGGCGTAGTGCGCCATGTCCACCATGAAGATGGCGCCGACTTCCTTCGCCACCTTGGCGAAGCGCTCGAAGTCGATGCGCAGGGCGTAGGCGGAGGCGCCGGCGATGATCAGCTTGGGCTTGTGCTCGCGCGCCAGCCGCTCCATCTCGGCGTAGTCGATCTCTTCCTTCTCGTTGAGGCCGTAGGGCACGATGTTGAACCACTTGCCGCTGATGTTGAGCGGCATGCCGTGGGTCAGGTGACCGCCCATCGACAGGTTCATGCCGAGAATGGTGTCGCCCGGCTTGAGGAAGGCGAAGAACACCGCCTGGTTGGCCTGCGAGCCGGAGTTCGGCTGCACGTTGGCGCAGTCGGCGCCGAACAGCTTCTTCGCGCGGTCGATGGCCAGCTGCTCGGCGACGTCCACATGCTCACAGCCGCCGTAGTAGCGCTTGCCGGGGTAGCCCTCGGCGTACTTGTTGGTGAGCTGCGAGCCCTGTGCCTCGAGCACGGCGCAGGAGACGTAGTTCTCGGAGGCGATCAGCTCGATGTGCTCTTCCTGGCGACGGTTCTCGGCTTCGATCGCGGCCCACAGTTCGGCGTCGACCTTCGCCAGGGTGTTTTTCTTGAGAAACATGGATGCAGCCCTAACTGATTGAAGAAAGCTGCAATTTTACCACGGGGCGGAAGGGGCTATTGGGGTGGCAGTTCGGGGAGAAAACCGCCCAGATCATGCTCGCCGGAGAGCCGCAGCATCTCGGCACGCACGGCCTCGCGCAGGCGCACCGCGGCGGCCCAGTCCGCACCGTCGGCCTGCAGCACGGCGCCGACCTCGAACTCGGGCCGGCCGTGGCGCGGCTGCCAGGTCTTGTCGCGCAGGATCGCGCGGATGCCGCGCAGCCCGGCCACCGCCACCGGCACGCCTGCGCGCGCTGCGGCGACGAAGGCGCCCATGCGGAAGGGCTTCAGGCCGGCCTCGCGCGAAAACGTGCCTTCGGGAAACACCACCAGGCTGCCGCCCTGGCCGAGGCGGGCAACGATGCCGGCCACGTCCTCGGCACTTTTCGCCGCTTCGTAGCGCTCGACGAACAGCGTTCCGAGGCCGCGCAGGCAGGCATGGATGAAGGATTGCCGGACGAGTTCGCGCTTGGCGACGAATGCATAGGCGCGATCCGGCGGCAGCGCCGCGTACAGCACGATGACGTCGAAGTAGCTGGTGTGATTGACCAGCAGCACATGCGGCGTGTCCGGCAGGCGGTCGAGGCTGCGCGTTCGCACCGGCATCGCCGTGAGCCGCAGGAACAGGCGCGCCGCGCCGTGCGCCAGCCGCCTGCCCGAGGCAGGATGCTGCAGCAGGGCCAGCAGCGCAGCCACCGGCATGCCGAGCAGCGCGAACACGCCCCAGCACCAGGCGCCGTACAGCCAGCGGCCAGCCTGTTGCGCCGCAAAAGTCAGTCGCTGCGATACGGCGGCAAGGGTGAGCTTCGTCATCTGCAGCCAGGCCGGCGGCGGCCGGCGTCCGACTTCGCCGCGCTCGAAGGCCTCGCGCGAGGCGGCGCGGCGGATCTTGCCGCTGGAGGTCTTCAGCACGCCGTGCGGCGGCGCCAGCACGATCTCGTCGGCCGGCATGCCGATGGCGTCGACGGCGGCCTCGTTGATCTTCCGCTTCAGCGCCTCGCGCGCCGCCTCGTCGCGTTCGCGCGTTTCCGCCATCACGACCAGGCGCTCGGTGGCGTTCGCCGGATCGGTGCTGGCGAAGACGGCGACGCAGCCCTTGCGGATGCCGGGGATCTCGCCGACCGCTTCCTCCAGCTCATACGGATAGAGGTTGCGCCCGCCGCGGATGATGAGGTCCTTGACGCGGCCGGTGAGGTAGACCTCGCCCTCGACCATGTAGGCGTAGTCGCCCGAGTCGAGCCAGCCGTCGCGGAACAGGCGTGCCGTCGCTTCCGGGTTGCGGTAGTAGCCGCGCGTCGCCGAAGGGCCGCGGAACTGCAGGCGGCCGACGCGGCGGTCGGGCAGTTCGTCGCCGGCCTCGTCCACGATGCGGATCTCGTGCCCGGGCAGCGCCCGCCCGCAGGCGGGCACCAGCATCGTGCCGGGCTCGCCTTCCGCCGCCGGCAACGCGCGTCGCGCGTCCATGAAAGCGTCGCGCCGGATGGCGTCGATGCGCGGGCCGCGCCCGAGCGGCGGAAAGGCCAGGCCGACCGAGCATTCCGCCAGGCCGTATACCGGCGTGATCGCCTCGGGCTGCAGGCCGTGCGGCACAAAGCGCTGGATGAAGGCCTCCAGCGTCGCATGACTGACCGGCTCGGCGCCGTTCAGTGCCAGGCGAAGCGACGCGAGGTCGAGCCCGGCCAGGTCGACGTCGTCGAGCTTCTTCGCGCACAGTTCGTAGGCGAAGTTCGGCGCCGCCGTGAGCGTGCCGCGGTGGCGCGAGATCGCCTGCAGCCAGCGGGAAGGCCGCGCGAGGAAGGCCAGCGGCGACATCAGCACCAGCGGCATGGCGAAATACAGCGAGCCGAACCAGGCGCCGATCAAGCCCATGTCGTGGTAGAGCGGCAGCCAGGAGACGAAGACGTCCTCGCTCGTCACTTTGAAGGCCGGCCCCATGGCGCGCAGGTTGGCGAGCAGGTTGGCGTGGGTCAGCACGACGCCTTTCGGGTCGCCGGTGCTGCCGGAGGTGTACTGCAGGAAGGCGATGTCCTCGGGCCGGGCGCGATGGCAGAGCGGCGCCGGCTCGGCGTCGATCTCCTGCGGCGTGACGATGCCGGCCAGGCTCGGCACGCGGGCGGAGAGCAGCGCCGCCACCGCCTTCGCCTGCGGCACGGTGACGATGAAGGCGGCCTGGGCGTTGTCGAGGATGCGCGCGTGGCGCCTGAGGTGATCCTCGATCTGGGCCAACCGCGCCGGCGGATAGATCGGCACGGGAATGCCGCCCGCCAGCAGAACGCCGAAGAAGCAGGCGAGATAGTCGCGGCCGGTCGGCAGCATCAGCGCCACCGCCTGCTGCGGCTGCAGGCCGCGCGCGACGAGGCCGGTGGCGATGCGCCGGGCAGCCGCGAGCAAGTCCGCATAGCTGATCGTCTCGGCCCGTTCGCCCTCGCCGTAGAGCAGCACATGGGTGCGGTCCGGCGTGCGCGCGACATGCCACTCGAGCACCTCGATCAGGGTGGCCGCCCCATCGGGCACCGGGAGCACGGCGCCATGCGGCAGTTCGATGGCGGCGCGGGGTGCGGCGGCGGGCGCGGCATGGCCGAGCAGACGCAGCAGGTCGCGCGGCGTTTCCGCCTCGCCCAGCGCCGCCTCCGGCAGGGACACGCCGAATTCGCGGCCGAGGCGCAGCAGCAATTCGACGCGCGCCAGGGAATCCAGGCCGAGGTCCCGCTCCAGCGGGCTGTCCAGCGTGACGGGAGCGCGCCGGCCGGGGTGGGTTTCCTGCACCAGACGGCCGGTCACGCGCAGCAGGCGCTGCGCGGCTTCCTCAGCCGGGAAGCTCATCGAGCGCCTCGGCGAGATGGCCGCGCTCGGCCCAGGACAACAGGGTCCACTTGCCGCGATCGATTTCCAGCCAGTTCAGCGCGGCGTTGGGAATCTCGAAGTCGCGCGGCGCCGAAAGCGACCGGGCGCTGGCGCGGCGATGCAGGATGTCGAGGACGCCGCCGTGGGTGACGACCAGCACCTGGCCGTCCGGATGCGCCGCCACGATGGCATCGATGCATTGGTTCACGCGTTCGGCGAACCGGCGCAGGCTTTCGCCGCCGCCCGGCAGGGCGAAGGCTTCCTCGCGCGCGAGGAAACGCGCGTAGGCGTTCGGATGGCGCCGCTCGAATTCCGCATAAGTCAGCGTCTGCAGCACGCCGTAATGGCGCTCGCGCAAGGCAACTTTCTTCCGGATCGGCAGCTTGAGCAGATGCGCCGACGCTTCCGCCGTGTGCAGCGCGCGCGACAGGTCGCTCGAGTAGATGGCGGAGAAGTCCTCGCGCGCCAGCCAGTTGGCGGCGGCGCGCGCCTGGGCATGGCCCACCGTGGAGAGCGGCACGTCGAGCTGGCCCTGGATGCGGCGCTCGGCATTCCAGGCGGTTTCGCCGTGGCGGACAAGGCAGAGTCGGGTGGTCATTGCTGATGGATCAGGGCAGGCTAATGCTCGAAGAGCCGAATGTTAGGGTTTACCTGCATTTTGCGCCAGTCGGGACAAAAACGACTGGAATCACAAGGCGTTCCGGATTACTCTTACGCCGCTTCGTCCGGGCCTTCCAAGAGACGGCCCCTGCAACAGGAGGCGGCGCGGCCACCGCCGCGACCGCGACAGGAGAATCCATGAACTTTCTGCTCAAGACATCCCGGCTGATCGACGCCCTCAGCGATCGCCTGGGCGGGGTCCTCATCTGGCTGGTGCTCGCCGCCGTGCTGATCTCGGCCGGCAACGCCATCGTGCGCAAGACCCTCAACATGAGCTCGAATGCCCTGCTGGAGATCCAGTGGTATCTCTTCTCGGCGGTGTTCCTGCTCGGCGCGGGCTATGCCTTCCTGAAGAATGCCCATGTGCGCATCGATTTCCTCTCCAACCATCTGTCGCCGAAGATGAGGAACATCATCGACATCGTCGGCATCCTCGTTTTCCTCGGCCCACTGTGCATTCTTCTGATCGTGCTCTCCTGGCCCCTGTTCGAGAACGCCTGGACCAGCGGCGAGATGTCGCAGAACGCCGGCGGGCTGATCCGCTGGCCGGTGATGCTGATGATCCCGGCCGGCATGGCCCTGCTGCTGCTCCAGGCGGTCTCCGAACTGATCAAGCGCTTCGCCTTCCTGCGCGGCGCCATTCCCGATCCGCTCGGCCACGGCGAAGAGCCGACGGTGGAAGACGAACTGGCACGCGAGATCGAGGAGCATGCCCAGCACGTCCAGGAGGAAGTCCGATGATGGCGTTCATCGCGCAGAACTTCACGCCGCTGCTCTTCTGCGGCCTGCTGCTGTTCCTGCTCACCGGCTTCCCGGTGGCCTTCTCGCTGGCCGCCACCGGCCTTTTCTTCGGCTTCATCGGCATGGAAGCGGGCATGTTCCCGCCCAACCTGTTCCAGGCCCTGCCGCTGCGCATCTTCGGCATCATGCAGAACGACACGCTGCTGGCGATCCCCTTCTTCACCTTCATGGGCATCATCCTCGAGAGGAGCGGCATGGCCGAAGACCTGCTGGAGACCATCGGCCAGGTATTCGGCCCGGTGCGCGGCGGTCTCGCCCTGGCCGTGGTCTTCGTCGGCGCCCTGCTCGCCGCCACCACCGGCGTGGTGGCGGCGGCGGTAATGTCGATGGGCCTGATCTCGCTGCCGATCATGCTGCGCTACGGCTACAACCGCACCGTCGCCACCGGCGTCATCACCGCCTCGGGCACGCTGGCCCAGGCCATCCCGCCCTCGCTGGTGCTGATCGTCATGGCCGACCAGCTCGGCCGCTCGGTCGGCGACATGTACGCCGGCGGCCTGGTGCCGGGGCTGCTGCTGGTCGGGCTTTACGCTACGTTCGTCATCCTCGTCGCCTTCGTGCGGCCGTCCTGGGTGCCGGCCCTGCCGAAGGAGGCGCGCATCTACAAGGAGGCCAACGGCGCCAGCGGCCACATATCATTGCTGGTGCTGATGACGATCGCTGCGGCCGCCGGCATCGTCTGGTCGCAGTTCCACGACGGCATCATCCAGTCGTGGACCGGCCGCGAGAACCCGGCGCCGGGCGACGAGATCGTCATCATGTCGATGACCGTCTCCTCCTTCACCGCGCTCGGCCTGTCCCTGCTCAACCATTTCACGAAGCTGCACCTGCTGTCGAAGCTCTCCGAGCGGGTCACCTTCGTGCTGATCCCGCCGCTGATCCTGATCTTCCTGGTGCTGGGCACGATCTTCCTCGGGCTGGCCACGCCGACCGAGGGCGGCGCCATGGGCGCGCTCGGCGCCTTCGTCATGGCCCTGACCAAGCGCAAGCTGTCGTTTTCCCTGCTCAGGCAGGCGCTGGACAACACGGCGAAACTGTCCTGCTTCGTGCTGTTCATCCTGATCGGCTCGACGGTGTTCTCCTTCACCTTCAACGCCGCCGACGGCCAGAAATGGGTGGAGCACCTGTTCGACAAGCTGCCGGGCGGCGCGCTCGGCTTCCTCATCGTGGTGAACCTGCTGGTCTTCGTGCTCGGCATGTTCATCGACTTCTTCGAGATCGCCTTCATCGTCATCCCGCTGCTGGCGCCGGTGGCGGAAAAGGTGCTGCCCGGCATCCTGCCGCCGGGCTCGGACGCGCTGATCTGGTTCGGCGTCATCGTCGCCATAAACCTGCAGACCTCGTTCCTGACGCCGCCCTTCGGCTTCGCCCTGTTCTATCTGCGCAGCGTCTCCGCCAAGACGGACTACACCGACCGCGTCACCCAGAAGCGCATTCCGGCGGTGTCGACGGCGCAAATCT
This sequence comes from Denitratisoma sp., assembly GCA_032027165.1. Lineage (NCBI taxonomy): Bacteria > Pseudomonadati > Pseudomonadota > Betaproteobacteria > Nitrosomonadales > Sterolibacteriaceae > Denitratisoma > Denitratisoma sp. The sequence goes on along the minus strand of JAVSMO010000001.1, from coordinate 3,380,124 downwards.
ACAAGGGCGCCATCGCCTTCATCGTCATCCAGGTCGTCATGGTGGTGGCGGTGATTGCCTGGCCGCACCTCGTGCTCGATAGCCTGGACCAGAACAAGAAGGTCGATGTCGAGGATGTCCAGATCGAATTCCAGCCCAGCGGCTACGACCGCGGCTACGGGCCTGCCAGCAACCCGGCCGACTGGGACGAGGAAAAGGGCAAGGAGGGCGAAGCCGGAGAAGGCGGGGAAGCCGGCGAGGAGCAGGACGGCACGGCGGACAAGGAGGAAAAGGAGGCCGATCCGGCAGCCGACCTGATGCGGGACCTCGCCAAGGAAGCCAAGAAGAAAAAATGAGTCGAGCGTACCGACAAAAAAGCCCGCGGGAGCGATCCCGCGGGCTTTTTGCTGTACGGCGAACTTCTAGAGCTTCTGCGCCTGCATGAAGCTGTCGAAGCCGGCTTCCGAGAAGCGGAACCAGAGGTGTTGTTCCCTGCGGAAGGCCGCATAATCCTCGTAGATCTTCTTCCAGTTGGGGTTCTTCGCCGACAGCTCGCTGTACACCGCCTGCGAGGCCTTGAAGGCGGCTTCCATGACATCCTTGGGCATGCGCTGCAGCTTGACGCCGGCGGCGACCAGTTCCTTCAGCGCCTTGGGGTTCTTGGCATCGTACTTGGCCTGCATGTCGGTGTGGGCGATGGCGGCGGCGCACTCGAGGATGGCCTTGTACTCGGTCGACAGGCCCTCGTAGGCCTTGGAATTGACGTACAGGGACAATTGCGGGCCACCTTCCCACCAGGCCGGATAGACGTAGTTCTTCGCCACCTTGTAGAAGCCGAGCTTCTGGTCGTCGTAGGGGCCGACCCATTCGGTGGCGTCGATGGTGCCCTTTTCCAAGGCCTGATAGATCTCGCCGCCGGGAATGTTCTGCGGCACGCCGCCGATTTTCTCCAGGATCTTGCCGCCGAAGCCGCCGATGCGCATCTTCATGCCCTTGATGTCCTTCAGGGACTTGATCGGCTTGCGGTACCAGCCGCCCATCTGGGCGCCGGTGTTGCCCATCGGGAAGTTGACGATGTTGTAGTTCTTGTAGAACTCGCGGAACAGCTTCATGCCGTTGCCCTCGTACATCCACGCCGTCATCTGGCGCGAGTTGAGGCCGAAGGGGATGGCGCAGTCCATGGCGAAGGTCTCGTCCTTGCCGAAGAAGTAGTACGGCGCGGTATGCGCGCACTCCACCGTGCCCTGCTGCACGCCGTCGACCACGCCGAAGGGGGGCATGATCTCGCCGCCGGCATGCACCGAAATGGTGAATTTGCCGCCGGACATTTCATTCACTTTCTTGGCGAAGACGTCGGCTGCGCCGAAGATGGTATCGAGGGCCTTCGGGAAGCTGGAGGCCAGGCGCCAGCGGATGGTGGCGCCCTGGGCGTGTGCGGCGGGGGCAACGCCCGCCGCCAGAATGCCGGCGATGCCGGCGTGCTTGATGAAATCGCGACGTTCCATTGATGAGTCTCCTTTAGAGGTTCTTCTTTGCCGTTGTGCGGCGGTTTGGTTCAACCCCCCCTTGTGCAGGGATCGCCGGGTGATACTACACCAATCGAATGCACCAGATCACGCGTCCCATAGTGGGGAAAACCCTTACGGTTGCCGGGCTTATGCCCCGGCGATGGTCATGCGGTCGATGAGAATGGAGCCGACCTGCTTGGAGCCGCGCACCAGCACATCGTTGCCGACGGCGACGATGCCGCGAAGCATGTCCCTGAGATTGCCGGCGATGGTGATTTCCTGCACCGGATAGGAGATCTCGCCGTTTTCGATCCAGTAGCCGGAGGCCCCGCGCGAATAATCGCCGGTGACGTAATTCACCCCTTGGCCGAGCAGCTCGGTGACCAGCAGGCCGCGTCCCATGAGGGCGGCGAGGCCGACCAGGTCGCGCTTGCCCGGGCGCACGATCAGGTTGTGCGAGCCGCCGGCGTTGCCGGTGGTCCGCATGCCGAGCTTGCGTGCCGAATAGGTCGACAGGAAATACCCCTTCAGCACGCCGGCCTCGACCACCTCGCGGTCGTGCGTGGCGACGCCATCGTCGTCGAAGGGGCTGCTTGCCAGGGCGCGCGGCAGATGCGGCCGTTCGCTGATGTGCACCTGCGGCGAGAACACCTGCGTGCCCAGGCTGTCGAGGAGGAAGGAGGACTTGCGATACAGGCTGCCGCCCGAGACGGCATAGACGAAATTGCCGATCAGCGAGGCGGCCAGCGGCGCCTCGAACAGCACCGGCACCTCGCAGGTGGCGATCTTGCGCGCGCCCAGGCGCGACAGCGCGCGGCGCGCGGCATATTCGCCGACCAGTTCGGCCTCGGCCAGGTCCGCCGCGTCGCGATGGGTGCTGTACCAGTCGTCGCGCTGCATGGCGTCGCCCTTGCCGGCGATGACCGAGCAGGAGAGGTAGTGGCGCGAGGAGGCATAGCCGCCCATGAAGCCGAGGCTGTTGGCGGAAACGAAGTGGGACTGCTGGGCGGAGACGCTGGCGCCCTCGGAGTTCTTCACCTGCGGGCTGACGGCAAAGGCCGCCGTCTCGCAGCGCCGGGCGATGTCGATGGCCTCCTCCACCGCCAAGGCCCAGGGGTGATAAAGGTCGAGATCCGTTTCGCCGCGCGCCAGCAGCTCGGCTTCCGGCAATCCGGCGGCTTCGTCCGGCGCGGTGAAGCGCGCGATGGACAGCGCCGCGTCGACCGTGGCGTGCAGGGCGGCGCGGGAAAAGTCCGAGGTCGAGGCATAGCCGCGCCGCTGGCCGAGGTAGACCGTGACGCCGACGCCCTTGTCGCGGTTGTATTCGATGGTCTCGACGTCGCCGCGGCGCACCGTCACCGACTGGCCGAAGCCCTCGGAAACGTCGGCCTCGCAGGCGCTGGCGCCGCGCGACCTGGCATGGTCGAGTATGTCCTGCGCCATGGCGCGCAAGGTGTCCTGCGGGTAGGTGAAGCCCTGGGAAGACATCGCGGAAGAGGATGGGGCAAAGATATAATCATACCAAGATGAAGAACCTCGAAGACCTCGAATACGACGATTCGCCGGAGCGCCCCAGCAAGTCGCAACGCAAGCGCGACATGCATGCCCTGCAGGACATGGGGGCGGAGCTGGTCGAACTGTCGCCGGAGCGCCTCGCGCGCATCGACATGCCGGAACCGCTGCGCGGCGCCATCCGCGAGGCGCAGCGCCTGACCAGGCACGAAGCACGCCGCCGCCAGCTGCAGTACATCGGCCGCCTGATGCGGGATGCCGACCCCGCACCCATCCGCGAGGCGCTGGATGCCGTCAAGGGCGCCTCTGCCATCGAGAACGCGCGCCAGCATCGTCTGGAAAGGCTGCGCGAGCGGCTGCTGCAGGACGAGGCGGTGCTGACGGAAATCGGTGCGGCCCACCCCGGCGCAGACATCACCCGCCTCAGGCAGCTGCGCCGCAGCGCACTGAAGGATCGCGATGAAGGTCGCCCGCCGCGCGCCTTCCGCGAACTTTTCCGCCTGCTACGGGAACTGGACCATGACTGACGAATTGCTGATCGGGCTGGTGTCGATCTCCGACCGTGCATCCAGCGGCATCTATGAGGACCAGGGCATCCCCGCCCTGCGCGAGTGGTTCTCCGCGGCAATGGCCTCGCCCTGGCGCATGGAGCACCGGCTCATCCCCGACGAGCAGGCAGTGATCGAGCGGACCCTGGTCGAACTCGCCGACACGGCCGGCTGCCACCTCGTCATGACCACCGGCGGCACCGGCCCGGCGCCGCGCGACGTGACGCCGGAAGCCACGCTGGCAGTGGCGCACAAGGTACTGCCGGGGTTCGGCGAACTGATGCGGCAGGTGAGCCTGAAGTACGTGCCCACTGCCATCCTGTCGCGGCAGGTCGGCGTGGTACGGGGGAAAACGCTGATCCTCAACCTGCCCGGCCAGCCCAAGGCCATCAAGGAGACCCTCGACGGCGTCTTCGCAGCGGTGCCCTACTGCATCGACCTGATCGGCGGGCCGTACATCGAGACCAACGAAGCGGTGATCAAGGCCTTTCGGCCGAAATCGGCAATCCGGCCCAAATAGGGCTCAGGCCGGGGGGGCAACCCGGTAAAGGCCGAGATCGAAGTCGACGCCGGACTCGATCTGCTCGATCGGATCGAGCCGGGCCGAGCGGCCCTGCCAGGCGAACACCAGGGGGATGGCCGGTTCGAAAGCGGAACTCGGCAGGATCACCCGCACCGTATCGCCGGTGTGCAGGGTGTCGAGCAGAATGGCGTTGCAGTCCATGCCGCCCAGGTCGCCGGCAATGGCCTGCGGCGACTTCGACAAAGTCTCGATGCCAACCGAGCCCTGCGTCGGCGTCTCGCGACTGAAGCGCCGGATGACGCCGACCAGCCAGTTGCTGCCGCCTTCCGGCTGCATGCCGAGCAGGGCGCCGATGCGCACCCAGTCGTTGGCGCCGAGCGGCACCTGCGCACCCATGCCGCCGAGGCTGACGTCGTCGACCACCCAGGCTTCGCTTTCCTCGCCTCCCCTGTTCGACAATCGGGCATGGGTGGCCGCCAGGCCGTTCACTGCCGTCAGGCGCGACTTGACGCGATGCCGGTCGTGCGACCGCATCGGCGGTTTCGGCGCCCAGTACATGGCCAGGTGCTTGAGCACCGGCAGCACGATTCGCGCGGAATACTGGGTGCCCAGATTGACCTCGGCCGGCACCTCGCCGCGCTCCACCTGGTGCAGCATGGCTTCCAGCCTTGCCAGTGCCGCTCCGGCGCTGAAAAAGCGCAGGCTGGGCGCGATCTGCGGCAGCACCGCCAGGCGTTTCGGCGGCGCCGGCTTGTCGGCATCCACCCAATACACATTGTCCGGCCGCACTTCGGCGGTGAACACGAACTGCGGCAGGAAATGCGCGATGAAGCGCTCGGCAATCTCGATTTCCAGCGGCAGCAGGCTGTCCATGCTGGAGGCCTGGAACATCAGCGCCTTGAGATACTCCTGCTCCACCGTGCTCTCGCCCGGAAGGTTCGGATAGGCCGTGAGCGCCTGGCGGGAAAACCTGCCCTGTTCGGCGAAGAGATAGGCACGGCCCATGCGCTGCCAGAGCTCGGCATTGACCGGGCCGTAGCGGAACTGATCCCATTTCAACTGGGCCGAGAAGGCGCGCAGCATCCGCACGATGAGCAATGGCACATCGGACTTGATGGCTTCGTGGCCCTTCTCCTGCGCACGATAGCGGGCCAGGCAGCTGTCGTAGGCATTGCCCAGCTGCAGCCAGAAGTCGTGGTTCGCCTGCCAGAGCTTGTATTCCTGCTGGCGGCCAAGCCGCGGCGACGTCAGGTAGTCGCGGCCCAGCTTGCGCGCGTGGGCCTGGGCGGCCTCGTCCAGCTGAAGCACCAGAGCCAGACGGTCGGACAATTTGAGGAGCTCGTCGCCGGCGACCGACTCCAGCCAGCCGGCAACCTCGTCGAGCGCCGGTGCGGCGTCGCGCCCGGCGAGTTCGTTGAGTACGCGCCTGGCCTCCTTGGCATCGGCAAGGGGATGGCCGGATTTTGCGGAAAATAGTCCGAGCATGTTATGCGCCCTGTCGGGAGTTCTTCGAGAGTTGCCGGCGGGGAGCCGTTCCGCCGGATGTTTTGCGCTTAAAGAATAGCGTATGCGTGGTGCAAAGTCATCCGCGCCTTACCGGCGCTGGCGTGGCGCAGGCGAAGCGGCATGCGCCGCCAGCCACTGCTCGACGAACTCCACCCCCCAGGCGACGCCGAAGCCGGTCAGGTCGGTGCCCACCGCGCCCAGCCCCCCGCTGCAGCTCGAGGCCGAGAGATCCATGTGCACCCAGGCCAGCTCATGGGTGAAGCGCTTGAGGAAGCGCGCGGCAAGGATGTGGTCGGCCTCGCCGTCGAGGGTGCACTGCTTGATGTCGGCCACCTTGCTCTCCAGGCCCGCCTCGTAGTCGGCGTCGAGAGGGAAGACGCAGACGCGCTCGCCGCTCGCTTCGCCCGCCGCCACCGCCAGCCGTGCCAGTTCCGAGGAGGTGGCGAAGACGCCGGAGTAGCGGCTGCCCAGGGCGTAGCCCATGCTGCCGGTCAGGGTGGCGAAGTCGATGACGAGATCCGGCCGGGGATTCCCCTTGCCGCCTTTATTGCCGGCGCCGCGGGTTGCCAGGGTCAGCGTGTCGGCCAGCACCATGCGGCCCTCGGCGTCGGTGTGCACCACTTCGATGGTGGTGCCGTCGAGGGCGGTGACGATGTCGTTCTGCTTGTAGGCTTCCGGCGAAAGATGGTTCTGCGCGACGGGCAGCCAGGCATCGATGGCCAGCGGCATGTTGCGCTCGATCAGCGCCTGCATGAGGCCGAGCGCCACGGCGGAGCCGTTCATGTCCTCGTGCATGCCGGCCATGTACTTGGCCGGCTTGAGGTTGTGGCCGCCGGTGTCGAAGCAGATGCCCTTGCCGACCAAAGCCAGCCGGCCCTGCGGCTTCTTCGGCCGCCAGGCAAGATGCACGATCGCGGCATCCTCCGGCACGCTGCCCTGGGCCACGGCGACGAAGGCCCCCGCGCCCAGGCGGCGCAGCCGGCGCATGTCGAATTCTTCGAATTGCCAGCGCCGACCGCGGGCGATCTGGCGCAGTCGCTTGCGATACGTCGACGGCGTCAGCTCGTTGGGTGGCATCGCCGTCAGCGCCCTGGCCAGGGTATTGGCTTCGGCCACCGCGGCGATCTCGGCAAAACCGGCGGCGTCGCGCGCCCCGTAGAGATGGATGCGCGCCAGCGGCCGGGGCTCCGGCTTCTTCCGGCGCGTCGGCAGGCGCGCGCCGTTCAGCCAGGCCACGTAGAGCGCTTCGCGGGCATTCTCGCGGCGCGCTTCGGCGCTGCCGAACAGCGCCAGCACCAGCTCGCGCGGCTGTTCTTCCATGAGCGGCGCCATCGCCCGGCGCAGCAGGCTCTGCCGGTCGAACATGCTTTTGCCGCCGTCGAGCATGACGAAGCTGCACAGGCCGCCGCCGGCAAGGTTGACAGTCACCGGCGTCTTGGCCAGATCCTCGGCCTTCATGTCGCGACGCTTGAGGGCGGCACGCAGCCGTTCGATGGCGGGCACGTCGCGCAAGCCGTCGAGTTTTTTGGCGAAGGGCAGCACCAGCACGGCATGGGTCGCCCGCTCGAGGGCGGCCGCGCCGAGCGGCGCAGCGGATTGGGTCAGTTTGGCCAGCATGTTCGTTTCCTTTAAAATCGATACCGATTATATCCTCGCCTCCGGCCACTTCCTTTCATGCAGCAATACCTCGACCTGATGCGCCACGTGCTCGAGCACGGGCACCCGAAAAACGACCGCACCGGCACCGGCACGCTGTCCGTCTTCGGCTGGCAGATGCGCTTCGACCTGGCGCAGGGTTTTCCGCTGCTCACCACCAAGAAGCTGCATACCAAGTCGATCATCCACGAGCTGCTGTGGTTCCTGAAAGGCGACACCAATATCCGCTACCTCAAGGAAAACGGCGTCTCGATCTGGGACGACTGGGCCGACGCCAACGGCGACCTAGGCCCTGTGTACGGCTACCAGTGGCGCTCCTGGCATGCGCCCGACGGGCGCGTCATCGACCAGATCGCCCAGCTGGTCGACAGTCTGAAGAACAACCCGGATTCGCGCCGCCACATCGTCACGGCCTGGAATCCGGCCGACATCGACCGCATGAAGCTGCCGCCCTGCCACGCGCTGTTCCAGTTCTACGTCGCCGACGGCAGGTTGAGCTGCCAGCTCTACCAGCGCAGCGCGGACATCTTCCTCGGCGTACCCTTCAACATCGCCTCCTACGCCCTGCTCACCCTGATGCTGGCGCAGGTGTGCGGCTACCGGCCCGGCGACTTCGTGCACACCTTGGGCGACGCCCACCTGTACACCAACCACCTCGAGCAGGCGCGCCTGCAGCTCTCTCGCGCACCGCGCGCCCTGCCGCAACTGCGCATCAATCCCGAGGTGCGCGACCTTTTCGCCTTCCGCTTCGGGGATTTCGCCCTCGAAGGCTACGACCCGCATCCGCACATCGCCGCGCCGGTGGCGGTGTAAACGGCGCGTCACGATGATCCTCGGCGGAGACATCGGCGGCACCAAGACCCTGCTGGCGCTGGCCGGCGATGACGGCATCGTCTGCGAGCACCGCTACCCCAGCCGGGACTGGGGCGACTTTCCCGCCTTGCTGCGCGCCTTCCTCGACGACGCCGGCCGCCCAGCGAATATCGTTGCGGCCTGCTTCGGCGTCGCCGGGCCGGTCGATGACAACCGCGCCAAGGTCACCTATTTGCCCTGGGTGGTCGACGGCAGGGCGCTCGCGGAAACCTTCGGGATCGGCAACGTCGCGGTCCTCAACGATTTCGCAACGGCGGCGCAGGGCGTGGCGGCGCTGCAGCCCGGCGATCTCGTGACGCTGCAGGCAGGCAGGCCGCTGGAGCGGTCGCCGCGACTATTGATCGGTGCCGGCACCGGCCTGGGTGTTGCCGGCCTGATACCTGAAGGCGATGGCTGGCGAACGATCAGCGGCGAAGGCGGCCACATCGGGTTCTCCCCCGCCGACGAGGATCAGCTTTCCGTTTGGCGGCATCTCGCGCGCACCGGCGGGCGTGTCACGGCTGAAAACGTCATCTCCGGCCCGGGCCTCGCCGCCATCTATGAGAGCCTGGACAAAGTCAGTTCCGGCAGCACGGCGATCGCCGACCCGGCGGCCATCGCCGCAGCCGCCGAAACCGAGCTGCGGGCCGGACGCGCCCTTGATCTGTTCATCGCCGCCTACGGCGCCTTCGCCGGCGACCTGGCCCTGCTGTTCATGGCTCGCGGCGGCGTCTATCTCGGCGGCGGCATCGCGCCGAAGCTCCTGCCCCGCTTGCAGGCAGGCGGCTTTGTCCGTGCCTTCTGCGCCAGAGGGGCGCATGCCGGGCTGATGCCCGATTTCCCCATCCAGGTCGTCACCAACGAGCGGCTCGGCCTGCTCGGCGCCCTCTCGATTGCTGCAGCGCACACCAAAGACTGTTGATCCCTGTCAATACCACGTCATATTCGCGGCGTAGCATGGTTCATGGAAAGAGGAATTTGCCATCCATCCGCAGGAGGTTGCTATGTCATCGCGCACCACCACTGCAGCAGGCAAATCGGCCACGTCGGCAGTCAAGAAGGCCTCCGGCAAAAGCGCAGCAACGCCCCCCTCGACGCGGCGCCCCGCCACGGAAATCCCACGTTCCCGAGCAAAGAAGAGGGGCTTCGTCCCGCCGGAAGACCGCATGCGCTTCATTGCGGAAGCCGCCTACTTCAAGGCCGAGCAGCGCGGTTTCGCCGGTGGCGGCGAACTGGGGGACTGGATCGAGGCCGAGGCGGAAATCGACGCCCTGCTGAATTCCCGCGGTGCCGGCTAGGCCGGCGCCAGAATCACCGCCGCGAGAGGCGGCAAGGTGAGTTCGAGGCAGGCGGGGAAGCCGTGATGCGCTTCGGCCCGCGCCTGTACGCCGCCGCCGTTGCCCATGTCGCTGCCGCCGTAGTAGCTTGAGTCGCTGTTGAACGCCTCGCGATAGCCGCCGGCCAGCGGCACGCCGATGCGGTAGCCCCGACGGGGCACCGGCGTGAAGTTCAGCGCCACCATGACGAAGGAACCGTCCTGCGCGAAGCGCAGATAGCTGAGCACCGACTGATCCGCATCATGGCAATCGCTCCAGGCGAATCCTCTGGCTTCGAAATCCAGCTCATGCAATGCCGGCATGGCGCCATACAGCCGGTTGAGGTCGCGCACCAGTCGCCGCATGCCGGCATGCGGCGCGTGCTGCAGCAACCACCAGTCGAGCTCGCCGCCGGCATGCCATTCCGCTCGCTGCCCCAGTTCGCTCCCCATGAAGTTGAGCTTCTTGCCGGGCGAGGTCATCTGGTAGGCGAGCAGAAGGCGCGCGTTGGCAAATTTCTGCCAGTCGTCGCCGGGCATCTTGCCGACCAGCGAGCCCTTGCCGTGCACCACCTCGTCGTGCGACAGCGGCAGGACGAAGTTCTCCGTGTAGGCGTAGAGCTGGCCGAAGGTAAGCTGGCTGTGGTGGAAGCGGCGGTGCACGGGATCGTGGGCCAGATAGGCGAGGGTGTCGTTCATCCAGCCCATGTTCCACTTCATGGAGAAGCCCAGCCCGCCCAGGTGCGTCGGTCGCGAGACCATCGGCCAGGCCGTGGATTCCTCCGCGACGGTCAGCGCGCCGGGAAACTCGCCATGCACCATGACGTTCAGCTGGCGCAGGAAATCGATCGCTTCCAGATTCTCGCGCCCGCCGTAGCGGTTGGGCAGCCACTCGCCGGCCTTGCGCGAGTAGTCGAGATAGAGCATGGAGGCGACCGCATCGACGCGCAGCCCGTCGATATGGAATTCCGACAGCCAGTAGTGCGCGCTGGAGAGCAGGAAGCTCCTCACTTCGTTGCGCCCGTAGTTGAAGACGTGCGTGCCCCAGTCGGGGTGGCGCTTCAGGCGCGGGTCCTCGTGCTCGTAGAGCGAACTGCCGTCGAAATGCGCCAGGGCGAAATCGTCCTCGGGGAAATGGCCCGGCGCCCAGTCGAGCAGCACGCCTATGCCGGCCCGGTGGCAGGCGTCGATGAAGAAGCGCAAGTCGTCCGCACTGCCGAAGCGCCGCGTCGGCGCGAAATAACCGGTGGTCTGGTAGCCCCACGATTCGTCGAGCGGGTGCTCGGAGACCGGCAGCAGCTCGATGTGCGTATACCCCATGTCGAGCACATAGGGCAGCAGGTGCTCGGCCAGGTCGCGGTAGGAATAGAAGCGGCCGCCGGGATGGCGCTTCCAGGAACCGGCATGCAGTTCATAGATCGACAGCGGGGCGTGCAGCCAATCCCACTGCGCCCGGCGCGCCAGCCAGTCCGCGTCGCCCCAGGCATGCGCCGCCACGGCCGGCACGCAGGTGGCCGTGGCCGGCCGCATTTCGAAAGCCTGGCCGTAGGGATCGGTCTTCACCTGCACCGCGCCCGTGGCGCGGTTGCGGATTTCGTACTTGTACAGGGCGCCCGCTGCCACGCCGGGAAGAAAAAGTTCCCAGACGCCGGAGGCGCCCAGCGAAGCCATCGGATGGATGCGGCCGTCCCAACGGTTGAACTCGCCGACGACGGAAACGCGCTCGGCGTTCGGTGCCCAGACGCGAAAGCAGACGCCTTCCACTCCCTGACGCGCTTCTGCATGGGCGCCCAGCAGACGATAAGCTTGATAATTCCGGCCTTCGCTGAAAAGATACAGGTCGTGAGGGGTCGCCGTCGGCGGGAAGGCGTAGGGGTCATGGCAGCGCAACGTGGCTCCGCTGCCCGCGACGTGCAGGACATAAGGGTCGGCAGGCAATGCAGTGCCGCGCCATTCGAAAACGCCCGCCGCATCGACGCAGGCAAACGCCTCCTGCCCGGCGGGTGTTTCCAGGGCAACGGAAGCGGCCCCGGGACGGTATACGCGAATGCGCCAGCCGCTCTCGTCGCGAACGGGGCCGAGGCAGGCGAACGGGTCGTATTCCCGCGCAAGCAGCAGGCGGCTCCACGGCCTTGCGGCGGCAGACCGGTCGGTAACGGATGGCTTGGCACTCATAGTCGCATCTGAAAGGGCAACCTTATGCAAGAAGGCAAAGAAGCATTGCGCCAGGTTTACTCCACCACGCGGAGCGGGCAGGGCCTGCGCTTCGTCAGCCAGCTTACCCGCGACACCTTCGCGCTGGTGCTGGCGGGCGGGCGCGGCAGCCGACTCAAGCAGCTCACCGACTGGCGCTCCAAGCCGGCCGTTCCCTTTGCCGGCAAGTTCAGGATCATTGATTTTACGCTATCCAACTGCGTCAACTCCGGCGTGCGCAGAATCGGCGTCGCCACCCAGTACAAGTCGCAGAGCCTGATCCACCACCTGCAGCGCGGCTGGAGCTTCCTCGACGGCCGCCTCAACGAATTCATCGATCTGCTCCCCGCCCAGCAGCAGATGGGCGAGGACTGGTACAAGGGCACGGCCGACGCCGTCTTCCAGAACCTCGACATGCTGCGCCGCCATCGCCCCAAGTACATCCTGGTCCTCTCCGGCGACCATGTCTACAAGATGGACTACGGCCGCATGCTCGCCTTCCACGTCGCCGAGGAGGCCGACATGACCGTGGCCTGCATCGAGGTGCCGCGCGAGGAGGCCAGCGCCTTCGGCATCATCAGCGTGGGCGAGGATTGGCGCGTCACCCGCTTCACCGAGAAGCCGAGGGACCCCGAGCCCGTCCCCGGCAAGCCCGATCGCGCCCTCGTCAGCATGGGCGTGTATGTCTTCAATGCCGGTTTTCTCTTCGAGCAATTGATCCGCGACAGCGACGACCCGGCCTCCTCCCATGACTTCGGCAAGGACATCATCCCGCACATCGTGCAGCGCTACCGCGTCTTCGCCCACGATTTCGCCGGGAGCTGCGTCGGCAGCGAAGAGGGCGAGCCCTACTGGCGCGACGTCGGCACGCTGGATGCCTACTGGGAAGCCAACATGGACATCATCCGCGTCACGCCGGAGCTGAACCTCTACGACGATGCCTGGCCGATCTGGACCTACCAGGAGCAGCTGCCGCCGGCCAAGTTCGTCTTCGACGACGACGATCGCCGCGGCATGGCCGTCGATTCGATGGTCTCGGGCAACTGCATCATCAGCGGCGCCGTCGTGCGCCGCTCGCTGCTCTTCTCCGGCGTGCGCGTCGAGGAGCGCAGCGTGGTCGAGGATTCGGTGATCCTGCCCAAGGTGCAGATCGGGCGCAACGCCGTCATCAAGCGCGCCATCCTCGACAAGCGCTGCCGCATCCCGGACGGCATGCAGATCGGCGTCAACCGCGAGGAAGACGCACGCCGCTTCCACGTCACGGAAAAGGGCATCACGCTGGTGACGCCGGAGATGCTCGGCCAGCAGGTGCATCGGGTCCGGTGACCCGCCAGCGGTGAACGCAATGGAAACCCAGCGCAGGCTCGACCTGGTCTTCCTCTGGCACATGCACCAGCCGGATTATCGCGACCACGCCACGGGCGAATTCCGCCGGCCGTGGACCTATCTCCACGCCCTGAAGGACTACACCGACATGGCGGCGCACCTGGAGCGGCATCCTCGGGTGCGCGCCGTGGTGAACTTCGTGCCGGTGCTCCTCGACCAGATCGAGGACTACGTGCGGCAGTTCGACACCGGCGCCTTCCGCGACCCGCTGTTGCGCCTGCTGGCGCGCGAATCCCTCGACCGCCTGGAAGCGGATGAGCGGGCGCTGATCCTCGCCACCTGCCTGCCCGGCAACCATGCGCGCATGGTGGCGCCCTACCCCCGCTTCGAGCGGCTGCACAACCTCTTCCGACCGATCGCCGGCCAGGGCATCACCGCCACCGCCTACCTGTCGGGCGCCTTTTTCGCCGACCTGCTGGTCTGGTACCACCTGGTGTGGACCGGGGAAACCGAGCGCCGGCACCAGTCGCTGCTGGCCGAGCTGATGTCCAAGGGCGAGGGCTTCACCCTCGATGACCGGCGCCGCCTGCTGTCGTTGATGGCGGACGCCATGCGCGGGCTCATCCCGCGTTACCGGACACTCGCCGAGCGCGGCCAGGTCGAGCTGTCGGCGACGCCGGACACGCACCCCCTGGCGCCCCTGCTCCTCGATTTCGCCTCGGCGCGCGAGGCGCAACCCGACCTCGCCCTGCCGGCATCGCATTTTTATCCGGGCGGCCGGTCGCGCGTCGACCGGCATATCGCCCTGGCACGCGACAGCCACGCGCAACGCTTCGGCCAGCCGCCAACGGGAATGTGGCCGGCCGAGGGCGCACTGTCGACCGCCTTCCTGCAGCAACTGGCGGCCCAGGGCTGCCGCTGGGCCGCATCGAGCCAGGGCGTGCTCGCCAACAGCCTGCGCCGCAGGCACGTCGATTCATCGAAGGGCCATCTCTACCATCCCTGGCGGATCGAGGCCGCGCCCGGCATCGCCGTTTTCTTCCGCGACGAAAAACTGTCCGACCTGATCGGCTTCGAGTATGCCAAGTGGCACGGCCGCGATGCCGCCCAGCATTTCGTCGACCAGCTCGCGCGCATCCGCGACGAGGCGCCCGTCGGGGAAACGCCGCTGGTCTGCGTCATGCTCGACGGAGAAAACGCCTGGGAGCACTATCCCTACAATGCCTATTACTTCTTCGAGGACCTCTACGGGCTGATCGCCGCCCAGTCCTGGCTCGCCACCACCACCCTGGCCGACTGGCTGGCCCGCCACCCCGATCGCTCGGGAACGCTGCCCGCACTGGTGGCGGGCAGCTGGGTGTACGGCACCTTCTCCACATGGATCGGCGACCCGGCCAAGAACCGCGCCTGGGACCTGCTCTGCGCCGCCAAGCAGGCGTATGATCTGGTCATGGACAGCGGGCGGCTCGACGACGCCGCGCAGCGCGCCGCCGAGGCGCAACTGGCGGTATGCGAGGGCTCGGACTGGTTCTGGTGGTTCGGCGACTACAACCCGCGCGAAGCGGTGGAAAGCTTCGACGCGCTGTTCCGCGCCAACCTCGCCCACCTCTACCGCCTGCTGCGTCTGCCCGAGCCGCGCGAACTCGCGGTACCGCTCTCCAGCGGCGGCGGCTCGCCAGAGGGTGGCGGCGCAATGCGGAGAGCCTCATGACCCAACCCGTTTCCCTCCTCCTCGGCGTGCATGCCCACCAGCCGGTCGGCAACTTCTCCTCGGTCCTGGAGGAGGCGCACGAGCGTTGCTACCGCCCCTTCCTGCGCACCCTGCACCGCTACCCGCAGTTCCGCTTCGCCGCGCATTTCTCCGGCTGGCTGCTCGACTGGCTGCTGGCGCAGCACCCGCTGGACATGGCGCTGCTCAAGGAGATGGTGGCGCGAGGCCAGGTCGAGCTGTTCGGCGCCGGCGACTGCGAGCCGGTGCTGGCTTCGATACCTCAGCGCGACCGCATCGGCCAGCTGAGCGTCCTGTCGGACAAGCTGCAGCGTCGCTTCGGCGCCCGCGTAGAAGGCGCCTGGCTCACCGAGCGCGTCTATATCCCCACCGTGGTGCCGGCGTTGGCCGACTGCAGCATGAAATACGTGACGGTGGACGACTATCACTTTCTCTGCACCGGCAAGGCAGCCGACGAACTCGACGGCTTCTACACCACGGAAGAGGATGGCCGAACCATCGATCTCTTTCCCATCTCGGAGCAGCTGCGCTACCGGCTGCCCTTCTCGCCGGCGGCCGAGGCCGTCGCCTACCTGGAAGGGCTGGCCCGCGAAGGTCACCAAGCCGCGGTGTATTTCGACGACATCGAGAAATTCGGCATCTGGCCGGAAACCTATGAGTGGGTATACGAAAAGGGCTGGCTGGAGCAGTTCATCGAGGGCGTGCTCGCCTCGCCGCTCATCCGCACCGAGACGTATAGCGCATTCCATTCCCGCAGCACGACGCGCGGCATCATCTACCTGCCGACCACCTCCTATATCGAGATGAACGAGTGGGCGCTGCCGGCGCGCGCGGCGGCGGTCTACGACGAAGTGGTCGAGCGCGAGAAGCGCGAAGGCCGCTACGAGCGCACCAAGCCGTTCGTCCGCGGCGGCATCTGGAAGAATTTCTTCATGCGCTACCCGGAATCCAACTGGATGCACAAGCGCATGTTGGGCCTGTCAGACCGGCTGGCGGCATTGCCACCCGGCGGACGCACGGTCGCGCTCACCGAACATCTCTACCGGGCCCAGGCAAACGACGCCTACTGGCACGGCCTGTTCGGCGGCCTCTACCTGCCGCACCTGCGGCGCGAGGTCTTCAGCAACCTGCTCGCGCTGGAGGCGGCGCTCGATGCCGTCGCGCCGCGCCCGCCGCTGGCCGTCGGCGATGCCGACTACGACGGAGTGCGCGAGCTCTTCCTCGGCAACGCCGATGTGCAGGCGGTGGTAAAGCTCGACGCCCACGCCGCCCTGTGCGAACTCGACGCCTATGGGCTGGCCCAGAATTTCGGCGACGTGCTGACGCAGCGCGCCGAACATTACTATCACAAGCTCGAAGCCGCGCCGCAGGCGAAACAGGAAGCGGCGGGCATCGCTTCCGCCCACGACCGCGTCGCCTTCAAGGATGTGATCGGCGCGGCCGACGTCGTGCCGGATGCACGGCCGCGCCGCCTGTTTCTCGATGCCTGGCGCCGCCCCGACGGCAAGACGGTCTGGCCGGAGTATGCGGCGGGCGCCTTCAAGGCGCCGCTGATGAGTGCCGCCTTCGGGGCCGCGCTCGACGGCGGCGAGGTGACGAAGACGCTCACGCTGGCCGGACGCGCGCTGCAGGTCGCCTACCGGCTGCGCAACGTTCCCGGCGGCCGCTTCTCGGTCGAACTCAACCTCGCCATGCCCAGCTGCGACGGCTATTCGGGCCGCTACATCCTCGCCGACGGCAGCATCCCCTGCGGCTTCGGCCAGGCGCTGGACCTCGCCGCATCGCAGCGACTGACTCTGGACGACCGTTTCCTCGGCGGCGGGCTGCGGCTGACGGCAAGCCGGCCCGTCGACATCTCCGGCCGCCCGCATTACACCGTCTCGCAATCCGAGGCCGGCTTCGAGAAGATCATGCAGGCGGTCTGCCTGACCCTGTCCTGGCCGGTCGACGCCGTCCTGCAGGAGCTGACTTTCGCCCTGGAAATCCTCGCCGACAAGTAGGTATCCGCATGCGGCTGCTCGGCACCCTCATCGTCGGTCTCGTTCTCGGCTACGCTGCGCTCGCCGCCCTGCTGGTCGTCTTCCAGTCGCGCTTCATCTACTTTCCCGAGATGGGGCGCGAAGACCGCGCCACGCCGGCGCAAGTGCGGCTGCCCTTCGAGGAGGTGCGCATCGCCACCGCCGACGGCGAAACCCTGCACGGCTGGTTCGTACCGGCGTCCGATGCACGCGCAACGGTCTTGTTCCTGCACGGCAACGCCGGCAGCATCGCGCACCGGCTCGACTGGCTGCCGATGTTCCAGCGGCTGAGCCTGTCCGCCCTGCTGGTCGACTACCGCGGCTACGGCGCCTCGACCGGCCGCCCCTCCGAAGCCGGCACCTACGCCGACGCCGAGGCGGCCTGGCGGCATCTGACCGAAGACCGGCGCATCGCGCCCGGGCGCATCGTCGTATTCGGCGAATCGCTCGGCGGCGCCGTCGCCGCGCGCCTTGCCGCCCGCGTCAATCCGGCCGCGCTGGTGCTGCACTCGGCCTTCACGTCGGCACCGGACCTCGCCGCCGACCTCTATCCCTTCCTGCCGGCGCGGCTGCTCACCCGCTTCTCCTACGACACGCTGGCGGCCGTGCGCGAGCTGCGCTGCCCGCTGCTGGTGGCGCACAGCCTGCAGGACGAGATCGTTCCTGCAGCCCACGGCCGCCGGCTGTACGAGGCCGCAGCCGGCCCGAGGCAGTGGATTGAGCTGGCCGGCTCGCACAACGACGGATTCATTTTCATGCGCACCGAATGGGTGCATCGGTTCGACGAGTTTTTGCAGCGCCATCTGCCTGTCTGAACGGCGGTGGTAAGATTGACGCAAGCGCGCCACAAGGAGGCCACAACATGTCTGACATAGTGAAACTGCTCGGCGACGAAGCCGACAAGCTCCTCAAACACGAATGCCGCGGCATTCCCAAGGCCCGCCTGCATCTGCCCGGCCCGGATTTCGTCGATCGCGTCGTCGCCCAATCCGACCGCAAGCCGGCGGTGCTGCGCAACCTCGCCGCGCTGTTCAACCACGGACGCCTCGCCGGCAGCGGCTACCTGTCGCTGCTGCCGGTGGACCAGGGCATCGAGCATTCCGCCGGCGCCTCCTTCGCGCCCAACCCGGACTTCTTCGATCCCGAACACATCGTGCAGCTGGCCATCGAGGGCGGCTGCAACGGCGTCGCCTCGACGCTGGGCGTGCTGGGCGCCGTGTCGCGCAAGTACGCCCACAAGATCCCCTTCATCGTGAAGTTCAACCACAACGAGTTCCTCTCCTACCCGAACACCTACGACCAGACGCTGTTCGCCGACGTCGAGCAAGCCTTCGAGATGGGGGCGTGCGCGGTGGGCGCGACGGTGTATTTCGGCTCGCCCGAATCGCGCCGGCAGATCTGGGAAGTGTCGCAGATGTTCAAGCGTGCTCACGAACTCGGCATGGCGACCATCCTCTGGTGCTATCTGCGAAACGGCGCCTTCAAGCAGGGCGACATGGACTACCACGTCTCGGCCGACATGTCGGGCCAGGCCAACCACCTCGGCGTCACCATCGAGGCGGACATCATCAAGCAGAAGATGGCGGAGAACAATGGCGGCTTCAACGCACTGAAGTTCAGCAAGACCAGTTCCAAGGTGTACTCCGAACTGACGACCGACCATCCGATCGACCTCGTGCGCTACCAGGTGGCCTGCTGCTACATGGGCCGCGCCGGCATGATCAATTCCGGCGGCGAGTCGAAGGGCGCCGGCGACCTCGCCCAGGCGGTGCGCACTGCAGTGATCAACAAGCGCGCCGGCGGCATGGGCCTGATTTCAGGACGCAAGGCCTTCCAGAAGCCGATGAAGGAAGGCGTCGAGTTGCTCAACGCCATCCAGGACGTTTACCTCTCGAAGGACGTGACCATCGCCTGATCGCCGATTATGCCCGGGACACCCTTTCATCTCGAAGTCAATCCGCAGCTGCCGCCGCGCCTGGCGCGGCTGGAGGAGCTCGCCAACAATCTGTGGTACAGCTGGGACCGGCAGACGCGCACGCTGTTCGCCCGCCTGCACCCCAGCCTGTGGGGGGCGGTCGGCCACAGCCCGAAGGCCTTCCTCAAGCGCGTCGACCAGCAGCGCCTGCTCGATGCCGCCGACGATCCGGTGTTTCTCGGCAATTACGCTCGGGTGCTCTCGGCCTACGACACCTACCACAACGAGCCGGGGCGCACCAACGGCGCCCAGCATCTGCGCCACACGGATCTCGTCGCCTATTTCTGCTTCGAGTTCGGCTTCCATGAGAGCCTGCCGATCTACTCGGGCGGCCTTGGCATCCTCGCCGGCGACCACTGCAAGGCGGCCAGCGACCTGCGCATGCCCTTCATCGCCGTCGGCCTGCTGTTCCGTCAGGGCTACTTCCACCAGACCATCGACAGCGAGGGCGCCCAGCACGCCATCTACCGCGACGCCGACTTCGACGACCTGCCGATTACGCCCGTCCTGCGCACGGACGGCTCCGAGCTGCATGTCCAGGTCGAAATGCCCGACCGCCTGGTCGAGGTCAAGGTCTGGCAGGTGCGCGTCGGCCATGTCACCCTCTACCTGCTCGACACCGACCTGGAGGCGAACAGCGCGCACGACCGGGACATCGCCCACCGTCTCTATGGCGGCGACCGCACCACGCGCATCGAACAGGAGATCATTCTCGGCGTCGGCGGCGTGCGGGCGCTGGTGGCGATGGGCCTCAAGCCGACGGTGTGGCACATCAATGAAGGCCACGCAGCCTTCATGATCCTGGAGCGGATACGGCACCTCACCACCCAGGGCATCGACATCGCCGCCGCCGTCGAAGCCGTGGCATCGCACACGGTGTTCACGACGCACACCGCGGTGCCGGCCGGGCACGACCATTTCAGCGAGGACATGATCCGCCGCTATTTCGAGCATGCCTGCAAGGAGTTGCAGGTATCGACCGAACAGCTGCTGGCGCTGGGCCGCGTGCCAAGCGGCCACGAGTTCAACATGACCGCCCTGGCGATCCGCGGCTCGCGCTTCCACAACGGAGTCTCGCGCATCCATGGCGGCGTCTCTGCCCACATCCTGTCCGGCCTGTGGCCGCAGATCGAGGCCGACGACAACCCCGTCACCTACGTCACCAACGGCGTGCATGTGCCGACCTTCCTTTCCAACGAATGGAACGAACTGTTCGACCGCTTCCTCGGCCCGGGCTGGAGCCAGCGCGTCATGGACAAGGGTTGCTGGGAAGGCATCCACACCATTCCCGACCACCAGTTCTGGAGCGTGCACCAGTCGCTCAAGGCGCAGATGCTGCACCTCGTGCGCCACCGTGTTTCCACCCAGCACGCCCGCAACCACGGCTCCGAAGCGCACCTCGACCGCATGTTCCGGCTGGCCAATCCGGACAATCCGAACGTCCTGACGATCGGCTTCGCCCGCCGCTTCGCCACCTACAAGCGCGCCGCGCTGCTGTTCGAGAACCTCGATTGGCTTCGCGAGATCCTCTGCGATCCGCAGCGCCCCGTGCTGTTCCTATTCGCAGGCAAGGCCCATCCGGCCGACCAGCCGGGGCAGGCACTGATCCGCCGCGTCATGGAAGTGGCCCGCATGCCGGAATTCGAAGGGAAGATCCTGCTGGTCGAGGACTACGACCTGCGCTTCGCGCGACGCCTCGTCTCCGGCGTGGATGTCTGGCTGAACAATCCGCAATATCCGCTGGAAGCCTGCGGCACGTCGGGCATGAAGGCCGCTATCAACGGTATCCCCAACCTCTCCGTCCTGGACGGCTGGTGGGGGGAGGGCTACGACGGCAAGAACGGGTGGGGCATCAAGCCAGCCTCCGAGACGCTCGACGAAACGCGCCGCAACCGCGAGGAAGCGCGCACGCTCTACGAACTTCTGCAGGACAGCGTGATCCCGCTCTATTACAACTGGGGCCCGATGGGCTACTCGCCCGGCTGGGTGGCAATGGCCAAGCACTCGATCGCCACGCTGCTGCCGCGCTTCAACTCGACCCGCATGCTCTCGGATTATCTGTCCCGCTTCTACGTGCCGGCCTCGCATCAGTACCGGCGCTATTCCCAGGACAACTATGCCGGCGCACGTGCGGTGGCGCAATGGAAGTCTCGCGTGCGCGCTGCCTGGCCGCATGTCACGCTGCGCCGGCTGGACGCCCCGAAGCGGCGCATCCATTTCGGAGACAGCCTGCGCTTCGAGGTGGCGGTCAATCTGGGCGGGCTGCAGCCCGGCGATGTGGTGGTGGAACTGCTGTTCGGCCGTCCCGCCGGCGGCAACCTGCCCAAAAAGGCGCGCAGCCACCGCTTTCAGCATGAGCGGCAGCTCGATCCTGGCGAGCAGCTCTACGCCCTTGAACTGACGCCGGAATACTGCGGCAAGATCGAGTACCGCATCCGCATCTACCCTCACCATGAAATGCTGACGCACCCCTTCGAGATGGGCATGATGATCTGGCTCTAGCCGGTTGTCGAAATTGGCATCGCCTGCAACCGGATTCCGCATGAAAGTTCTTTTCGTCACGCCCGAACTCGCGCCCTGGATGAAAAGCGGCGGCCTGGGGGAAATCTCCTGGTCGTTGCCCGCTGCGCTGCTGGAGGCCGGCATCGATGTGCGCATTCTCGTGCCGGCTTACTCCTCGCTGCTGGCGGCTTTCCCGACCGCAAGGCAGGTTGCGGAATTGCCAGGACCTGGCGGCAAATTGCCGGATTCCCGCTTGCTCGAGGCAAAGGCCGAGAGCGGCGTGCCGCTGCTCCTGCTCGACTGCCCGGCTTTCTTCCGGCGCGAAGGCTCCGCCTATCTGGACGCCGACGGCAACGATTTCGCCGACAACTACCTGCGCTTCGGGCTCCTGTCGAATGTCGCCGCCCTGTTGAGCAGCGAGTCAAGCCCTCTGGACTGGCGTCCCGACGTCCTCCATTGCAACGACTGGCCTTGCGGCCTGGCGCCAGCCTACCTGCATTTCATCGGCGGGGCGAAGGCCGCGACCGTCATGTCGATCCACAACCTGGCCTTTCAGGGGATCTTCCCCGCCGACTCGCTGACCGCGCTCGCCCTGCCGTCCGCAGCCTTCGCAATGGACGGGGTTGAATTCTGGGGGAAGCTTTCCTTCATGAAGGCCGGCCTGCACTACGCCGAGCGGATCACGACTGTCAGCCCCCGCTATGCCGAGGAAATCCAGACGGAGGCTTTCGGCTACGGTTTCGCCGGACTGCTGCGATGGCGCCGCGACGATCTGTGCGGCATCCTCAACGGCATCGACACGAGGACATGGGACCCGGCCACCGATCCCTATCTGCCGAGGCATTACGAGTTCGCCCACCTGAAAGGCAAGGAAGCCAACAAGGCTGCCCTGCGGCAGCGCTTCGGCCTGTCGGCAGAAACCTCCGCGCCGGTGCTCGGGGCGGTGTGTCGCATCACACAGCAGAAGGGTCTCGATTTGTTGCTCGGCATAGGCGACGAGATCGCCGCCATGCCGGCGCAACTCGTCGTGCTCGGCACCGGAGACAAGGGCCTGGAGGCCGCGCTGTCAGGCCTGGCGGCACGTCATCCCGGGCAATTCGCGGTGCGCATCGGATTCGACGACGGCTTGGCACACCTCGTCGAGGCCGGCGCCGACATCTTCCTCATGCCTTCGCGCTTCGAACCATGCGGACTGAATCAGATGTACAGCCTACGCTATGGCACACCGCCTCTGGTCCGTGAAACCGGGGGGCTGGCCGACACGGTGGTCGATTGCAATGAGGCAACGCTTGCAGACGGCACGGCCAACGGCTTCGTTTTTAATGATGCCACCCCGGAAGCCCTGTTTCAAACCATTCGCCGCGCCGTGTCCGCCTGGCACGACAAGGCCCTCTGGCACAAGCTCCAGCGAAACGGAATGGTGCTGGATTTCAGCTGGTCGAAAGCAGCTACTGCCTACAAGGCAATCTATGCCGAGCTGCCGGTCAGCCGCGAGAAAAAGAAAACTGCGGCAAGGACACGAAGTCCCGCCGCTAGCTGAGAACGGTGCGGACGCTCTGGAGGATGATGACAAATCCGCCCAGACCGACTGCGCCGACGAGGAGATTGTTGAGGGCCGAGCCGTTGCGGCGATCCAGCAGGCGCTTGGCCAGCGCCAGCGCACCGATCACCGCGCTCAAAGCAGCCAAGGTGGAGAGATTCGGATCGAGCAGTACGGCCCGAACCCGCTCGACCAGCCATCCGTCGGGCCCCATGGTATAGAACACCGCGCCGATGATGCCGACAGCCAGGCAGGAGAAGACCATCAGGGTCGTAAAGGTTTCCCTGGTTTCATGCATCAAACGTTCCATGGCATCCCCTCTCGTGTAAAAAGAAGCCGGCGCAGACAGGACGCGATCGGTTGGCTCAGGACCGATCCCCGAAGGTAGAGGCATCCTGTCTTACGGGCGGCCGGCATTCGTAAAACCGTCCGTACAACTTGCTGCAAAACTTATTCTCATCCCATTTATAGCAAACGCTGTGCCAGTCACTGGTTTTCCATTTTTAAACATTGCACAAGATGATTTTCTTAATGCCATTCGATAGACACGAATTTGATTAAAGCGTCTGGCGTAGACGACACGCCGCCCGCGATGATGGCGCAACCTTTTGAATCAACGTGATTTTTATTTGTCGCCTGAAAGCGACAATGGAGTGGGGAATATTGGGATGCCCGACAACCCGGGTTCAGGCCTTTTCCGATTTCTCGGCCTTGAACAACGAGGGAGTAAGGTCGTGCCGCTGCAGCAGCTTGTAGAACTCGGTGCGATTGCGCTGCGCCATGCGCGCCGCCTGGGTAACGTTGCCTTCGGTGGCACGGAGCAGGCGCACCAGGTAGTCGTGCTCGAACGCCCGGCGCGCCTCATCGAGGGACACCATCATGGTGTTGTCGTCATGCAAAGCCTGCTGCACGAGCGAGGCCGGGACGACCGGTGAGGTGGAAAGCGCAACGGTCTGCTCAACCACGTTGAGCAGCTGACGCACGTTGCCGGGCCACGAGGCGTTCACCAGCAATTCCATCGCGTCGGGGGCAAAGGTGCGCGCCGGCTTGCTGTAGCGCCCGGCCAACTGCTCGACAAAATGTGCGCACAGGAGCGGAATGTCCTCGCGCCGCTCGGAAAGAGGGGGCAGCGCCAGCGAGACCACATTCAGCCGGTAGTAAAGGTCCGGTCGGAAAGCGCCGACCCGGATGCTCTCCGAGAGATCCCGGTGGGTGGCGGAGATGATGCGCACGTCGATCGGAACCATTTCGGTCGAACCGACCGGCCGCACACTGCGATCCTGCAAGGCGCGCAGCAGCTTGGCCTGCAGGGCAAGCGGCATGTCACCTATCTCGTCGAGGAAGAGGGTGCCGCCCTGCGCCGCCTGGAAGAGGCCGCGGTGGGCATAGATCGCCCCGGAGAAAGCGCCTTTGGCATGGCCGAACAATTCGCTTTCGAGCAAGTGCTCCGGAATTGCCGCGCAGTTGACCGCCATGAAAGGCCCCTTGGATCGCACGCTCGCCAGATGAATGGCCTGGGCGAGCAATTCCTTGCCGCTGCCGGATTCGCCGAAGATCAGCACGCTGGCGTCGGAGCCGGCCACCAGCTTGGCCTGGCGCAGCACCTCTTCCATGCGCTGGCTGCGCGTCACGATGGCGGAGCGCCAGGCCTCGGGCACCCCGACGGTTTCCGTCCCGCCCGAAAATTTCAGTGCCTGCTCGACCTGGGCAAGCAGATCCTTGCCATCAAAGGGCTTGGTAAGAAAGCTGAAGACGCCGCGCCGGGTGGCGGTCACGGCATCGGGAATCGTGCCATGCGCCGTCAGGATGATGACGGGCAGCGTCGGCATGACGGCATGGATGCGATCGAACAGCGCCATGCCGTCCATTCCTTCCATGCGCAGATCGGTGATGACGACGCGGGGGTGGGCTACCGCCAGCTGGGCCAGCGCCTGCGCGCCACTTTCCGCCGTCTGCACCGCGTAACCGGCAGCCGACAGGCGCAGCGAAATCAGCTTGAGCAGGTCGCGGTCGTCGTCGACCAGCAGTATCTGTGCTTTTCCTTCAGTCATTTTCTCTGTGGTTGCCGCGAACGCAAGCTGCGCTCGATGGCCAAAATTGAGTCCAGTTTCTGCTGCAGCTCGTCGGCACGCTTCTGCTCCCGCAGGCGCTCCACCACCTGTTTGAGCAGAAACACCACGAATTGCCGCCTCGGCGAGTCCGGCGGCGCCTTGCGGCTGGCCGACCCATCAAGGAGGCCCACCAGCTTCGCATCGTCACGCCAAGCCGCCCCCGGAACATTCATCAGCATGGCCAAACGCAACCGCGCCAACTCGCTGTGGTCGCGGGCGAACGATTGGCTGGTGCGCTGGTACTCGCGCCTCAAATCCTCCGCCGGCAGGTCGAGCAGTCCCTGATAGTATGCCAACAAGGCCGATACTTCCGAATTTTCCTGCACACGCACCGCTTCGGGCAGGGATGCGGATGCGGCATCCTGATCTGGCGCGGCCCCGGGCATCAATGCGCATCCGCCCACCAGCATTGCAGCGGCAATCCACAGCAATCGTCCCACTCTCAACCCTTCTTTTCCCAGTTCAGCGGAAGCTTGACGCGAAAATGCCCGCCTTTGCCTGCCTCAATGATTTCAATTTTGCCACGGTGCGCCAGGACATACTCCTTGGCGATGGCCAGGCCGAGGCCACTGCCCTTGACCGTGCCGCGTCTGGCCCGCGTGCCGCGAAAGAATGGCTCGAAGACGCGCTCGCGCTCCTCGGCCGCAACGCCAGGCCCCTGATCGGCGACATCGAGCACGGCGCGTCCATCCTGCTTTGCCAGTTCGACGTGAATGATCCCCTCCCGCGGCGAGAACTTGATGGCATTGGTGATCAGGTTGTCGACCACCACACGCAGTTTGTCGGCATCTCCCTCAACCAGGACGGGGGCCAGCTTGCGTTCGAAGCGAATGGCGCGAGCGGCAGCCACCAGGCGATGCGTGCGCAGCACCTGGGTACACACCACGTCGAGCGCAACCGGGTGCGGATCGATGCTGCTTGCCGCAAAACCCGCCTGCTGGTAGTTGATCAATTCTTCGATGAGTTGCTGTAGGCGGCGACTGTTCTGGTCGATGATGCCAATGATGGTTTTCTGCTGTTCGTTCAGCGGCCCCGGCAC
This sequence comes from Denitratisoma sp., assembly GCA_032027165.1. Taxonomy (NCBI): domain Bacteria; kingdom Pseudomonadati; phylum Pseudomonadota; class Betaproteobacteria; order Nitrosomonadales; family Sterolibacteriaceae; genus Denitratisoma; species Denitratisoma sp. The sequence continues at coordinate 3,354,292 of JAVSMO010000001.1, read as the reverse complement.
GCCCTCTCCCAGCAACTGGGACCCCTCGCGGATCGCGGTAAGGGGCGTTTTCAGGTCATGCGAGACATGTCTCAGGAAACGATTCTTCTGCTCCTCCAGTTCCGCCAGCCTGCGCCGCAGCCAGTCCAGCCGCCGGCCGAGATAGGCGAGGTCCTGCGGGCCGGCAACCGTTACGCCGTCGGAGTACTCGGCGCGGCCGATGGCGCGGATGGCCCGATCGACCTGCTGCAACTGGCTGGAAATGATGGCGCGAAACCACAGGGCAATCCCGAGCGTCACGGGTATCGCCGCGAGCAGTTGCCACATCAGTGTACTGCGCGCATCGAGCGCCGTCGTGCGCAGACGCTCAACCTCGGCATCGATCAGCCTGCCGCTGGCCGACAATACGGCCCGCGCCTGCTCGGCGATGGTGGAGAAATCATCCACTGTGGCTGTCCCGCCGGCATTCAGACCCTCCAGCAATTTCCGCTCGCGTTCGAGTACGGCTTGCAGGCTGGCGCGCCCAGTTTCATCCAGCGGCAACTGGGAATACTCCCGTGTCGCCTGCACGAACTCGCCCCGCAGGCGGCGATAATCCTCGAGCAGCCCGCGCTCCCGAAGCACAAGATACTGGCGCAGGGCACGCTCCATGCCAGTCAGGGTTTCATGCATCTCTCGGCTGGCGCGCGTCGCCAAGGCCGCCTCACGCACCGCCCGCTCACTCTGTTCAGCCAAATGCTGGACGTTAAAGGCCGCATTGCCCAGCGCAAACACGAGTGGCAGCGAAACCAGGCCGAAACCGATCAGGATCAGGCGCAGGAAGGATTTAGGATAGAGGCGGCTCACTCGGTATAATCTCGCGGCTGCAACATTCTGCTTTTTTTACGATAACACATCGATGGATCAAGCCCGCAAACCCCGCCTTTCCCTCATCGCTGCCGTTGCCGCAAACGGCGTTATCGGCAGCGACAACGCCCTGCCCTGGCGTCTGCCCGAGGACCTGAAGCGCTTCAAGGCGCTGACGCTGGGCCATCCTGTGATCATGGGCCGCAGGACACATGAGTCAATCGGCCGCCCCTTGCCCGGACGGCGCAACATCGTCGTTTCGCGCAATGCGGCATACAGTGCAGAGGGCTGCGAAGTCGCCGCTTCACTCGATGAGGCAATCAAGGCCTGCATATCAGCCGGCGATGAAATCTTCGTTATCGGCGGCGCGCAGATCTATGCCGCAGCAATGCCCGTGGCGCAGCGCCTCTACCTTACCGAAATCCGGCGTGAATTCCCGGGAGACGCACGATTCCCGGCAATCGACCGCATTGGCTGGCAGGAAAAGAACCGTGAACGGTTAAGCACGCCAGAAGGTCTGGAGTTCGATTTCGTCGTCTACGATCGCATGCCATAGCGGCCGCGTAAATCAGAGGAGCGTCCCGCAGCGGGCCCATCCGGCTACATGCGCGGCCCCTGATACGGCGGTGGCGAGATCGGTTCCGGGGGAAGCTGGTGCGGCGGCTTGTGGGGTGGTGCGATCAGTTCCGGGCTGTCGCCGGAAGAAAAGCCTGGCACCGGCGTGGCGGGAGGAGCCAAAAGCGGATCCAGGGCGCTGCGCCGGGTCAGTAGCGGCAAGGTGTTGGCGTCCGGCACAAAGGCCGATTGTCCCGCTTCCACCAGCAGACAGCCGGCGCTGTTGCAGACCTCGACCAGGCCGGAATTCGTCGTTACGGTAATGCTGTTCCCGTAGGCCACCGCATACTCGGTGCCGCGAATGCCGATGGTGGCCACCGCCGTGTCAAGCCGGTAAGCCTTGCGATCCGTCTTGCCTATGGCACCCGTGATGGTGCGCATTGCTCCCTTCAGCAGGCTGAAAAAGCCCTTCTCGCTACCGTCCGGCTGGCCCTTGAATTCATAGGCGTCAATGCGGAATTGCGTCTGCGGCTGCAGCGAAACCATGGCTCCGTCGGAAAAGCGCAACTGCGCCCGTCCGGCGCCGGTGTCCACCGTCTCGCCGGCACTGACTTTTCCTCCGCGCGCAAGCTGTCGCCGCGTGCCATCCGCCTGCACCGCAACGACTTCGCCGAGCGCAAAATCGACCTTCGCGGCATCTTCTGCCAGCGCCGTCCCGAGCCCGAGGCATGCCCACAGCAACGCGCCGCCAAGCATTGGCCGAAGCCGGACACTATGCAGTAAGGAAATAAGCTTCATAGAACTATTCTAGCGCACGCATCGACAATCGCGAGCCATGCTGATGGCCTCAGCGCGCTGGCCCATCGAGAGGCGGAACGGCGAAGCTTTCGGGCGACAGGCCGGCTGCATGTCGCTCCCACATCATCAGAAAGGCTTGGTCAAGTTCGCGTACGCGGTGCGACGTATCAAACAAGGTGCCGGACTCGCGCATGCGCGCCAACCGCTCGCGCAGCGCGCCCAGCTCGTCTGGATGCGTCGCCAACCGAAACGCCGCATCCTCGTAGGAAACATGGTCGGAAGCGATCAGTTCCGGCAGGCCTGCCGCCCGCACAATGCTCGCACCGATGCGGGATGCCATGGTATTCCCCGCCCAATTCAGCACCGGCAAACCGCCCCACAGGGCATCCGCCGTGGTGGTGTGCGCCCCGCAGTAAAAGGTGTCGAGAAAAAGGTCTGCGCAGACGTGGCGCGCCAAGTGCGCCGCCCGCGGCAGGCGCGGCGCGAAGACCAGGCGCTCCTGCCCCACACCGCGCGCCGCGGCTTCGCGCAGCAAATTGCGACTGGTCTCCGGCCCGGCCTCCAGCAGCCACAGGACGCTGCCCGGCACGCGCAGCAGCAGGTGCATCCAGACGGAGAACACGTCGGGTTCGATCTTGTAGGCAGTGTTGAAGCAGCAGAACACGAAGCCACGCTCCGGCAATCCGCATTCAATCCGGCTAGGCGTCTTGCTGTCAATCACCTCCAGGTCGTTGTAGATCCACAGGGTATCGGGCAGGAAAACCAGCTTCTCGCTCCACCATGCAATCTCCTCATGCGTAGTGGTGAAGTGATCGGTAATGCGGTAGTCGATCAGTTCCCGTCCCATCGTTGCCGGCAGGCCCATGTATGACACTCTCAGGGGAGCCGGTCGCAGGGCAAGGACCTCCGGACGAGAGAAGTCCATGTGACCCGCCAGATCAACAAGAATATCGATACCGTCATACGCAATACAGGCGGCAATTTCCCTATCGCCAAGTTCTGAGACTTCCCTGAATTCATCGCAGGATTCAACGATGCGTTTTCTTAATTCACCCTCACCTTGATGCAGTGAATAGGCGAATACTTCGAAGCAGGAGCGGTCACGCAGGGCAAAGTGCCTTCCGTGCTGCTGTGCCGAGGGATGCTCGCGGAAATTGGGGGACAGAAATCCAAGGCGAATCCTGTTCCCACGCCGAGAGGCAAAAGTCGCTGGGGGGCGATCCCCCAGACGAATCTTTAAGGCCGAAGAGATGCCCTGCGCCAGCGCCTGCTGTTCTCCAGCGCTCAGCGGCAAGGATAGCGCCGTATGATAGAGGCCCATCTCCTCGATGGGCGATGATGCCCTGCGTATATCGCCTGCCAACTCGCGCATGCCGCGGATCAACCGATCCCGTTCGCCCCAGTCGCAGGTTTTCTGTCTTTCCAGCAAGCGCGCCAAGCGAATCTGGCGCGGGTCACGGGTCAGTCCGTCTTCTTTGGCAAGCCCGACGGTGGACGCAGCGGCAGCCCGGTAGCGCCGCGCACCTTCCGGATTCAATTCATGGGCGCGCATAAACGAGGCGCTTGCTTCCGCATCACGTTCCAGCATTGCCAGAACGAGGCCACGCAGCATGTGGTACTCGGCGGTTGCCGGCGCCAGGCGCAAGGCACGTTCGACCGCAGCCAGCGCGTCCGCATAGCGGTCAAGACGCAGCAGGACATCGGCGAGATTGTAGTGTGCCGCCGCGCTGCCGACATGGCTGCGCACCAGGGTCTGGTTGTCCAGCAGCGCGTCTTTCAGGCGGCCAAGCCTCGACAGCAGGGCGCCGCGATTGAGGCGTGCGCGGTAGTCCCGTGGGGATAATCTCAGCGCAGCATCGTATCGCGCCAGCGCCGCCGGCAGATCGCCCACTTCTTCCAGAATGATCCCGGCATCGACGATCGTGCTGATATCCCCCGGGTGCCGCCGACAAAGGTCCTCCGCAAGCGGTAGCGCTTCCCTGGGCCGCTTCAGTTCAAGGTAAAGGATGGCGCAGGCCCGTAGTGCTTCGTCCTGCGCCGGATCGAAGGAGAGTGCATGCAGCATGGCGGCCAAGGCGGCCTCCGGGCGCTGCAAACGATGGCGGGCGGCGCCGACAAGAAACCAGGCACGGGCGGCGAAATCAGGCTCGTCCCCGATTGCCTGCAGGGCAGTCGCCTCGGCTTCCTCATGCTTGCCTTGGTGCAACAGCGCCGACGCCCTATCCAGCGCCGACTCAGTTGCTCGGCCTGGTGTCGTGCCCATTGGAGCGTATGCGGTGACCGGGGAGATGCCTAAGGGGTGATCCGGGAGAGGATTAGGTTCTCCCGGGGATCCTCAGTTTTTCGTGAAAGCGGCTGCGCCGTGGATGGAACCGTATTGCGTGCCCCCGATATCATAGATCAGGCCGGCACGGGCGGCATTTGCACCGGAGAAGAACCCCTGGACATTGGTATAACAGCCACAAGCTCCGCAATCAGCGCCGGTAGAAGTTGCATACGTAGTCCCGGAGAACGAGGACGGCGATGAAACAGATACAGGCCAGCCGCCGTTGCTGCCAATTGTTCCGGCCCAAATCGCCGTGTAGGTATTGGCGCCCAGTGGCACGGTGAGACTGCCGTCAATCAAATAGGATCCGAAATTCGCCGTGATGCTGCCAGTAACTGGCTGAGTGCCGAAGGTGGTTGTCGCATTGTCCCAAGCGGTTGGATAGGTAAAGCCCGTGAGCGAGTAGGTGGCTGTCGTATTCGCGATTTGCAATGCGCTCATGTCAGCCGTTGGCGTTGGCATGCCGCCGACGTAATGCACATGCTGCATGGGCGTCGTGCCGCCGCCGTCGGTATAGGTGCCATCGACCCAGCGCCCCCAGCCCAGAACACCGTCGGTGAGCATGCCGACCGGTGTGCCCTGGGTGAAAGTGTAGCTGTCCGTCCCGTCAAAGGCATAGAAGCTCTGCTGTTGGCCGGCGAGGAACGTCGCGCTGGTCGACATGGCGTCGCCGGGAAACAGGCCCCTGTCGCTCACCCCTCCGATTTGGCCGATTCCCGCAAGCGTATAGCCCGCCACAGTTGTCGGCGTAGGTGGCGGCGGCAAGGCTGTTGAGCTTACTGTGCTCGTCTGCCGGAACGCCGCTGCACCGCTGATGTCGCCATAATCGGTTCCCATGAACTGGTAGGTCAAGCCAGCATGTGAAGCCATCGCGCCTGCGAAAAAGCCTGCAATGGAAGAACTGCAACCGGCCGTGGAACAGGCACCGCCGCTGACCGTGCCGCCACCAAAGAAAAATGCAGGTACGGTATAGGGTCCCGATCCCATGGTGGCCGACCACGCCGATGTGTAGACATGGGCGTCCATCGGCACGCTGAGGTTGCCGGAAACGGTACCCAGGCCGAATTCGGCAGTCAGGCTGCCAGTAACGGGTTGGGTGCCGACGGTCGTCACGCCAGTGCCGGCGTTGTAGGCGGTGGGATACGTGTAGCCGATCAGCGAATAGGTGCCCGCCATGCCGGCTAATTGCAACGCGGACATGTCGGCGTCCGGCGTCGGCATGCCGATGACGTAATGCACATTGTGCATCTCCTCATCCACCACACCGTTGTCATAGATGGTGCCGCTTCCCCAGCGGCCCCAGCCCAGCGTGCCGTCGGATAACGCGCCGACAACTGTCCCGGCCGTCGCCGTATAACCTTGTCCGCCATCGTAATTTGTCAGCGCGCCGCCGGCATCGAAGGTGGCCTGCGAAGTCGAGTAGTGGTTGAAAATCCCTATCATCGGTCCGCTCTCGAATGCGTCCTTGAACTCGCCCGCCAACGCCAGAGCATAACCCGGTCCCGAAGGCAACACCGGGATCAGGCCGGCCGGCGCGCCGCTGCTGGAAGTGTCGTTGCCGGCGGTAAAACCGGGAAGCTGCCCCTCCTGCGCCGGCGGCGGCGGCAGTTCCGCCTTCTTGTCCGTCAGGACCGGCCGTGTGTCATTGTTCTCGACGCGGGCCGTCTCGCCGCTGTTCACGATCAGGCAGCCGGCGGCATTGCAGACTTCGACAATCCCTTCGCCGGTGCTGACGCTGATGCTGTTGCCGTAGGTGACAGAGTATTCCGTACCGCGGATGCCGATCGTCGCAACCGTCGTCGTGACCTTGTAGTTGTCGCGGTTGCTGCGGCCGACCAGGCCGGTGATGGTGCGCAGGCCGCCCTTGATCAGGCTGAAGAATCCCTTCTCGCTGCCATCCGTCTTGCCGCTGAACTGATAGTTGTCGATGCGGAACTGGGTCTGCGGCTGCAGCGATACCTGGGCGCCGTCCGAGAAGCGCACCTGGGCGCGTCCGTTGCCGGTGTCGATGGTCTCGCCGCTGGCGACTTCGGCTCCCTTGGCCAGTGCCCGGCTGCGGCCATCCGGGGCAAGCGCCCTGACATCGCCGAGGGCAAAATCGACGCGCGCCGCGCCAGCCGCCTGCCCGGTCAGCGGAAAGGCTGCGGCCAAGGCCGCCATCAGCACGGCGCTGGATTGCTTCATCTTCAATTCGTTCGGCATGGTGCCTCCTGCTCAGAATTGCCGGCGCACGGTAACGGAAACCACTTCGCGCTTGAAGTCGTTCAGGGTAATGTTCGAGTCGCTGCGGGTATATTGGAATTGCGGCGTCACCAGCCAGTCCTTGGACGGCGTCCAGGCTACGCCCACTCCGAGATTCAGCTGGTTGTCGGTACGCAACTTCAGGAAGAAGGGATCGTCGGCACCATAGCGGCGGTGCTCGTAGCCCAGATTGGCAAAGAAACGTGCATCGCGATGAAACTCGTGCTGGGCGCCGAGGCGAACGCCATACAGGCTATGGCTGAGATGGTCGAAGCCGATCTTTCGGACCACCTCCTCGCCAAGATAGGCGCCGCCGTAAAACACCGTCTTGAAGCCGGCCATGGCGTGCGCCATGTTCGCGCCAATGACAAAACGGTCGGCGTTGCGAACTTCCTGCGTCATGTAGCGCAGATCGGAATACTGGACGAAGAGGCTGGCTTGGTTGCGGGCATCGTAGTTATGCTGCCACTGCGCGGTAAGGCCTGCTGCTTCGCGATAACGGTTGTTATCCACCCAGAACTGGTTGTACTGCAGCGACGCGCTGAAAACGTCCTTGCCGTAAGTGCGCACCACGCCGAGATTGGCGTCGGTGGAGCCAGTGTCGTAGATGTCCACGTCGGTATTGACGCGCTTGCTGCCATTCAAACCCGCAGTAAGCGCCCATTCCTTGTCCAGGGGCTTCCGAAAGCTCAGTCCGGCACCGGCCGAAGTGAAGGAATCGCTGCGGCGCACGCCGCCAGGTCCAAGGGTGAAGATGGCGCCACCGAAGAGGGGCACCGCGACATCGCGATCCGAGGTCGCACTATTGACGTTGGAGTCGTGGCCGATGGTACCCTCCACGTAACCCCGCAGCGTGGTACGGCCTTGATCCTCGACGCGCTCGATTGCGGAGAGCACGCGGTCGATGGTGGCTGCGACTTCACGCGGCACCCCCTGCCGCTTCACCGCATCGAATTCCTGCCTGGCGGTCTTGGTCTCTCCAAGAACCGCGTAGGCGCGTGCGATCTCGGCGCGGGCACGAACATGGTTGGGGTCGACAGCCAGCACTCGTTCCAAGGCAAAGACGGCATTGGTATTCTTGCCCGCCTCGAGGGCCGCCAAACCAAGAAGGAAATCGAATTCGGGGTCGCCGGCACGCTGTGGCTCAAGCGGTTCGAGAAGGGCATAGGCGGCCTTGGCATTGCCCCGGTCTAGCAGCGCGCGCGCATTGTCGGTTACGGCATCGGCCCGCACTGTACCTGCAGCAAGCAACCCCGCCATCAGCAGAGCAGCACGAATTTTGCACTTGGTATTTTTCACGGAGCCCCCTTCACGGCAAATATGCAACCGTGCGCATCCCTTCATAGCCGCACTAGGTTATATGATTTGCTGCTTGCGTTCAATCGTATGACGGCGGGCAGCAGCAGGCAAAAACTGTCTGATGGGCGTATTTTCCAGACCGGTCATGCACACAATTGATCCAATCGCCTGCCAGCCTGATGATGCCGGCATCTCCGCCTGCGCCAATCCCACGGGCACCAGCACCGACAAAACAAGAAAACCCAGAAACATCAGAATGCGCATACTCCCTCTGGACCACAATAAGCCACACTAGCTAGTATATGCAAAATACGCTTTATGTCAATAAGTTATATTGATTTTTTAGCATACAACTTTAAGTCTATCGCTAGAGAATAAAAAACCGCCGCAAGGCGGTTTTTTACTTGCAGTTGCAAGCTACCTGACGCAATCCACGAAATAGCGCACCTTTCCGTTCGACTCGTCTTTGACCAAGCCGTGGATGTCGGTCTCGAACCCCGGGAAACGCTCATTGAAGTCGCGCGCGTATTTCAGGTAATTCACGATGGTGCGATTGAAGCGCTCGCCCGGGATGAGAAGCGGGATCCCGGGCGGATAGGGGGTAAGGAGGACACTGGTGACGCGCCCTTCGAGTTCGTTGATCTCGACCCGCTCGATCTCCCGATGGGCCATCTTGGCGAAGGCCTCGGCGGGCGGCATCGCCGGCACCATGTCCGAGAGGTACATTTCGGTGGTCAGGCGTGCCACGTCATTGGCCTTGTAAACGTCGTGGATCTGCTGGCAGAGGTCGCGCAGGCCGACGCGCTCATAGCGTGGATGCTTGGCCACGAACTCCGGCAGCACTTTCCACAACGGATGGTTCTTGTCGTAATCGTCCTTGAACTGCTGCAGCTCGGTGACCATCGTGTTCCATCGGCCCTTGGTAATGCCGATGGTGAACATGATGAAAAAGGAATACAGGCCGCACTTTTCAACGATGACACCGTGCTCGGCCAGGTATTTGGTGACGATGGCTGCCGGGATGCCCCAGTCGGCGAAGTCGCCGTCCACGTCGAGGCCCGGGGTGATGACCGTGGCCTTGATCGGGTCGAGCATGTTGAAGCCGTCAGCCAATTGACCGAAGCCGTGCCACCGCTCGCCCGGCTTGAGCATCCAGGCCTCGCGCTCCTCGATGCCTTCCTCGGAGAGGTCGTCCGGCCCCCACACCTTGAACCACCAGTCGGCGCCCCATTCCTCGTCGACCTTGCGCATGGCTCGGCGGAAGTCCAGCGCCTCGGCGATGGACTCTTCGACCAGCGCTTTCCCGCCAGGCTCCTCCATCATCGCCGCCGCCACGTCGCAGGAGGCGATGATGGCGTACTGCGGCGAGGTCGATGTGTGCATCAGATAGGCCTCGTTGAAGACGTCGCGGTCGAGCCTGCGGTTCTGCGAGTCCTGCACCAGGATCTGCGAGGCCTGCGAAAGGCCGGCCAGCAGCTTGTGCGTAGACTGTGTCGAGAACACCATCGACTCCTTGCAGCGCGGGCGGTCGGCGCCGATGGCGTGGTAGTCGCCGTAGAAGTCGTGGAAGGCGGCGTGCGGCAGCCAGGCCTCGTCGAAGTGCAGGGTATCGATCCTGCCGTCGAGCATCTCCTTGATTTCCTCTACGTTGTAGAGGATGCCGTCGTAGGTGGACTGGGTAATGGTCAACACGCGCGGCTTGCCCTTCACCTTCGAGGCGAAGGGATGGGCAGCGATCTTTTTCTGGATGTTCTTCCAGGCGAATTCCGATTTCGGGATCGGGCCGATGATGCCGTAGTTGTTGCGCGTCGGCATGAGGAAGACCGGAATCGCGCCGGTCATGATGATCGAGTGCAGCACCGACTTGTGGCAGTTGCGGTCGACGACGACGATGTCTCCCGGCGCCACGGTCGAGTGCCAGACGATCTTGTTCGAGGTCGACGTGCCGTTGGTGACGAAGAACAGGTGGTCGGCGTTGAAGATGCGCGCCGCGTTGCGCTCGGAGGCGGCCACCGGGCCGGTGTGGTCGAGCAGCTGGCCGAGCTCCTCGACGGCGTTGCAGACGTCGGCGCGCAGCATGTTCTCGCCGAAGAACTGGTGGAACATCTGGCCTACCGGCGACTTGAGGAAGGCCACGCCGCCTGAATGGCCCGGACAGTGCCATGAATAGGAGCCGTCGGCGGCATAGTGCGTCAGGGCGCGGAAGAAGGGCGGCGGCAGGGAATCCAGGTAGGACTTGGCCTCCCGTACGACGTTGCGGGCGATGAATTCCGGCGTGTCCTCGAACATGTGGATGAAGCCGTGCAGTTCGCGCAGGATGTCGTTCGGGATGTGGCGCGAGGTGCGCGTCTCGCCGTGCAGGAAGATCGGGATCTCGGCGTTGCGGGTACGAATGCCGACGACGAAGGCGCGCAGTTCGGCGATGGTCTCCTCCTCCTCGTTGGCCAGTTCCTCGTCGTCGATGGAGAGGATGAAGGCCGAGGCGCGGCTCTGCTGCTGGGCGAAGGACGACAGGTCGCCGTAGCTGGTGACGCCGAGCACCTCCATGCCCTCGGCCTCGATGGCTTCGGCCAGGCGGCGGATGCCAAGACCCGAGGCGTTTTCCGAGCGGAAGTCCTCGTCGATGATGATGACCGGAAAGTGGAAGCGCATGGGGGCTCCTGAAATGCGGCGACCCGCACTGAGCGGGTCGCAATAAAAAGGTGGATAGGTTGGGCGCTAGTAACTAGATTTTCGGCAGGGTCACGCCGACCTGCCCCTGATACTTGCCGCCGCGGTCCTTGTACGAAGTCTCGCAGACCTCGTCCGACTCGAAGAACAGCACCTGCGCCACACCCTCGTTGGCGTAGATCTTGGCCGGCAGCGGGGTCGTGTTGGAAAACTCCAGCGTCACGTAGCCCTCCCATTCCGGCTCGAAGGGCGTGACGTTCACGATGATGCCGCATCGGGCGTAGGTGCTCTTGCCCAGGCACACCGTCAGGACATTCCTCGGGATGCGGAAATACTCGACGGTGCGCGCCAGGGCGAAGGAGTTCGGCGGGATGATGCAGAAATCGTTCTTGATCTCGACGAAGGAGTTCGGGTCGAAGTTCTTCGGGTCGACGATGGTGCAGTTGATGTCCGTGAACAGCTTGAATTCGTTCGAGCAGCGGATGTCGTAGCCGTAGCTCGACGTGCCGTAGGAGACGATCTTGCGTCCGTCGACCTCGCGCACCTGGCCGGGCTCGAAGGGATCGATCATCTTGTGCTCCGCCGCCATGCGGCGGATCCACTTGTCGGACTTGATGCTCATCGGGGCGCCCAAAAATAAAGAGCGGAATTATCCGCTCTTTCGGGAGTGGGTCAACACGGAACGGGGCGCCGTGCCGCCGGGACTGACTTTTGCCTCAGGTGTTCTGAATCACGATGTTGGGGAACTTCGCCGTCATGTCCTTGGCCTGCTCGGCGATCTTCACGGCGACGCGCCGTGCGATGCCGCGGTAGATCTCGGCGATGCGGCCCTCGGGGGCGGCCGCCACCGTCGGCTTGCCGGAATCGGTCTGTTCGCGGATGGCGATGTCGAGCGGCAACGCGCCGAGGAACTCGACCTCGTAGTCCTTGCACATCCTCTCGCCGCCCCCGGAGCCGAAGATATGCTCCTCGTGGCCGCACTTCGAGCAGATGTGGATGCTCATGTTCTCGACGATGCCGAGAATCGGGATGCCGACCTTCTCGAACATCTTGAGGCCCTTGCGCGCATCCAGCAGGGCGATGTCCTGCGGCGTGGTGACGATCACGGCGCCGGTCACCGGCACCTGCTGCGCCAGGGTGAGCTGGATGTCGCCGGTGCCAGGCGGCAGGTCGATCACCAGGTAGTCGACGTCGCGCCATTGCGTGTCGCCGAGCAGCTGCTGCAGCGCCTGGGTCACCATCGGGCCGCGCCAGACCATCGGGGTTTCCGGATCGATGAGGAAGCCGATCGACATGGCCTGCAGGCCGTAGGCCTGCATCGGCTCCAGCGTCTTGCCGTCGCGCGACTCGGGCTTGTCGGTGATGCCGAGCATCTGCGGTTGCGAGGGCCCGTAGATGTCGGCGTCCAGCAGACCGACATTGGCGCCCTCGGCAGCGAGCGCCAGCGCCAGGTTCACCGCCGTGGTGGACTTGCCGACGCCGCCCTTGCCGGAGGCCACGGCAATGATGTTCTTCACGTGCGGGATCAGCTTGACGCCGCGCTGCACGCTGTGCGAGACGATCTTGCTATGGACGTTGGCGGAGACGTTGCCGGCGCCCGGGATGGCCTTCAGCTTGTCGATGACCGCCTTGCGGATGCCGTCGATCTGGCTCTTCGCCGGATAGCCCAGTTCGATGTCGACGGCGATGTCGGCACCGTCGACCTTGATGTTCTTGGCGGAACGCGTGCTGACGAAATCCTTGCCGGTATTGGGGTCGGTTATTTCCTTCAGCGCCGTCTGCACTTGCAGCTCGGAAATGCTCATGGGATGCTCCATCAGGTTTCTAATACCTGAGCATTATACTCAGGAATGGCGGGTCTGGTCCGGCAGAATACAGTTTGCCCGCACCAACTGCTAAAATTACTGTTTTTTCAAGCAAATTTTCAGATGCCGCGCCAGATCCTCGTCACCAGCGCCCTGCCCTACGCCAATGGCGCCATCCACCTCGGCCACCTGGTCGAGTACATCCAGACCGACATCTGGGTGCGTTTCCAGAAGATGCGCGGCCATGCCTGCTGGTACGTCTGCGCCGACGACACCCACGGCACGCCGATCATGTTGCGCGCCGACAAGGAAGGCATCACGCCCGAGGCGCTGATTGCCCGGGTGCACGAGGAACACACGCGCGACTTCGCCGGCTTCCACGTCGCCTTCGACAACTATCATTCGACGCACTCGGAAGAGACGCGCTTCTTCGCCAACGACATCTACGGCAAGCTGAAGGCCGCCGGCCTGATCGAGGTGCGCCCGATCGAGCAGTTCTACGATCCGGTGAAGGAAATGTTCCTGCCGGACCGCTACATCAAGGGCGAGTGCCCGAAGTGCGGTGCGGCCGACCAGTACGGCGATTCCTGCGAATCCTGCGGCGCCGCATACGCTCCCACCGACCTGAAGAACCCGGTCTCCGCCGTTTCCGGCGCGGTGCCGGTGCGCAAATCCTCAGATCACTACTTCTTCAGGCTCTCCGACCCGCGCTGCCAGGACTTCCTCCGGCGCGCGACGCGCGAAGTCTGCAAGGCCCAGCCCGAGGCGGTGAACAAGCTGCAGGAATGGCTCGGCGAGCCGGGCGAGAACCGGCTCACCGACTGGGACATCTCGCGCGACGCGCCCTATTTCGGCTTCGAGATCCCCGGCGCGCCGGGCAAGTACTTCTACGTCTGGCTGGATGCGCCGATCGGCTACTTCGGCAGCCTGAAGCACCTCGCCGCACGCACGCCACAGATCGACGTCGCCGCCTTCACGGACAAGGCCGCCGCAGCGAAAGCCGGCACCGAGCTGTACCACTTCGTCGGCAAGGATATCCTCTACTTCCACGCCCTCTTCTGGCCGGCCGAACTGGAGCACGCCGGCTACCGGATTCCCTCGGCAGTCTTCGCGCATGGCTTCCTCACCGTGGACGGCCAGAAGATGTCGAAATCACGCGGCACCTTCATCACCGCCGAGAGCTATCTCAAGCAGGGCCTGAACCCCGAATGGCTTCGCTACTATTACGCCGCCAAGCTCAATGCGACGATGGAGGACATCGACCTCAACCTCGACGACTTCATCGCCCGCGTCAATTCCGACCTGGTCGGCAAGTTCGTCAACATCGCTTCACGCTGCGCCGGCTTCATTCACAAGCGCTTCGGCGGCGCATTGGCCGCGTCCGCCAGCGGCCTGCTCGGCGACGCGCAGGCGGCGGGCGAAGCGATCGCCGCCCACTACGAGGCACGCGAGTACGGCAAAGCCGTGCGCGAGATCATGGCCCTGGCCGACCGCGCCAACCAGTTCGTGAACGACCATGCGCCGTGGGAACTGGCGAAGAAAGAAGGCATGGACGCCGAGCTGCACCGCGTCTGCTCGGAAGCGCTCAACCTGTTCCGCCTGCTGACCATCTACCTCAAGCCGGTGCTGCCGAAGCTGGCTGCCGACGTCGAGGCTTTCCTCAAGGTCGCGCCGCTGGCCTGGGCCGACGCCGCGGCGCTGCTGCCAGGCGGCCATGTCATCGGCGAGTACAAGCACCTCACCACCCGCGTCGAGCGCAAGCAGATCGACGCCCTCGTCGAGGCCAACAGGGAATCGCTCGCCCCGGCGCCCGCGCCGCAGCCGCATTCGCAGCAGCGCCACGCCGAACACCAGCAGCACACCGAGGAGAAGGCCGCCGTGTCCCACATCTCGATCGATGAGTTTTCCAAGGTCGACCTGCGCGTCGCCCGCATCGCCGGCGCCGAGCACGTCGAAGGTGCCGAGAAACTGATCAAGTTGACGCTCGACCTCGGCACGGAGACGCGCACAGTGTTCGCCGGCATCAAGTCGGCCTACGACCCGGCGACACTGACCGGCCGCCTGACGGTGATGGTAGCCAACTTGGCGCCGCGCAAGATGAAGTTCGGCCTCTCCGAGGGCATGGTGCTGGCCGCCTCCGGCGAAGGCCCGGGCATCTTCCTGCTCTCGCCCGACAGCGGCGCCCAGCCCGGCATGCGGGTGAAGTAGTGGAGCGCCGGCGCCTGGTCATCCACGGACGGGTGCAGGGCGTCGGCTTCCGCGCCTCGCTGGCCTGGCAGGCGCAAAAGGAAGGCGTCACCGGCTGGGTGCGCAACCGCCGCGACGGCACGGTGGAAGCCCTGGTCGCCGGCAGCGACGAGGCCGTCGCGGCGATGATCGCCTGGTCACGGCGCGGCCCGCCGGGCGCGCGCGTCGATCGCGTCGAGGTCGAACTCGGCAACGGCGACTTCACCGATTTCCAGCAATGGCCTACCGCATGACGCTTACCGACCTGCGCTACATCGTCGCCCTCGCCCGCGAGCGCCACTTCGGCCGCGCTGCCGAGAAATGCTTCGTCTCGCAGCCAACACTGTCGGTGGCGGTGAAGAAGCTGGAGGAGGAACTCGGCGTGATCCTCTTCGAGCGCTCGCCGCAGGAAGTGCGCGTGACTCCCGTCGGCGAGCGCATCGTCGCCCAGGCGGAGAAGGTCCTGGCCGAAGCGGCGCAGGTAGCGGAAATCGCCGCTGCCGACAAAGGCCCACTGGTTGGGCCGCTGCGCGTCGGCGTCATCTTCACCATCGCGCCCTGGCTGCTGCCGCGCCTGGTGCCGCTGGTCAAGGCACGCGCACCGGAAATGCCGCTGATCCTCGAGGAAAACTACACGCACCGCCTGCTCGACAAGCTGAAGAACAATGAGCTCGACCTCGCCATCCTCGCATTGCCGATCGAAGAACCCTCGCTGGTGGCGCAAGCCGTCTACGACGAGGAGTTTCGCGTGCTGGCGCCCGTCAGCCATCCCTGGGCCAAGCAGAAAGCCATCGCCTCCTCCGCCTTGCTCGACGCGCAACTCCTGATGCTCGGCGCGGGCAACTGCTTCCGCGACCAGGTGCTCGACCTCTGCGCGACGGCGAGCAGCCAGGCCGGCATCTCGCCCCACGTCATCGAGGGCAGCTCGCTGGAAACCATCCGTCACATGGTCGCCAGCGGCGTCGGCGTCACGGTGATGCCCGCCTCGGCGGTGGACGATATCTCTCCCAAGGACCCGCTCCTGCGCGTGCGGCCGTTCAGCGAGCCCAACCCGACGCGACGCGTCGGCCTGGTCTGGCGGGCCAGCTATCCGCGCCACCAGGCTGTCGAAGTGGTTCGGCGCGCACTGCTCGACTGCAAGCTGCCCGGGACGAGGGCTGCTGCCAAGCGATAGCCAGCGGCTATCGATAAGGTTAAAAAAACCAATTTCCCTTTCGCTTGAAAGGGGAATATCTTTCTCCTCGTCAAGGCCGTCGAGCCTTGTCGTATTCAACCCACGTGAGGAGTCAGACTATGCAACTCAAAGGAAGCAAGACCGAAAAGCACCTGAAGGACGCCTTCGCCGGCGAATCCCAGGCCAACCGCCGTTACCTGTATTTCGCAAACAAGGCCGACGTCGAGGGCTATGCCGACGTGGCGGCCCTGTTCCGCTCGACCGCGGAAGGCGAGACCGGCCACGCCCACGGCCATCTGGAGTATCTGGAGAAGTGCGGCGACCCGGCCACCGGCCTGCCCTTTGGCGCCACCGCCGACAACCTGAAGTCCGCCGTCGCCGGCGAGACCCACGAGTACACCGACATGTACCCGGGCATGGCCAAGGATGCGCGCTCCGAAGGCTTCGACGAGATCGCCGACTGGTTCGAGACCCTGGCCAAGGCGGAGCGTTCGCACGCCAACCGCTACCAGAAGGCCCTGAACGACCTCGGCAAGTAAGTAAGAAGGAAGCCATCCGGCCCCGTCACGGGGCCGGACGCGCTTTCCACAAGATCATAGGGAGAACGACATGGCCGCACCGACGTCCCGCGAAGGCAACCTCGAAGCGCCGACCCGTCATCCGCTCGACTGGAACAACCCGGCTTTCTACGACGAGGCCGCGCTCCACCACGAGATGGAGCGCGTCTTCGACATCTGCCACGGCTGCCGCCGCTGCGTGAGCCTGTGCCAGTCCTTCCCGACGCTGTTCGACCTGGTCGACGAGTCGCCGACCCTCGAAGTGGACGGTGTCAAGAAAGAGGACTACTGGAAGGTCGTCGAGCACTGCTACCTGTGCGACCTTTGCTACATGACCAAGTGCCCCTACGTGCCGCCGCACGAGTGGAATCTGGATTTCCCCCATCTCATGCTGCGCGCCAAGGCGGTGCACTTCAGGAAGGGCACCACCAAGCTGCGCGACAAGGTGTTGACCAGCACCGACACCGTAGGCAGGCTGGCCGGCATTCCGGTCGTCGCCCAGACCGTGAACGCCGTGAACAAGCTCGGCCCGGCCCGCAAGGCGCTGCAGGCCGTCGCCGGCATCCATGCCGACGCCTGGGTGCCGGAATATTCCAGCCGGCCGCTGCGCAGCCGCCTGGACACGCTGCCCCTCGACACACCCGCCGAAGCAGCCGGCGAGACGAAAGGCAAGGTGGCCCTCTTCGCCACCTGCTACATGAACCGCAACGAGCCCGGCCCCGGCGAGGATCTCGCCGCCGTCTTCGCCCACAACGGCATCCCGGTCACGCTGGCCGAGAAGGAGCGCTGCTGCGGCATGCCGAAGCTGGAACTGGGCGACCTCGAGTCGGTGAAGGCCGCCAAGGAAGTGAACATCCCGCAACTGGCGAAGCTGGTCGACGCCGGCTGGGACCTCACCGCACTGGTGCCCTCCTGCGTGCTGATGTTCAAGCAGGAACTGCCGCTGATGTTCCCGGACGACCCCGAGGTGCAGAAGGTGAAGAACGCCTTCTACGACCCCTTCGAGTACCTGATGCTGCGCCACAGGGAAGGCAAGCTGAAGACCGACTTCAAGTCGCCGCTCGGCAAGGTGTCCTACCACGCCGCCTGCCACCAGCGCGTGCAGAACATCGGACCGAAGACGAAGGAGGCGCTGTCGCTGGTGCCGGGCACCGAGGTGGACATCATCGAGCGCTGCTCCGGCCACGACGGCACCTACGCCGTGAAGAAGGAGTTTCACGAATTCGCCGTGAAGATCGTCAAGCCGGTGGTGAAGCGCGTGAACGAGGCGCAGCCCGACCACTACGGCAGCGACTGCGCCATGGCGGGCCACCACATCGGCCACATCCGCGCCGACGGATCGTCACCCGAACATCCGATAACCCTTCTCAGAAAAGCCTACGGAGTCTGACCATGTTGCGCCACGAAGACCTTTACAGCCTCGAGAAATACGCCCGCGTGCGGCCGGAGTTCCGCGCCAAGGTGATCGCGCACAAGAAGAACCGCCAGCTGCCGATCGGCGACCACGCCACGCTGTACTTCGAGGATGCCCTCACCATGCAATACCAGGTTCAGGAGATGCTGCGCCTCGAGCGCATGTTCGAGCCGGAGCTGATCCAGGAGGAACTGGACGTCTACAACCCGCTCATCCCCGACGGCCACAACTGGAAGGCCACCTTCATGGTCGAATACAGCGACGAGAGCGAGCGCCGCGCCGCCCTGGCGAAGCTGATCGGCATCGAAAAGAAGGTCTGGCTGCAGGTCGACGGCTGCGACAAGGTCTACCCCATCGCCAACGAGGATCTCGAGCGCGAGACCGAGGACAAGACCGCCGCGGTGCACTTCCTGCGCTTCGAGCTGACGCCGCCGATGATCGCCGCGGCGAAGAGCGGTGCCGCCATCCGCGCCGGCATCGACCATGACCTCTACCGCGAAAGCGTGACCGTGCCGCAGAACGTGCGCGACTCGCTGGCGGCCGACCTGTCGTAGGTCGGCCTTCAGGCCGACTCGGGCGCCGTTGTCGGCCTGAAGGCCGACCTACTGGTAAACCACCTCGACGTTCTCCGCCTGCAGCCACTGCTGCAGGCCGGCCAACAGTTCGTCGTCGAGGCGAACCCGCCAGCTCTCGCCCAGCGGCAACTCGCATTCCGCCTGCGCATTGCGATAGCGCACGCGCACCGGGCAGGGACCGTTGCGATACGGCGCGAGGAGTACGCGCAGCCGCTCCGCGGCCGCCGTGTCGCCGAGACTGACTTTTCCGTTCAGGGCCACGCGCAGTGCCTTGGCATAGCGCCCGCGCGCCTCGGCCAGGGTCATCAGCCTGTCGGCATTCACGCGCAGGCCGCCATTGAAATCGTCGCGGCTCACCCTGCCCTCGACGATCAGGGGATCGTCCTCGCGGATCTTGGCGCGCTCGGCGTCGTACAGTTCGTTGAACACCGTCATCTCGACCTGCGCCGTGCCGTCGTCGAGCGTGACGACGATCATCTTGCCGCGGCGGGTCATCTGGGTGCGGGTGGCGGTGACGATGCCGGCCAGCAGCACCGGCTCCTTCTGCGGCTCAAGCGAAGCGAGCGGACGCCGGATGAAGGCGGACAGCTCGGCGCGCACCTCGTTGTAGGGATGGCCGGAGAGGAAGAAGCCGAGCGCCTGCTTCTCGTTGAGCAGCCGCTCGCGCTCGCTCCAGGGCGGCGCCTCGATCATTTTCAACGGCTGATCCTGCCCGCCGCCGGCATCGAAGAGGCCGGCCTGCAGGGCGTTGCGCTCGGCCTGCTCCGCCGCCTCCAGCGCGATGCCGACCGAGGCCATCAAGCTGGCGCGACGCTCGTCGATGGAATCGAAGGCGCCGGCGCGGATCAGCGCCTCGATGACGCGGCGGTTCACCACGCGCTTGTCGATGCGCCTGCAAAAATCGAAGAGGTCCGTGAAGTCGCCGCCGGCTTCTCTCGCGCGCTGCATCGCGCCGATGGCCGACTCGCCGGTGCCCTTGATGGCACCCAGCCCGTAACGGATGGTCTTCGCATCCACCGGCGTGAAGCGGTGGCGGCTGCGGTTGATGTCGGGCGGCAGGAAAGTCAGTCCGTTGGCGACGGCGTCGGCGACGAAGAACTGCACCTTGTCGGTGTCGGCCATTTCGGAAGACAGCGTCGCCGCCATGAAGGCCGCCGGGTGGTGGCACTTCAGGTAGGCCGTCTGGTAGGCGACGAGGGAGTAGGCGGCGGCATGCGACTTGTTGAAGCCGTAGCCGGCGAACTTCTCCATGGTGTCGAAGATCTCGTTGGCCTTGTCGGCGCCGATGCCGTTGGCAGCCGCCCCGGCGACGAAGATCGCGCGCTGCTGCGCCATCTCCTCCGGCTTCTTCTTGCCCATGGCGCGGCGCAGCAAGTCGGCGCCGCCGAGCGAGTAGCCGGCCACCACCTGGGCCGCCTGCATCACCTGTTCCTGGTACACCATGATGCCGTAGGTCATGCCGACGACCCGCTCGAGCAGCGGATGCGGATAGACGATGCGCTCGCGGCCGTGCTTGCGGGCGATGAAGTTGGGGATGAAGTCCATCGGCCCCGGCCGGTAGAGCGCATTCAGGGCGATCAGGTCCTCCAGCCGGTCGGGTTTGGCCTGGACCAGGGTTTCCTTCATGCCGCGCGATTCGAACTGGAACACCGCCGTGGTGTTGGCCGTCTTGAAGATGCGGTCGTAGGTCGGCTTGTCGTCGAGCGGCAGCCGGTCGAGGTCCACCTCGACGTCCTCCACCTCCTTCACGAAGCGCACCGCTTCGGCGAGGATGGTCAGGGTGCGCAAGCCGAGGAAGTCGAACTTCACCAGGCCGGCCTTCTCGACATCGTCCTTGTCGAACTGGCTCACCGCCGACTCGGCGCCGCCGGCCGAGTAGAGCGGACAGAAGTCGGTCAGCTTGCCCGGCGCAATGAGCACGCCGCCGGCATGCATGCCGACGTTGCGGGTGAGGCCCTCGAGCTTCTCCGCCAGCTCCAGCAGTTGGCGAATCTCCTCCTCGCGCTCGGCGCGCTCGTTGATGGCCGGCTCCTTCTCGCGCGCGTCCTTCAGCGTGATGCCCAGCTCGTTGGGAATCAGCTTGGCGAACTGGTCGACGAAGTTGAAGCCGAGGTCGAGCACGCGGCCGACGTCGCGGATCACCGCCTTGGCCGCCATGGTGCCGAAGGTGGCAATCTGAGAAACCGCGTGGCCGCCGTAGCTGCGCTTGACGTAGTCGATGACGCGGTCGCGGCCCTCCTGGCAGAAGTCCACGTCGAAGTCCGGCATCGACACCCGCTCCGGGTTGAGGAAGCGCTCGAACAGCAGCTCGTAGCGCAGCGGATCGAGGTCGGTGATGCCGAGCGAATAGGCCACCAGCGAACCGGCGCCGGAGCCTCGCCCCGGGCCGACCGGCACGCCATTCTGCTTGGCCCAGTTGATGAAGTCGGCGACGATGAGGAAGTAGCCGGGGAAGCCCATCTGCTGGATGGTCCTGCACTCGAAGGCGAGGCGCTCGGCGTATTCCGGCCGCTTCCGCTCGCGCTCGGCCGCATCGGGATAGAGATGCGCCAGGCGCCGCTCCAGCCCTGCCTCGGCCTGCTGCGTCAGGTAGTCGTCGAGGGTCACGCCCTCGGGCACGGGGAACTGCGGCAGGCGGTTCTTGCCCAGTTCAATGGAAAGGTTGCAGCGGCGGGCGATCTCGACGGAATTCTCCAGCGCTTCGGGCAGGTCGGCGAAGAGCGCCTGCATCTCGGCCTGGGACTTGAAGTACTGCTCCTCGGTGAACACGCGCGGCCGGCGCGGGTCGGCCAGCACATAGCCCTCGGCGATGCACACGCGCGCCTCGTGCGCCTTGAAGTCGTCGCGCGCGAGGAACTGCACGGGGTGGGTCGCCACTACCGGCAGGTTCAGTTGCGCCGCCAGCGCCACGCTCGCTGCAACCAGCGCTTCGGCCTGCGGCTGGCCATAGCGCTGCAGCTCGATGTAGAAGCTGTCGGGAAACAGCCGCGCCCATTCGCGTGCCGCGGCCTCGGCCGGGGCGGTGGCGCCCATCAGGAGCGCCTGGCCGACATCGCCCAGGGCCGCCCCGGACAGGGCAATCAGGCCGGCATTGTCGCCGGCAGCGAAGGCGGCGCGCGGAATCTCCGCCCGGCCGCGGCTGCGCGGCCCGAGATAGGCCTGCGTCAGCAGTTCGCACAGGCGCAGGTAGCCGCCGCGGTTCTTCACCAGCAGGAGCAGGCGGGCGGGCCGGTCGCGGTCGCCCGCACCCGCGGCAGACTCCACCCAGACATCGCAGCCGATGATCGGCTTGAGGCCACGGCTGCGCGCCCCGCTGTAGAACTTGACCATGCCGAACAGGTTGGCCAGATCGGTCAGCGCCAGCGCCGGCATGCCGTCGGCGGCCGCCTGGGCCACGGCCTCGTCGAGGCGCACCATGCCGTCGGCTATGGAATATTCGCTGTGCAGGCGGAGATGGACGAAGGCGGGAGACGGCATGGGCGTATTTTAAGTCCGATCCCCTTTCGACGAGGCCTCAAATTTTTTCGCCTGGAGTTTTTCGGCGTTGCCGTGGTGTCGCCGTTTCTCCATAATGCGCCTCTCCCCCATGAAAAACGAAGCCACGGTTTTCCAATCGCCCGAACAGCGTTCCCTGGACGCCTGTCTGCGTTCGCTCAAGGCGCGCTGGCAGGATTACGGCGACCACGGCAGCTTCGAGCACTTCGTCGAATTCACGCTCGCCCTCGACAACCTGACGGAGCAGCTGAACAGCCTCAAGCTGCCGGGGCTGCTGCGCCAATGCGAGGGCCTGGAAAATGCCGCCCTGTCGCTCTTCGGCAACGAATCGTCGCACCCGGTCGGCGCCCAGGATGCGGTCGCCCTGGAACGTCAGATCGACACCCTGCTGCACACCATCGAACACGCCATGGCGCCCCAGGCCGGCGCCGAAGAGGAACATCGCCGTCATCCTTCCCAGCTGCCGCATGCCGGCGCCGAGTGGGCCAAGCCGCGCGCGATCTGGCTGATTGCCGAGGAAAGCCACGCCTGGGTGCCCGGCCTGGCCGAACAGCTCGGCTTCTTCGGCTTCCGCGTGCTGCGTTTCGGCTGGGGCGACCCGACGCCGAACGACGCCTCGCCGCTCGTCGCCCTGTTCATCCCGCAGGCCGACGGCTATGCTTCGGCAGAACTGCAGTCCATCCAGCTGATTCGCAGCGAGCATCCGACCAGCCAGCTGTTCTGCCTGTCGGTACCCAAGTCGTTGGAAACCACCGTGGCGCTGATGCGCGCCGGTGCCGATGCCGCCATCCAGTCCGAGCAGGAAACCTTCACCGTGCTCGGCCGCGTCCTCGACCTGTTGCAGTCGCGCGAACAGGATCCCTATCGCGTGCTGGTCGTGGAAGACTCACCGACGGCGGTCGCCATGATCCAGCGCTCGCTGTCGCAGCACGGCATCGACAGCCACCCGATCGGCAACCCGCAACTGCTGCTGTCGGCGGTCGAGCAATATCGCCCCGACCTCGTCCTGATGGACATGTACATGCCGCACTGCACCGGCGTGGAGGCCACCCGCGTGCTGCGACAGCTGACGGCCTACCAGTCCCTGCCGGTGGTGTACCTCTCCAGCGAGACCGACATGGGCATGCAGGTCGAGGCCTTGCGGCTGGGCGGCGACCAGTTCCTCACCAAGCCCTGCAACCCGGTGCTGCTGGCGGCCGTGGTGAAGACCAAGATCGAGCGCTACCGCGAAATGCAGCGCCACAGCCAGCACGACAGCCTGACCGGCCTGCTCAACCACTCGGCGGCGAAGAGCCGCCTGAACCTGCTGGTGCAGTCCCTCCTCAGCACACCCGAACCGCTGTGCGTGGCGATGCTCGACATCGACCATTTCAAGTCGATCAACGACTCCTACGGCCATCCGGTCGGCGACCAGGTCATCCGCAGCCTGGCCTGGCTGCTGAAGGGGCGACTGCGCTCCTCCGACATCATCGGGCGCTACGGCGGCGAGGAGTTTCTCGTCGTCCTGCGCAGCGCCTGCCTCGACGAAGCCGAAGCCGTGCTCGACTGCATCCGCGCCGACTTCGCCACCCTGCCCCACGCCCACGCCGCCGGCACCCTGCGCGCCACCTTCAGCGCCGGCATCGCCTGCTTCCCGGCCTGGAAGACCGGCAACGACCTCACCCACGCCGCCGACGAAGCCCTGCTCGACGCCAAGCGGCTGGGGCGCAATCGCATCGTACGGTCCGGGCAGATCAACACCGCGCAATGAACCCCGCCAGATGGGCGCTCGCGGCGCTGTTCGCCGGCGCCATCGGCATCGCCTTCGCGCCGATCTTCGTGCGCTGGTCCGAGGTGGGGCCGGTAGCGACGGCTTTCTGGCGCCTGCTCCTGGCATTGCCGCTGCTCGCGCTTTGGGCCGCCCTGGAGGAACGGCGCCAGCCTCCGGCAGGCACGACAGCCGGCTGGCCGATGGCGATGCTGGCCGGCATCTTCTTCGCGGCGGACCTCGCCGTCTGGCACTGGTCGATCCGCCTCACCAGCGTGGCCAATGCCACCTTCCTCGCCAACCTGGCACCGGTCGCGGTCACCCTAGGCGCCTGGGCCCTGCTCGGCGAGCGCGCGCGGCCGATTTTCTTCGCCGGTCTGCTGCTGGCGCTGTCCGGCGCGGCGCTGCTGATGGGGGCGAACCTGGGCGGACCGGGATCGGTCCTGCTCGGCGACGGCCTCGGCGTGCTGACGGCGGTGTTCTACGCCGGCTACCAGCTCTGCGTGAAGCGCCTGCGCGACACGCAGTCGACGGCCCGCATCATGCTGCTGAGCGGCACCGCCTGTTCGGCGGTCCTGCTGCCGGCGGCCCTGCTCATGGGGGAAAACATCCTGCCGACGAGCGCGACGGGCTGGCTGGTGCTCGTCGGCCTGGCGCTGGTCTGCCAGTTCGCCGGGCAGAGCCTGATCGCCTATGCGGTGGCGCACCTGTCGGCGAGCTTCTCCTCGGTCAGCCTGCTGCTGCAGCCGGTCGCGGCGGCGGCCTTCGCCTGGCTGCTGTTCGGCGAGGCGCTCGCCGCCCTGCAGTGGCTCGGCGCGGCAGCGGTGCTGGCCGGCATCTGGCTCGCCCGCCGCGGCACGAATTAGCTGCGGGTGTAACGCAGCGCGGTTTCGGCCACGCGCTTGCCCAGATGGGCGGCCGTCTTCAGGTCGCTCTCCAGCATGGCGTCGGCGCCCTGGTCGACGTTCGACTGCGACATCGCGCCGGCGAAGCTGCCGAGGCGGTTGAGGTCGTTCACCGAACCCTTGCTGCTGTTGTTGCCCGGCATCAGGCCCAGGCTCACCCACAGCATGCCGTGCTGGTTGGCGAAGACCATCAGCTGGACGAGCGAGTTCAGCTTGTCGCCGTTCTGGCTGCCGGAGTTGGTGAAGCCGGCGGCCAGCTTGTCCTTCCAGGCCGAGGAAAACCAGGCCTTGGAACTGGCATCCATGAACTTCTTGAAGTCGCCGGACAGGCTGCCCATGTAGGTGGGCGCGCCGAAGACGATCGCATCGGCCGCCGCCAGGGCGTCCCAGTTCCGGTCGGCGTCGGCCACGGAAAGCAGCTGCACTTTCACGTTCTCCACCGCCGCCGCGCCTTCCGCCACGGCCTTCGCCTGGCGCTCGGTGTGGCCGTAGCCGCTGTGATACACCACTACGACATGCTTCATTGTCATTTCCTTTCAGGGTAGATCGAACAACAGGACTTCCGCGTCTTGCGTCGCGGCAATCTCCAGGTCGGTTTCGTCGGCGATCTTCGCGCCGTCGCCGCTGCGCAGCGACTGACTATTGAGCGTCACGGCGCCGCGCGCCACATGCAGGTAGGCATGCCGCCCGGGCGCCAGCGCGTGGCGCACCGCTTCGCCCGGCGCCAGCAGCGCCGTGTAAAGCGCCGCGTCCTGGTGGATCGTCACGCTGCCCTCGCGCCCGTCGCTCGAGGCGATCGGGCGCAGGCGGCCGCGCCGCTCCTCCGGCGGGAAGTAGGTCTGCTCGTAGCCGGGCTTCACGCCGCGCACGTTCGGCTCGATCCAGATCTGCAGCAGGTGCGTCGCCTGTTCCGGCGCAGGATTGAACTCGCTGTGCAGCACGCCCTTGCCGGCGCTCATGCGCTGCGCCTCGCCCGGACGAATCACCGCGCCGTTGCCCATGCTGTCCTTGTGCTCGAGCGAGCCGTCGAGGATCCAGGTGACGATCTCCATGTCGCGGTGGCCGTGCATGCCGAAGCCCATGCCGGGCGCGACGACGTCCTCGTTGATGACGCGCAGCGCGCTCCAGCCCATCTGCGCCGGGTCGTGGTAGTCGGCGAAGGAAAAGGTGTGCCAGGTGTCGAGCCAGCCGTGGTTGGCGTGGCCGCGCTCGGCGGCCTTGCGCAGGGCGATCATGGCGCTCTCCTTTCAAAATGATTGAAGCATTGACGCCATGGTAATTCAGGCACAAACTGCCTGAAAAGCGAATAATTTCGACATTATCGTTCGATTTTTTTCAACATGCGAATTTCCCTCGACGCCCTGCAGGTCCTCGACGCCATCGACGCACGCGGCAGCTTCGCCGCGGCGGCCGAAGCCCTGCACCGCGTGCCCTCGGCGCTGACCCACGCCGTGAAGAAGCTGGAGGACGACCTCGCCGTGACGCTGTTCGTGCGCCAGGGCCGCCGCGCCGTGCTGACGCCGGCCGGCCGCCTGCTGCTGGAGGAGGGCCGCCACCTGCTCAGCGCCGCCGGCGAACTGGAGTGCCGCGTCCAGCGCATCGCCACCGGCTGGGAACATGAACTGCGCATCGCCGTCGAGGCGGTGCTCGATTTGAGCGCACTCTGGCCGCTGATCGGCGAGTTCTACCGGGAGATGTCCGGCACCCGGCTGCGCCTGTCGACCGAAGTGCTGGGCGGCTGCTGGGATGCGCTGGCCACAAGACGCGCCGACCTCGCCGTCGGCGCGCCCGGCGACATGCCGCCGGGCGGCGGCTACCGCTCGCAGCTCATCGGCCGCTCGCAGCCGGTGTTCGCCGTGGCGCCGTCGCATCCGCTGGCGAAGGCGCGCGAGCCGCTGCCGACCTCGGAAATCCTCAAGCACCGCGCCGTGGTGATCGCCGACACCTCGCGCCAGCTGTTGGCGCGCACGGCGGGCCTGCTCACCGGACAGGACACGCTGGTGGTGCCGGATTTCGCTGCCAAGCTCGCCGCACAGGTGGCGGGCCTCGGCGTCGGCCACTTGCCGTTGTCGCTCGCTGCGCCCGAGATCGCCGCCGGCCGGCTGGTAGCGAAACGCACGGTCGAGGCGGGCCCCGACCTGCCATTGCACGTCGCCTGGCGCAGCGACCACGAGGGGCGGGCGCTGGAATGGTTCCTGGAACGGCTGGAGGATGAAACCTTGCGGGCGGTCCTGCTGGGCGATGCGCCGAGGAAGCGCGCTACTCGTGCGGCGCGTCGACCCAGTCGATGATGCCCTGCCACTGCGGCAGGTCCTTCTCGGCGCGCGCCGGCGAGAGGTCGAACAGCGTCAGGCCGTGGGCGGCGGCCTGCACGTAGATCTGGGTGTCGCGCAGGAAGCCGAGCACCGGCACGTCGAGGCCCTCGAGGAAGCGTTCCAGCTCGTGCGCCGCGCGCGTGCGCGGGTCGACGCGCATGCCGACGACGGCGACGAAGGTCTTCTGGTTTCGCACCGCCTTCTCCTCCAGCAGCACGTCGAGGAAGTCGCGCGTGGCGAGGATGTCGAAGATCGAGGGCTGCAGCGGCACGATGACGCGGTGGATGCTCTTCACCACGACGTCGAGCTTCTTGCCGTGCAGGCCGGCCGGTGTGTCGAGCACGACGTGCGTGGTGTCCTTCGGCGGACGCGCCGGCTCGCCCGGCTGGATGTCCCAGCTGCGGATCGGCGGCAGCCCCTGCGGGCGCAGCTTGAGCCATTCGCGCGCCGACTGCTGGCGGTCGATGTCCCCCAGCATGACGCGATGGCCCCGGCGGGCGAACCAGCCGGCGAGGTTGGTCGCCAGGGTGGTCTTGCCGCAACCGCCCTTGGGGTTGGCGATGAGGAATGAATGAAGCATCGAGTTAATTTACCATAGCTGCATGACGCACAAGCGACGGCCGCACGCACAGGGGCACGGCGAGACGGCGGCCCACTACCTGGTGGGCGGCGTGCCGCGGGTGCGCCCGCAGCAGACCGCCGCGGAAGTCGTGGCCAGCCTGTCCGGCCGCGACTTCGAGTGCGCCGACCTCGTCTGCGTGCTCGACGACGACGAGCGCCTGGTCGGCATCCTGTCCGCCGCCGAACTGCTCACCCTGCCTGGCGGCCGGCCTGTCGGCGAGGCGATGCGCCGCGACTACCCGCGCGTGCATGCCGACGTCGACCAGGAACGGGTCGCCTCGCTGGCGCTGCACCACGTGCTCGACGCCGTGCCCATCGTCGACCGCGGCGAGCGCCTGCTCGGCGTCGTGCCGCCCTCGGCCCTGCTGCACATCCTGCGCCGCGAGCACGTCGAGGACATCCACCGCATCGCCGGCATCGGGCGCGAGACACATCGCGCCCGCGAGGCCATCGAGGCGCCGCCGCTGCGCCGCGCCCGCCACCGCCTGCCATGGCTGATCGTCGGCCTCGTCGGCAGCATGCTCGCCACCTTCATCGTCGCCCGCTTCGAGCAGGCTTTGAGCCAGAAAGTGGCCATCGCCTTCTTCGTGCCCGGGTTGGTCTACCTCGCCGACGCCATCGGCACGCAGACGGAGGCCGTGGCGGTGCGCGGCCTGTCGCTCTCGCACGCCGGTCTGGCGCATCTGATCGGCGGCGAATTGCGCACCGGGCTGCTGATCGGCCTCGTCCTCGGCGCCATCACCTTTCCCGCCGTCTGGCTGGCCTTCGGCGACTGGCACCTGGCGCTGGCGGTCACCGTCGCCCTGCTCGCCGCCGGCGGCGTCGCCACCAGCATCGGCCTCTTGCTGCCCTGGCTGCTGCAGAAACTCGGCACCGACCCGGCCTACGGCAGCGGTCCGCTCGCCACCATCATCCAGGACGTGCTGAGCCTGCTCATCTACTTCGCGGCAGTCACGCTGTTCCTATTCTGAGGAGGAATCATGGCCGAGAAACCCGGCTGGCAGGGCCGCTTCTACGAGGATTTCGAGGTCGGCGACCTCTACCGCCACCCGCTCGGGCGCACCGTGCTGGAGGTGGACAACGCGTGGTTCACCCTGCTCACGCAGAACACCGCGCCGATACACTTCGACCGCCACTACGCGGCGCAGACCGAGTTCAAGAAGCCGCTGGTGGATTCGACCTTCACCCTGGCGCTGATCACCGGCCAGAGCGTCACCGACATCTCGCAGAACGTCTTCGCCAATCTCGGCTGGGACGAAGTCAGGCTGCCGAACCCGGTGTTCGAGGGCGACACGCTCTATTCGCAGTCGGAAGTGCTGGAGAAGCGTGAATCGAAGTCGCGCCCCGACGTCGGCATCGTCAAGGTGCGCACCGTCGGCTTCAACCAGGACGGCAAGACGGTGATCGGCTTCATCCGCACGGTGATGGTGTTCAAGCGCGGCAAGGCGCCGGTCATGCCGCGGCCGGCGCCCTGAAAAAAGTCAGTCTCCGCAGTACGGCGATCAGGGCAGCAGGACCGTCGAGCCGGTCGTCCTGCGCGCTTCCAGGTCGGCCTGCGCCTGCGCTGCATCCTTCAGGGCATAGCGCTGGTTGACCTCGATCTTCACCTTGCCCGAGGTGACCATGCCGAACAGTTCGTCCGCCGTCTGCACGAGATCGCTGCGCTTGGCCGTATAGACGAACAGCGTCGGCCGCGTGATGAACAAGGCGCCCATCTTCGCCAGCAGGCCGAGGTCGAAGGGCGGCACCGGGCCGGAGGCGGCGCCGAACAGCGCCATCATGCCCATGGGCCGCAGGCACGACAGCGAATCCATGAAGGTATCCTTGCCGATCGAGTCGTACACCACCGCCACGCCCTCGCCGACGGTGAGCTCTTTCACGCGCTCGGCGAACTTCTCGCGGGTGTACACGATCGGGTGGTCGCAACCGTGCGCCTTCGCCAGCGCGGCCTTCTCGTCCGAGCCGACCGTGCCGATCACCTTCGCGCCGAGCGCCTTCGCCCACTGGCAGACGATGAGGCCGACGCCGCCGGCGGCGGCGTGGATGAGGATCGTGTCGCCCGGCTGCACGCTGTAAGTGCGCCGCAACAGGTACTGCGCCGTCATGCCCTGCAGCATCATCGCCGCGCCCTGCTCGAAGCTCAGCGCCTCGGGCAGCTTCACCAGCCGGTCGGCCGGGATCAGGCGCACTTCCGCATACGCGCCAACCGGCCCGCCGGCATACGCGACGCGGTCGCCGGCCTTGAGGTCCTTCACCTCAGCGCCGACCGCCTCCACCACCCCCGCCCCCTCCAGGCCGATGCCCGAGGGCAGCGGCAGCGGATAAGCGCCGGTGCGATGGTAGATGTCGATGAAGTTGAGGCCGACGGCATGGTGGCGCACGCGCGCCTCGTTCGGGCCGGGATCGCCGACGGCGACCTCTTCCCATTTCAGGACCTCGGGGCCGCCGGGCTGGTGGAAGCGGATGGCGTGGGGCATGGTCATTTCCTCTGTGGGTCTGGGGTTGTCTTGAAGGGCGGGTTCGAGGTGCCCGCTTCCTGCTCATATTCCGGCAGGCCGAACAACAGGCGAACGCCCGGTTCGGCATGACGGAGCAACTTAGGGTTTTGCTTGTAGGCGAGCAAAAGAAAGTCGCGGTTCGCCTGGATCTCCATCAGGAGGCGATAGTTCTCGTCGGCGGTCATGAGTCGCCTCCGGTCATGAGCTTCCGCAACTCTTCGATGTCGACCTTGTCCTTGCTACGCCCGGTGCCGGTCTTCATGGCGATCAGGTGGTCGATGGAGGCGACAGGAATGTTCAGCGGGCCGACGGCGACGGAAACGGCATCGCGCCGCAGTTCCTCGTAAGGCACCACCGGCCGGATCAGGACATCGATGATCGTCGCCGTGCCCTCCGGCTTGCGCAGCCCAAAGGCCAGCATGCCCTTCTCCCTGTACCAGCGATCGAGCAGTTCCGGCCGGGCCAGCGAATCGATATCGACGGGAATCACCGGCTGCAGTCCGGCCGCCTTGGCGCCAGCGATGAAGCGCCGCAGGTTGTCGTCGTCCAGCGCCAGCACGACATCCACGTCCATGGTCACGCGCCGGTAGCCATGTAAGGCCACGGCCAGTCCGCCGACCAGCACGTAGTCGACACCGGCATCCTCCAGCATCTTGATCAGATCGAACATGCCCATGGACGAATAATACGGCAAGCTCAATTCAATAGTCAGTCTCTGTGATACGGCGAGCTGGTTGGCGGGAGGGCGGTGCCTGGCTTGGCATGCCGACCGCGGCATGCCAAGATGGCGGCATTCTCGTGGAATTATCCGTTGCCCCCGGTCCTCCTCATGAAAATCGCACTTGGCAACCATTTCCCTCTGGCAAGCGCCGAATTCCCCGCATCATGGACTGAAGAGTTAAGAAAAGAGCTTACGCATGGCGCCCTCCAGCGCGTCGAAACGGTGGTGTCCATTCTGCTTGCCATCGAAGGCATATTGCTCATATTCGATTTCTATCGGACCAGTTGGCTGACGACCGGAGTCGACGCAGTTTTCATCTGGCGGGTTGCTTTCCTGGCATTCCTGCTGGCTTACCGCTTTTTCATAGACCGGCATTACCAGACCGAAATCCGCCTGAGGGCATTCCTCCTGTTCGGAATCCTGTTTGTTTCCTGGGCAAGTTTGGTGATGGCGGAAGTCTCCGGGGATATGTCGACTTATACGATCGGGGTCCTGGCGGTCGCTGCCGTCTGTCCCTTGCCGGGGCGTTTCAATGCTCAATTGTTCATTGGCTCCGGCATTGCCCTCGCCTCCGGTCTTTTTCTTCTTTTTCCGACCAAAGGTGCGTTTTGGCTCATCAACATCGTAGCCACCTGCGTGATTGGCATCGCCATAGAGCGCCTGGCTTTCAGGACGGCAGTGCGCGAATATTCACAACGCAAGGGCATTGAACGGCAACGGGAGCGTGTTGACGAACTTCTCTACAATGTGTTCCCGGAATCCATTGCGGCATCGCTGAAGGAGGGGCGCCGCTCGATTGCGCTTCATGGCGAGGTCACCATACTTTTTGCCGATGTTGTCGGTTTTACCCAGCTCGCCAGCCGACTGCTGCCTTCGCAGTTGATCGAGGTGCTCGAAACGCTCTTCGGCCACTTCGACCAGCTGGCGGCAAGGCACGGGGTCGAAAAGATCAAGACGATCGGGGATGCCTACATGGCGATTTCCGGAGCGCCGGTTCCCGTCGACCGCCAGGTGGAAAGAATGGCGGATTTCGCCATCGACATCGTCAACGCCTGCAAGGAATTCTCGGCCGAAAGCGGCCTTGACCTGGCGATGCGGGTCGGGATCCACACCGGCCCGGTGGTCGCCGGCGTCATCGGCAGTTCGCGGCTCTGCTATGACCTCTGGGGGGACTCGGTCAATATCGCCCAGCGCATCGAGTCCAACGGAGAGTCGAACACGATCAGCGTTAGCGAGCCCGTCTACTTCAAGTTGCGCAAGGAATTCGAACTGGAGGATCGCGGGGTCGTGGACATGAAAGGCAAGGGGCCGACCAAGACTTATGTCCTTAGGGGGCGGCTCGGCGACAACCCCAGGATTGCGTACGACGGCCTGGGTGTCGGCATAGGCGTTCCCCAGGAAAACAGGGCGTGACGACGTTTCCGGCTCGCCCGGCCGGAGGAGCCGGAAACGTCAGCCACGCAGGTGGTTGGCATCCACCACCGCCAGCGCCGTCATGTTCACCAGCCGCCGCACCGTCGCAGTCGAAGTCAGGATGTGCACCGGCTTCGCCGCGCCGAGGAGGATGGGGCCGACGGTGATGCCGTCGCCGCCGGTGATCTTGAGCAGGTTGAAGGCGATGTTGGCGGCATCCAGGTTCGGCATGATGAGCAGGTTGGCCTCGCCCTTCAGCGCCGAATCCGGGAACACCCTCTGGCGAATCTCTTCCGACAGCGCGGCATCGCCGTGCATCTCGCCGTCCACCTCCAGTTGCGGCGAACGCTCGGCGATGAGGCGGCGCGCCTCGCGCATCTTCAGTGCGGAAGCGGTCTTGCGGCTGCCGAAGTTGGAATAGGAGAGCAGCGCCACCTTCGGCGCGATGCCGAAGCGGCGCACCTCTTCCGCCGCCATCAGCGTCATCTCGGCGATCTGCTCCGCCGTCGGATCCTCGTTCACGTAGGTGTCGCAGATGAACAGCGTGTGGCGCGGCAGCATCAGCACGTTCATGGCGGCGAAGTTGCGCGCGCCGGGCTTCAGGCCGATGACGTTGGCGACGCGCTCGAGGTGGCGCGTCAGCTGGCCGTGGGTGCCGCAGAGGATGGCGTCCACGTCGCCGCGCTTGAGCAGCAGGGCGCCGATCAGGGTGTTGGAGCGCAGCACTTCCTTCTTGGCGATGCCGGGCGAGATGCCGTCGCGCTGCATCAGCCTGTAGTAGTCGTGGGCGATGTCGCGGTAGCGTGCGTCGTGCTCGACATTGATCAGCTCGAAGTCGCGACCGGGCGCAATGCGCAGGCCGAGCTTCTGCAGGCGCGCCTCGACCACCGCCGGGCGGCCGAGCGCCACCGGACGGGCGATGCCCTCGTCGACGGCGGCCTGGATGGCGCGCAGGACGCGCTCGTCCTCGCCCTCGCAGTAGAGCACGCGCTTCGGCGCCTTCTTCGCTGCGGCGAACACCGGCTTCATCAGCGTGCCGGAATGGAAGACGAACTGGGTGAGCTGCTGGCGGTAGGCGTTGAAGTCCTTCAGCGGCCGCGTGGCGACGCCGGAATCCATCGCCGCCTGCGCCACCGCCGGGGCGATCTTGACAATCAGCCGCGGATCGAAGGGCTTGGGGATGATGTACTCGGGCCCGAAGGCCATCTCCGTGTCGCCGTACGCCGTCGCCACGATGTCGGAGGCTTCCGCCTGCGCCAGCTCGGCGATGGCGCGCACGGCGGCGAGCTTCATCTCTTCCGTGATGGTCGTCGCTCCCGCATCCAGAGCGCCGCGGAAGATGAAGGGGAAGCAGAGGACGTTG
Source organism: Denitratisoma sp. (assembly GCA_032027165.1). NCBI lineage: Bacteria > Pseudomonadati > Pseudomonadota > Betaproteobacteria > Nitrosomonadales > Sterolibacteriaceae > Denitratisoma > Denitratisoma sp. Next base: position 3,320,749 of record JAVSMO010000001.1, on the reverse strand, counting down.
TTGACCTGGTTCGGGTAGTCCGAGCGGCCGGTGGCGATGATGGCGTCACTGCGCACCGAGCGCACTGTCTCGGGCAGGATCTCCGGCGTCGGGTTGGCCAGCGCCAGGATGAGCGGGTTTTTCGCCATCTTCGCGACCATCTCCGGCTTGAGCACGCCGCCGGCGGAGAGGCCGAGGAACACATCCGCGCCCTCGATCACCTCGGCGAGCTTTCTGGCGGAGGTCTTCTTGGCGTAGCGCGCCTTGATCTCGTCCATCTCCTCGGGCCGGCCCTCGTACACCACGCCGTGGATGTCGGTGACCCAGATGTTCTCGACCTTCACGCCGAGCATGACGATCATGTCGAGGCAAGCCAGCGCCGCGGCGCCGGCGCCGCTGGTGACCAGCTTCACCGCGTCGAGCTTCTTGCCGAGGAGCTTGAGGCCGTTCAGCACCGCCGCACCGACGACGATGGCGGTGCCGTGCTGGTCGTCGTGGAAGACCGGGATTCGCATGCGCTCGCGCAGCTTGCGCTCGATGTAGAAGCATTCCGGCGCCTTGATGTCCTCGAGGTTGATGCCGCCGAAGGTCGGTTCCAGCGCGGCGATCATGTCGACCAGCTTGTCGGGGTCGCGCTCGGCCAGCTCGATGTCGAAGACGTCGATGCCGGAGAATTTCTTGAACAGGCAGGCCTTGCCCTCCATCACCGGCTTGGCGGCGAGCGGGCCGATGTTGCCGAGGCCCAGCACCGCCGTGCCGTTGGTGACGACGCCGACCAGGTTGGCGCGGGAAGTCAGTTCCGCCGACACGGCGGCATCGGCGACGATGGCATTGCAGGCCGCCGCCACGCCGGGGGAGTAGGCGAGCGCAAGGTCGCGCTGGTTGGTGAGTCCCTTGGTGGGCACCACGGAAATCTTGCCGGGGGTGGGCAGGCGGTGGTATTCGAGCGCCGCCGCGTCGAGGTCCTTTTCCATTCTCTTCTCCTCCGTCTCGTGGACGGTCGATTCATTCTAGGCCGGGGCCGGCCGCGCTTCCATTGTGGGAAGCCGCAGGGAGAGTATCGCGGATCGGCGCGGCGGCGTCAGTCGCCCGGAAGACAGCTCGTCAAAAGGTGCCGGGGTAGGCGCCGCCGTCGAGGAGCAGGTTCTGCCCGGTGATGAATCCGGCCTGCGCGCTGCACAGATATGCGCAGGCGGCGCCGAACTCCTCGGGGTCGCCGATGCGGCCGGCGGGGATGGTACTGATGCGCTCGGCCAGCGCCTCCTCGTAACTGACGCCGCGCGACCTGGCCTGGCCGCCGATCACCGTGCGGATGCGGTCGGTGTCGAAGAAGCCGGGCAGCAGGTTATTGATGGTGACGTTGTGCTTCACCGTCTTCCTCGCCAGCCCGGCGACGAAGCCGGTGAGTCCGGCGCGCGCGCCGTTGGAGAGGCCGAGCACGTCGATGGGCGCCTTCACCGCGCCGGAGGTGATGTTCACGATGCGGCCGAAGCGGCGCGCGATCATGCCGTCCACCGTCGCCTTGATCAGCTCGATGGGCGTCAGCATGTTGGCGTCGAGCGCGGCGATCCAGTCCTCGCGCGTCCAGTTGCGGAAATCGCCGGGCGGCGGCCCGCCGGCGTTGTTCACCAGGATGTCCGGCTGCGGGCAGGCGGCGAGCGCCGCCGCGCGTCCCTCCGGCGTGGCGATGTCGGCGGCGACGGCCGCGATCGCCGTGCCGCGGGGACTGACTTTTTCCAGCTCGGCCGCCGTCGCCTCGAGGGCCTCGCGCCCGCGCGCGACGATCGTCACATGCACGCCCTCGCGTGCCAGCGCCAGCGCGCAGCCGCGGCCGAGGCCCTTGCTCGCGGCGCAGACCAGTGCGCTTTTTCCTGCGATGCCGAGATCCATCGATTACTCCGTCAGAAAATCCAGCAGCAGCCGGTTGAAGGCGTCCGCCTGCTCGATGTTGGAAAGGTGCGAGGCGTCGGAAATGACCTCCAGCCGCGCGCCGGGAATCGCCGCGGCGATGGCTTCCGACATCGCCGGCGGCGTGCCGGGGTCGTCGCGGCCGACGACCACCAGCGTCGGCGCCTTGATCCCGTTCAGGCGATCCGTGACGTCGATGCGGGCAATCGCCTGGGCGCAGCCGACGTAGCCGGCCACCGGCGTGTTGCGGATCAGCGTGCCGATGGTCTCCATCACCTCCGGATGCGCCGCGCGCCAGGGCGGGGTGAACCAGCGCGCCAGCGTCGGCTCGACATGCGCCGCCATGCCCTGCTCCTGCGCGACGCGGATGCGCTCGGTCCACAACGTTTGCGCCTCCGCCGGCATGCGGCTGGTGGTGTCGGCGAGCACCAGGCGGCCGAGGCGGCCCGGCGCCTTCAGGGCGAGGTGCTGGCCGATCATGCCGCCCATCGACAGGCCGCAATAGTGCGTGCGCTCGATCTTCAGCGCATCGAGCAGGCCGAGCACGTCGTCGGAGAGCTGGTCGAAGGTATAGGCGCCGGCCGGCGCGTCCGTGCCGCCGTGGCCGCGCGTATCGAAGCGCAGCACGGTGAAATGCGGTTCGAGCGCCGCCAGCTGCGGCGCCCACATCGAGCCGTCGCAGCACAGTGAATGCGACAGCGTCAGCCAGGGGCCGCTGCCGGATATCTCGCAATGGATGTCGATGCCGTTGGCGCGTACCTTCATCGTGCTCTCCTCAGACCGGCGTCAGCTTGGCCACCGACAGCGCCAGCCACTTGACGCCCTCGCGACCGAAGTTCACCTGCACGCGGGCGTCCGAACCGGCGCCCTCGGCGTTCACGATCACGCCCTGGCCGAATTTCGCATGCGCCACGTTCTGGCCGATGCGGAAGCCGCCGGCCTCCTTCTCCGCCATGCGCCGCACGACGGCGGCCGGTGGCGGCGCGGCCCAGGCGGCCCGGCGCGGCGATGCAAAAGTCAGTCCCCCGGATACGGCGGCATGGCCGCGCGCCATGCGCGGCGTCAGCCACTTCAGCAAGCCTTCGGGAATCTCGTCGAAGAAGCGCGAGGGCAGGTTGTAGCGCGTCTGGCCGTGCAGCATGCGCGTCTGCGCGTGACTGAGATACAGGCGCTTCCTGGCCCGCGTCACCGCGACGTACATCAGGCGGCGCTCCTCCTCCAGCCCCTTGTCTTCGCGCACGCTGTTCTCATGCGGGAAGAGGCCTTCTTCCAGACCGCTGATGAAGACGACGTCGAACTCGAGGCCCTTGGCCGAGTGCACCGTCATCAGCTGCAGGGCGTCGTCGCCCTCGCCGGCCTGGTGCTCGCCGGCTTCCAGCGAGGCGTGCGAGAGGAAGGCGGCGAGGTCGCCGGAGAGTTCGCCCTCGGCGTCGGCGCTGCCTTCCTCGGCGACGAAGTTCTCCGCCGCGTTCACCAGCTCGTCGAGGTTGGCGAGGCGGTCCTGGCCTTCCTTCTCGGTCCGGTAATGGGCACGCAGGCCGGAAATCTCCAGCACCTGCTCGACGGTCTCGGGTAACGTCAATCCTTCGCAGGCGGCCTTCAGCCGGTCGACCAGCGCGGCAAAGGTGGCCGCCTTGCCACCCTGCTTCGCCGTGCCGTAGAGACTGACTTTCCCTGCCTTCGCCACATCCTGCAACTGTTCGATGCTGCGCGCGCCGATGCCGCGCGCCGGGAAATTCACCACGCGCAGGAAGGCGCCGTCGTCGTCGGAATTGGCGATCAGGCGGAGATACGCCAGCGCATGCTTCACCTCCTGCCGCTCGAAGAAGCGCAGGCCGCCGTAGACGCGGTAGGGCAGTCCGGCGGAGAAGAGGGCGTGTTCGAGCACGCGCGACTGGGCGTTGGAGCGGTAGAGCAGCGCCATCTCGCGGCGCGCCAGACCCTCGGCGGCGAGGGACTTGATCTCCTCGACGATCCAGCGCGCCTCTTCCGTGTCGTTGAAGGCTTCGTACACACGGATCGGCTCGCCCGAGCCGGCGTCGGTCCACAGGTTCTTGCCGAGGCGCGCCTCGTTGTGCTTGATGATGGCGTTGGCGGCGTCGAGGATGTTGCCGTGCGAGCGGTAGTTCTGCTCGAGCCGGATGACGTTGGCCACCTTGAACTCGCGCTCGAAGTCGCGCATGTTGCCGACCTCGGCGCCGCGGAAGGCGTAGATCGACTGGTCGTCGTCGCCGACGCAGAACAGGCTGGCGCCGCCGCCGGCCAGAAGCTTGAGCCATCGATATTGCAGGACATTGGTGTCCTGGAACTCGTCGACCAGGATATGGCGGAAGCGGCCCTGGTAGTGGCTCCGGATCGGTTCGTTGCGGGCGAGCAGCTCGTAGGAGCGCAGCAACAGTTCGGCGAAATCCACCACGCCCTCGCGCTGGCATTGCGCCTCGTATTCGCGATACAGCTCGACGCGCTTCCTTGTGTAATCGTCCCAGGCTTCCGCCGCGTCCGGCCTCAAGCCGGCTTCCTTCTGGCCGTTAATGAAATTGACGACGTCCCGGGGAGGAAACTTCTCGTCGTCGACATTGAGCGCCTTGAGCAGCCGCTTGACCGCCGCCAGCTGGTCGGCCGAATCGAGGATCTGGAACAGCTGCGGCAGGCCGGCGTCGCGGTGATGCGCGCGCAACAGGCGGTTGCAAAGGCCGTGGAAGGTGCCGATCCACATGCCGCGCGTGTTGATGGGCATCATGGCGGACAGGCGCGTGAGCATCTCCTTGGCCGCCTTGTTGGTGAAGGTGACGGCGAGGATGCCGTGCGGTCCGGCCTGGCCGGTCTGGATCAGCCAGGCGATGCGTGTGGTGAGCACACGCGTCTTGCCGGAGCCGGCGCCCGCCAGGATCAGGGCGTGCTGCGGCGGCAGGGTGACGGCGGCGTGCTGGGGCGGGTTGAGGCCGCTCAGGAAGCTGGACATTGGCCGATAACGTAGTTCAAGCCGAAATTATACTGCCCGGCAGACTGTAATCCGTTTGTAATTGACGACAACGCATCGTGCGCGAAATCGATACGGCACACCCAAACGCCGACTCCTCAACCCGCTCGCCCGCCAGGGAATGGCTGGAACTCGCCGGCGGCAGAAAAATCGTTGCTCTCGCCGCCACCGTGACGCTGGCCGGCGCGCTCGTGTACGTCGCCCTGCTGCCGGAACTGAAAGGCCTGAAAGACTACCGGCTGCTCGGGCCGGCCTTCCTCATCCCGATCGCCCTGGTTGCGCTGCTGCTCGTCCGGCTCGGCAAGCCCCTCGCCGCCTATCACGGCCTGCTCTGGGGCGCGCTGCTGGCGGTCACGGCGTCCTGCGCCCTCGTCGCCGGCCTGCGCACCGGCATCGTCTTCGCCTACCCGGCAATCATCGTCGGCGCCATGGTGCTTGGCCCGCGTGTCGTCGTGCTGGCCGGCGCGCTGGCCATCGCCGCCGTCATCGGGCTCGGCACGGCGGAATATGCGGGCCTGCTGCCCCCGCCCAGATTTTCCTCGACCTTCATCATCGGCCTGGCTTATGTGATCGTGCTGTTCGTCCTCAGCAGCATCGCCGCCGCCATGGTGCGCGAACAGAAACGCTGGCGGGACAAGGAAGCGAGGGCCCTGCACGCCCTGCAGTCGAGCCTGGGGGCTCTGACGCAGCGCGAGCAGGACTTGCGGCTGATCATGAACAATGTCCCGGCGGGAATATGCGCCTTCGACGGGTGGGTATGCCGTTTCGCCAACGGACACCTTGCCGCCTATTGCGGCTTCAGCGAGGACGAGATCGTCGGCAAGCACCTGAGCGAGGTCCTCGGAAACGTCAACTTCCCGCTGGCCCGCCCTCACGTCGAGAAGGTGCTGAAAGGCGAGCCGGTGAACTATCGCGGCCCCAACCCGTCGCCGCTGGCCGCAGGCCGATACATGCAGTTCAACCTGGTCCCCCGCAGCGGCAACGACGGGAAGATCGAGGGCTTCTACGGCCTGTTTTTCGACATCACGCACCACGAGAAGGCCAAGCAGGAGATCGAGCGGCTCAATCGCGAGCTGGAGCAGCGGGTCAGGGAGCGCACCGCCGACCTGGCCTCGGCCAACCGCGAACTGGAATCCTTTGCCTATTCCATTTCGCACGACCTGAGGGCGCCGCTGCGCGGCATCGACGGCTTCAGCCAGATGGCGCTCGAGGAGTACGGCGACCAGCTCGAGGCAGGGGGGCGCAGCTACCTCGAGCGCGTGCGCGCCGCCGCGCAGCGGATGGGGCATCTGATCGACGACATTCTCGAACTGTCGCGCGTCTCGCGCCACGCCATGCAGCAGGAACGCGTCGACCTCTCGCGCCTGGCGGCGGAGCTGATGGACGAGATCCGCGAGGGCGATCTCCTGCGCAGCGTCGAGGTGTCGATCGCGCCGGGCTGCACCGCGCTGGGCGATCCGCGCCTGCTGCGCGTGCTCCTGCAGAACCTGCTGGAGAACGCCTGGAAATACTCCGCCCGCCAGACCGAGGCCCGCATCGATTTCGGCAGCGAGCTGCTCGACACCGGCGAAACGGCCTTCTTCGTGCGCGACAACGGCGTCGGTTTCGACATGAAGTACGCCGACCGCCTCTTTTCTCCCTTCCAGCGCCTGCACGACCCGAAGGACTATCCCGGCTCGGGCATCGGCCTGGCCACCGTGGCGCGCATCGCCCATCGCCACGGCGGCCGGGCCTGGGCCGAGTCGGCGCCCGGACAGGGCGCGACGCTGCGCTTCACCCTGGGCGGCCAGGGCGTCTCAGATAGCTTGGCGCCGTAGCGTGGTGACTGACATTCCCGGGTTTCTCGGCGTGCCGGGGCGGGTTGAGGCCGCGAAGTATATTCCGCATCTGAGGAGTCGCGATTGAGCACTAAATATAACGCCCGCCCGCAGGGCTTCTGTTAATGTTGTCCGGACAAAAGGAAGACGGCTGCCGGGAACCCGCGGCACCCCAGGGAGGGGCATGAGCGCCAAGCAGAAAAACATTGCTTCGGCCGAGGCAATGGATGCATCGAAAGTACGCGCCCTGCGCATGACGGGCTGGTTCCTGCTCGCGGCGCCGTCGTTTTACCTGGTCCTGCTGTTCGCGGCCTTTCCCGGGCATGTCGTGCGCGGCATCGGCCCCGGCTTCCTGCTGGTCCTGGCGATCGTCACCCTGCTGCTGCTGCGCACCGGCCGTGCCCTGACGGCCGCCCGCCTGCTCGTCTATGCCGGCTGGACCGGGCTCGCCGTGGCGGCAGCCTTCGGCGGCGGCGTCTACGCGCCGCAGATCGTCGCCCTGCCGCTGGCCATCGTCCTGGCGGGCTGGATGCTCGGGCCGCGCCACGCCATCGCCGTCGCTGCGCTGTCCATCCTGCTGGGGCTCGGGCTGGCCGTGGCGACGCACCTCGGGCGGCTGGCCCTGCCGCCGCCGGCGCCGCCCCTCCTGATGTGGATCTCCTTCGCGCTGCCCGCGGCCATCGTCTGCCTGCTCACCTTGTACATCGTCCGCAGCTACGAGGGCCGCCTGGAGGCGCAGCGGCGCACCGAGGAAGAACTGCGCCGGTCCGAGGACAAGTTCGGCAAGGTGTTCCGCTCCAATCCGCTGGCCGTCTCCATCACCCGCCTCGAGGACGGCCGCTACGTCGACGTCAACGACACCTGGCTGCAGCTTTTCGGCTGGTCGCGCGAGGAGGTGGTCGGCCGCACCTCCCTCGAACTGGGCAAGTGGGTGCAGCCGGCCGACCGCGAATCCTGGGCCGGCGCACTGCGGCGGTCCGGGCGCATCCAGAACATGGAAACGCGCTTCCACACGAAAAACGGCGGGGTCCTGGACGTGCTGCTCTCGGCCGAGATGATCGACCTCGCCGGCGAGCAATGCGCGCTGATCATGGTCTCGGACAACACGGACCGCAAGCGCGCGGAGCAGGCCCTGCGCGAGAGCGAAACCCTGCTCCGCATCGCGGTGCAGGGCGGCAACATCGGTCTGTGGGAGTGGGACGTCGCCACGGACAAGCTGCGCTGGAACAAGCGCCTGCGGGCCATCTTCGGCCTGCCGCCGGACGAGGGCGAACTGACCCTGCCACGCTTCCTGGCCGCCATCCATCCGGACGATGTGGAGGCAACCCAGGACGCCTTCATGACGGCCCTCGCCAACGACACGGAATTCGACAAGGAATACCGCATCGTCTGGCCGGACGGCACGGTGCGCTGGATCGTCGCGCGCGGGCACGGCGAATACGCGGCCGACGGCACCCCGTTGCGCATGACCGGCGCCGCCCTGGACATCACGGAGCGCCTACAGGCAGAAGCTTCGCAGCGCGAGTCGCAGGAGCGGTTTGCCAAGATCTTCGAGGCCAGCCCCGTCACCATCCTCATCACGCGCAAGGACACCGGGCAGTACCTGAACGTCAATGAGTCCTTTACCCGCCAGTTCGGCTGGGCCCGGCAGGAAGTCATCGGCCGCACTTCGCTGGACATCGGCATCTGGCAATCGGCCCGCGAGCGCGAACGCTGGGTCGACGAACTGGGCCGGCGCGGCACCGTGCGCGACTACGAGGTCGGCCTGCTGACCAGGTCGGGCGAACTCCGCCAAACCGTGGTCGCCGCCGAAGCCATCGAGATCGGGGGCATGCCCTGCATCATCTCCATGATCCACGACATCACCGACCGCAAGCAGGCGGAAGAGGCGCTGAGGGCCAGCCAGGCGCGCCTGACCGAAGCACAACGCATCGGCCATTTCGGCAGCTGGGACCTCGACCTGGCGACCGGCCGCATGGAATGGACGGACGAACTCTTCAGGATCTTCGATTGCGGGCGCGACGCATTCGGCGGCACCTGGAACGCCCTGCTCGACATGGTGCATCCGGATGACATGCCCGTCATCCGCAACGCCTTCCGGGAGTCGGCCGCGACGCAGGGCGCCTACGAGATCGATCATCGCATCGTCACGCCGGCGGGGCAGGTCAAGTTCCTGCATGTTCGCTGGGAAGTGTCTTTCGACGAAGGCGGCAAACCGGTGCGGGCCCTCGGCACCGCACAGGACATCACCGAGCAGAGGCTGGCCAAGGCCGAGATCGAACGCCTCAACGCCGAGCTGGAGCAGCGTGTGCAGGAGCGTACGGCGGAATTGACGGCGGCCAACCGCGAGTTGGAGTCCTTCGCCTATTCCATCTCCCACGACCTGAGGGCACCGCTGCGCGGCATCGACGGCTTCAGCAAGCTGCTCGCCGACGAATACCGCGAGCGCCTCGACGACGAGGGCGTCGACTACCTCGACCGCGTGCGCCGCGCCGCCCAGCGCATGGGCACCCTCATCGACGACATCCTCGAACTGTCCCGCGTCACCCGCCAGGAAATGCGCCGCGTCAGGGTCGACCTCTCCCAGATCGCCGCCGAAATCATCGAGGAGCGCTCCCGCGCCGAGCCCGACCACCGCGTCGCCGTCACCCTGGCACCCGACTGTACCGCCCATGGCGACCCGCAGCTGCTGCGCGTGCTCATGCAGAACCTGCTGGAGAACGCCTGGAAGTACTCCGCCAAGAAGGCCGACCCCGCCATCGAGTTCGGCCGCGAGACGATCGACGGCGAGACCGTCTTCTTCGTCCGCGACAACGGCGTCGGCTTCGACATGAAGTACGCCGACCGCCTGTTCACCCCCTTCCAGCGACTGCACCGCCCCGAAGAGTTCGAAGGCACCGGCATCGGCCTGGCCACCGTCGCCCGCATCATCCGCCGACACGGCGGCCGCGTCTGGGCCGAATCAGGCCCGGACGAAGGAACGACATTGCGGTTCGTGTTGGGCGCGGGCGGGAGGCCATGAATGAACGATAAGCCCCCCATCCAGGCCCTGTCCTCCGAAGACAGGCTGAAACGCATCGGCGGCGTCGACATCGTCAGATTGGCGGCATCGCTGATCCTGGCCGGTGCGGTCGCCTATCTCCTGTCGCTGGCCTTCGCCGACCTGTACGACAAGCGCCGGCTGGTCGGACCGCTCCTGATGATTGTCTCGGCGCTGGCCAGCCTGTTCGCGCTGCACCGCCGGAAGGTCGCGCCGGCCTACCGGCTCTTGCTGGTGTGCGCCTGGCTGGCCGTCACGCTCTCCGCCGTGCAGGTCGCCGGACTGCGCACGGCCGTGGTCTTTGCCTATCCCGTCATCATCATGGCCGCATGGCCCCTCGGACGCCGGGCCGTCATGATCGCCGGAGCCGGCACAATCCTCGCGGTCCTCGCGCTGGCGCTGATCGAATGGGGCGGGCTGATGGACAACCTGCTCCCCACGCCCTTGTTCCTGCTCGGCCTGGTCTATTGCATCGTCCTGGTCGTGGCCACGCTGTTCACGACCACGACCGTTTCCCGGCAGGACAGCTGGCTGGACAGCGAGGCCGGCCTCCGGCAGGAGCTGGACGCGCGCATGCGCATGCTCGCCGGCCAGGCCCGCGAAATGCGCCTGATCACCGACAACGTTCCGGCCATGATCTGCGCCTACGAGGGCATGATCTGCCGGTTCGCCAACCCGCGCTACGCGGAATTCTTCGGATTCACGACGGAAAGCATCGTCGGCAAGCACCTGCGCGAAGTCATCGGGGAGGAATCCTTCATTCACGCGCAGCCGCTGGTGGAGCGGGTGCTGGCCGGCGAGCAGGTCGCCTATCGCGGACGCCGCTCCTCGCCGGCGTTCGGCGACCGCCTGATGGACGTCAAACTCGTCCCCGAGCAGCCCGAGCCGGGACGGATCAGGGGTTTCTTCGGCCTGTTCCTCGACATCACGGAGCAGGAGCTGGCCGCGGAGGCGTTGCGCAGCCAGAGTTCCCTCCAGGAAGCGCTCCTGCGCGCCCAGTCGGATGCCGGCCTCGGCATGTTCATCATCGAGGCCGGGCACATCGTCCACGCCAACGATGCGCTGTGCCGGATGTACGGCTACACCGAGGGGGAAATCCGGTCGTTGCCCAGCTATATCGAGCTCGCGCATCCGGAGGATCGCGAGCGGGTCAGGCGCAACCACGAACGGCGCCTGCGAGGGGAGAAGTTCGACAACCACTACCGCATTGCCATCGTCACCAAGACCGGCGAACGGCGGGAGGTGGAGATGACGGTCGCCTACATGGACTCGACGCCGGCGCCGCGCGTGCTGGTGATCATGCAGGACGTGACCGGGCGGGTGCAGGCGGAGGCCGCCCGGCAGCGATCGGAAGACATGTTTGCGAGGATGTTCCGCGCCAGCCCGCTACCGGTCTGCATCACCCGGCTGGCCGACGGGACGTATGTGGAGGCCAACGACGCCTTCATCGAGCAGTTCGGCCGCGACCGCAGTGAACTGCTCGGCCGCACCTCCCTCGAGATCCGCACCTGGCCCGATCCGGTCGACCGCCGGCGCTGGATCGAGGCGCTGCGGGCGGAAGGCCGGGTACGCGACTACCAGGCGACGCTGCTCAACCGGGTAGGCGAGCCGCGCACCGTCCTCATCTTCGCCGAAAAGTTCGACCTGGCCGGCGAGGACTACATCCTCACGGTGCTCTACGACCATACCGACCGCTGGCGCGCCGAAGAGGAAGTGCGCCGCCTCAACGCCGAGCTGGAGCAGCGTGTGCAGGAGCGTACGGCGGAATTGACGGCGGCCAACCGCGAGTTGGAGTCCTTCGCCTATTCCATCTCCCACGACCTGAGGGCGCTGCCTTATACACATCTAGATGTGTATAAGAGGCCGCCTCAACGCCGAGCTGGAGCAGCGTGTGCAGGAGCGTACGGCGGAATTGACGGCGGCCAACCGCGAGTTGGAGTCCTTCGCCTATTCCATCTCCCACGACCTGAGGGCACCGCTGCGCGGCATCGACGGCTTCAGCAAGCTGCTCGCCGACGAATACCGCGAGCGCCTCGACGACGAGGGCGTCGACTACCTCGACCGCGTGCGCCGCGCCGCCCAGCGCATGGGCACCCTCATCGACGACATCCTCGAACTGTCCCGCGTCACCCGCCAGGAAATGCGCCGCGTCAGGGTCGACCTCTCCCAGATCGCCGCCGAAATCATCGAGGAGCGCTCCCGCGCCGAGCCCGACCACCGCGTCGCCGTCACCCTGGCACCCGACTGTACCGCCCATGGCGACCCGCAGCTGCTGCGCGTGCTCATGCAGAACCTGCTGGAGAACGCCTGGAAGTACTCCGCCAAGAAGGCCGACCCCGCCATCGAGTTCGGCCGCGAGACGATCGACGGCGAGACCGTCTTCTTCGTCCGCGACAACGGCGTCGGCTTCGACATGAAGTACGCCGACCGCCTGTTCACCCCCTTCCAGCGACTGCACCGCCCCGAAGAGTTCGAAGGCACCGGCATCGGCCTGGCCACCGTCGCCCGCATCATCCGCCGACACGGCGGCCGCGTCTGGGCCGAATCAGGCCCGGACGAAGGAACGACATTGCGGTTCGTGTTGGGCGACAAACCGGCCGGGCAAGGGATATAAGTTAGCGCACACTCTGGTTATTAGGCATGGCCGCCTAATGATGTTGCGTAGCAGCAATTACTTGAACCATATCAAGCAAAACTTACTCAAATCAATCGTACAATGCCGAAACTTTGATTTTGCATTGCAATATCCGTGTCGCCTGCTTTCGCCCATGAAGCCGCCGGCAGGCCGATAGGAAACCACTACACAATGGTTGTAAAGGAGAACGCATGAAGAGCCCGATGATCCTGCCCTGGATCGCCCACAAGGCTGGCATTAGCGAAGCCCGCGCCGAAGAACTCTGGCGCGAAGCCCTCTGCCACGCCACCGACAGCACCGGCTGGGTCGGCACGTCCGAATACTGGGAAGCCGCCGAAGCCCGCCTGCATAAACTGATCGAACGCGAACAGCGGACCCATTGCCTGCCGACCCCGGAAATCAGCCCCTGGGTACGCCTGCAGTCGCGCATGGCCCACCTGCCGCTGCTGCTGGCCGAGAGCTGGTCCCTGGCCTGGGTCCGGCTGCTCTCCGCAAAAGCCTGAACAGGCCCTAGCGCAACACCTTTGCTTCGAGGCCAAGCCGGGCCTTGAGACCCCCCGCCAGCGCCTCGGCCTCGGCACGGCTGGCCAGGTTGCGCAGCAGGACCTCATAGCGCACCACCCCGTCACCGGCGCGCGGCCGGATCGAAGGCGGATAGCCCGCCGCGGCGAGGCGGTCAAACACCGCCAGGGCCTCCTGCTGGCTGTCGGCACGGGCCAGCAGCAGTTTCCACTGCCCGCCGCGACGCAGGGCACCCGCCCCCGGCGCGATTTCGGTTTCCGCAGCCCACTTCCTCACCGTTTCGGGATCGGCTTTCTCGATGCCCTTCGGCGGCTGGCCGCGCGGCGCCACGTAGAAGGTCAAAGGCTCGCTCATCTCCCGTGAATCGCCGTCCTGGTGGCTGACGCCGATGCGGCCTTCCAGCAGGCAGACGAAATCCCGCTCCGGCTCGGTCTTGCCCCAGATGTCGGTGCCGCGGATGCCGGCCGTCACGGTGGCGACGCGGATGCTGATGTCGCGCCGGGAAAGCCTCCTCAGCTTGTCGGTGGTGAAGCGGAAGGCGCCCTTGGCGACATCGAGTGCGGCGGAAAAGAATCGACGGTCGCCGGGCCCCAGGCGCTCGGCCAGGAGGACGCCGTTCTCGCCCAGCTTGACCGTGCTGCCATCGGCGAGCCTGAGGTAAACACGCGAACCCGCACCGGTGCGAATGCGGTCGCGGCTTTTCAGCTCCATCCCCGGCGCCAGCGGCTCGACACGGCCCTCGCGGTCGCGCCAGGCCGGCGCCTGCACGGCGTCCACCACGGCCTGGGGTGCCGCCCAGGCCTGGGCGGCAAGCGCCAGCATGGCCCAAAACAGGGCTTTTCCCATTCTTCCCTCCTCGGTCGGTGACGCGGCTGGGCGTCGCAGGCGCAGAGTATAATCCGCTCCTTTGCAACGCTGATCCGCACTCCCCTCATGCAGGAAAAATACGCCCCGGCCGGGATCGAGCAGGCCGCCCAGCAGCACTGGGAAACCACCGCCGCCTTCCGCGCCGTCGAAGATCTCGCCAAGCCGAAGTACTACTGCCTGTCGATGTTCCCCTACCCGTCGGGCAAGCTGCACATGGGCCACGTGCGCAACTACACCATCGGCGACGTGCTGACGCGCTACCACCGCATGCGCGGCTTCAACGTCCTGCAGCCGATGGGCTGGGATGCCTTCGGCCTGCCGGCGGAGAACGCCGCCATGGCCAATGCCGTGCCGCCGGCGCAGTGGACCTACGACAACATCGCCTACATGAAGAAGCAGCTCAGGTCGCTGGGCTTCGCCCTCGACTGGGAGCGCGAGCTGGCGACCTGCAAGCCCGACTACTACAAGTGGAACCAGTGGCTGTTCCTGCGCATGCTGGAGAAGGGCCTCGCCTACCAGAAGACCGGCGTGGTGAACTGGGACCCGGTCGACCAGACCGTGCTCGCCAACGAGCAGGTCATCGACGGCCGCGGCTGGCGCACCGGCGCCGTGGTGGAGAAGCGCGAGATCCCGATGTACTACCTCGCCATCACGAAATACGCCGAGGAGCTGCTCGCCGCCCTCGACGGACTGCCCGGCTGGCCCGAGCGGGTGAAGACCATGCAGGCCAACTGGATCGGCAAGAGTTACGGCGTGCGCTTCGCCTTCCCCTACGAGCTCGACGGCAAACAGGAGAAGCTGTGGGTGTTCACCACCCGCGCCGACACCATCATGGGCGTCACCTTCTGCGCGGTGGCCGCCGAGCACTCCCTGGCCGCCCGCGCCGCGCGCGACAACCCGGCGCTGGCCGCCTTCATCGAGGAGTGCAAGCAGGGCTCGGTCATGGAGGCGGACCTCGCCACCATGGAAAAGAAGGGCATGCCGACCGGCATCTTCGTCGGCCACCCGCTCACCGGCGAGCAGGTCGAGGTCTGGGTCGGCAACTACGTGCTGATGGGCTACGGCGAAGGCGCCGTGATGGCCGTGCCGGCGCACGACGAGCGCGACTTCCACTTCGCCAAGAAATACGGCCTGCCGATCAATCAGGTCATCGACATTCCGGGCAAGCCGTTCTCGCTCGACGCCTGGCAGGAGTGGTATGCCGACAAGGAAAGCGGCCGCTGCGTGAATTCCGGCAAGTACGACGGCCTCGGCATCAGGGAGGCAGTGGACGCCATCGCCGCCGACCTCAAGGCCAAGGGCCTCGGCGACAAGCAGGTCACCTGGCGCCTGCGCGACTGGGGCATCTCGCGCCAGCGCTACTGGGGCTGCCCGATCCCGCTCATCCACTGCGAGCAATGCGGCACCGTGCCGGTGCCCGACGATCAGCTCCCCGTGGTGCTGCCGGAGGACTGCGTGCCGGACGGCTCCGGCAACCCGCTCAACAAGCGGCCCGACTTCCTCGACTGCGCCTGCCCGAAGTGCGGCGGCCGCGCGCGGCGCGAGACCGACACCATGGACACCTTCGTCGACTCGTCCTGGTACTACAGCCGCTATGCCTGCGCCGGCAACGACCAGGCGATGGTGGACGAGCGGGTGAAGTACTGGCTGCCGGTCGACCAGTACATCGGCGGCATCGAGCACGCCATCCTGCACCTGCTCTACTCGCGCTTCTGGACCAAGATCATGCGCGACCTCGGCCTGGTCGGCTTCGACGAGCCGTTCAGCCGCCTGCTCACGCAGGGCATGGTGCTCAACGAAATCTTCTTCCGCAAGCCGGCGTCGGGTCGCATCAGCTACTTCAATCCGGCCGACGTCGAACTGAAGTTCGACGACAAGGGCAACCGCGCCGGCGCGGTGCTGAAGGCCGACGGCCAGCCGGTCGAGTCGGGCGGCATCGGCACCATGTCGAAGTCGAAGAACAACGGCGTCGACCCGCAGCACCTGATCGAGCAGTACGGCGCCGACACGGCGCGCTTCTTCATGATGTTCGCCAGCCCGCCCGAGCAGACGCTGGAGTGGTCGGACTCGGGCGTGGACGGCAGCTACCGCTTCCTCAAGCGCCTGTGGGCCTTCGCCGCCGCCGCGCGCGATTTCGTGAAGGCAGCGCCGTGCGAGCCGTCAAAGCTGGACAACGCGCTGGCCGCCGTGCGCCGCGACATCCACCTGAACCTGAAGCAGGCCAACTACGACTTCCACAAGTTCCAGTTCAACACGGTGGCCTCGGCCGCCATGAAGATGCTGAACGCCCTGGAGCGCGCGCCGAAGGAGGCCGCGGGCTACGCGGCGCTGGTGCGCGAAGGCCTGTCCGTCCTGCTGCGCCTGCTCTCCCCCATCACGCCCCACATCTGCCATCATCTCTGGCGCGAGCTGGGATACGGCGAGGATATCCTGCATGCCGCCTGGCCGGAGCCGCTGGACGAGGCGCTGGCGCAGAACGAGATCGAGCTGGTGCTGCAGGTCAACGGCAAGCTGCGCGGCGCCGTCAAGGTGCCGGCCGCCGCCGCGAAGGAGCAGATCGAGGCGGCCGCGCTGGCCTGCGATGTGGCGCAGAAATACATGGAAGGCAAGCCGGCGAGAAAGGTGGTCGTCGTGCCCGGCCGGCTGGTCAATATCGTCGTCTGAGTGGAGCGAAGCATGCGCGCGTTGATTTCCGTGATGTTGGCCCTGATGCTCGCCGCCTGCGGCTTCCAGCTGCGCGGCGCGCAGCCGCTGCCCTTCTCCAGCCTGTACATCCCCGCCGACAGCTGGGAAACGGGTGCCCTGCTGAAACGCAACATCCGCGCCCTCAACAGCACGCAACTCACCGAGACGCCCCAGGAAGCCCAGGCGGTGTTCACGCTCCTCGGCGAGGCGCGCGAGAAGAACATCCTCAGCCTGTCCGGCACCGGCCGGGTGCGCGAATACCAGCTGCGCTACCGCCTCGCCTTCCGCGTGCACGACCTGAAGGGCAGGGAATTCATCGCCCCCACCGAGATCGTCCTGGTGCGCGACATCAGCTTCAGCGACGAGCGGGTGCTGGCCAAGGAGCAGGAAGAGGCCCTGCTCTACCGCGACATGCAGAACGACATGGTGCAGCAGCTGATGCGCCGCATGGCCGCCGCAAAGGTCTCCGGCTAAGCGCCCGTATCCATGCAGCTGCGCGCCGACCAGCTCGCCTCGCACCTCGCCAAGACGCTCGCGCCGCTCTACGTCCTGCACGGCGACGAACCGTTGCTGGTGATCGAGGCGGGCGACGCCATCCGCGGCAGCGCCCGGGAAAAGGGCTACAACGAGCGCGAGGTGCTGGTCAGCGGCGCCGGCTTCAAGTGGGATTCGCTGATGCTGGCCGCCGGCAACCTGTCGCTCTTCGGCGGCAACAAGCTGGTCGACCTGCGCATCCCCAACGGCAAGCCCGGCCGCGACGGCGGCGAGGCCCTGCAGCGCTACTGCGAGCGCCTGCCCGACGGCGTGCTGACCCTGGTCACCCTGCCGCAGCTCGACTGGGCCGCGCGCAAGACAAGCTGGTTCAACGCCCTGTCGCAGGCCGGCGTGGCCATCGAACTGAATGCCCCCGGCCTGGCCGAACTGCCCGACTGGATCGCCTTGCGCCTGGCGCGGCAAAGTCAGTCCGCCGAGCGCGCCGCCCTGGAGTTCATCGCCGCCCACGTCGAGGGCAATCTGCTCGCCGCCCACCAGGAAATCCAGAAGCTCGGCCTGCTGCACCCGCCCGGCAATTTGACGCTGGCCCAGGTCGAGGATGCGGTGCTGAATGTGGCGCGCTATGATGTCGACAAGCTGCGCGCCGCCCTGCTCGAGGGCGACGCCGCCCGCTGCGCCCGGCTGCTGGAAGGCCTGCGCGGCGAGGATGTGGCGCCGCCGCTGCTGCTGTGGGCCTTCGCCAGCGAGATCCGCACGCTGGCCGCATTGCGGGCCGCCCAGGACGAAGGCCGGCCGCTGGCGGCGGCCCTGCGCGCCGAGCGCGTCTTCGACGACCGCCGCGCCGCCGCCCTCCAGCGTGCCCTGCCGCGGCTGCGCGCGCCGCAACTGCGCACAGCGCTGCTCGCCGCGGCGCGCATCGACCGCATGATCAAGGGGCTGGTGCAGGGCGACGTCTGGGACGAATTTCTCCAGCTGGCCCTGCGGCTGGCAAGGAAACCGACATGAAGAATGAAGCGATGAACGTGAAGGACTACATGCAGGCCCTCGGCCGCCAGGCGCGCGCGGCTTCGCGCGACATGGCCAAGGCCTCGACCAACGCCAAGAACCGCGCCTTGCTGGCGATGGCCGCGGCCATCCGCCGGGACCAGGCAGCACTGCTTGCCGCCAATCGCGAGGACCTCGACGCCGCGCGCGCCGCCGGCCTCGACGACGCCATGCTCGACCGCCTCGCCCTCTCCAGCAAGTCGGTGGCGACCATGGCCGAGGGATTGGAGCAGATTGCCGCCCTGGCCGACCCGATCGGCGAGATGACCGACCTGAAGTTCCGCCCCTCCGGCATCCAGGTCGGCCGCATGCGCGTGCCGCTCGGCGTCATCGGCATCATCTACGAGGCGCGCCCGAACGTCACCGTCGATGCCGCCGGACTGTGCCTGAAGGCCGGCAACGCCGCCATCCTGCGCGGCGGCTCGGAAGCGATCCGCTGCAACCGCGCGCTCGCCGCGCTGGTGCACGAGGGCCTGCGCGAAGCCGGCCTGCCCGCCGCCGCCGTGCAGGTGGTGGACACCACCGACCGCGCCGCCGTCGGCGAGCTGGTGACCATGAAGGAGTTCGTCGACGTCATCGTGCCGCGCGGCGGCAAGGGGCTGATCGAGCGCATCTCCAGCGAAGCGCGCATCCCGGTCATCAAGCACCTCGACGGCAACTGCCACGTCTATGTGGACGATGCGGCCGACGCCGACAAGGCCCTGCGCATCGTCGACAACGCCAAGACGCAGCGCCTCGGCACCTGCAACACCGCCGAATCGCTGCTGGTGGCGCGCGGCGTCGCCAAGGCATTGCTGCCGCAGCTCGGCGCGATGCTGGCCGGCAAGGGCGTCGAGCTGCGCGGCTGCGCGGAGTCGCTGGCCCTCCTGCGCGGCGCCGGCATCGACGCGGCGAAGCTGAAGGAGGCGACGGAGCAGGACTGGTACGAGGAATACCTCGCCGCTATCCTCGCCGTGAAGGTGGTCGCCGGCGTGGACGAGGCCATCGCGCACATCAACCAGTATTCCTCGCAGCACACAGACGCCATCGTCACCGAAGATTACACGCGGGCGATGCGCTTCCTGCGCGAGGTGGATTCGGCCTCGGTGATGGTGAACGCCTCGACGCGCTTCGCCGACGGCTTCGAGTACGGCCTCGGCGCCGAGATCGGCATCTCGACCGACAAGATCCACGCCCGCGGCCCGGTCGGCCTGGAGGGGCTGACCAGCCAGAAGTGGGTGGTGCTGGGCAATGGGGAGGTTCGACAATAACGCTGTAGAAAGTCAGTCGCCGCGACACGGCGGTCAACAACAAAAAGGAGGAGACATGCAAGTCCGCAATGCCATCGTTTCGTTCGCGGCAGCCCTGGTGCTGGCCGCCTGCGCATCCGTGCCGCCGCAGAGCCAGCAGCTGGCGACGAATTTCAAATCGATGTCGCCGACCTCGGGGCTGTCCAAGGACATGTCCATGGAGGAGGCCGAGCGCATCCGCGACGGCCTGGTCGCGGAACTCGCCGCCAGCCAGGGCAGGGTCGTCGGCTACAAGGCCGGCCTCACCAACCCGGCGGTGCAGAAGCGCTTCGGCGTCAACTCCCCGGTGCGCGGCATGCTGCTGGAGAAGATGCTGCTCGAGGACGGCGCGGAAGTGCCGGCGAAGTTCGGCGCCATTCCCTTCTTCGAGGCCGACATCGCGGTGGTGGTCAAGGACGAGGGCATCAACCAGGCGAAGACGCCGGCCGACGTGATGAAGCACGTGGCGAGCATCCGGCCCTTCATCGAGCTGCCCGACCTGGTGACGGCCAAGGAGCAGCCGCTGACCGGCGCCATCATCACCTCCTTCAACGTCGGCGCGCGCCTCGGCGTACTGGGCAAGCCGATTGCCGCAACGCCCGAGATGGCCGATGCGCTAGGCAAGATGACGGTCGTCATGCGCGACCAGACGGGCAAAGAACTCGGCAGGGCGCCGGGCGCCGCCATTCTCGGCCACCCGCTGAATGCCGTGGTCTGGCTGGCGCAGGACGTCGCCAAATCGGGCGGCAAGCTGCGTGCCGGCGACGTCCTCAGCCTGGGTTCCTTCACCGCGCCGAACTTCACCAAGCCCGGCACGGCCGTCACGGTCACCTACGAAGGCCTCCCGGGCAACCCGTCCGTGTCCGCACGCTTCAAGTGAGAGGAGACAGCATGAAAAGAATCACAGCAGCGTTCGCAACCGCGCTTCTCATAAGCCTCGCCCACGCCGCGGAGCTGGAGGGTTTCAAGTTCGACGACAAGCTCAAGCTCGGCAATGCCGAACTCGTGGTAAACGGCACCGGCGTGCGCTCCAAGTTCGGCAAGCGCTACGCCATGGCCCTCTACCTGCCGGCCAAGGCCACGGACGCCAAGGCCGCGCTCGCCGCCAAGGGGCCGAAGCGTGTGGACGTGAGGCTCATCAAGGATGTCTCCGGCGACACCTTCGCCGGCGCCGTCAGCGGCGGCATCAACGACAACAGCTCGGATGCGGAGAAGGCCGCGCTGAAGGACCGCATCAAGCAGCTGGCCGACACCGTCGTCGCGCTGGGCGAGATCAAGGCCGGCACCGCCATCGTGTTCGACTGGGTCCCGGAGCGGGGCATGGTGCTCACCGTCGGCGGCAAGCCGGCCGGCCAGCCCATCCCCGGCGAGGATTTCTACACGGCCCTGCTGCGCGTCTGGCTGGGCGAAGATCCGGCACAGGGAAGCCTCAAGGAAGCCCTGCTCGGCAAGCCGCAATAACTCGCTATAATTCTGCGACCCATTACAACCAGAGGAGACAAACATGAACAAGACGTATCGCGTCCTGGTGGCCCTGGCCGCCGGCGCCCTGCTCGCCCTGCCGGCCCAGGCCCAGCAGTTCATCAACGTGCTGAGCGGCGGCACCAGCGGCATTTATTACCCGCTCGGCGTCTCGCTGACGCAGATCTACGGCAAGGCGATCCCCGAGGCCAAGGCCACGGTGCAGGCGACCAAGGCCTCCGCCGAGAACCTCAATCTGCTGCAGGCCGGCCGCGGCGAGATCGCCTGGACGCTCGGCGACGCACTCTCGCTGGCCTGGAAGGGCGACGCCGACGCCGGCTTCAAGGCGCCCTTGAACAAGCTGCGCGGCGTCTCCGCCACCTACAGCAATTACATCCAGATCGTCGCCTCGGCCGACTCGGGCATCAAGTCCATGGCCGACCTGAAGGGCAAGCGCATCTCCGTCGGCGCACCCAAGTCCGGCACCGAACTCAACGCACGCGCCATCCTCAAGGCGGCCGGCCTCGGCTACGGCGATTTCGCCAAGGTGGAGTACCTGCCGTTCGGCGAGTCGGTGGAACTCATCAAGAACCGACAGCTCGACGTCACCCTGCAGTCCGCCGGCCTCGGCGTGGCCTCGATCCGCGACCTCGCCACCTCGGTGAGCATCGTGGTGGTGCCGATCCCGGCCGACATCGTGGCCAAGGTCGGCGACGCCGCCTACCAGTCGGCCATCATCCCGGCCAACACCTACCAGGGCCAGACCGCGGACGTGCCCACCGCGGTCATTCCCAACTTCCTGGTCACCCACGAAGGCGTATCGGCGGATCTGGTGTGCAAGATGGCCAAGTCCATGTACGACAACCTCGACATGATGGTTGCCGCCCATGCCGCCGCCAAGGCCATCAAGCGCGAAAACGCCACGAAAGGCATGCCGCTGCCCCTGCACCCCGGCGCCGAGAAGTACTACAAGAACGGCGCCTGCTGAAGCAATGCGGTTCCGCCCGGCGCCCCGGTGCCGGGCGGGTGCTTGCGCCGTATCGCCGACACTGACTTTTTTCGGGCCCCGCATGCCACGCTGCGCCCGTCGATAACGCCATGCCCGTGATTTCCGATGAGCACCCCCGGACACGCTGAAGCGCCCGGCCTTGCCCGCGAATTCGGCTGGGACACCGGCCCGCGCGGCCGGACGCTGTTCCTGATCGCCGTCCTGTTTTCCTCGTTCCAGGTGGTCAGCGCCGCCTTCAGCCCGCTCTCCAGCGTGGTGGTGCGCGCCATCCACGTCGGCTTCCTGCTGCTGATGACCTTCGCCCTGTTTCCCGGGATCACCGCGAAACGGCAGCCGCTGCCCGGCGTGGCCTGGCTGCTCGGTGGCGCGGGCTTCCTCCTGGCCTTCTACCACTGGATCTTCGAGGGCGACCTGGTGCAGCGGGCCGGCGACCCGACACAGCTCGACCTGGTGGTGGGCGTCACCACCCTCGTTCTGGTCTTCGAGGCGGCGCGCCGCGTCATGGGCCCGGCGCTGCCCCTCATCTGCGGCGCCTTTCTCGCCTACGCCCTGTTCGGCAATTACCTGCCCGGCCCGCTGGCGCATCGGGGCTATGCCTTCAGCCAGGTGATCGACCAGCTCGGCTTCGGCACCGAAGGGATCTACGGCATCCCCACCTATGTCTCGTCGACCTACATCTTCCTGTTCATCCTGTTCGGCTCCTTCCTCGAACAGGCGGGGATGATCCGCCTCTTCACCGATTTCGCCATGGGCACCGTCGGCCACACCCGGGGCGGACCGGCGAAGGTCTCGGTCATCTCGTCCGGCCTGATGGGCACCATCAACGGTTCGGGCGTCGCCAATGTGGTCACCACCGGCCAGTTCACCATCCCGCTCATGAAGCGCTTCGGCTACCGCGCGGAATTCGCCGGCGGCGTCGAAGCCACCTCCAGCATGGGCGGCCAGATCATGCCGCCGGTGATGGGTGCGGTGGCCTTCATCATGGCCGAGACCATCAACGTGCCCTACGTCGAGGTGGTCAAGGCCGCCACCATCCCGGCCCTGCTGTATTTCGCCTCGGCCTTCTGGATGGTGCACCTCGAGGCCGGCCGCAGGGGCCTGCACGGCCTGCCCAAGGCCGAATGCCCGGATGCCTGGGCGGCGGTACGGCGCGGCTGGTACCTGATCCTGCCGCTGGCGGCCCTCGTGTGGCTGCTGTTCTCCGGCTACACGCCGCTGTTCTCCGGCACGGTCGGGCTGGCCCTCACCGCCATTCTCATCCTCGGTGTCGCCGTGGCGGCGCGGCTGTCCGCCACCGCCCTGCGCTTCGCCTTCTGGATCGCGCTGGGACTGGCTTGTGCGGCCTTCTTCAAGCTCGGCGTCGGCGTCTTCTTCGCCATCGTCGGCGCGCTGGTCGTCGCCTGCCTGTTCATCCAGGGCGGCCGCGGCACCTTGAAGCTGGCGGTCAACGCCCTCGCCGACGGCGCCCGCCACGCCCTGCCGGTGGGCGTCGCCTGCGCTCTGGTCGGCGTGATCATCGGCGTCATCACCCTCACCGGCGTCGCCACCACCTTCGCCGGCTTCATCATCAAGCTGGGCGCCGACAGCCTGTTCCTGTCCCTGGTGCTGACCATGCTGGTGTGCCTGCTGCTCGGCATGGGCATCCCGACCATTCCGAACTACATCATCACCAGCTCGCTCGCCGCACCGGCGCTGCTGGAACTCGGCGTGCCGCTGATCGTCTCGCACATGTTCGTCTTCTATTTCGGCATCATGGCGGACCTCACACCGCCGGTGGCGCTGGCGGCCTTCGCCGCCTCGCCGATCGCCCAGGCTTCCGGACTGAAGATCGGCGTGCAGGCGGTCCGCATCGCGGCGGCCGGCTTCGTCGTGCCCTACATGGCGGTCTATGCTCCCGCCCTCATGCTCCAGGGCGGCTCCTGGCTCGACACGGCCTACATCATCTTCAAGGCCATGCTGGCCATCGGCCTGTGGGGCGCCGCCTCCATCGGGCACCTGCGCGCGCGCATGAACTGGCCTGAACGCATCCTCGCCACAACGGCGGCAGGATTTCTCATCGTGGCCCTGCCGGTGACCGACGAGATCGGCTTCGGCCTGGGCGCAGCCTTCATCGCCTGGCACCTCTGGCGCAACCGCCGTTCCGCGCGGACTGACTTTTCCTGATGCCCCTCTGTATCGCCGCCGGCGCTCTGGCAGCCACACTGGCCGTCGAATCCTTCACCCTGGCATGGACCCATTCGATCGAGAAGATCCGCTGGGAAGAAGACTGGCGCATCGAGAACGGCCGCCTGCACCTGGTCGAGGCGCGCATTCGCGGTTCCGGCGCGGGCATGGAGCCGCCTGCCGGCGCCATCCTGGAAAACGGCACCTGGCGCTATAGGCCGGACATTGCGCCGCTGGAGACGCTTCGGCTCGCGCACTCATCCTTTGTGCCCCCGTATGAATTGTGCTTCGCAGGCCGCTGCCGCCCGCTTGCGGAGCTGGTCGGCAGCGCGGAGAATGGAACGGTTACGCTATTTGCCTGCCCAGGAAGCGATCATGGCCGCTGAATTCGATGCCGTCCTTGCCGCCCCCTTCGGCGCCCTCGGCGTGCGCACCGAGGGCGATGCCATCGCCGAAATCCGTTTCCTGCCGCCCGGCACGCCGGCACTCAAGCCGAAGACCGCCCTGGCCGAGCGGGCGTGCGCGCAACTGGCGTCCTACTTGACCGATCCGAAGGCCGGTTTCGACCTGCCGCTGAAAGCGGACGGCACCGACTTCCAGCGCAGCGTCTGGCGCGCCATCGCCGCCATTCCGCAAGGTAAAACGCTGACCTACGGCGAGATCGCGAAACGGTTGAAAAGCGCGCCGCGCGCCGTCGGCCAGGCCTGCGGCCGCAATCCCTACCCGGTTGTCGTGCCCTGCCACCGCGTGGTGGCGTCGGACGGCGGCCTCGGCGGTTTCGCCAGCGCAACGGGCGGCTACCTGCTCGACACCAAGCGCTGGCTGCTGGAGCATGAAAGAGGCTGACGCACGGCTGCTCGACGCCTTCGCCGACACGCTCTGGCTGGAAGCCGGCCTGTCGAAGAACACTCTCTCGAGCTATCGGGCCGATCTCGCGCAATTCTCCACCTGGCTCGCCCCGCGGGACAAGACGCTCGACCGGGTCGAACCGGTCGACATCCACGACTACCTGCGCGACTTCAGCCGCCGCGCCAGGTCGACCAGCCAGCGCCGCCTGATTTCCGCCCTGCGCCGCTTCTACCAGCACCTGCTGGCGACCGGAGAAATCCAGGCCGACCCCAGCCTGAACATCGAGCCGCCGCCCCGTCCGGAACGCTTCCCCAAGACGCTGTCCGAGGCCCAGGTCGAGGCGCTGCTGGCTGCGCCGGACTGCGACACCCCGCTCGGCCTGCGCGATCGCGCCATGCTCGAAGTCCTCTACGCCACCGGCCTGCGCGTCTCCGAGCTGGTCGCACTGAAACTCTTCGAGGTCGGCATGAATGAGGGCGTGGTGCGCGTCTTCGGCAAGGGGTCGAAGGAGCGGCTGGTGCCGCTCGGGCAGGTGGCGCTGGAGTGGATCGAGCGCTACCTGAAGGAAGCCCGGCCGCAGCTGCTCGAAGGCCGCAACTGCGACGCGGTCTTCGTCACGCGGCGTGCGGCCGGTCTGTCGCGCCAGATGTTCTGGCATCTGATCAAGCGCCATGCCGCGCAGGCGGGCATCGATCCGGCGCGCATCTCGCCGCATACGCTGCGCCACGCCTTCGCCACGCACCTGATCAACCACGGCGCCGACCTGCGCGTCGTGCAGTTGCTGCTCGGCCACGCCGATATTTCGACGACCCAGGTCTACACCCACGTCGCCCGCGAGCGGCTCAAGCAGCTGCACGCCATGCACCATCCGCGCGGCTGAGGCCCCGCAAAATGAGAAGCCCCGCAATCGCGGGGCTCTCGTGCGCCAGCTTCGGCGCGGCGCCTTCGATGAGGCGCAACCACGGGATCGTCGATCCCGTAAAGGTACTCCGGCAAAACAAGTACTTCCTGCTTTTTCCGGCTCGTTCTCCAAGTATGGGAACAATCCATTTATAGCCGCCGGCGCGGCAGGGTTCAAGGCGTATTTTGTAGAATGCTGATATGAAACGCGAAACCCACGCCCCTGAAACGCCGGCGACCGCCTTCCTCCGCCAGCACCGCATCGCGCATTCGAACCATCTCTATGAATATGAGGAGCATGGCGGCACGCGCGTTTCCGCGCGGGAGCTCAATGTGGACGAGCACGCCGTGGTGAAAACGCTGGTCATGGAAGACGAGGCCGGCAAGCCCTTGATCGTGCTAATGCACGGCGACCGCAAGGTATCGACGAAGAACCTGGCAAGGCAGATCGGCGCCAAGAGCGTGTCGCCCTGCAAGCCGGAAGTAGCCCAGCGCCACACCGGCTACCTCGTCGGAGGCACCTCGCCCTTCGGCACGAAGAAGAAGCTGCCGGTGTACATCGAGAAGACCATCCTCGACCTGCCGCTCATCTACATCAACGGCGGCCGGCGCGGCTTCCTGGTCGGCGTGCAGCCGCACGAGATCATGCGCGTGCTGCAGCCGAAGGAAGTGGAATGCGGTCTGCTCGATTAGGCGAGTTTTCCCCGCTCGATCGCCACGCCGACCCGCTTCACGCCTCGCGCCACGCCGGTCTTGGCGATGGAGATCTTCACCCAGGGCGCGCCGAAGTCCCCGGTGAGCAGGGCGACGACATATTCCCCCAGCGTCTCCAGCAGGTTGAAGTGGCGCTCGCCGAGTTCCTTGCGGATGCGGGAGATCACCTCGGCATAGTCGATGGTGTCGGCGATGTCGTCGTGCTGGGCGGCGGCGTCGGGCACGCCGAACTCCAGGCTGATCTCGATGGTCTGGCGCGCCGCACGTTCGCGCGGATAGATGCCGACCCAGGCCTCGACGCGCAACTCGTCGATGAAGATGCGGTCCATAAGGAATTCTCGATTAGAATGCCGCTGATTTTAGGGGATATGTCATGACTACGCTCGGTTTTGCCATCCTGGCCTACCTGCTCGGCTCCATCCCCTTCGCGGTGGTAACGAGCAAGCTGTTCGGCCTGGCCGATCCGCGCAGCTACGGCTCGGGCAATCCCGGCGCCACCAACGTGCTGCGCAGCGGCAACAAGCTGGCGGCCCTGCTCACCCTGCTCGGCGATGCGGCGAAGGGCTGGCTGGCGGTGTTCCTCGTGCAACAGTTCGGCCCGGCTTACGGCGCCCAGCCGCAGGATGTGGCGATTGCCGGCTTCGCCGCCTTCTTCGGCCACCTGCACCCGATTTTCCTCAATTTCAGGGGCGGCAAGGGCGTCGCCACCGCCGCGGGCGTGCTGTTCGGCTTCAGCCTGTGGCTGGGCCTCGCCGTACTCGCAGTATGGATCGGCGTGGTCTGGCTGTTCCGCTATTCCTCGCTCGGCGCCATCGCCGCGGCCATCACTGCGCCGATCATCGCCATCGCCCTGCTCGGCTCGGGCGACACGCTCACCGCCGTATTCTGCATCGCCCTGCTGCTGTTCTGGCGCCACAGCGAGAACCTGCAGCGCATCCGCGCCGGCACCGAACCGAAGATCGGGCAGAAAAAGAACGCTACGCCCTGAACTTCGCGGCAAGGCCGTCGGCCGCCTGCGCCAGCAGGCTGGCATCGACGCCGACGGCAACGAACAGGCAACCCGCCGATAGCCAGCGCCCACCCTCTTCGCTGCGCGCGAGTATCCCCGCCGCCTTGCCCGCAGTGCGAATGCGACGCACCGCGTCCTCGATCGCCGCCTGCACCTCGGGATGCTGCGGATCGCCCAGGTGGCCCATGTCGGCGGACAGATCCGCCGGCCCGATGAAGACGCCGTCCACCCCCGGTGTCGCGACGATGGCATCGAGGTTCTCCAGCCCCTGGCGGGACTCCACCTGCACCAGCAGGCACAACTCCTCCTCGACCCGCTTGTAGTAATCACGGATGCGGCCCCACTGCGTGGCCCGCGTGCCGCCCGCCACGCCGCGGCGTCCCGCCGGCGGATAGCGCATGAAGGCAACCGCGGCGGCAGCCTCCTCTGCCGTCTGCACATAGGGAATCAGCAGGGTCTGGGCGCCGAGGTCGAGCACGCGCTTGACCCACACCATGTCGTTCCATGGCGGGCGCACGATGGGCGTCGTCGCGGAGCCGCGCAGGGCCTGCAACTGCGCCTGCACACCCGGCAGTTCGTTGGGGGCGTGCTCCATGTCGATCAGCAGCCAGTCGTAGCCCGAAGCGCCGAGGAGCTCGGCCACCGAGGCATTGGCGAGAACCGACCAGAGGCCGATCTGCGGCTGGCCTTCGCGCAGCGCACGCTTGAATGCATTCACCGGCAAGTCCATGTCACGCCTCCTGCAAGGCCCAACGCGGCCTGACAGCGAAACTGCCGGCCTGCTTTGCGGCTATCCCGGAAGTCAGCCGCTGCGCACCGGCGAAGGCGATCATCGCGCCATTGTCCGTGCACAACTCCAGTTCCGGGTAAAACACGCGGGCGCCCGCCGTCCGCGTGCCGGCATCCAGCGCGGCGCGCAGGGCCCGGTTGGCGCCGACGCCGCCGGCGACGACCAGTTGCTTCAGTCCGGCCGCATTCAGCGCGGCCAGGGCCTTGACCGCCAGCACCTCGACGATCGCCGCCTGGAATTCCGCGCACAGGTCCGCCTTTTCGGCATCCGAAAATTCCTGCTTGCGCACCTGGGTCAGCACCGCCGTCTTCAGGCCGGAAAAGCTGAAGTTCAGGTCCCCGCTGTGCAGCATGGGTCGCGGCAGGGAAAACCGCCCCGGCTTCCCCGTTTCCGCCAGGCGCGCGAGTTGCGGTCCGCCGGGATAGCCGAGGCCGAGCAGCTTGGCGGTCTTGTCGAAGGCCTCGCCGGCCGCATCGTCCAGCGTCTCGCCCAGCAGTTCGTATTGGCCGACGCCGGACACCCGCATCAGCTGGGTATGGCCGCCCGACACCAGCAGGGCGACGAAAGGAAAGCGCGGCGGATCGGCCGAAAGCAGGGGCGACAGGAGGTGGCCTTCGAGATGGTGCACCGGCAGGGCCGGCACCTTCAGGGCCAGCGCCAGCGATTCGGCGAAACCCGCCCCGACCAGCAAGGCCCCCGCCAGGCCCGGCCCGGCCGTATAGGCGATGGCGTCGACCGCCTCCAGGCCGGTGCCGGCCTCGGCCAAGACCTTGCGCAAGAGCGGCACGACACGGCGAATATGGTCGCGCGAGGCCAGTTCCGGCACGACGCCGCCGTAAGCCTCGTGCAGGTCGATCTGGGAGTGGACGGCATGCGCCAGCAGCCCGCGCCCCGTATCGTAGAGGGCCAGGCCAGTTTCGTCGCAGGAGGATTCGACGCCCAGTACCAGCATGCCGGCCATTCTACCGGGGTCAAACCGGGTCTTGGACTTTCCCGGTAAATGCGGATATAATGCGCGGCTTTCCCAGTTAGAGCAGGGTTAATCCGCATGCCTGGCATCCGCGTCAAGGAAAACGAGCCGTTCGAAGTGGCCATCCGCCGCTTCAAGCGCGCCATCGAGAAAACCGGTCTTCTGACCGAACTGCGTTCGCGCGAGTTCTACGAGAAACCCACGGCCGAGCGCAAGCGCAAGCTGTCCGCTGCGGTGAAGCGCCATCACAAGCGCATCCGCAGCCAGATGCTGCCGCCGAAGATGTACTAATAACCGCCCGGGTGCCGGCACGCCAGCAATGGCGCAGGCATCCTGACGGTTCAGGGCTTAGCGGGCCCCACAGCCAGCCTCGGACTGCGAAGTGCCGGGGCTTTTTGCTTTGCATCCTCTACGTCCGGTAATCCGATATGTCGCTCAAAGCCAAGATCAGCGAAGACATGAAGTCGGCCATGAAGGCCCGCGAAACCGCGCGCCTGGGCGCGATCCGGCTGCTGCTGGCCGCCATCAAGCAGCGCGAGGTGGATGACCGCGTCGAACTGGACGATGCCGGCGTGCTGGCCGTCATCGACAAGATGCTGAAGCAGCGCCGCGACTCCATTGCCCAGTACGAGAAGGCCGGCCGGCAGGACCTGGTCGATGCCGAGAAACTCGAGGTCGGCGTGCTCACCGGCTACATGCCGCAGGCCCTCTCGCCGGAGGAAGTCCAGGCCGCCGTCGCCGAGGCCGTCGCCGCCAGCGGCGCCGCCGGCCCGCAGGACATGGGCAAGGTAATGGCGGTGCTGAAGCCGAAGCTGGCCGGCCGCGCCGACATGAGCCAGGTTTCCGGCCTGGTCAAGGCCGCCCTGTCCAAATAAGCGGGAATTCCGCCGGCAAAACCGGCGGCCTTTCCTATAATGGGTTGAAGGCCGGGAGCGCGGCCCGATTGCGCGGCCTCCCGAGAAATTGAGCGTGATTCCAGAATCCTTCATCCAGGAACTCCTCGCGCGGATAGACATTGTCGACGTCATCGAGCGCTACCTGCCCCTGAAAAAGGCGGGGGCCAACTACGTCGCCTGCTGCCCATTCCACAGCGAAAAGACCCCCTCCTTCTCGGTCAGCCCGAGCAAGCAGTTCTACCACTGCTTCGGCTGCGGCGCACATGGCAGCGCCATCGGCTTCGTCATGGAATATTCCGGCCTCGGCTTCGTCGAAGCGGTTGAAGACCTCGCCGGACAGATCGGGATGCAGGTGCCGCAGCAGCGCCCCGACGAACGCCGGCAGAAAGCCGCCGAAGCCGCCCCGCTCACCGAATTCATGGCCCGCGCGGCGAAGTACTACAAGGAACAGCTCAAGGCCAGCCCGAAGGCCATCGACTACCTGAAGGGACGCGGCCTCACCGGCGAGATCGCCGCCCGCTTCGGCCTCGGCTATGCACCGGACGGCTGGCAGAACCTGGCTGCCGTCTTTCCCGACTACCAGAACAAGTCGCTGGTCGACTGCGGCCTGGTCATCGAAGGCGATGCCGGCAAGCGCTACGACCGCTTCCGCGACCGCATCATGTTTCCCATCCTCGACAATCGCGGCAATGTCATCGGCTTCGGCGGCCGGGTCATCGGCCAGGGCGAGCCGAAATACCTCAACTCGCCGGAGACGCCGCTGTTCGAGAAGGGCCGCGAGCTCTACGGCCTGACGCAGGCGCGCGTCGCCATCCGCGACGAGGACTGCGTCATCGTCGTCGAAGGCTACATGGACGTGGTCGCCCTCGCCCAGCACGGCGTCGGCAATGCCGTGGCAACGCTGGGCACTGCCACCACGCCAACCCATGTGCACAAGCTGCTGCGCCAGGCCGACCGCGTCATCTTCTGTTTCGACGGCGACAACGCCGGCCGCAAGGCGGCGGCCCGTGCGCTGGAAGCCAGCCTGGAGCAGGTCGCCGACAATAAGACCATTGCCTTCCTCTTCCTGCCGCCCGAGGACGACCCGGACAGCTATGTGCGCGCCCATGGTGCCGACGCCTTCCGCAGGCTGGCCAGGCAGGCCATGCCGATGACGGATTTCCTCATGCAGGAATTGAAGGCCGGCAAGGATCTCGCCACGGCCGAAGGGCGCTCGCAACTGGTACATGCCGCCAAGCCGCTGCTCGGCCGGCTGCAGGCCCCCTTGCTGCGCCTGCAGTTGGTCAAGCTGCTGGCCCAGGCGAGCGGATTCTCCCAAGCAGAAATCGAATCGCTCTGCGATCTACCGGCGGCGGTGCGCAAGGCGGCGCCGGCGCGCTCGCCGCGCGGTACGCCATCGCCCATTGCCAGGAAGCTCCTGCGCCTGATCGTCCAGCAACCCGGTTTGGCAGCACGCCTGCCCATCGACCTGATCCCCGAGGGACATGCCGAAACCGACACGCTGAACACCCTGATCGCGGCCGTCGCCGAGGGCGGGCTGTCCGGCGAAGGCTTCGGCATGGTGCTGGAACATTTTCGAGGCACGCCGCACGAAGGGCTGATTTCCGAAATCCTCGGGGAACTCGTCGAGCAGGAATTCGACGAAGAATCCATCGAGGCCGTTTTCGCCGATACCGTCGAGCGCTTGCGTCAGGCCGGCATCCGCAGCGAAATCGACGCGCTTAACGCCAAGAACAAGAGCGTCGGACTGGCTCCCGAGGAAGTACGTCGTCTCCAGCAATTACTGACACAGAAACAGGCAGTTAAACCCGCAACACCTGCCTGATTTTTTGATATAATTTTAGGTTTTCCCCGCATACCGCGCTCACTGAGGAACGACATGGCCAAGGAAAAAGCCAAAGCGGCCGCAAAATCCGCCGGAAAACGGAGCAAGGCTGTAGCCAAGCCGTCTGCCAAGCCAGTCAAGTCGTCTAAGACGGCCAAGGTAGCCAAGGCAGCGCCCGCCAAGGTGAAGGCTCCGGCCAAGCCGGCTCCAGCCAAGGCGGCCAAACCGCGCAAGGAAGCCCCATCGGCTGCCCCCGTGGCGGCAGTCGTAGCAACCGCCCCCAAGGCCGCTGCCAAGGAAGCGCCAAAACTGAAGGCAGGCCGAGGCAAGGGCCGCACCGCGCTCGCGCCCGCCCCGCAGGCGCAACCGCTCGACCTTGAAACGCGGCGCACCCGCCTGAAGAACCTGATCGCACTGGGCAAGGAACGCGGCTTCCTGACCTACGCCGAGGTGAACGATCATCTGCCCGACGACATGGTGGACGCCGAGCAGATCGAGTCCATCATCAGCACCTTCAACGACATGGGCATACAGGTTTTCGACGAGGCTCCTGCCGCCGAAGACCTGCTGATGACCGAAGGCACGCCGCCGGCAGTCGCCGACGAGGACATCGAGGAAGAGGCCGAGCAGGCCTTGTCCACGGTCGAGTCCGAATTCGGCCGCACCACCGACCCGGTGCGCATGTACATGCGCGAGATGGGTTCCGTCGAACTGCTCACGCGCGAGGGCGAGATCGAGATCGCCAAGCGCATCGAGGACGGTCTCAAACACATGGTGCAGGCCATTTCCGCCTGCCCGACCACCATCGCCGAAATGCTCGACATGGCGGCGAAGGTGGCGCGCGACGAGATGCGCATCGACGAACTGGTGGACGGCCTGATCGACCCCAATGCCGCCGAGGACATCGAGGCGCTGGCGGAAAACGAGGAACTGGCGGTCGAGGAAGACGAGGCCGAGGAGGACGGCGAGGGCGGTGCCGTATCCGCCTCGCTGCTGCAGCTCAAGGCCGACGCGCTGGAGCGCTTCACGACCATCCACGGCCTCTTCGTCAAGATGCAGAACGTGCTGGTCAAGAAGGGCCCGCGCGAAAAGGCCTATCTCAAGGCACAACAGCAAATCTCCGGCGAGCTGATGAACATCCGCTTCACGGCGCGTATCATCGAGCGGCTGTGCGATTCGGTGCGCCACATGGTGGAGGACGTGCGCAACCACGAGCGCAAGATCCTCGAGCTGTGCGTGAAGAAGGGCAACATGCCGCGCCCGCACTTCATCAAGGTCTTCCCCGGCAACGAAACCAACCTTGAGTGGCTCAAGCACGAAGTCACCGGCGGCAAGCCCTATGCCTCCACGCTGATGCGCGCGGCGCCGGCGATCATCGAGGAGCAGCAGAAGCTGATCGACCTGCAGAACCACATCGGCATTCCGCTGAAGGACCTCAAGGACATCAACAAGCAGATGTCCACCGGCGAAGCCAAGGCGCGCCGCGCCAAGCGCGAGATGACCGAGGCCAACCTGCGCCTGGTGATCTCCATCGCCAAGAAGTACACCAACCGCGGCCTGCAGTTCCTCGACCTGATCCAGGAGGGCAACATCGGCCTGATGAAGGCGGTGGACAAGTTCGAATACCGCCGCGGCTACAAGTTCTCGACCTACGCGACGTGGTGGATCCGCCAGGCCATCACCCGCTCGATCGCCGACCAGGCGCGCACCATCCGCATCCCGGTGCACATGATCGAGACCATCAACAAGATGAACCGCATCTCSCGCCAGATCCTGCAGGARACCGGCCAGGAGCCGGATCCCGCCACSCTGGCGRTCAAGATGGARATGCCCGAGGAGAAGATCCGCAAGATCCTCAAGATYTCCAAGGARCCGATMTCSATGGAGACGCCGATCGGCGACGACGACGAYTCGCAYCTGGGCGAYTTCATCGAGGACGCCGCCACTTTGGCGCCGGCCGAGGCCGCCGTGTACGCSAGCCTGCGCGAYGTCACCAAGGARATYCTCGACWCGCTGACSCCGCGCGARGCCAAGGTGCTGCGCATGCGCTTCGGCATCGAGATGAACACCGACCACACYCTSGAGGAGGTCGGCAAGCAGTTCGACGTCACSCGCGAGCGSATCCGYCAGATCGAGGCCAAGGCSCTGCGCAAGCTGCGSCAYCCCTCGCGCTCGGAGAAGCTGCGCAGCTTCCTCGACACGGAAACTTGAGCAAGAAAAACGGCAGCCCAGGCTGCCGTTTCAGTATCATCCTGCCGGGGGCCGTTAGCTCAGTCGGTTAGAGCAGGGGACTCATAATCCCTTGGTCGTTGGTTCGAGTCCAACACGGCCCACCATGCATTTCCGCGAGGTGCTGCGCGACCTCGCTGGGCCGAGGGCTTCGCTATGGAAACAGTCCCATAACCCTTGGTCGTTGGTTCGAGTCCAACACGGCCCACCAAAAACAACAAACCTTTGCCTGATGAGCACCCGCACTTCCCGCCTGCCCCTCATCGACGCTCTCAAGGCGGCGGCTTCGCAACTCATCGTGCTGCACCATCTAGCTTTATATGGCCCGATGTCGGACACGGCGTATGGCCTGGCGCCGGCTTTTATCGATTGGCTATGCCAGGATGCCCGCATCGCCGTGCAGGTGTTCCTCGTCGTCGGCGGATTTCTTGCCGCCAGAAGCTTGGCGCCGCAGGGACCATCGCCAATCGAACGCCCCCTCGCCCTTGTCTGGAAACGCTATCGTCGCCTGGTCGTGCCCCTGCTCGCTGCCATCGGGCTGGCCATCGCCAGCGCCGCCATCGCCCGTATCTGGATGCGCCTCGAATCGATTCCGGCCGCTCCGACCTCCCCGCAGTTGCTCGCGCATGCCCTGCTCTTGCAGAACCTGCTTGGCTACGAATCGCTTTCGGCCGGCGTCTGGTATGTGGCCATCGATTTCCAGCTTTTCGCCCTGACGGTCGCCCTGCTCTGGCTGGTCCGCCAGATCACCCCCGGCGCCGGCGGATATCGGCACCTGGCACCGGCGCTCGTCTCCATTCTGGCTCTTGCCTCGCTTCTTCATTTCAACAGGGATGCGGCCTGGGACAATTGGGCGCTCTACTTCTTCGGTGTCTACGGGCTGGGCGTGCTGGCTTTCTGGGCCTCGCAGCGGGAAAGATCAACTCTCTGGCTCGGCGCAATCGCGGCAATCGGACTCGCTGCATTGCTGCTGGATTTCCGCAGCCGCATCGCCGTGGCCCTCCTGGTCGCCCTGCTGCTCGGCGCCACCTGGCAAGTCCGTACTGCATCATGGAAATGGCTTGATTCACGCCCGCTTGCCTTCCTGGGCGGCATCTCCTATTCGGTGTTTCTTGTCCACTATCCGGTCTGCCTGCTCGTCAATGCCGCATTCGCGGCACTCGCCCCAGGCAGTCCGCTCGGCAACGCCTTCGGCCTTATGATTGCGTGGGGCGCCAGCATCCTGGCCGGCGCCCTGTTCCATCGGCATGTGGAGATGCCCGCTGGCGCCTCGCAGTTACGCCATGCCGCCTCGCGCCTTGCCGGGGGGGCGTGCGGGGCGAGATAATCGACGCATCGCTTCGCCGGCATTTCCCAGATGATTACACGTGAAGAAATCGACGCCGTCCTGGCTGCCCATGCCGCCTGGAAGGCCCGTTTCCACGATTTCCTCGTCGGCCGCTCCGGCGTGGACGTCACCGTGCTGGGCACGACAGACCATTGTGCCTTCGGCAACTGGCTCGACAACTACGGGGCGAAACACCTGAAGAAGGAGCAGTACGAGGAAATCGACGCCTTGCATACGGACTTCCACAGGACTGCGGCGGAAGTGGCCGCCAGGCTCAAGGCTCGCGATTATGCCGAAGCCCACGCCTTGATCGCGCCGGGCGGCAAGCTGGAGCAGGCCAGCAATGCACTGGCCACCAGACTGCTGGCCATCAAGAGTACGCTTTAGGCCGCTCTTTTCTGGATCAGCTCGATCTTGTAGCCGTCCGGGTCCTGCACGAAGGCGATCACCGTGCTGCCGTGCTTCATCGGCCCCGCTTCGCGCGTCACCGTACCGCCGCGCCGCTTGATCTCCGCACAGGCGGCGTAGGCGTCATCGACTTCCAGCGCAACGTGGCCGTAACCGGTGCCGATGTCATACTTGTCCACGCCCCAGTTGAAAGTCAGTTCCAGCACGGCGCCGTCGCGCTCCTCCTGGTAGCCGACGAAGGCCAGGGTGAACTTGCCGTCCGGGTAGTCGGCGCGCCGCAGCAACTTCATGCCCAGCACCTCGGTGTAGAACCCGAGCGAGCGGTCGAGGTCGCCGACGCGCAGCATGGTATGCAGGATGCGCATGTCTTTTCCTTTCTCCTAAATCTGCGGACAGGTCGCGGCCAGCCGCCTTAGTTCGTCGCGTGCAGAACGATAGTCCGGGCAGAGCCGTTCGACGACCTTCCAGAAGCGCGGCGAATGGTTCATCTCGACGAGATGCGCCATCTCGTGCGCCACGACGTAGTCGAGCAGCCGGGGCGGCGCATGGATCAGCCGCCACGACAGGCGGATGCCGGTCTTCTCGCTGCAGCTGCCCCAACGCGTCTGCGCGTTGGACAGCGCCAGGCGCGGCAGCGGCCGGTTCAACTGAGCGGCGTGATGCACCGCCCGCTCCCTGAACACCTCGAGCGCGCGCTCGCGCAAGGCGCGGCGCGCCAGCTGCCGCAAGTCGGCGTCGGGGCGAGCCTGCAGGATCAATGTGTGGCCAACCCAGCGCACGCGATTGGCGCCCGGCTCGATGCGCACCACGCATTCCTCGCCGAGCACCGGAATCGATGCACCGTCGCAGATCGCCAGGTGGCGCGCCTGGCCGTGGCCGTGCCATTCGTCGAGCTTCTTCAGCACCCAGGCGGCGTTGTGGCGCAGGAAGCGCTCGATGTCGGCCAGGGAAGTGCGTGGGCTGGCGCCGACGCGCAGGCCGCGCTGGTCGATGGTCATGCCGAGGGTGCGCCGGCTGGAACGGATCAGGCGGTAATCGACGATGCGCGTGCCGAGCTGGATGTGGCGGGTCTGTTCGGCCGGCGGCGCGGCGCGCCGGAACAGCGGCAGTTCAAGCTGGAAGAGTCGCAGCATCGTCTTCCCACAACTCCGGCGCCGGGCGGACGGCCGCGAGTTGCGACAGGTACCGGCACACCACGCTGCCGACTTCCTCCGGCGAGATGTGCACCAGGCGCCAGGACAGGCGCAAACGCCCATCCGGGTCGACGCCGCCCCAGGCGCCGGCCGCGAAGGAAAGCCGCCACGGCGGCACCGCCACGCCCAGGCGCCGGCAGCCGGCCTCCAGTTGCGCCTCGATGGCCAGACGGGCCTGCGCCTGCAGCCAGCCTTGCACGCTGTCCTTGATCTGCTTCTCCCCGGCCTCCGGCGGCAGGGGCAGGTGCAGTGCGTCGCCGCACAGCGCAATGCCGTCGCGCCCGCCGTCCAGGCACAGAACGACTTCGCGGCCCAGGAAGGGGAAGCGCACGCCGTCCTGCCAGCGCGTCGGCAACGGCAGCTTGCCGGCGCCGGCGGCCTTGCCGGCCAGCTTGCCGACGATGGCGCGGCTGCCCTCGCGGATGGCCTGCTCGATCTGCGGCAGGGTCATGCCGCGCGGGGCATTCACCTCCAAGCCCTGTTCGTCCACGCGCAGGCTGACCTTGGCGCGCTGCGAGCGGCGCAAGCGGAAAGGCAGGGGCTGGTCGTCGAACTCGAGGGAAAACTGGCCGCCGGCCGTGTCCGGCGCCGTGCCGCCCAAGGGCAGGTCAAGCTGCAGTTCCGCCTGATTCATGGTGCTCGTAGCAATGTGGGCTGATGCGGCGCATCTCGGCCTCCATCCAGGCTTCCGCGCGCGCGCTGACATCTTCCGCCGAGAGGCCGGCCGGGTCAATGGCCGGGCCGATGCTGACCGTCACCGTGCCGGGATACTTGATGAAGGCGCGCCGGCTCCAGAATTCGCCGGCGTTGAGCGCCACCGGCACCACCGGCGCGCCGGTTTCCACCGCCAGGTGGGCGCCGCCGACCTTGTAGCGGCGATGGGTGCCGACCGGCGTGCGCGTGCCCTCCGGAAAGATGATCACCCAGTATCCCTGGCCGAGGCGCAGCCGCCCCTGGTCGACCAGTTGTTGCAGCGCCGCCTTGCCGGCGCCGCGGTCCACCGAGATCATCGGCGTGGCGGCCAGCGCCCAGCCGAAGAAGGGCAGCATCTTCAGTTCCTTCTTCCAGACGAACAGCGTCCACGGGAAGATCAGCTGCAGGACGATGGTTTCCCAGGCCGACTGGTGCTTGGAGAGGATCACCGAGGGACGGTCCGGGATGTTCTCGCGGCCGACGACGCGGTAGTCGATGCCGAGGACATGCTCGATCAGCCAGGAGGCGACATGCACCCACGGCACCACCGACTGCCGTCGCCAGCGGTGGGGCAGCGGGAAGCAGAGCATGACGCCGAGGGCGTAGGGCACCGTGAATACCACCAGCACCCCCATGAAGAGGGCCGAACGCAGGACGATCGGCAGGGTCGGCCTGGGCGCCTTGCGGGTCATGCCGCGATGTGCGCCGCCGCCGCGGCCAGGTCGGGAAACACCAACGTCTCGCGCGGCAGGTCGGGATGATCGTGGGTCTTCGCGCCCTTGCCGGTCAGCACAAGGAAGGGCTGGGCGCCCATGGCGACGGCGGCCTGCAGGTCGCGCAGGCTGTCGCCGATGGCCGGCACGCCCTTGAGGTCGGTGGTATAGCGCTGGGCGATCTCGCGCAGCATGCCGGGCTTCGGCTTGCGGCATTCGCAAGTCGCGTCCGCCGCATGCGGGCAGAAGAAGATCGCGTCGATGCGGCCGCCGGCCAGCGCGACAGCCTTGATCATCTTGTCGTGGATGGCATTGAGGGTATCCATGTCGAACAGGCCGCGCCCGACGCCGGACTGGTTGGTCGCCACCACCACGCGGTAGCCCCACTGGGTCAGGCGGGCGATCGCCTCCAGGCTGCCGGGCAGCGGCCGCCACTCGTCCGGCGACTTGATGAACTGGTCGCTGTCG
The DNA here is from genome assembly GCA_032027165.1 of Denitratisoma sp. Taxonomy (NCBI): domain Bacteria; kingdom Pseudomonadati; phylum Pseudomonadota; class Betaproteobacteria; order Nitrosomonadales; family Sterolibacteriaceae; genus Denitratisoma; species Denitratisoma sp. Next base: position 3,281,892 of record JAVSMO010000001.1, on the reverse strand, counting down.
TGGTTGATGACGCCGTCGCGGTCGAGGATGACCAGCTTCATGCGGAAAGCCTGGACAGGTCGGCGACGCGGTTCATGGCGGCATGGAGGCTGGCGAGCAGGCCGAGGCGGTTGGCGCGCAGCGCGGCATCGTCGACGTTCACCATGACGCGGTCGAAGAAGGCGTCGACCGGGCCCTTCAATGCCGCCAGCGCTTGCAGCGAGGCGGCGTAGTCGCCGTGCTCGAAAGCGGCATCGGCCTGCGGCTTGATGCTGGCCAGCGCAGCGTTCAAGGCCACTTCCGCCGGCTCCTTGAGCAGCGAGGCATCCACCTTCGCCGTATCGCCGGGACTGACTTTCTTCAGGATGTTGCCGACGCGCTTGTTGGCGGCGGCAAGGCTGGCCGCCTCGGGAAGTTGCGCAAATGCGCGCACGGCCGCGAGCCGCTTCGGGACGTCGCCGAGCCGCTGCGGCGCCAGGCCGAGGACGGCGTCCACCTCGAGCGCCGAATAGCCCTGTTCGCGCAGGCTGCCGGCCAGGCGCTCATGGATGAAATCCGTGAGCTGACCGACCACCTTGCCGTCGGCAATCCTCGCCGCCTGGAACAGCCACGCCAAGTCGAGCGGCAGGTCGCGCTCGATGAGCATGCGGATGACGCCCAGTGCGTGGCGGCGCAGGGCGAAGGGATCCTTGTCGCCGGTCGGCAACTGGCCGATGCCGAACATGTCGGCCAGCGTCTGCAGCTTGTCGGCGAGCGCAACGCACAGTCCGACCTGCCCGCGCGGCAGCTCGTCGCCGGCGAAGCGCGGCTTGTAATGGTCCTCGATGGCATCGGCGATCTCGGCCGGCTCGCCGTCGTGCAGCGCGTAGTAGCGACCCATGATGCCCTGCAGCTCGGGAAACTCGCCGACCATGTCGGTGAGCAGATCCGCCTTCGACAGCACCGCGGCGCGGTCGGCCTGGTTGGCGAGCGTCTCGTCGCCGAGCTTGCCGGCGATGGCACGGGCCAGCGCGGCGACACGCTCGACGCGCTCGCCCTGGGTGCCGAGCTTGTTGTGGTAGACAACCTTGGCCAGGCCGGGAATGCGATCCATCAGGGACTTCCTGCGATCCTGGTCGAAGAAGAACTTGGCGTCGGCCAGGCGCGGGCGCACGACGCGCTCGTTGCCGCCGATCACCGCGCTCGGATCGGCCGGCCGGATGTTGCTGACGACGAGGAACTTGTTGGTGAGCCTGCCGGCGGCATCCAGCAGCGGGAAGTACTTCTGGTTGGCCTTCATGGTGAGGATCAGGCATTCCTGCGGCACGTCGAGGAATTCCTGCTCGAATTTACATGTAAGCACGTTGGGACGCTCGACCAGCGCCGTCACCTCGTCGAGCAGCGCCTCGTCGTCGATGGGCTTCAGCCCCTCCTTGGCCGCGGCCGCCTTGAGCTGTTTCTCGATTTCGGCGCGGCGCGCAGCGAAACCCGGGATCACCGCGCCTTCGCTTTCCATCTGCTGCGCGTAGCTGTCGGCATCCTTGATCGACACGACCGGATGCGCCGCCTCGAAGCGGTGGCCCTGCGTCTCGCGCCCGGCCTGCAGGCCGAGGACGGAAACCGGCACGACGTCGGTGCCGTGCAGCGCCACCAGCCGGTGCGCCGGCCGCACGAAGTTCACGCTGTTCCAGCCGTCGGCGAGCTGGTAGCTCATCACCTTCGGGATCGGCAGCGCGGCAAGGGCGGCCTCGATGGCTGCCTGCAGGCCCACGGCCAGCGTCGCGCCAGGCACAATACTGTCGAGGAACAGCGCTTCGGCCTTGCCGTCCATCTGGCGCTTCAACTTTGGCACGACGGCAGCATCCGCGCCCAAGGCGGCGAGCTTCTTCAGCAACGCCGGCGTGGCGTTGCCGGCGGCATCGAGCGCCACTGAGACCGGCATCAGCTTTTGCTGCACGGCCTTGTCGGCCGCCTTGGCGGCAACTGCCGTCACATGGACGGCCAGGCGGCGCGGCGAGGCATAGGGCGTCGCCACCGAGCCCGCATCGAGCAGGCCCTGCGACCCGAGGCTTGCCGCCAGCGCGGCGGCGAAACTCTCGCCGAGTTTCTTCAGCGCCTTCGGCGGCAGTTCCTCGACGAACAGTTCGACCAGCAGGTTCTTCGCGCCCATGCTCACGCCACCTTCTTCGCCAGTTGCGCCAGCGCTTCGTCGGCATGCTCCCGTTTCGCCATTGGAAAGCCGCGGCGGGCGCGGCTGTCGACGTAGCTCTGCGCGACGCTGCGCGCCAGGTTGCGGATGCGGCCGATGTAGGCGGCGCGCTCGGTGACGGAAATCGCGCCGCGCGCGTCGAGCAGGTTGAAGGTGTGTGCGGCCTTGAGGACCTGCTCGTAAGCCGGCAACGCGAGCTGCTGTTCCATCAGGTGGCGGGCATTGCCCTCGTGCGCGCCGAAGGCATGCAGCAGGAAGTCGACGTTGCTGTGCTCGAAATTGTAGGCGCTCTGCTCGACCTCGTTCTGGTGGAAGACGTCGCCGTATTTGAGGCCCGGCGCATAGACGAGATCGAAGACGTTCTCCACGCCCTGCAGGTACATCGCCAGGCGCTCCAGGCCGTAGGTGATTTCGCCGGTGATCGGCTTGCAGTCGATGCCGCCGACCTGCTGGAAGTAGGTGAACTGCGTCACCTCCATGCCGTTCAGCCAGACTTCCCAGCCGAGGCCCCAGGCGCCGAGCGTCGGGTTCTCCCAGTCGTCCTCGACGAAGCGCACGTCGTTCCGTTTCAGGTCGAAGCCGAGCGCCTCCAAGGAGCCGAGATAGAGCTCGAGGATGTTCTTCGGCGCGGGCTTCAGCACCACCTGGTACTGGTAGTAGTGCTGCATGCGGTTCGGATTCTCGCCGTAGCGGCCGTCCTTGGGCCGGCGCGAGGGCTGCACGTAGGCGGCCTTCCAGGGTTCCGGGCCGAGGGCGCGCAGGAAGGTGGCGGTGTGGCTGGTGCCGGCGCCGACTTCCATGTCATAAGGTTGCAGCAGGGCGCAGCCCCGCTTGTCCCAGAATTCCTGGAGACGCAGGATGACTTCTTGGAATGTGGGCATGAAACGACGTGCAGAATCGCAAAAGCGCGATTTTACAGGCTTTTACCCGGACAAGGCTCGCTCCGGCTCAGGGATTTTCGGTCTTGCGCTTGCCGCGCAGGATGGCGTCGGGCTGCTGCTCGAGCAATTCCGCCAGTTTGCGCAAGGCTTCGGCGGCGCGGGCGATCTCCTTCAACGCCAGGTTGACGTTCTGCTGCGTCGGCGACTCCGCCTCGGCCAGGGTGCGCACGGCGTGGGCGGCCCCGGCCAGTTCCTCGCCGGCGCGCGTCAGGTTTCGTACGAGTTCGGAGTCGGAACCTGCCAGGGCGCCGACCCGATCCGCGGCGGTTTCCAAACGGCCCATGGCCGCCTGAGCCGCCTTCAGCGCCTTGCGCATCTCGACCAGGTCGGCACGTGCCTCCTTCAGGATCGGGCCGCTGTTCGCATCCAGCCGGGCCGCCATCGACTCCAGATGCTTCAGCGTGGCGTCCATCCGGCGCGGCAGGTTGCGCATCTCCTCCGAGGTCAGCGTCCCCCGCAACGACTCGCTGATGGCCGCGACGTCGGCCAAAAATCGCTCCATCGGGAAGTTGTCCAGCCTGGCGGTCAGTTCCTGCACCGCCGTGCGGATGGTGGGGATCTCGCTGGCGTCCTGATCGGCGCCGACGTAGCGGGCCGGCTTGTCCGGATGGAAATCGAGATCAACATACAACTGGCCGGTGAGGATGCTTTGCAGGCGCAGTCTTCCGCGCAAGCCCCGCTCCACCAGGCGGTGCAGCGTATCCCGGTCGCGCAAATCGATCTGCTCGCCGCCCTTCGTGCGGACGATGTGCGGCTCGATCTCGATGGTGACCGGCACGACGAACTTGTCGCCGGACTCGTCGAGGCCGAGCCGGATGTCCTTGACGGTGCCGACCTTGACGCCTAGAAAGACTGCCGGCGCCCCCACCTGCAGCCCCTGCGCCGCCCCTTCGAAATAGAGCATGTGCTGGCTGCGCTTGCTGAACCAGTCGTCACCGGCGACCAGCAGGATGGTGATGACGGCCAGCGCGATCGCGCCAAGGACGAAGGCGCCGATCAGGGCGGGGTCGGCTTTTCTGCTCATGCTGTTCCTCTGGTCAAGAAATGACGCACTTTGGGATCGCCCGAAGCCAGGGCCTCGCGCGGATTGCCTGTCGGGATCATGGTGTGCGTGTCTGCGTCAAGGTAGATCGAGTCGCTGCCAATGGTGAGGATGCTGGCCAGGTCGTGGCTGATGACGACGACGGTCGCACCGAGACTGTCGCGCAGTTCGAGGATCAGGTCATCCAGCCGCCGCGCCGTCAGCGGGTCGAGGCCGGAGGACGGTTCGTCGATGATCAGAATATCCGGATCGAGCGCCATCGCCCGTGCCAGGCCGGCCCGCTTCTTCATGCCGCCGGACAGTTCGGAGGGATAGAACTCCTCGAAGCCGGCCAGCCCCACCAGCGCCAGCTTGAAGGAAACGATCTCGGCGATGTGCTTGGGCGGCAGGTCCGTATACTCGGCCAGCGGGAGGGCGACGTTCTCCGCCAGGGTGAGCGAGCTCCACAGCGCGCCGCCCTGGAACATGATGCCGAGGCGGCGTTTCATCCGCTCCTGGTCCCCCTGTGCGACGCCCCAGAAATCCTCCCCATCGTAGCGCACCGTGCCGGCAGCCGGGCGCTGCAGTCCGACGAGGGCGCGCATCAACGTCGTCTTGCCGCAGCCGTTGCCGCCCATGATGACGAAGACGTCTCCCTTGCTCACGGTGAAGCTGAGGTCGCGCTGTACGACGAACTCGCCGTAGGCCATGGAGAGATCGCGGACTTCGATGTGCGGTGCCCGGTCCATCAGATGTCCAGCTGATAATAGACGATCGTCATCACCGAGGCGGCGATGGTGATGAGCAGGATGCCGGTCACTACCGCCGAAGTGGCCGCCTCGCCGACCGCCTCGGCGCTGCGGCCGCACTGCATGCCGCGCAGGCAGCCGGCGAAGGCGACCATGGCGCCGTACACCGAGCCCTTCGACAGGCCGACCCAGAAATGCTTCAGTTCGAGCGCGCGCAAGGTTTCGTTGTAGTACTCGAACAGGCTGATGTCGAAGATGGTGACCGATACGACCAGCCCGGCGAACATGCCGACGAAGCCGGAATACAGCGTGAGCAGCGGCACCATCAGCATCAGCGCCAGGATGCGCGGCAGCACGAGGAAGTCCACCGGCGAGATGCCCAGCGTGCGGAAGGCGTCGATCTCCTCGTTCACCTGCATGGTGCCGAGCTGGGCGGCGAAGGCGGCGCCGGTACGGCCGGCGATGATGATGCCGGTCATCAGCGCGCCCACCTCGCGCACCATGCCGATCGCCACCAAGTCGGCGATGAATATCTGCGCGCCGACCAGTTTCAGCTGGTCGGCGCCGAGGTAGGCCAGGATCAGTCCGACGAGAAAGCTGATCACCGAGACGATGGGCAGGGCGCGCGGGCCGACCTGCTCGATTTCCAGCCACATGTCGCTCGGGCGGAAACGGGCGCGGCCGGTGGCGAGGCGCAGGAAGGAGAGGGTGATCTCGCCGAGGAAGCGCAGCATCGCCGGCGCGCTGCGGATGAAATCCTGGGCGGCCTTTCCCACGCGCACGAACAGGTTCCCGTTCTCTCTGCCGCGGCCGGCCACCTTCTGCTCGGGCACCGCAAAGGCCATGGCGAGCAGGCGCCGGATGCCTTCGGGCAGGCCGTCCTGGTCGACGTCGATGCTGCAACGATTGCAGGCCTTGATCACGCCAGCCAGGAACGTGAGCAGGCCGGAATCCCAGGCGCCCAGTCCGGTTGCGTCGAACGTCAGGCAGCGCACGCCCCCCGCCAGCTCGCGCTCGACGACTTCGTGCGAGGGCAGCGCCTGGTCGAGGCACCAGCGCCCGGACAGGATGAGCATCAGGCAGTCTTCCCCGATCCGGCGTGTTTCGAGCTTCTGCTCCGCCTCCCCGGTGGCGGATGACCCTGCTGTTATTGTCATAGGACGCATCCTAATCGGCACGGGACGCCGTCACAAGCCCGGGTCAAGCGGCAAAATTGTCGGTCCTGCGACTGTGCAAGCGGGATGGATGGGGTAACATTCGCCCGTTCCAACTCAAGCGGAGCTAGCGATGGGCTGTCACGTCACGATCGTCACCGGCAAGGGCGAGCGGCATGAGTTCGAGCTGCACGACGCCGACCTGGCCGGCCTGGATGCGCGCAAGGCGCAGGAATGGCTGGGACAGGAATTCGAGGCGGCCGGCTGCGTGCCGACCAACCCCGTCGGCAAGCTGCTGCTGGCGGACAAGATCCTCTGCCTGGCCAAGACACAGAGGGATTCGGCCTACGCCGAGCCGACGCCCTGGGTGAACAGCTTCGTGCGTGCCGCCGCCGCCGCCATCGGCCGCGCCGTGCTCACCATCGATCTCGGAAGCCACTCCCTCGGCTACTAGCCCGAAAAAAGAACGGGGGCCGAAGCCCCCGTTCCCCTCCTCCTCCCACGGCAGGCTGCAATCGCCTGCCTTGCCTTTGAATGGTGCGGATTCTCCGACTATCGGCCGGCCAGGTCAATGTGCACCGCGGCGTAAACCGGCCAGTGGCGCAAACAGGCCGATGGCGACCATCAGCAGCGCTGCGGCGTTGCCCCACCGCACATAAGGCGTCGCACCGGTGTAGCCGCTCACCTCGCCGACCAGCGCACCCTCCCCGAAGGGCGCCAGCACACGCTCGACCCGGCCGCGCGGATTGACGATGGCCGTCATGCCGGTGTTGGTGGCACGCAGCATGAAGCGGCCGGTCTCCAGGGCGCGCATCTGGGCGATCTGCAGGTGCTGCGGCTGGGCCAGCGAGTCGCCGAACCAGGCCGTGTTGGAGAGATTCACCAACAGCGTCGCCTCGGGCAGGGCGCGGATGATCTCCTCGCCGAAGACGTCCTCGTAGCAGATGTTCACCGCCACCTTCTCGCCGGCCAGCGCCAGCGGCGGCTGGACGGCGGCGCCGGGCGAAAAATTCGACATCGGGATCTTCAGCAGCGCCAGCGTCCAGGCGAAGGCCGGCGGCGTGAACTCGCCGAACGGCACCAGGTGGCTTTTCCGGTAGGCCTGGGTGCCCTCCGGGGCAAAACCGACGGCGCTGTTGTAGTAGCGCCCCTGCGCATCCTGGGCGGCAACGCCGAGCAGCACGTCGCCCTTGCCGCCAGGCGTGGCGCGGCGCAGCTCGGCCACGTAATCGCGCGGCAACTGGTCGAGCATCAGCGGAATCGCCGTCTCGGGCAGCACGACCAGCTGCGCCGGATGGGCGCGCGCCAGGCGCAGGTAGGTCTCAAGCGAGAGCTGCAGCCGCTCCGGCTTCCACTTCAGGCTCTGCTCGATGTTTCCCTGCAGCAGGCTCACGGTCACCGGCTTGCCGGACGGCTGCGTCCATTCGATCGACAACAATCCGGTGCCGACCGCCAGCAGGACCGCAATCGCAGCGCCCGACGGCAGCCAGCGGCCGCGCCGATGAAAACGCCCTGGCGTTTCAGAGGAGGCTAATGCCCGCGAAGCGGGCGTTATGCCGGAACTAAAAGTCAGTCCCGCCAGGGCGGCGATCAACGCTGCGATGAATCCGACGCCATAAACGCCGAGCAGTGGCGCATAGCCGGCGAGCGGGCTGGGCGGCGTCTGGGCGTAGCCGAAGGCCAGCCAGGGAAATCCCGTCAGCACCCAGCCTCGGAGCCATTCCGCCAGCGTCCAGGCGGCGGCGGCGAGCAGCGCGTCGGTCCACGCGCGGTTGCGGCGCAGCCGGGCGAAAACATAGCCCGCCAGCGCCGGGAACAGCGCCAGCACGCAGCAGAACAGAACCGCCGCCAGGCCCGCCAGCAGCAGCGGCATGCCGCCGAACACATGCATGCTGACATACACCCAGGAGACGCCAGCGAGGAACAGACCGGTACCGAACGCGTAACCCTGCAGGGCCGCCATGCGGGGCGTCGCGCCCTGCCAGAGACGGGCAAGCAATGCCAGGGCGATGATCGGGATCGGGAACAGCAGGAACGGCGCGAAGCCGAGAACCGATGCCGCGCCGAGCAGGAACGCCGCGCCGCAGTGCAGCGTCTCGCGGCTCATGAAGCGGCCGGCGACCGGTCCACCAGCAACGTGTGCACCCGCCGGCTGTCGGCGCGCAGCACCTGGATGCGCAGGCCGTCGACCTGCACGACCTCGCCGCGCTTGGGCAGTCGGCCCAGGTTGTGGATCACCATGCCGCCGACGGTATCGAATTCCTCGTCGCTGAAATGCGTGCCGAAGGCGGCGTTGAAATCGGCGACCTCGGTGGTGGCCTTGACGCGGTAATGGCCGGCCTGGTCGAGCAGGATGTTGTCGGCGGCTTCGTCGAAGTCGTATTCGTCCTCGATGTCGCCGACGATCTGCTCGAGCACGTCCTCGATGGTCACCAGCCCGGCCACGCCGCCGTACTCGTCCACCACGATGGCCATGTGGTTGCGCGAGGCGCGGAACTCGCGCAGCAGCACGTTGAGCCGCTTCGAGTCCGGGATGAAGATCGCCGGTCGCAGCATGTCGCGCACGGCGATGTTCTCGCCGGCATGCAGGCGCAGCAGGTCCTTGGCGAGCAGGATGCCGATGACATCATCGCGATTTTCGCCGGTGACCGGAAAGCGCGAATGCGCCGTCTCGACCGCCTTCGCCGTCATGGCCGCCGCGGAATCGGCGATGGAAATCACTTCCATCTGCGCACGCGGAACCATGATGTCGCGCACCTGCATGTCGGAAACGGCAAGCGCCCCCTCGATGATGGACAGGGCGTCGGCATCGAGCAGGTTGCGCTCGAAGGCCGAATGCAGCAGCGTGATGAGCTGTTCGCGGTCCTCCGGTTCGCGCATCAGCAGCGCGGAGAGGCGTTCAAGCAGCGACGGTCGGCTCGGGGAAGGTTCCATAAATCAGTAGGGATCGGGATAGCCGAGCCGATCCAGGATATCGCGTTCCATTCGCTCCATGATGCGGGCGTCGGCGCCCGTCTCGTGATCGTATCCCTGCAGATGCAGCATACCATGCACGACAAGGTGGGCGAAATGGGCGGCGGCCGTTTTGCCCTGCTCCGCCGCCTCGCGCAACACCACCGGCAGGCACAGCACCAGGTCGCCGCTCAGCGCGTGCTCGCGCGCATAGGGAAACGTCAGCACATTGGTCGCGTAATCCTTGCCGCGGTAACGCGCGTTGAGCGCGCGGCCCTCCTCGGCATCGACGAAACGCACCGTCACCTCCGCCGCGCCGGGACGGCTCGCACGCACCCACTTGCGCACCTCGGCGCGCGTCGGCAACGAGGCCTCACGGACGGCGTACTGCACGCTGAGGCTAAGACGCGCCGGCGTCGCGGGCTTTTTCGTGCTGCTCATAGGCGGAAACGATGCGCGCCACCAGAGGGTGGCGCACGACGTCTTCGGCGAGAAATTCGGTGAAGGCGATGCCGCGCACTTCGCGCAGGATGCGCGAAGCCTCGATCAGCCCGCTCTTCGTGCCGCGCGCCAGGTCGATCTGGGTGACGTCGCCGGTGACCACGGCGCGGGCACCGATGCCGATGCGCGTGAGGAACATCTTCATCTGTTCCGGCGTGGTGTTCTGCGCCTCGTCGAGGATGATGAAGGCGTGGTTGAGCGTGCGCCCGCGCATGTAGGCCAGCGGCGCGATCTCGATGGCCTGGCGCTCGAAGAGCTTCGCCACCTTGTCGAAGCCCATCAGGTCGTAGAGGGCGTCGTAGAGCGGGCGCAGGTATGGATCGACTTTCTGCGCGAGATCGCCGGGCAGGAAACCCAGGCGCTCGCCGGCCTCGACGGCCGGGCGCGTCAGCACGATGCGGCTCACCTGGTCGCGCTCGAAGGCGTCGACGGCGGAGGCGACGGCGAGGTAGGTCTTGCCGGTGCCGGCCGGGCCGATGCCGAAGGTGATGTCGTGCTCCTGGATCTGGCGCAGGTATTGCACCTGGCGCGGCGTGCGGCCATGCAGCTCGGGCTTGCGCGTGAGGAGTCCCGGCGCCGGCCGGCCGGCCTGGCCGCGGTTGGCGAGCTCGACAAGGCCAAGCTGGATGGCGTCGATGGAAAGGTGCTCGCCGGCCTCGGCGTAGAAGTGCTGCAGGGCATTCGCCGCCTGCGCCGACTGGGCGGGATGGCCGCGCACGGTAAACCGCTCGCCGCGGCGGGCGATGGCGACGTCGTAGGCGGTTTCGATCTGGCGCAGATTCTCGTCCAGCGCGCCGCACAGATTGGCGAGGCGCTGATTGTCCACGGGAGACAGCACCAGTTCGACGGCTTTGGCTTTCACGATTCGCGGGTGGCAACCTCGCCGCGCAGCGAATGCGGCAGGGCGGCGGTGATGGTGGCCTCGACGAAGCGGCCGAGCAGGCGAGGGTTGCCTGCGAAATTGACGATGCGGTTGTTGTCGGTGCGGCCGGCGAGCTCGCCGGCATTCTTCTTCGAGGCGCCCTCGACGAGGATGCGCTGGACGGTACCGACCATCGCCGCGCTGATGGCCCGGGCCTGCTCCTCGATGCGCTTCTGCAGGCGCATCAGCCGTTGCGTCTTCAGCTCCGGCGGGGTGTCGTCGGCCAGCTCCGCCGCCGGCGTGCCGGGGCGCGGGCTGTAGATGAAGCTGAAGGAGGCGTCGAAGCCGACCTCGTCGATCAGCTTCATGGTGGCCTCGAAATCGGCCTCCGTCTCACCGGGAAAGCCGACGATGAAATCGGTCGACAACGAGAGGCCGGGGCGCGCCGCGCGCAGCTTGCGCACGATCGACTTGTACTCGAGCACGGTGTAGCCGCGCTTCATCGCCGCCAGCACGCGGTCGGAGCCGGCCTGCACCGGCAGGTGCAGGTGGGAGACCAGCTTGGGCAGGCGGGCGTAGGCCTCGATCAGGCGTTGCGTCATCTCGCGCGGATGCGACGTGGTGTAGCGGATGCGTTCGATGCCGGGAATTTCATGCACGCACTCGAGCAGGAAGGCGAAATCCGCCGACTCGCCGTCGTCCATGAGGCCGCGATAGGCGTTCACGTTCTGGCCGAGCAGGGTGACTTCCTGCACGCCCTGCGCCGCCAGGCCGGCGATCTCGGCCAGCACGTCTTCGAGCGGACGCGAGATTTCCTCGCCGCGCGTGTAGGGCACGATGCAGTAGGTGCAGAACTTGCTGCAGCCCTCCATGACGGAGACGAAGGCGGAGCCGCCCTCGACCCGCGCCGGCGGCAGCGCGTCGAACTTCTCGATCTCGGGGAAGGAGACATCCACCTGCGGCCGGCCGGAGGCGCGGCGCTCGCGGATCAGCTGCGGCAGGCGATGCAGGGTCTGCGGACCGAAGACGACATCCACGTAGGGCGCGCGGCGGACGATCGATTCGCCCTCCTGGCTCGCCACGCAGCCGCCGACGCCGATGACCAGATCGGGCTTCGCCTGCTTGAGCAGCCGCACGCGGCCGAGGTCGTGAAACACCTTCTCCTGCGCCTTCTCGCGCACCGAACAGGTGTTGAAGAGGATGACGTCGGCTTCCTCCGGGGAATCGGTCTTCTCGATACCCTCGGCGGCGAGCACGTCGGCCATGCGGTCCGAGTCGTACTCGTTCATCTGGCAGCCGAAGGTCTTGATGTAAAGCTTCTTGGCCACTACTGCTTGGGCGGGGACGAGGATTTCTTCTGCTTGATGAGCTGGTCGGCGACTTCGGCCTCCTCCTGGGTCAGCACCCAGACGCGCTGGACCGTGCCGTATTCGTCGAGCTTGTAGAGAACGGGCACCGAGCCCTGCATCGCCATGGGCATGACGATGCGGTTCTGCGTGTCGCGGATCTGCAGGCTGGCGGACAGGCGCAATGTCTCGCTGCCGAACTGGGCATAGCCATTACTGGGGGGGCTCATCACCGCCAGCGGGCCATTCTGCAGGGCCGGCCGAACGATGCCGGGCGGCGCGCTGGGAGGCGCCACGGGCGCCGGCGTCATCGCCGACTCGAGAATGCTGTCGATGATGCTGCTGAGGATCGCGGAGACAATCGGATTCATGCTAGCAATTATAGGCCATGGCATCCGCTTTCATGGCAACGAGAAATAAAAGGCCGCCCCTATCCCCGGTGCCGCCTCGGTCCAGACGCGCCCGCCATGCCTTTCGATTATGCGCTTGACGATGGCCAGACCCACGCCCGTGCCGGGAAATTCGGATTCCTGATGCAGGCGCTGGAATACGCCGAACAACTTGCCGGCATGCTCGAGATCGAAACCTGCCCCGTTATCCTTGACAAAATAGACCGGATGGCCTTCTTCGATGTGCGCGCCGATTTCTATCCTGGCTTCGGGACGCTTCGATGTGAACTTCAGCGCATTGCCCACCAGATTGAGCATGACCTGCCGCAACAAGGCGGGGTCGGCCGATGCCTGCGGCATGTGTTGTACCGTTACAGTGGCCGCCGGATTCATTTGGCGCAGCTCTTCGACAACGGTGCGCGCCATGGCCTCCATGTCGACTTGCATGCGGTTGAGGGCCTCGCGTCCGACACGCGAAAAGGTGAGAAGATCGTCGATTAATTCTCCCATGCGCACGGCTCCCCGGGCGATGCGTTCGAGCATGGCCGAATGCTCCGGGCCCAGGCGCCTTTTCAATTCATCGTTCAGAATGGTGGCGTAGCCGTTGAGCGCCCGCAATGGCGTTCTCAAGTCATGAGAGATCGAATAAACGAATGACTCCAGTTCCGAATTGGCCTGTGCCAATTCGGAGGTCCTTTCCGCCACTCGGCGTTCGAGCGAGCTGGTCAGTTTCACGATCTCCTCCTGGGCACGCTGACGTTCGGTAATATCGATCACGACCGCCAGGCACTTCCAACGTCCCTCGCGCTCGACCGCCTGGAGGTGCACTTCCACGGGATACTCGCTGCCATCGCTCCGCCTGTGCCTGGTTTCAAAGACCTGCTGGGGCTTCTGCTTGTCGATCAACCCGCCTATCAGGCGCAACAGCGCGTGTTCGGTATATTGGGGCATCAATTCGAGCGGCGTCAGCTTCCTGAGGTGACGGATTGAATACCCGAGATTGTGCAGCGCACCGGCATTGGCATACTCGTAGCGTAGAGTGGTGGCGTCGAAAACGTAGATTTCATTGAGGCTCTGCTCGACGATGGCGATCCACTGCCGGCTTTCCTCCTCGGCCTGCTTGCGCTCGGTGATGTCGGTGACGATGCCGTCGAGCCGGCCTGGACGGCCCGCCTCGGCGTCAACCCTGCGCCAGCGCACCTCGGCCCAGCGTATCGCTCCGTCGGGACGGACGAAGCGGTATTCCATGACGCCCGAGCCGGAAAGCGCGATGCGGCCCACCACGGACCTGGCCTGCTCGCGGTCTTCCGGATGGATGATGTCCAGCCAGAGTCCCGGCTGCGCACGGAATTGCGCGGCATCGCGGCCGAACAGTTCCTTAGACGATTCGCTGGCGAACAGAACTGTTTTCAGGTTCGGCGCAAATGACCAAAGCACGTGGCCCATCGACTCCAGCAGCTTGTCGAGCATCTCTTGCGTCTCGACAAGAGTGCGCTCGCGTTCGGCCAGGATGTCAAACATGCCATTGAGCTGAACGGCGACCTCCGCCACCTCGCGGGCACCTGCAACGGCGGCCCGCACATCCCGCCTGCCGGCACCGAACGCATGGGCCGTCGCCGCAACAGCCGCGATGGGTTGGGAAATGCGTCGCCCGAGGGCGAGAAACAAGGCCAGTGCAAGCGCTAGCACGGCCGTCCCGAAAGCCGCGTGCTTCATCGCGCTCTCGACCACCCCCCGTCGGATGGGCCCGATTTCCTGTCCGACCACCGCCAGCCAGTCCGTACCGGCCACCGGCTCGAAGCCGTAGATGCGTTCCACCCGGTCCATGGATTCGCCTTGCAGGACGCCGCTACGCCGCTCGATGATGGACCGGGTCAATGGGTCGTTCCATCTGTTTTGTCCGACATGCCGGTCCGGGTCCAGCGAACTGGCGATTACCAGCCCCTCCCCCTTCACGATCAGCGATATCGGCCGCTCGGGCAGATCGAGTGCATGGATCAGGGACTGAAAGCGCTCCAGTTGGGCCGCCGCAATCACCATTCCCGCAGCGCGGCTGTCGCCACCGCGCACGGGATAAGCCAACGGCAACAGCCATTCGCCTCCGGGACCGCCCTTGACCGGCGCACCGACCAGCAATCGCGGCTGCCCGTCCGATAGCGGGAGAAGCGGCCGTGCCGCAGTCAGCCCCTCGATTGCCGGCTCCTTCTCGCCCCCCATGAGGCAAATCAGCCGCCCATCCCGGTCCACGACGGCCATTCCGGCATATTCGCGCCGAATGGTGTCGGTATCCGCGAACAGCGCAGGGCAGCGCTCGGGGGCAAGGTGGCCGGTTTCGGCATGTCGAGCCATGTCGCCGAGGCGTTGTTCGGTTCTCGCGAAATAGCCCTGCGCATCAGCTGCAGCAACCTTCGCCAGCCGCCGCACCTCCCCCTGGGCGCGTGCCAGACCAGTCCTGGATTCCTGAAAGACATCGTAGGCAAAGGCCAGAAAGAGGGGGGTCACGGCGACGAACGCCAAGAGCGCCAGTTGCGTCCTGATCGACCGGCGGTGGCCAGCGTGACTGCTATGGACCGGCATGTTTCAGTCTGCCATCATGAATCGACATGGGATAAGCTTGAATCCGCGACTCAAATAACAACGAATGGCACTCAACTAGCATCGCGGAAGCAGGCCCGGAAATGCCTGTAATTGTGAAACTCCAAGCATAATAGCTTCGTTGGGAGGGTTTCCGAAAGTGAACACGGCTAAGCAGGACCATGCTTTGGCTTGCCTTCCGAGTCCTGATGTCTGGGCACGGCTCGCGCTCAGCGACAGCGGATTCGTTTTTGACCCGGTGACGGGCAACAGCTATTCGGTCAACGGCTCCGGATTGGCCATCCTGAAGCATCTGAGAAGGGAACGTGATCTGGCGCGCATCGTCGACTCCCTGCAAGAGGAGTTTGATGCCGATCCGCATGCCATCGAACGCGACGTGATCGAGTTCGCCAACCTGCTGCGCAACACCTTCAAGTGAAGCACGACACTCATCTCACCGTCGCCGTCACCGGGATGAATGCCGTGCCGGACAACCCGGGCGCCGGGTTGGCAGCGGCACGTTGCCTGAGGGAGGCTTTCGGCAAGCGCATACGCATCGTTGGCCTCGGCTATGATGCGCTCGACCCTGGCCTGCATCGCCGAGAATATTGCGACAGCGCCCATCTCATATCCTACCCTGGCAGCGGTGCTGACACGCTGATGGCGCGGCTGAAGGAAATCGACGAAATCGAGGGGATCGACTTCCTGCTGCCTTGTCTCGATGCCGAACTGCCCCTGATGATCAGCCTCACCCCAGAGCTCGATGTTCTTGGAATTCGCCATTTCCTGCCAAGCGCCGAGCAACTGGCCTGCCGCGCAAAGGATCGGCTGGCAGAACTGGCCCGACGATCCGGCGTCCTCACGCCCGAAACCCTGGCCATCACCCGAGCCGAGTTTTTCCGCGATTGCGAATCGAAGGGCTGGACGTTCCCGATGATGATCAAGGGCGTGTTCTACGATGCGCGGACCGCGTCATGCCGTGAGGACGCCGAACTCGCCTTCCGCGCCATTGCGGCGGAGTGGGGGCTCCCCGTTCTTGTGCAGCGCCGGATCGCCGGCGAGGAATACAATTTGACCGGCATCGGTGACGGCAGGGGAGGGCTGCTCGGCGAGGTGATGATGAAGAAGCGCGCCACCACGAGCCGGGGCAAAGCTTGGGCGGGAATCTCCATCCTCGACGACGCGCTGACCGACGTCGCCCATCGCCTTGTCGCAACCCTGAAATGGAAGGGGCCTATCGAGATCGAGGTCATGCGTGACCCCAACGGCGCCTACCAACTGATCGAGATCAACCCGCGCTTCCCGGCGTGGATCTACCTGTCCCATGGCGTCGGGCGCAACCTGCCCGCCCTGCTTCTATCGCTGGCCATGGACGAAAAGCCGCCACAGCTAGCTCCGCCTCAGCCGGGCATTCTGTTCATACGCTCGGTGCAGGAAACGATCGTTCCCTTGTCGGCCTTCGAATCACTCATGATCGAAGGTCGATCCGAGCTCCAAAGCGAGGAGTCATGACACAGCGCCAACCCTGGATCAAGCCGGTCCTGACGCCCCATCGCCCCGGTGGAATGAACAAATTCGGCGCCATGCGCCCGCAGTTGAACCAGTCCGAGCTGGATGGCGTCGCCATCCCCCCCCTTCTCGAACAGTTTGGATCTCCGCTGTTC
Organism: Denitratisoma sp.; assembly: GCA_032027165.1. NCBI lineage: Bacteria > Pseudomonadati > Pseudomonadota > Betaproteobacteria > Nitrosomonadales > Sterolibacteriaceae > Denitratisoma > Denitratisoma sp. The sequence continues at coordinate 3,265,572 of JAVSMO010000001.1, read as the reverse complement.
ATAATTTCCGAAAAGCGCCTGCGCGAAAATGCGAGGCATCTGCGTCGTGCCTTTTCCACGCGCTGGCCGAAAGTGCGTCACGGTTGGTCCTACAAAACCAACCATCTCGGGGCGGTATGCAACATCCTCCATCAGGAGGGCGCTTGGGCCGAGGTGGTATCCGGGCTTGAATATCAAAAAGCGCGCGCACTAGGCGTTCCGGGCTCGCGCATCATCTTCAACGGCCCCTGGAAGCCAACGCCGATTCTCGAGCAGGCCCTGCGCGAGGGCGCGGCAATCCATCTCGATCATCTCGACGAGCTGTTCGAGGCGGAGCAGATCGCCAAACGACTGGACCGGCAGGTGCAAGTGGGCCTGAGGCTTAATTTCGACACCGGGCATACCGAGACCTGGAGTCGTTTCGGCTTCAATATCGAGTCCGGCGCCGCCATGGATGCGGCCAGGCGCATCGGCGCCAGCCAGTGGCTGAAGCTGAACGGCCTGCACAGCCACATCGGCACCTTCGTGCTGGATGTCCGCGCCTACGCCCAGCAGGCCCGCATCATGGCGGAGTTCATGGAAGCGGCCGAGCGCGAGACCGGTTGCCATATCGAATATCTCGATATCGGAGGCGGTTTCGCCTCTCGCAACTCCCTTCAGGGACTCTACCTGCCGCCGGATCAGGTGGTTCCCGGGTTCGAGCAATACGCAGAAGCCATTGTCGATGCATTGAACGAAGCCACCCGGGGTCGCCCCGCCCTCGGCAAACCGTTGCCGGTCCTGGTTCTGGAAACCGGCCGGGCGGTCGTCGACGATGCCGAGGTGCTGGTATCGCGCGTCGTCGGCGGCAAGCGCCTGCCGGACGGCCGACGCGCAGCCATACTCGATGCCGGCGTGAACCTGCTGTTCACAGCCTACTGGTACAACCACGACGTGCGCCCCTTGCATGCCATAGAGGGGCTGGCGGAGGAAACCGTGCTGTTCGGCCCGCTGTGCATGAACATCGATACGGTGCGCGCCTCCGTGATGCTACCCCCTCTCAACGTGGGAGATGCCCTGCTGATTTCTCCGGTCGGGGCATACAACAATACGCAGTGGATGCAGTTCATTCAGAGCCGGCCGGCCGTCGTCATGATCATGCAGGACGGCACCGTCGAGCCCGTCAGGCGAGCGGAAACGCTACAAACCCTGACCGACCTCGAATTGCTTCCCGACTCGCTGCGCCAACCCTATCCGGAAGCGCCGGCGCGATGAAGAAGAGGGGCTCGGCGGATTCCCCCCTGACACGTCCGGCGCGGTCGCTGGCGAAAGCCTATGCAGCCGTCTTCTTCTGCCATTCACCCTGGGTTGGCGCCTGGTTCGCCATGCTGACCTGGTGGACGCCGCGCTCTGCGCTCGGTGGGCTGACAGGCCTCGTTGGCTCTGCGCTATGGGCCCGACTGTTCCAACTGCCGGCGAGCGGGCGGCTGCATCTGGTCAATGGCTTGTTGTGCGGGCTCGTCGTCGGCGCCTACCATTCGATAGACGGCGCGTACTTCCTGTGGATCCTTCTCGCCACACTGTTCTCGACCCTGCTGGCGCATTGGCTTGCCGGCATTTTCTGGAATGCCGCCCGCCTGCCCTTAATGAGCCTGCCCTTCGTGCTGTCCTGCTGGATGGTCTTCCTGGCCTGGCAAGTCCATGCGCCGTCAGCGTTGCCCCCAGACATTTTCGCGGATCACGCCACCCCTTTGACATGGCCATGGCTGGACGGCTTCTTCGTGGCCCTTGGCTGGCTCCTCCTCGTTCCCTATCCCTTGGCGGGTGCGTTGGTTTTTGTCGGCCTCGTCGCGGTTTCGCGCTACTTCGCCTTCCTCGCGGCCGCAGGCTACGCAATGGGCACGCTGACGTTGTCACTCCTTGGCGGCGGAGATGCAGGCGCATACGCCTTCAATTTCCCGCTCACCGCCATGGCGCTGGGCGGTTTTTTCGCGGTGCCCAGCCTCGCCAGCTTCCTGCTGGCGCTGGCGGGGAGCGTTCTGGCCGCATGGCTGGTCATGGCATTCGGTGTGCTGGTGCATCCCCTGCATCTTCCGTTGCTGACCCTGCCGCTGCTTGGCGCCGCCTACCTCATGCTCGGAAGCCTGGCGGCGCGGGCGCCCGGACGTTCTCCGCAGCTCGTGCTCGACAAGCCCGTTTCGCCGGAGATGAATCTCGAGCGCGCACGGCTTTTCGCTGCACGCGGTGGCGCTGCCGACAGCCTGCCGCTGTCCCCGCCCTTCCACGGGGAATGGCGCGTCACGCAGAGCTTCAACGGCCCCCTCACGCACCGTCCGCCGTGGGAGCACGCCCTCGACTTCGATATTGTGGAGGGCGAACGTGTCCACCACGGCACCGGTACTTCTCTGGAGGATTATTTCTGTTTCGGCGCACCGGTCCTGGCGCCCATCGCCGGCCAGGTGGCTCGATTGCGCGACGACCTGCCCGATGCCTCTCCAGGCGAGATGGACACAGCCAACAACTGGGGCAACCACCTTGTCTTGCGCACCGGCAGCCTGCATGTGCTGCTTGCGCATTTGAAGCGCGGCAGCGCCAAGGTCCGTATCGGCGAATGGGTCGGCGCAGGTCAGCAACTGGCCGCCTGCGGCAGTTCTGGACGCTCGCCCTTCCCGCACCTTCACCTGCAAGTGCAGAAGGACGATCTGCCAGGCAGCCCGACTTTGCCTTTCCACCTGTCCAATGTGCTGGTGCGCACGGCGACGCAATCCCGAGAATTCCGCCTCTATCATTTGCCGGATGCCGGCGAATCGGTCAGCGCCGCGCTCAACGATGAAAGACTGGTGACGGCAATGCGGCCCACAAGGGAACGATGCCTAGTCTACGCATTCAGGAGGGCGGGAAGCGAAACCCGACGCGTCTCCATGCGCGCCATCACTACACTGACCGGCCAGACGCGCATCGAGACATCCAACGGCGCATCGGCCGCCTACCAGGAAACCGCCGCTGTTCTCGGTTTCTATGACCGGAATGCGAAGCACGATCCGATGCTCGACCTTTGGCTGCTCGCCGTCGGACTGACGCCCTACTCTGCGATAGCCGAACACTGGAGCGATCGCCCGCCTGCGCGCCTGCTGCCGTTGCCGCCCGTGCCAAGGCTGCTGGACGCCCTGCTGCATCCGCTTGGCGCCGCATGCTCGAGCGAATACCGGCGCTGGTGGGATGAAGCCGCGGGGGCGTGGCTTCAGGAGGGGGTTCATAAGCTGCATCTGGGTCCCGGCGCGGAGTGGCAGTGCCGGACAACAGCCTGGATCATGCCTGGCGTGTGCGTGCGCAAGCTGCGTATGGAATCTTCCAGCACGAGTTGGGAAGCCGAACTCGAACCTTCTGAAGCGTGAACCGGATACCATTGAAAAATGAAAAGGAGAGGCCCATGAAGATGAAATTGCGACTTCTCGCCAGGGCGGGAATGGGGCTTGCCGGATTGATCTTGGCAACAGCGCTCGGCGCACAGCAGGATCCCTGGTCCGAATCCTACAAGCTCGAATACCTCGGCAAGCATGCCGAGGCGCTCGAACTGATCGAGCCGATCGCCAAGCGCCAGCCGGTTAACGAGTTCGCCATCATGCGCAGTGCCTGGCTACTGCATTTGCAGGGCAGGTACGCCGAAGCCGAGAAGCGCTACCTGCGTGCCGCGGAGATCAATCCGCGCTCACTGGAGGCCAGGCTGGGCGTAATGCTGCCGCAAATGGCGCTATATCGATGGAACGATGCCATCCAGTCCGGCAGGAAAGTGCTCGCCGAGAGCCCATGGAACTACACGGCACATTTGCGCATCATGATCTGCGAGGAAGCGCTCTCGCGCTGGGAGGATCTATCGAAGCATGCCGCCGAGGTTTCGGCTCGCTATCCCACCGATGCGACATTGCTGGTTTACTGGGCACGCGCCGAGGCGGCGTTGAAGCGGACGCGCAAGGCCAGGGAGCTATATGGCATGGTGATGGAACGCGTTCCCGGACACATTGAGGCCGGAAACTACCTGAAAAACCACAACTGATCCGCAGGGGCAGCAACGGAGAAGGAAGAGGGAGTGGTGGTGATGGGCAGAATCGAACTGCCGACCTAGGGGTTATGAATCCCTCGCTCTAACCGACTGAGCTACATCACCACAGGGAAGGGGGCGAATTATCGTTCGGCCGGCAAACCCTTGTCAAGGCAAGACCTAGAACCATCCGACAAGGGAGGCCCCGGCATATCCGGAGGTGCCGCTCACACGATCGCGTTCCCTGCCGGCCGAAATCGTCAGTTGCGCATGTCGTCCCAGCGATATGTTTTCCAGAGCCAGGCCGACTCGCCGCCGTTCGTAGTCGGTCCCGCGGATGTACTGCAATTCCGGTCCCAGAACGATCCTCTCCGCAAAGACATAGCCGGCCCGCAGCCTCAGCCACTTGTCTCCCAGATTTGCGGTCCGGCTGCCCATGATGGAAAAGTCGATCTCGGTGACCGGGCGCAGAAAGAGGTCGCCCTGCACCCTGATACCCTTGTGCTTTTCCTCGATCTGGCTGAAGGGATCGTCGGGAGACAGGCGTGCGTCTCTGTAGACGCCCCCCAGATAGACCGACAGCCGGTTGTTCCTGTCTCCCAGGTAGGCCAAATACCCTACAGAAGCCTCGAGCTCCCGGCTTGTCCCATGGATGTCCTGACCGGCCAGACTCAGATAGTTGAATGTGGAATGAGCAATCCCCAGGCGCAGCAGCCAGCCGTCCTTGTAAAGATGCGGCGAGGAGATCGGCATGATCATGCCGGCATAGCCGTATCTTCCCAGGCTGCTGCCGGAATATCCTGCCAAGTACAATGTATCTCGAGCGGCAGCGCTGCCACAACTGACCGCAAGATACGCGGCCAAGACAAATCGGGTGCTGCGCGTTGGTCTGTTCAAGGCATTTCCCTTGGAAGGCAGTGAAAGTATAGGGATTGCGCTATAGTGCCGCAAGCGGAGACACGGTTGACCGCAGACTCGGCGTGCGGACCAACCCTTCCTGACATCGTCCCCAATGCGTTACGACATCATAATCGTCGGCGCCGGCCTCGCCGGTGCCAGCCTCGCAGCCGCTTTCCGGGGCAGCCGCTACCGCATCGCCCTGATCGAAGGCCGGCCTCCCGCGCCGGCGCCATCCGGCTGGGACAGTCGCGTCTACGCTGTCAGTCCGGCCGCCCAAGGCTTCCTGCAAACGATCGGCGCCTGGCAGCATCTGGATGCTGGCCGCCTGACGCCGGTCTACGACATGGCCATCCGCGGCGACGCCGAGGGCCGGCTCGACTTCTCGGCCTACGACAGCGGCGTCGGCGAACTCGCCTGGATCGTCGAATCCGGCCTCATGCAGCGCGAACTGTGGGAAACCGTCAAGCGCCAGGGCAACCTCACGCTGTTCTGCCCGGCGCAGCCGCAGCTGCTCGAAATGCGCGACGACGCCGTCCTGCTGGGACTGACTTCCGGCGAGGCTCTGGAGGCAAAACTGGTGGTGGGTGCCGACGGCGCCGATTCCTGGGTGCGCACGCAGGCCGGCCTGCAGGCCGACACGCTGCCCTATGGCGAGATGGGCGTGGTAGCCAATTTCGAATGCGACAAGCCGCACCGCAACACCGCCTTCCAGTGGTTCCGCCCGGACGGCGTGCTGGCCTGGCTGCCGCTGCCGGGGGATCGCATCTCGATGGTCTGGTCGACGCCGGAGGCCCATGCCCGCGAACTGCTCGGACTCGACGAGCAGGCGCTTTCCCGCCGTGTCGCCGAAGCCGGCGGCAACCGGCTCGGTGCGCTCAAGCTCATCACGCCGCCCACCGCCTTCCCCTTGCGGCTGGTGCGCGTGCCGCGCATCGCAGCCCCCCGCCTGGCCCTCGTCGGCGATGCCGCCCATGCCATCCACCCGCTCTCCGGCCACGGCATCAACCTCGGCTTTCTCGATGCACGCGAACTGGCAAAGGTCCTGCTTGCCCTGCCGGAATTCGGCGACTGCGGCGACGAACGGTCACTCCGCCGCTACGCACGCGCCCGGGCCGAGGAAGTCGCCCTGCTGCAGTGGACCACGCACGGATTGCAGAGACTGTTCCGGCCGCGCCACCCCGCTCTCTCCGTCCTTCGCAACCTCGGATTGAACCTCACCGACAGCCTGCCTGTCCTACGCAACGTGCTGGTGCGCTACGCGCTCGGCTGACCCCACCCTTTCGGAGACATCATGTTCAAGCGCATTTTCTCAAGCACCTGCCTCGCCCTTCTGCTGCTCGCCGCCGGCGCCGTCCATGCCGATGAGGCGTCAGTGAAGAAAGCCGTCGAGACCTGGATGGGCGGCAAGGTCGACGCGGTAAGGAAAGCCGGGGTGCTCGGCCTCTACGAGATCCAGATCGGCAACGAGCTCTACTACACCGACGAGAAGGTCAGCCTGCTCTTCGACGGCAACATCATCGACACCAGGACGCGCAAGAACCTCACGCAGGAGCGCCAGAACAAGCTCTCCGCCATCAAGTTTTCCGACTTGCCGCTGCAACTTGCCGTGAAGACCGTCCGCGGCGACGGCAGGCGCGTCTTCGCCACCTTCGAGGACCCCAACTGCGGCTACTGCAAGAAGCTGACGAAGGAAATGGCGGGCATGGACAACGTGACCATCTACACTTTCCTGCTGCCGATCCTGTCGCGCGATTCCGCCGAGAAGTCGCGTGCGGTATGGTGTGCCGCCGACCGCGCCAGGGCCTGGAGCGACCTCATGGTAAATGGCACCGTGCCCGCCGCCGGCACCTGCGACGCCCCCATCGAGCAGGTCGTGGCGCTCGCCCAGAAGTACAACATCCGCGGCACGCCGACGATTTTCCTCTCCAACGGCGAGCGCATCCCCGGCGCCGTTCCCGTGGCGCAACTCGAACAGAAGCTGGCGCAGATCAAGTAGCCGCCGCAGTGCGGCGGCTGACTTTCACGCTGAAATGAAATAATAAAGTCTGTCGGAGAGGCGCCGTCTATCCCATTGATTTAGAGCGTCCCAGGAATTAGCAAAATGTTCGGAAAGTCTGTCGAAGGCAGCGATTTACTCGTCATGCATTTGGCGGGTTGCAATATAGTCTGTCGAGGCCAATAACCGCGCGAGGTTCCCCTCTTCGGTCGAGGCAGGCAACTCTGGCGTGGTTAGATGAAAAGGTTCTGAAGGCCCGCTTTCAACGTCGAAGTTCAGGGGCGCTGCGCGGCGCCTTATCGCGCAGCGTCCCCTGCAACGTGTTGTTAGCCCTCGGCGCCATTTTCCAGTAGGGCAATGATCTCTTGATTTCCAGATTCGCGCGCACAGTCCAAGGGTGTTTTGCCACTATTGTCCGTTACGAGTGAGTTGGCGCCGGCCCTCAAAAGAGCAGTAATGATTTGCGCATTTTCACTAATGATCGTGACCTGCCCCCGTCTTTAGTGCCAGGTCGTGGTTAGTAAAATCCGAAACATAAATCTATCCGATTTCCAGTTCTGTTGCGCTGTCGGGCAAGCTTGCCCGACAGCGCGCCGCGAACTCCGCCGGCGTGAGATACCCCAGTGCGCTATGCGGCCGGCACTCGTTGTAGTCGCGCCGCCAGGCCGCCACCCGCACCCGCGCTTCGGCCAAGCTCGTGAACCAATGCTCGTTCAGGCACTCATCGCGGAACTTGCCGTTGAACGACTCGATGTAGGCGTTCTGCGTCGGCTTGCCCGGCTGGATGAGCTTCAACTCGACACCGTTCCGATAAGCCCACTGGTCGAGCGCCTTGCTGGTGAACTCCGGCCCCTGGTCGGTGCGGATCGCCGCCGGCAAGCCGCGGAAGCGCGCCGCCTGATCCAGCACGCGCGTCACATACTGCCCGCTGATGCTGTGGTCGAGCACGATATCCACGGATTCCTTGGTGCAGTCATCCACGATGTTCAGGCACTTCAGGCGCCGCCCCGAGGACAGCGCATCCATCACGAAATCCATCGACCAGACCTGGTTCGGCGCCTCGGGCAAGGTCAGCGGCTGGCGCTCCATCGCCACCCCCTTGCGCCGCTTGCGCTTGGGCACCGCCAGCCCCGCGCCCTGGTACAGGCGAAACACCCGCTTGTGGTTCGCCTGATGGCCTTCCCGCCGCAACAGCACATGCAGACGCCTGTAGCCGAAGCGGCGCCGCTCGGCGGCCAGTTCGACCATCCGCCCGGCCAGCGCCTGGTTGGCCGGGTCGGTCTTGGCTTCGTAGTTCAACACCGTGCGCGATACCCCCACAAGCCGGCAGGCGCGACGCTGGGAGATGGACGTCTTCTCCTGCATCACGGCAACCGCCTGGCGCTTGGCCTGCGGGGTCAGCGCTTTCCCTTGACAACAACCTTGAGCGCCTCGATGTCGAGCATCGATTCGGCCAGCAGCTTCTTCAGCTTGGCGTTCTCCGCCTCCAGCTCGCGCAGCCGCTTGGCATCCGCCACGTCCATGCCGCCGAACTTGCGCCGCCAGGTGTAGAAGGCCGCATCGCTAAAGCCATGCTTCCTGCACAGATCCTTGATCGCCACCCCGGCTTCCGCCTGCTTGAGGTACCCGATGATCTGCTCTTCCGTGAACCGCTTCTTCATGCCCGCTTCTCCCTTCAAAAGCGGACTTTACTAACTTCAGGCTGGTACTGAAAATGGGGAGCAGGTCAATCGAAAGGTGAAGCGGCGTGTGGCCGTAAATGGAAACGGCGGCAACGTTCGCACCATGCTCAAGTAGTGCGGCTACAGCAGTAGGGCTAGAGCTTACACACGCGAGGTGTAGTGGCGTCCAGTTTTCTGTTCCTCTTGGCTCAAGCGCAGAGCCAGACTGCAGGAGGAGACGAACAATATTGCCTTGGTCGTTTCCGGCGGCTCGGTGAATAGGCAACCACCCATATTGGTCCGGCCGGGCGATAGATGCGCCAACACGAAGCATGTTTCGAACGCGTTTGGTGTTGCCTTGAACCACGGCCTTGATGAACGCATATGGCGAAGGCTTGCGAGGCATCTTGAGAGGGCTAACGAGGGTGTAGAAAAACTCTTTTCATGCCGGCATCCTGCCGTGAACCAAATGGAATATCAAGGCTCGAAGGGGTATTCGGTTTTGGGAGACCGGCGTGGCCCGCTACAAGCACATTGATACCAATCCGCGGTTTCTTGCCGTCGATCTGGAGCGCCAGCTCCTGCCCGGCACCTTCGAGCACGCCCTGCACCATCTGATCGATCATGAGATCGACCTGACCGGCTTCGATGCCCGCTACCGCAACGATCTGACCGGCGCCACCGCCTATCCGCCCGGGATGCTGCTCAAGGTGGTGCTCTTCGCCTACAGCCAGGGCATCGTCAGCAGCCGGGCCATCGAACGGGCCTGCCGCGAGCACGTCACCTTCATCGCCCTGTCGGGGGATAGCGCGCCGCACTTCACCACCATCGCCGCCTTCGTCTCCGAACTGGGGGACGCCATCGTCCCCCTCTTTGCCCAGATCCTGTACCTGTGCGACCGCCAGGGCCTGATCGGCCGCCAGATGTTCGCCATCGACGGCGTCAAGCTGCCGTCCAACGCCGCCAAGCAAAGAAGCGGCACGCGGGCCGAGTTTGAACGGCAGGCGGTGAAGTTGGAGGCTGCCGCCTGCGCCATGCTCGCGCGCCACCGTGCCGAAGACGCCCGCGGGATCGAGCCTGACCTGGCCGAGAAGTCGGCGCGTCGCGTCGCGCGACTCGAACGCGAAGCGGCACAGATGAGGGCCTGGCTCAAGGAGAACCCCGAGGATCGGCGCGGCACCAGGGGCAGTGTCAGGAAGAGCAACCGCACCGACAACGAGAGCGCCAAGATGGCCACCGACAAGGGCGTGGTGCAGGGCTATTGCGGAGTGGCGGCGGTCGATGCCAAACACCAGATCATCGTCGAGGCGCAAGCCTGGGGCACGGGCAGCGAGCAGGCGCTGCTCCTGCCGGTGGTCGCGGCGCTCGAGCCGCACATGAGCGACGAGACCCTGATCACGGCTGACGCCGGCTACCACTCGGAAGCCAACTTGAAGGCCCTGGCCAGCCGCAACATCCCTGCGCTGATTGCCGACAACGGCCTGCGCGCTCGCGACGAACGCTTCAAGGGGAGAGCCAAATACAAAGCGCTGCCCGATCCGCTCCACGACAAGATGCGGCCGGCGGACAAGGCGCAGCACTACCGGCCCGAAGACTTCGCCTACGATCCAGCCGCCGGCACCTGCACCTGCCCGGCGGGCAAGGCGCTCTACCGCAACGGCGCGAACTGCATCCACAACGGCTACGTTGCCGTGAAGTTCCAGGGCGCGCTGCGCGACTGCCTGCCGTGCAGCCAGCGGGAACGCTGCCTGCGCACGCCGCAGAAGACGAAGACCCGGCAGGTGTGCTTCTTCCGCGGCAAGGCGAAAGACACGCCGGAGAGCTACACCGACATCATGAAACGGGCCATCGACAGTCCGCAGGGGCGTGCCCTCTACGGGCGGCGCTTCGCCACAGTGGAACCGGTCTTCGCCAACATTCGCCACAACAAGGGCCTCAACCGCTTCACGCTGCGCGGCAGGAAGAAGGTCGATGCGCAGTGGAAGCTCTACTGCCTGGTGCACAACATCGAGAAGCTGGCGCACCACGGGTTCGGAAGGTAGGAAACGGAGGGGAAAACCTCCGCCTGGGGAAAAGTCAGTCGCTGCGGGACGGCGAGAAATCAAATCATGAATGAAAAACGGCGCGGTAATGATCCGCGCCGATTTTTATGTGCTCTGTTCAGAGGGGAAAGAGGGTTTTTCTACAGCTTCAACGTTTAGCTTGAGGGGCCGCCCGGCGGCGCAGCCGACGGGGAACCGAGAAGCGCAGCTTCTCGGCGGTCCCCTCGAAGCGATAGTTAGAACTCATAGATTTCACTGAACGTACGCGGACTATTGAAGATTGCAATTGCCGGCACTTCTGCGGCTAATACCTCAACTATATTATTACCTCCGCATACGATGTAGTGCTCAAGTTTTGCATTTTCAAACACAGCTTTCATTCCAAGACGCAGATTGCGCATGACCAGTGGCGAATTAACCCATTTGTAGCTTGAGCTCGCCTTTAGTGTATGGCCACCAGCTGCCACCCATTGTGGGTCAGTTGGCGCATTGAGTTCTTCATAAACCATCACTAGCGGCGCATCTTTGAAAACGACTGAATAGCCAGGATATTTCCCAAGGCCTTGCGGCATTACGATCACAATCAGAGAGTTGTCAGAAGCTGAGAATATTGGTTGTACAGCAGGGAAAAGCATGTCTACGAATGGTGTATCCCACCGAACAACTGTTGACTGGTCAGAGACGTGCGGCGCCATGAGTTCTAACGTCCAAGCTCAGGGGCGCTGCGCGGCTTCATCGCGCAGCGTCCCTTGGAGCGCAGTGTTAGAACTCTGTTGCAATTGCAACCGAGATAAATGTGTTGCAATGCGCCAGTAGTAAACAAACATGAAGAGCGCCGCAAATGCAAAGGAGTACAGCTCAAATACAAAAGCTGGATTTCGGAAGCTTTGCGGGGTAACAACATAACTAAACCCGAAATATCCAACAATGCCGAAAAAAAGTCCCGCCAGAAATAGCTTGATACCGACTGGAATACTTATAACGGTAAAGCGTTTCAGGAAGTCGCGGCCGAGTGGACCACCGTTGGCCTTAAAGCATTCCGCGACACCAATTACAGAGATGAGCAATACGCAAATAAATTCATACAGAAGAAGCCAACTCCGATAGGTACCGGCCAAAAGGGCGTAGTAAATAGCAAACGAATACAGCCCTGCGCCAATCATGGCGTAGCGCATCGTCTCAATCTCGGAGACGTTGTCATCCGCGAGGCGCTTGATCAGTTTGTCAGTGTTCCAGAAGTGGATAGCCATAGAGTTCTAACGTGGAGGTCACCGGCGCTGCGCGGCTTTATCGCGCAGCGTCCGTGTGGACTGCCGGGTTATGCGTCATTTGATCGCCGAGAGAATCTCTCGCTCCAATGCACCCGTAGAGACACATTCGGCTGCCTGCCCTTGGTTAGCCATTGGAAATGAAGCACCAGACCCTGAATTGAAAGAGATAGTGTCGGTCTTGGTTTGCGGGATGTTGTTAGCCGCACTCTGAACAACTTGCGTTCTTGTCACGACATATCTCGTATTTGCAGTTATGCGGGTTGTCGTGGGGCTAACTTCCTCGAAGATCAAGTTCACTCGACCTTCTAGATTCATGCGGCGATCAAGGTGAAATAGTCCAACACTCGGATTCATTATTTCGTATGACTGTTGCGCCTTCGCTCCGGGGAAGTCGTATGTACGCTCTCCGCGAGCGTTCTTCACATAGGAGGTAATTCGTCCGCAGTCTATGTAGCGTTCGGGGTCGCCCGTATAGCTGATGTTCATTAGGCCGGACGATTTATCGAGATTGTTGATTACAAAAAACTGCTTACCCAGTTCAGGAACGCTTGCGTTCCATACCGCCTCACGCGGTCTATCGATGGTCTTGACGTTCGATGCGGGAGCAAGTTGCGTAGTTGGGCGAACGTAATCGACTTTTCCGGCGCATGCCGCGACAGAAAGCGGAATTGCAATGATCAGCAAGCGACGCATGATATTTCTCCCTTGTGCTGCCGGAGTGGCAAATGATTGTGACGCATAACGTGATAGCTCAGGGGCGCTGCGCGGCGCTTTATCGCGCAGCGTCCCCTGGAGCGGCGGGTTTGATGCGGGATTAAGCAGCAGCACGTTGTGCCCCACGAATGGTTTCGAAGATGGTTTTCGCGTTTGCGACTAACTCGAAGCGAGGGCCTAAGTACGCACCCATGCCCGGCCAGCCAGAAAAGCCGCCAAACATTGAACCGAAAGGTGATCCACCTCCGAAGGCGATGGTGCCTTCATCGCCTTTGGTTTCTGAAAGCGAGAGGTCGGAGAGGGTGCGAAGGTTTAGCGACTGAACTTTGCGCCCAAACAAGCCAGAGACAATTAGTACCCGTTCATTGGTTACCGCGTAGTAGGTACGGGCGCGGCGCTTTGCCTCGAAAAAGAAGCGGCCGATGATGAGGTAAATGCCGATGAGAACGAAGGGAATTCCAAACAGCACGAAAAATGCCGGCGCGTTGGAATTGATAACTGAAAGCTCCCAGAATATGGCGAAGCCGCCCCACAACAGGCTGAACGGAATCATGAAAGCGTCGGTGCCCCGAAGAATGATGCCCTGACGTGGTTGCCCGGACCACAGCACACTTTCACCGGTGGATAACTGGGTCTTGATGTCTTTAGTGATTGGAGTCATGAGATAAGCATCTAACAGTTATTAGACGGACCCATGGGTCCGTCTATCAATTGATAATGATGCAGGCATTTTATTGGTCTATCCATATGATTTGCAAGTTTTTTGAAATTCCTGCGTCCGCCTAAGAACCCTCAATAGTCCGGACAGGTTGGCAAGGGGGCCGCCAGCCGCTAGGTTGGCGCTATTTCATCAAGGAGTGACAATCATGGGGTCCATTAAACCCCGCCCGCCCTCGCCTGCTCGATCAGGTTTCCGCCACTTGCCGGCGCCGTCATTACAGCCGGCGCACTGAAGAGGCCTACCGTTTCTGGATCAGGCAATTCATCTTCTTTCACGGCAAGCAGCATCCGAGCGATCTGGGGGCCATTGAGGTCGAAGGCTTTCTGAACCACCTGGCCGTTGAACGACGGGTGGCGGCCTCCACCCAGACCCAGGCCCTGAATGCCCTGGTGTTTCTGTACGACAGCGTGCTGCACAAGCCGCTTGGGCAAATGGCCGGGTTGAAGCGCGTGCAGCACCGGCATCGCGTTCCAGTGGTGCTGACTCAGGATGAGGTGCGCGCGACCCTTGGCCTGATGACGGGATCCTGCCGCCTGATGGCGGAGCTGATGTATGGCGCCGGACTGCGTGTGCATGAGTGCGTCACGCTCAGGGTCAAGGATATCGACATGGGCGCACGCACGATCTCTATCCGGAACAGCAAGGGAAGCAAGGACAGGACGACGGTGCTGCCCGACCTGGCAGCGCTATCGATTCAGCAACACCTGCTCCGGGTAGCGACCCTTCACAAGGAGGACCTGTTGCGCGGGGCGGGCCTGGCGCCGATGCCGGATGCGCTGGCGAGGAAGTATCCTGCCGCCTCGGCATCCTTGGCCTGGCAGTATTTGTTCCCCTCGTCCGTATTGAGGCCGTGGGGCAAGAGCGGCCGGCTGGTGCGTTGGCATGTGTCGGATTCCACCATCCAGCGCGCCTTCAAACAGGCAATCGCAGGCGCTGAGATTCGCAAGCACGCCAGCGTGCATTGCCTGCGCCACAGCTTTGCCACGCATCTGCTCGCCTCCGGTACGGATATCCGGACCATCCAGTTGCTGTTGGGTCATCGCAGCCTGCAAACCACGATGATCTACACCCATGTCCTGGAGGTGACCCGGGCCGTGAAAAGTCCGCTGGACCGGCTTTAAGAGGTAGTGCATGGAGGTATCGAGGCGGGTTGCTCCGCCTCGGTCTCGACAGACTTTATTCCCATCCGACAGACTTTATTGTTTCCTATCAACGCCGCCCTCACCACAGCGTCTCGCGCTCGGCCGTCGCCGTGATCTTGTGGATGGAAAGGTCGGCGCCGTTGAATTCTTCCTCGGCATCGAGGCGCAGGCCGAACAGCTTCTTCAGCGTGCCGTAGACGATGAAGCTGCCGGCCACGGCCACTGCAATGCCCATCAGCGTGCCTGCGAGTTGCGACATGAAGGCGACGCCGCCCATGCCGCCAAGCGCCTTGGCGCCGAAGATGCCGGCGGCGATGCCGCCCCAGGCGCCGCACAGGCCGTGCAAGGGCCAGACGCCGAGCACGTCGTCGATCTTCCAGCGGTTCTGCGTCATGGTGAATAGATAGACGAACAGGGCGCCGGCGATCGCGCCGGTCGCCAGCGCGCCGAGCGGATGCATCAGGTCCGAGCCGGCGCAGACGGCGACGAGGCCGGCGAGCGGGCCGTTGTGCACGAAGCCCGGGTCGTTCCTGCCGGCGATCAGCGCGGCGAGCGTGCCGCCGACCATCGCCATCAGCGAGTTCATCGCCACGAGGCCGCTGATTTTATCCAGCAGCTGCGCGCTCATGACGTTGAAGCCGAACCAGCCGACGGTGAGCACCCAGGCGCCGAGCGCGAGGAAGGGAATGCTCGAGGGCGGATGCGCCGAGACGCCGCCGTCCTTGTTGTAGCGGCCGCGGCGCGCGCCGAGCAGGACGACGGCGACGAGGCCGATCCAGCCGCCGACGGCATGCACCACCACCGAGCCGGCGAAGTCGTGGAACTCCTCGCCGAAGCTGGCCTTCAGCCAGGCCTGGATGCCGAAGGCCTGGTTCCAGGCGATGCCCTCGAAGAAGGGATAGACGAAGCCGACTAGCAGGAAGGTCGCCGCCAGCTGCGGGTTGAACTTGGCGCGCTCGGCGATGCCGCCGGAGACGATGGCGGGGATGGCCGCGGCGAAGGTGAGCAGGAAGAAGAACTTCACCAGGTCGTAGCCGTTCTTCTGCGCCAGTGTCTCGGCGCCGGCGAAAAAGCTCACGCCGTAGGCGATGCCGTAGCCTATGAAGAAGTAGGCAATGGTCGACACCGCGAAGTCGACCATGATCTTCACCAGGGCGTTGACCTGGTTTTTCTTTCTCACCGTACCCAGCTCCAGAAAAGCGAAGCCGGCGTGCATGGCGAGGATCATGATGGCGCCGAGCAGGACGAACAGGACGTCGGCGGACGTGATCTTGAGGGGCTCCATGGTGCGCTCCGAGAATGGACTGAGCGCTTTGGTGCAAAAACCGTTCCAGAAAAATTGGAACGTCGAATCAGGGAATTAAAGTCAGCCCCTGCGGGGCGGCGCACCAGCGCGGTGCAGGGCGTCGGGGTCGCGCACCGCGACGGTGCACGGGATCAGGTCTTACGCACTACTTCGCGGCGTTGTTCGGAATGTGACCGTACGGCAGCACGGCCCACATCTCACCCTTCTGTCGCATGCGCCCGGCCTGCGCGCCGGCCTCGGCGCCGAAGCCCCAGAAGAAGTCGGCACGCACGGCGCCCTTGATGGCGCCGCCGGTGTCCTGCGCCATGACCAGGCGTTGCAATGACTGCTCGCTCAAGGGCAGCGTGGTGGACAGGAACACCGGTGCGCCGAGCGGAACGGCGCGCGGGTCGACGGCGATGCTGCGCCCCGGCGTCAGCGGCACGCCGAGCGCGCCGAGCGGGCCGCCGCCGTTGTCCGGCAGTTCACGAAAGAAGACGAAGCTCGGGTTGGCGTTGAGCAATTCGTTCAGGCGACGCGGGTTGGCGCGCGCCCAGGCCTGGATGCCCTGCATCGAGGCCTCTTCCAGCTTCAGTTCGCCCTTCTCCACCAGCCAGCGGCCGATCGACTGATAGGGATGGCCGTTCTGGTCGGCATAGCCGACGCGCACGCGGCGTCCGTCGGGCAGCTCGACGCGGCCCGAGCCCTGCACCTGCAGGAAGAACAGCTCGATCGGGTCGGCCACCCAGAGCAGCGCCTTGCCGGCGAGCGCCGGCGCCTGCGGCGTGAGTTCCGCGCGCGACCAGTAGGGCACCACGCGGCGCCCGTCGAGGCGGCCGCGCAGGCGGAAGTTCTTCAGCTCCGGATAGAGTTCGCCGAGGTCCACCACCAGCAGATCGTCGGGCACGCCGTAAATGGCGTGGGCGAAGCTGCGGCTGCGCTCGCGGCTGCCGCGCAGCAGCGGCTCGTAGTAGCCGGTGACGAGGCCCTCGGTGGATTCGTCCGGGTTCACCACCCGCCAGGGGCGGAAGCGCGATTCGAAGAAGGCGCGCAGGGCGGCGTGCTCCGCCGGCAGCGCGCGCGCCTCTTCGCACACGCCGCGCCAGGCGGCCTGCTTCGCGAGCGCGTCGCAGGAGGCAAGCAGCGCGCCGTGCGCCTCGGCGAGGTTGTCGGCACCCCAGCCCTTGACGTCTTCCCAGCGCGCTTCCTGCAGCGGCTTGGCTGGAGGCTTGGGCGGCGTCACGGCCGGGCAGACGGGGCAGGCGGCGCACACGCATTGCGCATCGGGTTTCGTTTGGGCAGTCGGCAATTGGGCGCAGCCGGCAAGCACGAGCATGGCGCCCAGCGCGGGCGCGAGTTGGCGAAGGAACATGAATTTCGCTAAAGTCGAAGTTTCCGCAAGTATAGCAACCGCGATGAACGACCTTTCCCGATTGATCTCCCGCGCCGAGGCGCTGCTCGAGCGCATCGAAACCCTGTTGCCTCAGCCTGCCGCCGCGCCCGACTGGAAGGCGTCGACCGCCTTCCGCTGGCGCAAGCGCGGCGGCCGCAGCCATCTCGAGCCGGTGGCCAAGCCGCACCGCATCCGCCTGAAGGACCTGCGCAACGTCGACGAGCAGAAGCAGCGCATCGAGCAGAACACGCGCCAGTTCGTCGAAGGACGCAGCGCCAACAACGTGCTGCTCACCGGTGCGCGCGGCACGGGCAAGAGCTCGCTGGTGAAGGCGCTGCTCAACCGGTACGCGGCGAAGGGGCTGCGCCTGATCGAGGTGGACAAGCACGACCTCATCGACCTGCCCGACATCGTCGACCTCATCGCCGGGCGCAGCGAGCGCTTCATCCTCTTCTGCGACGACCTCTCCTTCGAGGCGAGCGAGCCCGGCTACAAGGCGCTGAAGAGCATCCTCGACGGCTCGGTGGCGAGCACGCCGGACAACGTGTTGCTCTACGCCACCTCGAACCGCCGCCACCTGATGCCGGAATTCATGGACGAGAACCTGGAGACGAAGCACGTCGACGGCGAGATCCATCCCGGCGAGACCACCGAGGAGAAGGTCTCGCTCTCCGAGCGCTTCGGCCTGTGGCTGTCCTTCTATCCCTTCGACCAGGACGAGTACCTCGCCATCGCCGGCCACTGGCTGCGCGAGTACGGCGTGCCGGCCGCCGCCGTCGCCGCCGCGCGCGAGGACGCCCTGCAGTGGGCGCTGATGCGCGGCTCGCGCAGCGGCCGCGTCGCCTGGCAGTTCGCCCGCGACTACGCCGGCCGGCACGGCGGGAAATGACGCGCAAGATCGTCGAGGCGGCGGCCGCGGTCATCCTGCGGCCCGACGGCAGCTTCCTGCTCGGCCGGCGGCCCGAGGGCAAGCCCTATGCCGGCTACTGGGAATTCCCCGGCGGCAAGATCGAGCCGGGCGAGACCGCGGCGCAGGCGCTGGTGCGCGAGCTGCACGAGGAGCTCGGCATCGAGGCCGACCGCTACACGCCGTGGATCACCCGCGAGCATGTCTATCCGCACGCTCACGTGCGGCTGCACTTCTTCCGCGTCAGCGGCTGGCGCGGCGAGATCCGCGACATCCACCACGACGCGCTGGCCTGGAAACGCGCCGACAAGGTCGACGTCGCGCCAATGCTGCCGGCCAATGTCGCCGTGCTGCGCGGACTGACTTTGCCGGATTTCTACGCCATCACCCACGCCGGCGAGGTCGGCGCCGAGGCGCAGCTGGAGAAGCTGGAGCGTGCGCTCGCCGGCGGCCTGCGCCTGCTGCAGGTCCGCGAGGCGACGCTGGCGGTGGAAAAGCGCGAGGCCTTCGCCCGCGAGGCGACGCGGCTGGCGCACGCTCAAGGCGCGCGCGTGCTGGTGAACGGCGACCTCGCGCTGGCGCGGCACGTCGGCGCCGACGGCGTGCACCTGCCCTGCACCCAGCTCATGCAATTGGCCGAGCGGCCCGACCTGCCGCTGGTGGCGGCCTCCTGCCACAATGCACCGGAACTGGCGCGCGCCGCCGCGCTGAAGCTGGATTTCGCCGTGCTGGGTCCGGTGCGCGAAACGCTCAGCCATCCCGGCGTCGCCGGCCTGGGCTGGGAGCGCGTCGCGCATCTGCTGGAAAATATCCCGCTGCCGGTATTCGCCCTCGGCGGCCTGCAACGCGGCGACCTGGAGGCGGCGCAACGCGCCGGCGCGCATGGCATCGCCGCCATCCGCGCGGCGTGGGCGTAGCCCTGTAGGTCGGCCTTCAGGCCGACAGCGGCCGATGTCGGGCTGAAGCCAGACCTACTGCTCGTCGGGCAGCGGCTTCTCCTGCTCGGCCACGCGATACTCTTCCGCCGCCCAGGCGCCAAGGTCGATATTGCGGCAACGCTCGGAGCAGAACGGGCGGAAGGCGCTGGCGGAAACCCACGGCACCGGCTTGCCGCAAGTGGGGCAGTTGACGACGCGCGGGGCGGCAGGCTTCGTCACGATCCGGACGGGATGAGAACTACAGGTTGCAGAAGGTCATCTCGAAGACGACATCGCTGTCGGCCTGGCGCGGGCGCGCGTCGGTGCCGGGCGTGGTGAAGCGGATGTTGAGGGCGTACTTGTTGGCGCTGATCTCGGGCACATAGGGTTCGCTGCGCTTGACGCGCAGGCGCACCATCTGCGCCGTGCGGCCGCCGAGCATGAGCTGGTAGGCGCCATGCTGCGCGACCTGCTCTTCCTGGCGGCCTGAGGCGCGCAGCAGGCGCAGCACGATGGACAGGCCGTCGCGGATCGGCAGCATCGGATTTAGCCAGGCGGCGAGGTCGCGCTGGCGTGCCTGCGGCTCGCGGTGCAGCCAGTAATGGTAGGAAGGCAGGTCGAATTCGCAGACGCCGCCGGGAATCGAGGCGCGGCTCTTGATGCTCATCAGCCAGTCGTTCTCGCGCAGGTAGTGGCCGATCTTGCCCTGCATGTTGAGCAGCGCGGCGCTGGCCTGTTCGATCTCGTAGAGCGCGCCGGAAAGCGCCGCCTCGGAGATGTCGGGGTTGTTGCGGAAGGAGAGCAGGATCTGGCGCTGGCGCTCGAGTTCCTGCACGAGGTCGAATTTCAGGTCGGCGCGGCTGGCGACATCAAGGATCTCGAACAGCGTCACCAGGGCGACATGGTGCTCCTGCGCACCGTCCGCGCCGATGAAGTGCCCCGTCTTGTCGAACAGGTCCTCCAGGCGCAGCAATGTGCGAATGCGCTCGTTCAGAGGATATTCGTAGGTGATCACGCCGCGCCGTGCCGTGCCGAGGAATAAATTCGGCCAATTCTGAACCATTCCCCGACAAATAACAACAAAAAGCCCCCGGAAACCTATGAAACTGCGGCCATTTCCAGATAGCGCCGGTGCAGGGCCTCGACTTGCGGGCGCAGGGCGGCCAGGTCGCCGCCATTGTCGATGACATCGTCGGCCACGGCCAGGCGCTGCTCGCGGCTGACCTGCGCCGCCATGATGGCACGGGCTTCCTCGGCAGATAGCCCGCTGCGGGACATGACCCGCGCCACTTGCACCTCCTCCGGGCAATCGACCACCACCACGCGCCGGACGCGGCTGCGGTAGCCGCCGGACTCGACCAGCAGGGGCACCACGAGCACGACATACGGCGCACGGGCGGCGGCGCTGCGGCGGTCGGCTTCGGCGCGGATCAGGGGATGCAGGATGGCTTCCAGGCGGGCCTTGGCCGAGGCGTCGGCGAAGACCTTGAGACGCATGACGGCGCGGTCGAGCGCGCCACGCGCATCGATGACCTTATCGCCGAAGGCGCAGCGTATGGATTCGATCGCTGCCCCGCCCGGTGCGGTCAATTCATGTGCGATGACATCCGTATCGACCACGGCGGCGCCGAGCGCCTCGAAAAGCGAGGCCGCCGCGCTCTTGCCGCTGCCGATGCCACCGGTAAGGCCGACGAGGAACGTCATGGCCTGGCGGCCGGGCATTCGGCTTTCTGCGCGGCCGAGAACTCCGCCGGCAACTCGGTCAGTGCCTTGGACAACTGGTCAGGTTTTCCGCTCACTTCGACGATCATCTTGTCGCCGGCCGTTTCGCGGGCCAGGATGCGCGCCGATTTCACGCCCTTCTTTTGCAGGGCGCCAAGATAGTCCTTCGCGGCCTCCTCGCTCTTGAACAGGCCAAGCGAGACCGCATACTGGTTGGGGCCGCTCTCCCGCACAACGTAGAAATCCTTGACGGCCAGCTTGGAAAGTTCGGCAGCCTTCCTGTCGGCCTGAGCGCCGTTGGGCTGGGGCGGGATATGCACCCACCAGGACTTCGGTTCTTCGAGCGCCCGCAGGGACACCTTGAGTTGCGCATCGCGGCCGGAAATCAGGTCGGCCAGTTTTCCAGCCGCTTCGCGCTCCAGTCCGGCGAGGACGCGGCACTCCTCACGGGGCGGGGCGGCCGCCGTTGCGGGCGGCGCGCCCTTGCCGGCAATACGCAATTTTTCGGGTTCGATCTGGGCGGACAGGCGTTCGGCTTCGCCGCCGCCCGTCGTGCCGAAATAACCCTGTCCCCAGACGAACAGCAGCAGGTTGCCGAGCACCAGCAGGAAAAAGAGGGTGCGCAGAACCTGCATGCCGTCCTTTCCGCCTTAGGCGACCTTCGGCAGGCGCTTGAGCGCTTCCTGCACGGCTTCGGCCGGATACTCGTAGTCCACCAGCTCGCCGGCGAAATACTTGTCGTACGACGCCATGTCGAAGTGGCCGTGGCCGGACAGGTTGAAGAAGAGGGTCTTCTTCTCGCCGCTTGCCTTGCAGCGCAGCGCCTCGTCGATGCAGGCACGGATGGCGTGGCAGGACTCCGGCGCCGGGATGATGCCCTCGGCACGGGCGAACTGCACGCCGGCCTCGAAGGTGGCGATCTGCGGCACCGCCACCGCTTCGATCAGGCCCTCGTTGTAGAGCTGGCACACCAGGGGCGAATCGCCGTGGTAGCGCAGGCCGCCGGCATGGATCGAGGGCGGCATGAAGTCGTGGCCGAGGGTGTACATCTTCATCAGCGGCGTGTAGCCGGAGACGTCGCCGAAATCGTAGGCATAGACGCCCTTGGTCAGGCTCGGGCAGGAGCTCGGCTCGGCCGCCACCAGGCGCACCTTCTTGCCGGCCGCCTTGTCGGCGAGGAAGGGGAAGGCGGTGCCGGCGAAGTTGGAGCCGCCGCCGCAGCAGGCGAACACCATGTCGGGATAGTCGCCGACCTTCTCGAACTGCTTCTTGGCCTCGAGGCCGATCACCGTCTGGTGCAGGCAGACGTGGTTGAGCACCGAGCCGAGGCTGTAGTTGGTGTCCTTGCGCGAGGCGGCCTCTTCGACCGCTTCGGAGATCGCCAGGCCGAGCGAGCCGGGGTTGTTCGGGTCGGCCGCCAGCGCGGCGCGGCCGGCGTTGGTCATGTCGGTCGGCGAGGCGTAGACCTCCGCGCCCCAGGTCTGCATCATCGAGCGGCGGAAGGGCTTCTGGTTGTAGCTCACCTTCACCATGTAGACGCGCACCTCGATGCCGAACATCTGGCCGGCGTAGGAAATCGAGGAGCCCCACTGGCCGGCGCCGGTTTCGGTGGTCAGGCGGGTGATGCCGACCATCTTGTTGAAGAAGGCCTGCGGCACCGAGGTATTGACCTTGTGCGAGCCGGCCGGGCTGACGCCCTCGTACTTGTAGTAGATTTTCGCCGGCGTGCCGAGCATCTGCTCGAGGCGGCGGGCGCGGAACATCGGGGTCGGGCGCCATTGCTTGTAGATCTCGCGCACCGGTTCGGGGATCGGGATCCAGCGCTCGCCGGACATTTCCTGCTCGAGCAGCGGCCCGGGAAAGATGGCCAGCATCTGCTCGGGCGTGACCGGGTTGCCGTCCGGTGCCAGCGGCGGCAGGGGCGGATTCGGCATGTCGGCAACGACGTTGTACCAGTGGGTGGGAATATCGGATTCGTTGAGCAAAATCTTGACGTCAGACATCTCGTTTCTCCTCCTCGTTATTTATGGATGGATGCCAGGCCCGCTCCCTCTCCCCGCAGCCTGATCGATACCGCCTTGCAGAATCACCTTAGCCCAAGTGCGGGAAAAATAATAGCCCGGGTATACTGCATACACAAGCTGCTTTTCTGTCGGGTTCGTCCATCAGTTAGCAGCCCGGTCCCGCCTTATGAGGCTGCTCACCAGCGCATCCTGACGCTGTAGTCGAGCGTGGCCTTGCCGCCGGCCGGAACCGCCACCAGCCAGACGGCGGAATGGGCGTCGCCCTTGGTGTGCTTCTGGCTCTCCGCGACCATCTCCCAGTCGCCCGGCACCGGCTCGACCACTTTCACCGTCACCGGAATGTCCTTCGCGTTGCTCAACTCGATGCTGAAGGCGCTCTCGTAGACCTTGTCGGCGATCTTGCGGAAGGACGTCTGCTTGCGCGCCGCCTTGACGTCGAAGGCATCGCCCAGTTTCAGCCGCACCACCTCGTTCTTCGCCGTGTGGTCGATGCGGTCCTCGCCGATGAAGAGGGCGTTGCCGCGCGAGTCCTTCTTGTACACCCGCACGATGCCCTTGGGCAGCGGCTGGCCTAGCTCGCCGCCCTTGTTGTCGAACTCGATGAAGACGCCGACCTTGTGCTGGCGGCCGAGGTCGGACTGGGCGCCGCGGTAATACCAGTCCTGCCCGGCGAGACGGTATTCCTTGCGCAGCGGCACGCTTGAGGCGGAGAGCAGCGCCACCTGCTTGGTCTGGTTGTCGAGAATGGTCGTCGGCCGGTTGAGCGAATAGAGGTGGTATTCGAACAGCTGTTCGCGCGCCATTTCCGGCGCCGGCGCCGCCATGACCTTGGCGGCGAACTGCTGCACGCGCATCTCCTCGCGCACGCGATTGACGTCGCCGGCCACCAGCTGCAGGCGGGCCTTCTCGTAGCTCGCCCCGCTCTGGTTGGTCAGCGTCACCCAGCCGGCCAGGTCGAGTTTCGACTCGTCGCCGGTCAGTTCGGCCACGTAGTCGGCGCGCCAGGACAGCCCGCCGGAAAGATAGGACAGTTCCGTCGCCGGCCGGCCCGCCGCCGCGCTCTCCAGCTGCACCACCAGGGTCGGCCGGTCGCGCAGGTTGGCGGGAATCGCGCCGTAGGCGATGCGGCCGGGCACGCCGGTCTCGATGCGGTCGGCGTATTTCAGCACCACGCCGCCGTTGGTCGCCAGCACCTCGGCCTGCTCGCGCGTTTCCGCGCCGGTGGCGGGATTGGTCTTGATGACGGTGACGCTGCGGCCGACGTATTTCTCCAGCAGCTTCTGCGGCGTCAGCAGGTCGAAGTCGAAGTTCTGCTCGATGAGGCGCAGGCTGCCGCCGGACAGCGCGCGCAGGCTGGCGGTTTCCGGCCGCATCTTCGCGCTGACGTCGCGCAGGGCGATGCTGTTGGCGCCGCGCCCGAAGGGAATGCGGCGCACCTCCTTGATGAGGGCGAGCGAATCGTTGTAGATGGTGACGGCGACTTCCTCGCGGTCCTCGGCGCGGCTGATTGTCTCGGCAGCGAGCGCGGTCAGGGAAAAGGCGGCGAGGATCGCCAGCGCAAGGGCGCGGCGCGGTGTGCGGATATTCATGTCGGCTCCAGTGGTGGGTACGGCTGCGTAAACGCCGCAGCCTCGCCTACGGGGTTAATTCGCGGCCGATGCGGGCCAGGCCTTCGAGCACCAGGTTGTCGACCCTCGTCTTCGGCACGCGCAGCAAATCGAAGAACTGTCCTGCCGCGCCGCCGCCGACGAGGCAGGCCGCGCCCGGATGGGTCGCCACCTGCTCGAACATGCGCTCGACGGCCCCGGCCTGCGCGTGCAGGCAGCCGCTGACGATGGCGTCCATGGTGTTGCGCGGCAGACCGGTGAACTTGCCGTCGGCCAGCGGCAGCTGCGCAGTGTTGGCGGCCAGCGCGCGGTACATCAGTTCGACGCCGGGCAGGATCAGGCCGCCCTGGAAGCTGCCCTCGGCGTCCAGCACATCGACCGTCGTCGCGGTGCCGGCACAGACGACCAGGCAGGCCTGCGGATGCAGAGCGCGCGCGCCGACCAGCGCCGCCCAACGGTCGACACCGAGCTGTTCCGGCCGCTCGTAGAGGTTGCGCACGCCGTATTGCGCAGACTGACTTTCCGCCCAATGCAGCGGAATGCCGAGCGCCGCCACGGCGGCGGCGACGGCTTCGCCCACCTGCGGACCGGCGACATTGGCCGCGACCGCCTTCGTTGCGCGCGGCTGGGATTGCAGCAGTTCGGCCAGCCCGGGCAGGCCGGCATAGTCGAGCGGCCCCTGCGCGCGCCAAGCATCGCCGTCATGCAAGCCCCATTTGAGTCGCGTGTTGCCGCAGTCGATGGCCAGGATCATTTCTGCCTCAGCGAGACTTCGCCGCTGACGATGCGGCGCAGGCCCGTCGCGGTCTCCAGCAGCAGCGCGCCATCGGCGTCGACCCCGGCGCAACGCCCCTCGACCGGGTCGGCGCCTTCTGCGAGGATGCTGACGAGCTGTCCGGCATGGGCGTTGCGCGCCAGCCAATCCTCGATGAAGCCGGGAAAGCCGGCCTGGCCGAAGGTCTCGAGCATCTCCGCCAATCCCTCGAGCAAACCCGCCAGCAGCAGATTGCGCGAGGGCGTGAAAGGCATCACTGCATCGAGCGCGCCCGCCGGAACATCGATGGCCGAGGCGATCGTCTCGGGCAGACGTACGTTCAGGCCAATGCCGATCACCGCGACATGCCGGCCGCC
The DNA here is from genome assembly GCA_032027165.1 of Denitratisoma sp. NCBI lineage: Bacteria > Pseudomonadati > Pseudomonadota > Betaproteobacteria > Nitrosomonadales > Sterolibacteriaceae > Denitratisoma > Denitratisoma sp. Next base: position 3,240,142 of record JAVSMO010000001.1, on the reverse strand, counting down.
CGACGTCAGGGTTTCGATCAGGATGCCGCCGAGCTTGGCGCCGCCGGCGAGGATGTCGTTCGGCCACTTCAGACGCACGCCGGCAGCGCCCATGCCTTCCAGCACGCGCGCCGCGGCCACCCCGACGGCCAGGCTGAGGCCGGCAGGCGGCGGCGTGCCCTCGGGGAAGCGCCAGAGCAGGGAAAAGGTCAGGCTGTCGCCCGGCGCCGACAGCCAGCTGCGGCCGCGCCGGCCGCGGCCGGCTGTCTGCCGCTCGCAGACGACAACGCTGCCGGACGGCGCGCCCTGCTGGGCGCGCTCCAGCAGCAGGGTGCTGGTCGATTCGCAGCTGTCGAGCAGCGCAATGGAGAATCGCTCCGGCGCGGACAGCGCTGCTGCAACGATCCGGGTGTCCAAGGGCTCGGGCGCGTTTGTTTGCATGCGGTTTGGATAGGGCTGCGGCTTCTCCGCCGCATTATGCTGGAATCGCCCGATTTTCGCCGTGACTTGGGAGGGCAGGCTCATCTACACTCCGGCATATGCGCTTTCCCAAACCCGTCCTCCCCGTCCTTTCGCGCATGGTTCTGCCGCTTGCCTGTGCAGCAATACTGGCCACCGGCTGCAGCACTTCCCCCACCAGCGGGCGCGCACAGTTCAACATCCTGCCCGGCGAACTCGAGACCACCGTGCCGGACCTGCGCTTCGGCGCGAAAACCCTGCTCGTCTCCGGCGGCGAATTCTGCCGCGAGGACGAAGATCCCTGCCCGGCCCGGGAAGCCGCCGAAAAGCTCGCGCAGCGCATCGCACCCATCGCCGAGCGCCTCGGCACCACGGCCGCGCAGCTCAGCCCGGAGCTGGCGTCCCGCATCCCGCAGGTGGAGGTCTTCGTCGTGCCCGGCGACTCGCCGGCGGTGAGTTCCAGCGCCGGCGGAAAAATCGCCGTCGGCGTCGGCCTCGCCCGGCTCGATCTCACGGACACGGACCTGGCCTTCGCGCTGGCGCGCGAATTCGGCCGGCTGGCCGCGGCGCATCACCGCGAAAGCACCTCGGCGGGCCTTGCGGTCTCCCTGGTAGTCGGGTCGCCGCTGACCAGCGCCTATCTGGCCACCTCCATCCTGGCCGACATCATTTTTCCGATGGGCGCACTCGCGAAGGTGGGCATCTCGCTGCTCGCCTCGATGGGCACCGAACAGCTGGTCGAGTCTTCGCAGCAGGACGAGGCTGACGCGTTCGCAGGCAAGCTAATCATGGCGGCCGGCTACGATCCGAAGGCGCTGGCGGATCCACTGTCAAACTCGCCGCAGGGTGCGTTGAAGCTAGGCTGGCTGCCTTCGTTTCTGGCTTCGCGCGACAAGGTGGCTGCATTGGCGCTACCCGACCCCTGGCCGGACGAAGCGCCGCCTTCGCTCGCCTTGGCCGCCGCGCCCGACCCCTGGCCCGACGATGAACAAGTCATTCCGCCTCAGGAAGTGACCGCCATGGCCGGGGCGTCGGTCGTTTCACAGCTTGCCGTATCCGCGCCCGAGCCCGATAAGGCCGTGGAAGCGCCACAGGTGGCCCCGGCCCCGCCCAAGAACGCTGCGGCCAAGAAAACGCGGGGGAGTATCAGGCAGCCGGCCGTGAAAAAACCCGGGAAAACGATCCGCAAGACAACGAAGAAGAGCAGGCGACGCTAGGGCTGTCAGGGCATCGCCGCCGTCCTTCAGCGGCTGACTTTTTCCGGCGGCTCCTTGTCGGCGCCGCCGTTTTCCATCCCCAGCTCCTGGATCTTGCGCGTGATCGTGTTGCGGCCGATGCCGAGCATCTGCGCCGCCTCGATGCGCCGCCCGGCGGAAGCCAGCAGGGCATGGCGGATCAGGGTGCGCTCGAATTCGCGCACCAGTCCGTCCCACACGGCGCCGGGCCGCCCGGCCAGCATGCGGTCGGCTTCGGCGCCGAGGGCCACCTTCCAGTCCGCCTCCGTCTCGCGCGGCGCCTGCGCGCGCAGCTCCGGCGGCAGGTCGGCGATCTCGATCACCTGGCCGGGCGCCATCACCGTCAGCCAGTGGCAAAGGTTCTCCAGCTGGCGCACGTTGCCGGGGAAAACCAGGGCCGAAAGGAATTTCAGCGCCGCATCCGACACCCGCTTCGGCTCGACGCCGAGGTCCTGTGCGCTCTTGGCGAGGAAGTGCTTCACCAGCAACGGGATGTCCTCGCGCCGCTCGCGCAGCGGCGGCAGGCGCAGGCGGATGACATTGAGGCGATGGAACAGGTCCTCGCGGAACAGGCCCTGCTTGACGCGTTCGTCGAGGTCCTGGTGCGTGGCGGCGATGACGCGCACGTTGGCCTTGATCGGCTGGTGGCCGCCGACCCGATAGAAGTTGCCGTCCGAGAGCACGCGCAGCAGGCGCGTCTGCAGCTCTGCCGGCATGTCGCCGATCTCGTCGAGGAACAGCGTGCCGCCCTCGGCCTGCTCGAAGCGGCCGCGGCGCATGGCGGTGGCGCCGGTGAAGGCGCCGCGCTCATGGCCGAACAGCTCCGACTCGAGCAGGTCGCGCGGGATGGCCGCCGTATTGAGGGCGACGAAGGGCTTGTCGGCGCGCGGGCTGTGGCGATGCAACGCGCGGGCGACGAGCTCCTTGCCGGTGCCGGACTCGCCGTTGATCAGCACCGTCGCATGCGACTGCGACAGGCGGCCGATGGCGCGGAACACCTCCTGCATCGAGGCCGCCTTGCCGAGGATTTCCGGCGCCATGGCGGAGGACTCGGGCACCGCCTCCTGCCGCGTCGACTCCTCGATGGCGCGGCGCACCAGCTCGAGCGCCTGGTCGATGTCGAAGGGCTTGGGCAGGTACTCGAAGGCGCCGCCCTGGAAGGCGGATACCGCGCTGTCGAGGTCGGAATAGGCGGTCATGATGATCACCGGCAGGGTCGGATAGCGCGCCTTGAACTTCTGCAGCAGCGACAGACCGGATTCGCCCGGCATGCGGATGTCGGTGACCAGCACCTGCGGCGGCGGCGTGCCCGCGTCGAGCGTGGCGAGGGCCTCGGCCGCCGAACCGAAGCTCTTGAAAGGAATTTCCTCGCGCGTCAGGGCCTTCTCGAAGACCCAGCGGATGGAGCGATCATCGTCGATGACCCAGACGGAATTCATCGTGGTTCCTCATTGCTCTCGTGTAAGGGCAGCATTACCGTGAAGCAGGTGCGTCCGGGCCGGCTGTCGATCTCGATGCTGCCATGATGCTGCTGGATGAAGTTCTGTGCCAGCGTCAGGCCCAGCCCGCTGCCGCCTTCTCGACCGGAAACCAGCGGATAGAACATCTGGTCGCGGATCGCATCCGGGATGCCGGGACCGTTGTCGATCACCTGCAGTTGCAGCGCCAGTCGATAGCGCCGCTTGGCCAGGGTCACCTGACGCAGCGCGCGGGTGCGCAGGACGATCTCGCCGTGCCCCTCCAGCGCCTGGGCGGCATTGCGCACGATGTTGAGGATGGCCTGGATCAACTGCTCACGGTCTCCTGTGACATCGGGCAGGCTGGTGTCGTAGTCGCGCTTGACGTCCACGTCGGGAAACTCGGCCAGGATCAGCGATCGCACCCGTTCGAGGAGTTCGTGGATATTTACCTGCTGCGGCTGCATCAGGCGATGCGAACTGAGCAGGCGGTTCATCAGTTCCTGCAGCCGATCGGCCTCCTTGATGATGACCTGGGTGTATTCGTGCAGCTGGGGGTTGGCCAGCTCCCGCTCGAGCAATTGGGCCGAACCGCGGATGCCGCCGAGCGGGTTCTTGATTTCATGGGCCAGATTGCGGATCAGCTCGCGGTTGGCCTGCTGCTGTTCGGCCAGACGCTCCTCCCGCTCCGTCTTCAGCTGCTGGTCGATGTGGCGAAACTCGAGCAACAGGCGGATCTTGCCGGCTTCCACCGGGGTCACCGTGCAGTCCAGGTGCAGGGGCACTGCACCATGACGGTGCGTCGTAAGGTTCTGCCCGGTATAGCTCCAGTTGTTCGTCAGCGCATTGTCGAGAGCGGCCGACAGGCCCGGGGGCTCCCCCAGCAGCTGGGCAAGCGGCCGGCGTAACAATTGCCTGGCACTGATAGCAAAGAGATTTTCCGCTGCCGGATTCAGGTACTGGATGACCAGATCGGCATCCAGCAGGATGACGGCCGAGGAAAGCAGGTCAAGTCCGGCAAAGGCGGTGACTGGGAGTTTTTCCGGTGCGGCCATGCATTGAAGGTTAGCAAAAACCGCACCATCGAGCCGGGGCGGGGCGTGCTTACCTGAGGTTGCCGATTTCCTTCTTCAGGGCCTCTATGTTGCGCTCGTGCAGCGCCACCCTGTCCTTGTAGGGCTGCAGGCGATCCAGCACCCGCTGGTAGTTGCGCTCGTCGCCGGTACGAATGGCCTCCTGTTCGGCCAGTTCCTTTTTCGCCTGCTCCAGGCTTTTCTGCTCGGCCGTCAGTTCCTGCTCGAGGATCTTGCGCCGGTCGTTGTCGCGCGCCTTCTGCGTGTCGCCATCGACTTTCGGAAAGCTGGCAGGCGAAGGCGTACTCGCTGCGCGACCCGGCACGGTGGACACGCGCTGATCGCGGCTCAAGGTGGTGCATTTCGCCTTGGGGGAAGGCTTGGCGTTGGTATAGGTGACGTGGCCATCCTCATCCACGCACTTGAAGACATCCGCCTGTGCCAACGGAATGGCCAGCAAGCCAAACCCGAAGGCAATCATTTTTTTCAAAATATTCATGATGTTCCGCCGTAAAACGAGAACCTACCTCAAGTGTATGCGAAGAGTGGGCCCTTTACAAACGCTTTTGACGCCGGGAAGTGCACAAAAAAAGGACGGCCGCAGCCGTCCTTTTCCGGGTTTGCCGGCCTTACAGGCTGTAATACATGTCGTACTCGACCGGGTGAGTCGTCATGCGGAAGCGCGTGACCTCCTCCATCTTCAGTTCGATGTAGGCATCGATCATCTCGTTGGAGAAGACGCCGCCGCGGGTGAGGAACTCGCGGTCCTTGTCGAGGTAGTCGAGCGCCTGGTCGAGCGAGGAGCAGACGGTCGGTATCTTGGCATCCTCTTCCGGCGGCAGGTCGTAGAGGTTCTTGTCGGCCGGGTCGCCCGGGTGGATCTTGTTCTGCACGCCGTCGAGGCCGGCCATCATCAGGGCGGTGAAGGCCAGGTACGGGTTGGCGGTCGGGTCCGGGAAGCGCACCTCGATGCGGCGCGCCTTGTCGCTCTGCACGTAGGGAATGCGGATCGAGGCGGAGCGGTTGCGCGCCGAGTAGGCCAGCTTGACCGGGGCCTCGAAGCCGGGCACCAGGCGCTTGTAGGAGTTGGTGCCGGGGTTGGTGATGGCGTTGAGCGCGCGGGCGTGCTTGATGATGCCGCCGATGTAGTAGAGGGCGAACTCGGACAGGCCGGCATAGCCGTTGCCGGCGAACAGGTTCTTGCCGCCCTTCCAGATCGACTGGTGCACGTGCATGCCGGAACCGTTGTCGCCGACGATCGGCTTGGGCATGAAGGTGGCGGTCTTGCCGTAGCTGTGCGCCACGTTGTGCACGATGTACTTCAGCACCTGGGTCTGGTCGGCGCGGCGCACCAGGGTGTTGAAGAGCGTGCCGATCTCGCACTGGCCGGCGGTGGCCACTTCATGGTGATGCACTTCCACCTCGACGCCGCAGGCTTCCAGCGCCAGGCACATGGCGGCGCGGATGTCGTTCAGGCTGTCGACCGGCGGCACCGGGAAATAGCCGCCCTTGACGGTGGGACGGTGGCCGGTGTTGCCGCCGTCGAACTTCTCGGCGGAGGCCCAGGCGGCCTCCTCGGAGAACACCTTGGAGTAGGAGCCGGACATGTCGACCGACCACTCCACGGAATCGAAAATGAAGAACTCAGGCTCGGGACCGAAGTAGGCGACGTCGCCCAGGCCGGTGGACTTCAGGTAAGCCTCGGCACGCTTGGCGATGGAGCGCGGGTCGCGGTCATAACCCTTGCCGTCGGCCGGCTCGACCACGTCGCAGGACAACACCAGGGTGGTCTCGTCCATGAAGGGATCGATGTAGGCGGTGGCGGGGTCGGGCATCAGCAGCATGTCGGAGGCCTGGATGCCCTTCCAGCCGGCGATGGACGAACCGTCGAAGGCATGGCCGGACTCGAACTTGTCGGCGCCGAAGTGCTTGACCGGCACGCCGACATGCTGCTCCTTGCCGCGTGTATCCGTGAAGCGGAAATCGACGAATTTGACTTCCCTTTCCTTGACCAGCTTAAGAACGTCTTGAGGGGACATCGCACTCTCCTAGCGAATTGAATTCGGACAACGAAAAAACTGCATGCCAAGGGCTTTAGCAGAAAATGTGCCAACGCCCGAAAAAGGGGAGGTCATTGTGGCACAAGGGAGAACCCGGCAAGCCGAAAAGAAAAATGCACCAAAGTAGTGCGCAATAAATCAATGGCGCACTACTTTGGTGCGATCCGGCAATTCAGGGAGATGGCGCGAAATACGGGGTCGCTACTCAATTGCCCGGCAATACGCTGTTCCAGCCGGTTCATGCGCGCCAAATCCTGGCAGGTCTCGAGCGGCAGGAAAACTTCCGCCTCGACCCGGTTCCCAAGATAGTGCAGCACCGTTTTCTCGATCCCTGCCGCTTCCTCCCCCAGCAAAACATGCAGGTGCGCCATGAGCGCGTCGCGATCCGGCAGGTCGGCGCCGCTGCTCATCAGTGCCTGATCCTCCTCGGCATCAATGTGCACCAGCACATCGGCCACCTCGGGATGCGCGTCCAGCACGCGCTGGCGGGCTTGCTCGCCAAGACGATGGCCCTCGGACACGCTGATGCGCGGATCGACCAGCACATGCGCATCGACCAGCGCCTGATGGGCCATGCGCCGCGTCCGCAGTTCATGCAGGCCCAGCACGCCGGGCGTGTCCAGCAACGTCATGCGAATCGCCTCTACCTTCTCCTTGTCGAGTCCGGTGTCGATCAGCTCCTGCAGGGATTCCCAGGCCAGCTTGAGGCCCATGCGCAGGATCATGAAGCCCATGATCGCTGCCGCCAGCAGATCGAGGAATTTCCAGCCCATGAGGGCGCCGGCGATGCCGACCACCACCACCAGCGCCGAGGCGGCATCGGCGCGCGTGTGCCAGGCGTTGGCCGCCAGCATGGGCGAGCGCAGGCGTTCGGCGACGCGCAGCAGATAGCGGAACAGGACTTCCTTCGACGCCGCCGTGAAGATCGCCACCCACAGGGCCAGCAGCTCGACCGGCGGCAGTTCGGCAACATGCTGCAGGCGCAACGTTGCTTCCCAGAGGATGCCAAAGCCGATCGTCGCCAGCGAAGCGCCGAGGATCAGCGTGGCGGCCGTCTCGACGCGGGCGTGGCCGTAGGGGTGCTCGCGGTCGGCCGGGTGACTGCCCTGGCGATTGGCATAGAGGACGAGAAAATCCGACAGCAGATCGGAGAAGGAGTGCAGCCCGTGGGCAATCAGCGATTGCGAGTGGGCCACCCAGCCGACGACCAGCTGGGCAACGGTCAGGGCCAGGTTGAGCGCCGCCGAGATCCAGGTGGCCCGATTCGCCTCGCGGTAGCGTTGCGGATCGACCGGCCCGGCACGCAGCAGGGATTCTTCGACGGACATGGGGGCTTCACTTATACTTGTTTCGTCATTCTAATCGCCGCAGCCGCAATGGGAAAACTCAGCGACATACTGGCCCTGGCGCAGAAGCGCGCCCGCGAACTTGGCCTGCCCTATGAAGGCGCGCTCACGCCGGCGGAAGCCTATGAGGTGCTCCAGCTCGCGCCGGGTGCGAAGCTGGTGGACGTGCGCACGCGCGCCGAACTGGATTTCGTCGGCCGCATTCCCGGCGCGGTCGAGATCGAATGGCAGTTTTATCCGGGGTACGCGGTGAACACCCATTTCATGGCGGAACTGAAGCAACAGGTCGACCCGGAGTCGCTGGCGCTGTTCATCTGCCGCAGCGGCCACCGCTCGCACCGTGCCGCCGCCCAGGCGACCGAAGCCGGCTTTCCCGACTGCTACAACGTGCTGGAAGGTTTCGAAGGAGACAAGGACGCGAAAGGGCACCGCGGCAAGGTGGGCGGCTGGCGCGCAGCCGGCCTTCCGTGGCAACAAAGCTGAGGGATTCCTTCCCAAATTTGTTAAATTAGGCGGCTTGCAAACCCGCAAGCCCGGAATACCCGCAAAACATGCAAGCAGCCATTCAGTTCGACCGTTTCAACACCCTCGCCGACGCGGACGCGCAGGAGCGCATTCTCGCTGCGCGCGCGCGGCTCGGCAGCCGCGCCGTCCTGCTTTGCCACCACTATCAGCGCGCCGACGTCTACCGTCACGCCGACCTCACTGGCGACTCGCTCAAGCTGTCGCGCCTGGCGGCGCAAAGCGATGCCGAATTCATCGTCTTCTGCGGCGTGCATTTCATGGCCGAGGTGGCCGACATCCTCTCGAAACCGGAGCAGGTGTCGATCCTGCCGGACCTCGCCGCCGGCTGCTCGATGGCCGACATGGCGAACCTGGCCAAGGTGGAGCGCTGCTGGCGCGAACTGGAAGCCGTCGTCGGCGATCCCGACAAGCTGTTCACCCCGGTCACCTACATCAATTCCAGCGCCGACCTGAAGGCCTTCTGCGGCGAGCACGGCGGCATCGTCTGCACCTCCAGCAATGCGCCGAAGATTCTCGAGTGGTCGTTCGCGCAGCGGGAAAAGGTGCTGTTCTTCCCCGACCAGCACCTCGGCCGCTGGAGCGGCCACAAGATGGGCATCCCGCTCGAAGAGATGGTGGTGTGGGATCCTGACCTGGAAAACGGCGGCCTCACGGCCGAGCAGATCCGACGCGCCCGCATCCTGCTGTGGAAGGGCCACTGCTCGGTGCACCAGATGTTCCAGGCCGGCCACATCCTGCGCTTCCGCAACGAGCATCCTGACGGCCTGGTCATCTCCCATCCCGAATCGAATTTCGACGTCTGCCGCCTGTCCGACCACGTCGGCTCGACCGAGTACATCATCAAGACCATCAAGGCGGCGCCGGCCAACACGCGCTGGCTGGTCGGCACCGAGCTGAACCTCGTCAGCCGCCTCGCCGAGGAAGTGAAGCCGGAAGGCAAGGTCGTGCAGTTCATGGCGCCGATGGTCTGCATGTGCTCGACCATGGGACGCATCGACCCGCAGCATCTGGCCTGGTGCCTGGAGAACCTGGCCGAAGGCAATGTCGTCAATCGCATCTCGGTGCCGGCGCACGAGGCGGAACTGGCGAAAGTGGCCCTCAACCGCATGCTGGACGCTTCGTAAGAGTTCGTGGTCAAGCCCGCCGTCACCCGCCGCCAGACAAGTCCGTCGGGCGCCGCAACGCGAGCACCGGTGCGCAAGCTGCACGTGTGCACCTACAACATCCACAAGGGCTTCTCGCAGTTCAAGGCCCGCATGATGATCCACGAGCTGCGCAAGCGCCTGCACAGCCTCGGCCCGGACATCGTCTTCCTGCAGGAAGTCCAGGGGCTGCACGAGGGCCACGCCGAGCGTCACCACGACTGGCCCGAGGAAGGCCAGCATGATTTCCTTGCCGACGGCGTCTGGCCGGATACGGCCTACGGCGGCAACGCCATCTACGACCACGGCCATCACGGCAACGCCATCCTGTCGCGCTTTCCCATCCTGTCCTCGCACAACCAGGACATCTCCGAGCTGAAATTCGAGCGGCGCGGCATGCTGCACACCGAAATCGCCGTGCCCGGCTGGGAGCAACCCCTGCATTGCGTCTGCGTGCACCTCGGGCTCACCGCGGCCGCGCGGCGCCGCCAGATGCTGGCCCTTGCCGAGCGCATGGAAGAAGTCAGTCCCGGCGACACGCCGCTCATCATCGCCGGCGACTTCAACGACTGGCACAACCGCGCCGGCAACCTGATCGCGGAACGGCTCGGCATGGTCGAGGTCTTCGGCGGCATCAACGGCCAGCCGGCGCGCAGCTTCCCGGCCACGCTGCCGATGTTCAGGCTGGACCGCATCTACGTGAGGGGCTTTGCCATCGAGCGCTCCGAAGTGCATTTCGGCCGCCCCTGGTCGAAGATCTCCGACCACGCCGCGCTGTCGGCGCACATCGCCGTCGAGTAAGCAGCGGGGATGAAAGCCGAGTTCCTTCCCGGCAACCGCATCACCCTGCTCGAAACCGGCAGTGCCTACTTTCCTGCGCTGCTGGAAGCCATCGACGCCGCAACGGACGAGATCCACCTCGAAACCTACATCTTCGAAGACGACGAGACCGGTCGCCTGACCGCCGCGGCCCTCTCGCGCGCCGCCCGCCGCGGCGTGAAGGTCCGTGTGCTGGTGGATGGCTTCGGCGCGCGCGAATTCCCCGCCAAGCTGATGCCCGCGCTCGAAGCGTCCGGCGTGCGGGCATTGGTCTACCGAAGGAAGATTTCGCCCCTGACGCTGCGCCGCCAACGCCTGCGCCGCCTGCACCGCAAGCTGGTCGTCGTGGATGCCCGCCTGGCCTTCGTCGGCGGCATCAACATCATCGACGACGCGCATGCGCCGGGCCAGCCGCCGCGCTACGACTACGCGGTGCGCGTGGAGGGCCCGCTCATCGCGCCCATCCACGCCTCGGTCCACCAGCTATGGAAACTCGTGGCCTGGGCCAATTTCCGGCGCCGACTGCGCGTGCTCATCCACGCCCCGGTGATTGCCGACCCCTGCGGCAGCATGCGCGCTGCCTTCCTGGTTCGCGACAACCTGCGCCATCGCCGCGACATCGAGGAGGCCTACCTGGAGGCCATCAAGGCGGCAAGCAAGGAAATCTTCCTGGCCAATGCCTACTTCCTCCCCGGCATCCGTTTTCGTCATGCGCTCATGCACGCCGCGCAACGCGGTGTCCGGGTCACCATCCTGCTGCAAGGGCGCGTGGAATACCTGCTGCAGCACTATGCATCCCAGGCGCTCTTCGACGCACTGCTCGGCGCCGGCATCCACATTTTTGAGTACCACCTCAGCTTCCTGCATGCCAAGGTGGCGGTGATCGACGGCCAATGGGCCACGGTTGGGTCCAGCAACATCGATCCTTTCAGCCTGCTGCTCGCACGCGAAGCGAATGTCGTGGTGAGCGACGAGGCCTTCGCCGGGGAGCTTCGCGCCAGCCTGGAAAGCGCAATCGTCGGCGGCGCCAGGGAAGTGAAGCGCGAGGACTGGCAGCGCAAGCCTTGGCCGCACCGCCTGGCCAGCTGGATGGCCTATGGCCTGGTGCGCCTGATGATCGGCATCGCCGGCTATGGCGGCAGGCACTGAATTCAGGCCTGTCCAAAGCGCCGGCGATGGGCGCATAATTGAAGCCAAAATAATTTACCCGGAGGATGCTCAGGGCGCCATCCGGGGAAAACTGTTGCAGGAGCAGGCACCCGATGACGGCTCAAGGCATTGGCGCGGGCGCAGCACCCCGCTCGGTACGCGTCATTTACATCTCGCGAACGCTGTCGTTCGCCTATGCGTTCGGCGTGCTGGCGCTTCTCGCCTGGCAGCGCGACATGGGGGGCCATATCTGGATCGGCCTCGCGCTCCAGTTCCTTGCCTACCCGCATATCCTGTATGTGCACTCACGGCAGGCGGCGGATCCCAAGCGGGCCGAACTGAACCACCTCTGGCTGGACTCCTTCCTGCTTGGCGCCTGGCTGGCCCTGTTCGGCTTCTCCGAATGGATCGCCTTCGGGCTGGTGCTGGCGACCACGCAGAACAGCATCGTCTTCCGCGGCCTGCCCGGCTTTGCCGGCAGCCTGTTTCTGTTCTCCGCAGGCGCTCTCCTCGTCGGCGCAACTACCGGATTCCGCTATGAACCCGAAGTGGGCCAGGCGGTATTCATCCTCTGCATGGTCGGCTCGCTCGCCTATGCCTGGATGATCAGCTATTTCGTCTTCCACAACAGCCGCAAGCTGGCCAAGGCGCAGAAGGACGTCCGTCGCAGCGAGGAACGCTATCGCCTGATCACCGAAAACGTGGGCGACCTCGTTGCGTTGCTCGACGGGGAGGGGCGCTGGGTCTATTTCAGTCCCTCGCACAGCCTCTATCTCGACGACGCGGCGCTGCGTATCGGCGGCGATGCCTATGCCTGCCTGGCGCCGGAAGACCGCCCCCGGCTCGCGGCGGCGGTGCAGGAAGCGATGGCTCACGGCACGCCCTTCGAACTGAGACTGCACTTGCCGGCCAGGGACGGCCGCACACGCCTGCTGAAGAGCATCGGCCGCGCGGTCGCCGGCGCCATGGGCTTTCCCGCGCATGTCGTCCTCGTGTCGCGCGACATCAGCGAGCTTTGCGATCAGCAGGAGCGGCTGGAGGTGGCGGCGCATGCCTTCGACGAGATGACGGAGGCCATCATGATCTGCGCGGCCGACGGCACGGTGGTCACGGTAAACGAGGCCTTCTGCCGCATCACCGGGCTGGCCGCCGGCGATGTGATCGGCAGCTCCGAGCGAAACACCCGCCTGGCCTGCCAGCCCGCGTCGTTTTACGACGAACTGTATGCCACGGTCGAGCGCGAAGGCCGCTGGACCGGCACGACATGGAGCCGCCGCAAGGACGGCTCGCTCTACCGCGAATGGCGCAACGTCAGCGCCATTCGCGACCATGCGGGAAACGTCACCTATTTCGTCAGCCTTTTTTTCGAGCTGGATTCGCGGGACGCCCACACGGCCCCGCCGGTGGCGCACCTGGCGATGCGCCGGCGCTGAATCAGCGCCCTGCCGGCGCCGGGCAGGGCGGTCGCCGGGACGAGACGATGCCGGTGTTCACGCCGAACCAGCTCAGGCCGCCGAAGAGGCGCGCGTATTCGATCTTCACGCAGCGGTCCATCACCACTTCCAGCCCGGCCGCCTCCGCCCTGCGCGCCGCCTCGGGGTTGATCACACCGAGCTGCATCCACAGCACCCTGGCGCCGATGCCGATCGCCTCGTCCGCGATGGCAGGAATATCTTCTGCACGGCGAAAGCAGTCGACCATGTCTACCTTTTGCGGCACATCCCGCAGGGAGGGATAGCATGCCTGTCCCAGCACCTCCTTGTAGGCGGGATTGACGGGGATCACCGTGTAGCCGTGTTCGAGCATGTACTTGGCGGCGAAATAGCTTGGCCGATGCCAGTTGGCGGACAGGCCCACCACCGCGATCGTGCGGTTCTGCGTCAGGATGCGGCGCAAGCCGGCAACATCATCGATCATTCCAACCTCGTCTGTTCATGAATAGGCGGCCGGGGCGACGGCAGTGCGACAGCGTGGCAGCCCCTTCCGATTCCAGTGCATTATCGCCCAGCGCCACAGGCTGTCCAGGTCGGCTTCTGGCAAGGCGGCGGGTGGCTGCTGGCCGAGAAATGCCAGCGCGGCCGAAAGCGCTGCCTGCGGTCGTAAGTCTTCGACCGGCTTCGCCCGTGTCTGCTTCGACAGCTTTTCCCCCGACGCGTTGACTGCGGCCGGCAGATGCAGATAGCCTGGCTGTGCCAGGCCGAGATGCCGCTGCAGGCAGATCTGGCGTGGCGTCGAATCGATCAGGTCGGCGCCGCGCACAACGTGCGTCACACCCTGCTCCGCATCATCCACCACTACCGCCAGTTGGTAAGCAAAATAGCCGTCGGCGCGCAGCACCACGAAATCGCCCACCTCGGCGGCCAGGTCCTGGCAGTAAAGACCCTGGAGTGCATCCTCGAAGCAAACCTGCCCGGGCTCGACCTTGAGCCGCCAGGCGCGCGCCTCGCGGCCCTGAGGCAGGCCATTGCGGCAAGTGCCGGGATAGCGTGGCGCCCCGTCGACGCCGATGATGGAATCGGCGACTTCGCGCCGGGTGCAGGCACAGGCAAAGACGGCGCCGGCGAGGCGCAGGCGCTCGAACGCCGCCTGGTAATGGCGCTTGCGCCGACTCTGACAGGCAACCTCACCATCCCAGGCGAAGCCAAATCGCTCCAGGGTGCGCAGGATGGCACCCGCCGCGCCGGGCACTGATCGCGGTTCGTCCACATCCTCCATGCGCATCAGCCATTTGCCGCCCGCCGCACGTGCGTCGAGGCAGCTTCCCAGGGCTGCCACGAGAGAGCCGAAATGCAGCGGTCCCGTCGGCGAAGGCGCAAAACGCCCGCAATATGCCGCTGCGGAAACCTCCTTCGGAATCATGCCCGGATGATAGCGCAGCGCGGCTCAGCCGGCCGTCGGCCGGGATCTGCCGCTGAGGGGAAGCGTGACGCTTTTCACGGCGACTCATGACATTTGCGAGTAGCATCGCTGCTCGATCGTGCGGCGACGCATGATGGCCGACTAACCACAGAGGGGGAGATGCGTGTCGGAGCCGTACCGGCTTGAGAACTGGCAGACGGGCGTCAGCATGGCGTGCCATGCCGAGCGCGTGCGGCTGTTGTTCAGGCTATCCGGCACCTCCATCGCCGCCTCGCTCGCCGCCGCCCTGCTTGTCGCGGTCTGGCTATGGCCCATCGCCTCCCGCGGCGCGCTGTTCATCTGGTTGTCCATCATGTTCTGCAATATCGGCGCCCTGATCTGGATGCAACGACGCTATCGCGCGCAACGGCCTCGCGTTGAAGAAGCGCCGCGCTGGGAGCGCTGGTTCTCGGTCAAGACGGCGGTCGGCGGCCTGCTCTGGGGCATGGCGGCCTGGTTGTTCGCTCCCCAGGTGGGGGAATCCGCACACCTCTTCATCGTCCTTGCGCTGTGCCTGGTCTGCCTGGGCGCTACTGCCCTGCTCGCGCCTTCGCGTCCCGCCTATTACGCGTTCATAGCTCCAATGGTGCTGCCGGCGGCAATTTTTCTGCTATCCGGCCAGCCGGACGGTTTCGCTGCGACAGGCTGGGCCGTGTTGATCTACCTCGCGGTGCTCGTCGGCGCGCATGACGTCCTGCACCGGAACCTGGTCGACACCTTCCGCGGACGCTACGAAAGCGAGGCGCTCGCCGCAGAGCACAAGGTGATTCTCGATTCCGCCGCAGAAGCCATCGGCCTGCTCAGACCGAACTACCTGGCGAAATGCAACCGGCAATGGTGCGCTCTGTTCGGTTATGAAATGGACGAGGCCATCGGCATGCCGGCCTGGGCTTGGTGGCCGAGCTATGAAGAGTGGAGCCGGTTCGCCCGCGACTGCATGGCGCCCGTCAGCGAGGGCAAGCCCTATAGTGCCATCGTCCAATTGCGCCGCAAGAGCGGCGAATTGTTCTGGGCGGAAATCAGCGGCATGGCGGTCGACCCAGACAATCTTGACTTTGGCGTGGTGTGGATGGGAACGGACATCAGCGACCGGCTACGCACCGAGGCGGAACTGAAGGCCAGCGAACAGCGTTTCCGCGACCTGGTTTCACTCTCCACCGACTGGTACTGGGAGCAGGACGCCGAGTTCCGCTTCACCCGCTTTAGCGGACCGGCCCTGGAGAAGATCGGCATCGACCTCAGTACGATTCTCGGAAAATCGCGATGGGAAATAGGTCAGTTCGACGGGGTCACGCCGGAACAATGGCAGGACCACCAGGAAACCCTGCGGGCGCATCTGCCCTTCCGGGATTTCATCTATGAAATCCGGCCGCCCTCGGGGGAGCGGCGCTGGTTTTCCATCAGCGGCAATCCGGCCTTCGACGAGAACGGCGATTTTGCCGGCTACCATGGCGTCGGCACCGACATCACCGAACGCGTCCATGCCGCCGAGCAATTCCGCCATCTAGCCCATCACGACACACTAACCGGCCTGCCCAACCGGCGCCTGCTTGGCGATCGGGCGGAGCAGGCGTTTGCGCTAGCCAAGCGAAGCGGCCATCTCGTCGCAATGCTGTTGCTCGACCTCGACGACTTCAAGATCATCAACGATACCGACGGCCATTCGGCGGGCGACACCGTGCTTGTCACCATCGCCCAGCGTCTGCGCGGCCTCGTGCGCGAAATCGATACCGTCGCCCGCCTCGGTGGCGACGAATTTGTCATCCTGCTTCAGGAAATGGGGCACCCGAGAGACGCCACGCGAGTGGCCGAAAAGATTATCGAGGCAGTGCGGGAGCCGGTCGAGGTCGGCGGACGTCAATACCTGCTGGGCGTCTCGGTCGGCATCGCACATTTTCCCGAGCACGCTCCCAACATGGAAGGCCTGATGCAGAAGGCGGATATCGCCATGTATCGCGCCAAGCAGGCAGGCGGTGCCGCCTATCGCTTCGCCGACGGCACCACGGCCGCCGATAGCTCAGCGTCCTTGCATCCGGCCGGACAGGCCCCGGAAAACAAGACTACACATTGAAGCGGAAGTGCTGTAGTCATCACACTGTTTTTCAATCGCTTTTCCGCTATATGCCGTTTTCATTTTAGCTTCCGTACCCGCTTCCGTACCCGCTTTGCGGCATGCGTGCCGCAACCCTCCCCCTGCAACCCACCCCCACCCCCCCGAAACTCCCGCTCGAAAAAATTTGCCTAGGCGTCCGGTGTCCGGTGAAGAGACTGCAGAGATTTACACCCCCCCTACCCTTGCTCACACAACCCCGGCCAGCGCTCAAGCGCCGGCCTCGGGTCTGGATCTCCCGCAGCAGGTAGATAGGCCGGGCAGCGCTGCAGCAGGAAGCGCGGCGGGCTGTAGGGCAGGCGTGCCACGATCTCCCGGCGGATCGCCGCCAGGCAGCGGCCCGACTCCGCCAGGTTGCGGCAGCAGGCGCACGGCCGGCGGTTGTCTTCCTGGTCATCGAACACCGCAGGCCTGCCGCTGCGCAGACGCAGCCACTCGAACTGCTCCCGCGATTCCAGCGCCATACCGAAGGCCTCGGCGCGATCCGCCTCCGTGTCGTTCTCATGGGTGAAGACGCTGGCCACCAGGAATGCGGCTTGCGCTCGCTCGGCCTCCTGCGGCTGCCAGGGTAGCGTTTCGACGGCGCGAAGTTCGTCCGTGCGCCGCGCCGCACGCGCGCCGGCTTCCATCGGTTTTTTTTCTGACCCTGTATTTTGCGGTGGGGCAAGTGGGGCAGGTGGGGCAATCGCCCGGAAACCCGCGCCAGTGCTTGATCTACGTTGCCCCACTTCATCCGAAAACGCATGGGGCACGGTGGGGCGCGGTGGGGCGGAATCGTCGCAGGACGTAGCACCACCCGCCCCAGGCTGCCCCGCCGGCGGCGGAAAGAGAGTGTCCAGATCAAGCATCGTCGTCTCCGAACAGCGCCGGCAGCACGTGGTACACACGGCGCCGGCCTTCGCCGGGCAGCTCGATCTTGGGGGTATGCGCGTGCTTCTCCTCCTTGGTTGTCTCGATCATTTCACGCTGCGACAGCAGGCGCGCAACTTCACGGGGATCGAAGCCTTTGCATACCTCGCTGCGCCACACCTGCGGGTAGACGTACCACTCGGTGCGGTCCTCGACTTCATCGTGTCGCCTGAAGCCGGCCTTGTTGATGACGCGTGGCGCATGATCGTCCTTCGTTGCCGGCCTCTCCCAGTCGGCAAAGCGTGCCTCTCCGTGCCGCTCGAAGAACTCCCGTACCTGCGCCAGCATGGCGCGCTCTTCCTGGTTGCTCTCGCCGCCGCGCTGCGACAGCCAGGCCTTGAGGCAGGCGCCGGCCGCCTGCAGCGCCTCGCCCGGCTGCCAGCCGGTCAAGCCCAGTTTCGTTGCCAGCTCGCCGGCGCCCGCCACCAGGGCGAAGCGTCCCGACACGCGCATTGCCTGCCCGCCGGCCTCGCCGGTGAGGTATTGCGCTTCGAACTTGCGCTGCAGTTCGCGCAGCAGCCCCGGCAGCGCATCAAGCTCGGCGATGATCGCTTCAAGGAACGCCGGCCAGGCCGTGCCGTAGTAGCGGCGCGTTGCCTGGTCGAGCGTCTTGGCGAACTCGCTGCCGTTCGCCTGGCCGCGCAGATCCTCGAAGCAGCCAAGGCCTGCGCCGGCATCGGAAGGAATTTCGCACAGGCGGATTTCCTGCCCGGCGCGGGTGCGCTTGCCGGCTTCCGCCATGTGTTCGGCCAGGCCGATCTCGCCGGCCGACTGGAACAGCACGCGCCAGTTCGCCCGCTCACGCAACGTGCCGGTTCTCGCCGCCCGGCTCTTGCCGCTGCCGTTGGCGAGCATGTACGCCACCTCGCCCGCCGCCCGCGGATCGAGCTGCGCCAGTTCGTCGAGCAGCAGAGGCGAATCGCAATGCTGCAGCGCCATCGCCTCAAGCCCGTTGTCCGTCGCACGCCAGCGCTGCATGAATTCCGGCCCGCCGCACACGCTGGCTGCCACACGCAGCAGCGTCGTCTTGCCGGCCGAGGAGCCACCGCGATAGTGGAAGCCGCCGCCCTCGGCGCCGGCCGGGTGCAGCAGTGCCGAGGCGAAGGCCGCCGACACGGCGAACACCAGGCGAGAATTGCCGGCGCAGGGCTTGGCGACGTGTTCCCGCCAGGCGTCGAGCGTGCCCTTGCTCTTGAAAGTGTTCGTACCCGGCGCGTCGCTCTGGAAAATCACTTCCTCCTCGGCGGCGCCGATGCTGCGGTCAGGCAACACGAAGACACCGCCTTCGTGCCAGCCGGTGCGGTCCGTTACGCGGGCGCGCTTTTCCGGATTCGCCCGCTTCAGATAATCGATCAGATGCGACTCGCTCTTGTGCGCCGGGATGAAGCCCCGGTCGAGCAGCAGCGCCAGCGCTTCGGCGCCCTCGCCCTTCAGGAAGGCGTGCGGGATGATGACACGGTGCCGCTTCCAGTCCCGATCATCGAAGGCCAGCAGCAGGCCCCAACCGCAATTCGAGTGATCGCGCACCAGGGCGACGACTTCCAGCGGCGGCGATATCCAGCGCGGCGATTTCTCGGGCTCATGCAGCCACAGGCCGCGCTCGTTCAACTCGAAGCGCCGGCCGGATTGCGCCTTCGCAGCCGGAGCATCCGCCTCCGCCGGCGCCGAATCCCGGCCGCTGCGCGGCTTTCTGAGGGCAGTTGATGCCGAGGCATCTCCCAAGGCCTGCAACGCCGCCTGGATCGACTCCTTGATCTTCGCCGCCCCTTCCCGCTGCGCCAGGTCGTTGAAGTCGGTCGGCTCGCCGGCCAGGTCGGCGAACTCGGGCACGGCCAGCTCGGCGCCGGCCGCTTCCGCCGCCTCGCGCCCTTTCGTCACGCCCGGATTGCCTTCGGTGAATTGATCGTTGTCGACGCAGACGACCAGGCGCGCCTCGGGATATTTCACCCGAAGCACCTCGGCAACCGGCTTCAGGTTGCCGCAGTCGAAGGCCACAGCAACGGCATGCCCGGTCGCTTCATGCAGGCTCGCGCCGGTGGCGTAGCCTTCCGCCACCAGGATGACGCCGGCCGGCTTGCCGATGGCGTGATAGCAGCCGCGCTTCTCGCCGCCGGGCAGAAAATCCTTGTCCCGCCCCAGGGCCGCATCCCGCTCGGGGAAGATCGCCTGCAGGCTGTGCAGCGTGCCCTTGCTGTCGCGCATCGGCACCAGCAGCGCCCCATCGATGCGCCGTTCCTGCCACTGCCCGCCCTCGGCCTGGTGCCAGGCGCGCCAGGTTGCCGCCTTCAGGCCGTGCCCCTTGACGCCCTTGCGCTGCAGGTAAGGGTGCGCATCGTCGCAGGCCTTGGCGCCCCTCCAGATCGCCGCCGCGCGCTTGCGGGCATCGGCCTTGCGCTTCGCCTCCTCGGCCGCCTTTGATCGCTCGGCCTCCTCCATGCGTTGGCGATGCGCCGTCCGCTCGTCCTCGGAGATCTCCCGCTCCGCCTTCAGGCACCAAGTATGCGTTTCCCAGCCGCCGCGATGGGTGCCGAACCAACCCGCCGGCACGCCATCGGCGTACAGGCAGTAGGTGCCGTTCTTCGTGCCCGCCTTGTCGCCAGCGACGTAGAAGCGATGCGGCTGGCCATCGGCTTCGATCTCGTCGTCGGTATCGATGCCGGCCTCTCGCATGGCGGCGCGGAAGGCCGCAACTATGTCCACTCGGATCATCTCGCGCGCCCTCAGAGATCGAGAGGGTTGGCCGATTGCCACAGATCGGCGGCGCCGGGATCAACGCCGGTGCGCAGGATCGCCGCCGCCCGCTCCGTAAGGCGCGCATTCGTGAGCGCGTCGACATTCGCGATGATGGCCGGCAACCGCTCGGGCCGGTGCAGGACGATTTCCAGAAACTCACCCATCCGGCACAGGAAGGCGCCGCGCACCGCGTCCGCCTTCGGCGACAGCGGCAACAGACCGTCAGCAATTTCCACGATCAACCCCTGCGCCGGATCGGCGACGAATCGCTCGCCTGGCGCGAGCGGCCAGGGCCGTGCCAGCTTCAGGCAGGCATCGCCAATCAACCCGCCCAAGGCGAAGATACCCATGCCCAGCGTGTCGACGGAACCGTCCGGCATCGGCGCCGGCGCCTTGCCGATGACGTGGAAGGCCATGTAGCGGAAGTTGGGGAACTGCCCGGCGTTGGCGTGCCCACCTTCCCCGATGCGGAAGGTATGGTCCGGCAGTGGCGTGGGCTTGTTCAGAAAATCCTCGATGCCCACCAGGAAGGGCGGTCGTTCAACCATGCTGGCGCCCCTCCATTCGCTCGGCGACCCGTTCGGCGAGAAAGATCAGTGCAGACGCTTGCACGAATCCCGCCACCAGCACCGGGTGCCTGGCCGCAAAGCCGGCGCCGAACTGCAGATCGATGCAATGCTCGGCCGATTCCAGGAAGCTCATCGCCGTATCGCCGGCACTGACTTCCAGTTCGCTGATATTCACGCCAGCGGGCGCGCTCTGTTCTTGTTCCCTCATGGCCGCCCCCTACGCCTGCGTTTCGGGATTCGGCGCTGACGCACCAGCACGCTGCGCCTTGCGACTTTCCTTGATCCGCTCGGAGATGAAGCGGTCGATTTCCTCAGAGGGAAACGCACTGGCCCGCTCACCAACCTTGATCGGCGGCGCGATGCGCCCGGCTTTCACTTCGCGGTACAGCTGGGAAACGGAAATTCCGCAACGCTTCGCAGCATCGCGGGGACGTTCGAGAGTTTGAGACATGTTTCGCTCCGTTGAGTGTGGCCCCACCGGATGGCAGGGCTAACGGAGCGTATTTCTAAGCGGAGCGTGTTCGCGACGAAAGGTTAATTTAAACGCTGATTTCCTCTTGCGAAAATAACTCACTCTTGCCAAACCATAAAACGATCTAGCTGCCATTGGTCAAGGCAAAAGTGAGGATCAAATTTTCCCAACGCATCGGACAATATGCCCCGCACACGCTCTGCGGATAGCGAATAGCCAGCCTTTGCCAGAACATCTTGCAAAGCCGCCACAGCATCGCTCTTATCGTAAAGGGAAGGCCTGTCTCTGCCGGCTGCCAACCAAAGGTGAAGAAAGAAGTCCGCCGCTATTGGAAGCTCCGGCTTAGTGCGCGACCTCGGGTTCTCGTCAGCCAAGCGATCAGCTGTTTCCGCCAGCTCGGTCAATTGTGAAAGCAACCCCTTGTACCGCGCCGTGTTGGCTCCAGGATGCGCAATCCAACTACCATCATCGCCGACACGGGGCGGCGGGTCCTTGTCGAATTCGCATTCCAAGTAGAGCCATTCCTGCTCATCAAGCATGGAAGTGATAGACCGCAACCTCGTCGCAAGGCCTCGATGGCGCCGAGAATCCTCTGCATAGTCGTAGCGATTTCCACGGCGCCATGCCAGCCACTCGATCAGCTTACTGAGACTCGCTTCTAGGTTTAAATCGGGATACTTGCTCTGCATGTTTATGCTCCCCGCTTCCGCGCACCCCATGAGACAGGATGCCGCGCCTAGAGCAATGCCGTTGGAGAAACCTGCGCAACACTGCCGCGCCCAGGCCAGCAGATGATGTTCTCGATCTGCGCGCACCTGGGCGCCGTGGCCACCACTCGCGCTTCGGCGAAGGCGCGGCGCAGTTCGGCCATCTGCCGAAGAATCCGCTGCTGCGACTCGATGCTGAGCTTTAGCCCCTTATGCTCAACGAGAGCAAGCCCACGTAGTTGGTTCAGCATGGCATCCGCCAAGCCGGCAGTGCGCCGCGCACGATCTTCCGGATTCTCGCCGTCGCAGACCTCTTCATTCACATCCGGTTTGCACGCCAGTCGCTTTTTTTCTATTTCGGCGTCCAATTTGGCCCGCCTTCTCTCATGGAATTCCTCAAGACGTTTTTGCTGACCGAACGTTGCTAGCACCTCGACCATGAATGAACGAGCTGAGATTCGGCACACGGTGATATGCGCCCCTTGCTGCTTTTTCCCGCGGGTATTTCCTAAGAGCAAGCGCGGACCATCCGAGTCGAAAAGAACCTGCTGGCGGGTTTTGTTGTTGCCGGGTAAGCCGGGGCACCATTCCGGGCGCAGCAAGCCTCCTGCTACCAGAGCTGCGACAGTCCCACGGCACTCCCAAGTTTTCCAGTAAGCCCGAACATGCACCGGTCCCTCCGCTGTACCCAATTTAAACCCGATATATCCACGGGTATCCATGGCTGCATCTGCCGGCATCTCTATCGTCGGCATTCCCCAGGATGGGCAAATAGACTCTGCGTTCTTTGTGTTACACGTGGTAGGCTGCGACTCATCCATGATGCTTACCTCCTGCACAGGTTGCTTCGTGGGTAGAGGGCGCTGCGTGCTGTCACACGCTGCGCCCTCGCTCTTTGCCTTACGGCGTAAACTCTACTTCTCGTCCGCCCCTTCCTTCAGCTTGGCGCGCTCGCGCCTCACATAATCCAGAAGAAGCGGCAGGATCGCCTTGGCCGCGATCGCCGGGTCCGGCTTGTTGGCGGCAACCACAATGATCTGACGGCGCCGATTTCCGCCCGCCTTGGCCAGCTTCGGCCCGGGCGTCTTCTTCGTCACAGCGAAAACCCCACCGTGCGCAGCTTCAGCCGCCGCGCGTTGCTCGCCTGGTTCGCGTCGAGCGTGGCCAGTTCCTTCGCCCCGGCTTCCAGCGCAGCCGCTAAGTGCAGCGCATCACCGGCGCGCAGGCCGTGCCCGTGCTGGCGGGCGAGCGCGGCGGCCTCTCGATAGGCCTCCCGGCTGAGCGGCAGCAGACGCAGGCCGGCGTCGCAAAAGTCCTCGAACTCGCGCCAGGCGTCCCGCGCATCCTTCGCGGCCAGCATGCCGGCACGCTCCTTCATTGCCAGCGCGCTGGCGAACTCGGTCACGATCCAATCCGACGACACCAGCGGCACGGCGCAGCCCTCGTACCAGGCGTCGACGGCCGCGCTCGACGGCTCGAGCACGAACAGCGGCACGGCGGCGCTGGTATCGAGATAGATCATCAGTAGCGCGCCTCCTTGCGCATGCCCTCGACCGTCGCCTCGGTGAGCGGCATCGCCGCACGCCGCTTGCGGGTGCGGGCGAGAAAGGCCACCTTGTCGAAGGGCTTGGCCGGCGTCAGGGTGATTTCGCCGGCCGGCGTGATCTCTGCCTCAACGCTATCGCCCTCGCGCAGACCCGCAGCGCGCGTGCATTCGGCGGGCAGGCGCACCGCCAGGCTGTTGCCCCATTTCGCCACCTGCAGTTTCATGACGCACTCCTATGTATAAACGTGTCGATACATCGTAGCACGCGCCGCGCCCTTTGCAAGCGCTTCAGGCCTCCGGCGCCGGCTTGCCCGGTTGCGTCCCGGCCAACAGATCGGCGCCGCCCAGCTCGCGCACCCGCTGCCGGGCGCGCCCCTCCCCGCCGGGTTCGTCGGCCGCGCCTTCTTCGGCAGCCGCTTTTGCCGGCTTGATGGGGCGCACGTACTGGCGGTGCAGGCGGTCAATTTCCAGCGCCATGCCGAGGTACGCCGCCACCGGTCCCGGCACCGGCGGATCGCCGGCTGCCCAGCGAGACACGGTGGTATCCCCGACCTCGACGCGCCGCGCCAGCTCGCTTTGCTTCCATCCGAGCGTCTTCAAAGCCTGCTTCAGTTCTTCCGCCGTCATTCAGTGCGCTCCCGTATTACGCGCCTCGCGCGCGCGTGACAATCCGAGGATAGCGCAACTACGCGAAAATACAAAGTATTTTCTGATTTCATTGTAAAAGTGGGAGACACAATTAAACATAACACCTGTTATCGGTAGTAATTCGAGGAAGTGGGAAATTGCGTACGTTTTCCGGCTATTTTTGGCCTCTGGGTGGGAAATCCAAAAATCGCCCCTTCCGATGGCGGCAGGCAGGGGGCGCCTTTCGCGCCGCCGATGCGCCGTCTTGACACGGAAATGCCCCACCGCGCCCCACCGTGCCCCATGCGTTTTCGGAGGAAGTGGGGCAGCGTAGATCAAGCACTGGCGCGGGTTTCCGGGCGATTGCCCCACCTGCCCCACTTGCCCCACCGCAAAACACAGGGTCAGAAAAGAAACCGGCAGCGAAAGGTCAGGCGGCGCGGCCGAAGTGGGAGACGATGACATTCTCGGCCGCCAAGGAGGACAGGTAATCGGCCCAGGCCTGCATCATTGCCCGCCGCTCCTCGATCAGCAGCGAGCGGTCATAGGCGGCGCGCACCGCATCGCGGGGCACATGGGCGAGCTGCTTTTCGATGGCGTCGGGACGGAAGCCCCGTTCGTTCGCCCATGTCGAGAAGGTGGCGCGGAAGCAGTGCGGACTGGCGCGCTCGGCGAGCGCCAGATCGCGCATCGCATAAGCGAAGCGGGCGGGATCGATGGGGCGCTGCGTGCCGTCGCGGCGCGGCACCAAGTGTGCGCTGTTGCCGGTGATGGCGCGCAGTTCCTGCAGCAGGGCCACCGCCTGGTCGGACAGCGGGGAAATATGGTCGACCCGCGCCTTCATCTTCGCCGCCGGCCGGCGCCACAGGCGCGCCTCGAAATCGATCTCCGACCATTCGGCCGCCGCCACCTCGCCGGGACGCGCGGCCGTGAGCAGGATCAGGCGCAGGGCGAGCGCTGTTTCCGGCCAGCCGCGATAGCCGGTTAGCTTCTTGAAGAAGTCGCGGAGCTGGGGCGCCTGCAGCGCCGCCTTGTTCTCGCTCCGCGGGATCTCCACCAAGGAGCGCAGCAGGTACACCGGATTCGACTCGCACCAGCCGCGCAGGATGGCGAAGTCGAAGATGCCCGACAGGTCCCCCTTGATGTGGATCGCCGTCCACACCCCGCCTTTCAGATCGAGCAGTAGCGGGCGCAGCGTCTTCACGCCGATCTCTTCAAGGGGCAGCTCGCCGAGAGCCGGCAGCAGGTGTTTTTCGACGCGGGCTTTCTTGGCACGGTGGGTGCCGGCCGCCCATTTGCCCTTGCCGTCTTCCAGCCAGGCGCGGGCGGCGCGCTCAAAGCTGTTTTCAGACTTTCGCTTGCGTGCTTCGCTCGCCTCGAGGTTGCGCTGGCGCTCGCTCTGCCGATGGTGCGCAGGATGGATGCCCTTCGCCACCAGTCCACACGCCCTGTCGCGCTCGATGCGCGCCTCGGCCAGGGTGAGGAAGCCGGCGGCGATGCGCTGCGCCCGTTGCTCCTCGCTCTCGCCATCCGGGGCACGGGTGTATTCGCCCAGGGCGAAGGTGTTTTCCTTGCCAGCCAGCTTGTAGCGGTAGCGCCAGAGTTTCGAGCCGGCCGACTTCACCAGCAGGTACAAACCGCCGCCGTCGTTGAGTTTGTAGTCCACGGCCCGCTTCTTGGCCGCCTGGATCGCCTTGTCGTTCGTCAGAAATCGCGCCATCGCCTCGCCTCCTCGAAAAAGCGGGTACTGGGGTCAGTTCCGCAGCCCACTGATTTACCGAGGCGATTCAGAAAAAGCGGGTACGGAGAGCGGGCAACTTATCCACAGTCACCCCAGAAAGCGGGTACACCTTCCGACCTCTCCGGCCTCGGTACCCGCTTTTGTACCCGCTTTCCCGTGCGTTGTCCAGCGATGGTGTGAAACGTACTAAGAGCGTTGAATGCTGATTTACAAGGCTATTTATTGAATGATGCGACGTTCTGGAATGTCCTGAAGCGGGTATCTCAAGTCACACATTGAAGCGGAAGTGCATGACGTCACCGTCCCGCACGACGTAGTCCTTGCCTTCCAGCCGCATCTTGCCGGCCTCCTTCGCCCCCTGCTCCCCCTTGCAGGCGATGAAGTCGGCGAACGAAATTACCTCGGCGCGGATGAAGCCATGCTCGAAGTCGGTATGGATGACGCCTGCCGCCTGCGGTGCGGTATCGCCCGCGTGTATGGTCCACGCCCTGACTTCCTTCACGCCGGCGGTAAAGTAGGTCTGCAGCCCCAGCAACTGGTAGCCGGCGCGGATCAGGCGATTCAGCCCCGGCTCCTCCAGTCCCATGTCCGCCAGGAATACCGCCTTGTCCTCGTCGGCTAGGTCGGCGATTTCCGCTTCCATGGCCGCACAAAAGGCCACCACAGGCGCCTTCTCCTTGGCCGCATGCGCCTCCACCGCGGCCAGCAGCGGGTTATCCGTGAAGCCCTGCTCGTCGACGTTGGCGGCATACAGCGTCGGCTTGGCCGTGATCAGGCAGAAGGACTTGAGATTGAGCCATTCCTCCTTCGACAGGTCGAGCGCGCGCACCGGCTTCGCCTGGTTCAATTGCGCGGCGCACTTGTCGAGCACCGCCACCAGCAGCTTGGCCTCCTTGTCGCCGGCCTGGGCCGGTTTGCGGTAGCGCGCCAGCGCCTTCTCGACCGTCGCCAGGTCGGCCAGCGCCAGCTCGGTCTCGATGGTCTCGATGTCGGAGAGCGGCCTCACCTCGCCTGCGACGTGCACGATGTTCTCGTTGTGGAAACAGCGCACGACATGCACGATGGCATCGGTCTCGCGAATATTGGCGAGGAACTGGTTGCCCAGGCCCTCGCCCTTGCTTGCACCCGCCACCAGCCCGGCGATGTCGACGAACTCGACGATGGCGTTCTGCACGCGCTGCGGCTTGACGATGGCAGCAAGCTGGGCAATCCGGGAGTCCGGCACCTCGACAATGCCGACGTTCGGCTCGATGGTGCAGAAGGGATAGTTCTCCGCCGCGATGCCGGACTTGGTCAGGGCGTTGAAGAGGGTCGACTTGCCGACGTTGGGCAGGCCGACGATGCCGCATTTGAGGCTCATGGTTTTCCTTGGGGGGCCGGCGGCGCCGGCCGTGTATTGATCTTCTGCATGGCTGCCGGGTATTCGCCCCGTTCCAACATCGGCCAGGCATCGAGGGCGCGGCCCAATGCTTCTTCGATCAGCGAGCGCTCCTCGCTGCGGGGTTTTTTCAGGACGTAGTCCACCACCTGGTTACGGTCGCCCGGGTGGCCGACGCCGATGCGCAGGCGCCAGAAATCCTGGGTGCCGAGATGCGCGGCGATATCCTTGAGGCCGTTGTGCCCGCCGAGACCGCCACCGAACTTCAGGCGCAGCGCGCCCGGCGGCAGATCAAGCTCGTCATGCAGAACCAGCATGTCTGCGGGCGAGACGCGATAGAACCGCGCCAGGGCGGCCACCGCCTGGCCGGAACAGTTCATGAAGGTCTGCGGCATCAGCAGCCAGACCTGCCCATGCGTGCGACCGACGATGCCGTGGAAGCGGGATTCGCGCTTGAGCGCCGTGCCGAGCTTCGCCGCCAGCCGCTCGCACAGCCAGAAGCCGGCGTTGTGACGGGTATCTTCGTACTCGGCGCCCGGATTGCCGAGGCCGACGATGAGGCGCGGCGCGGCCACGAGGGAAGCGTTGCGTTGCGGCGGCGGGAACCGCCGCCGCAGACGCGCTTACTTCTTCTCGGGCTGCTTGGCCGGAGCGGCCGCAGGGGCGGCAGCTCCCGCCGCAGGGGCGGCAGCGGCAGCCTGCTCAACCACGGCCAGTTCGGCTTCTGTCGTGCCGCGCGGCACGGTGATGGTCGCCACCACCGGATTCTCGTTCCGGTGCAGAACCGCCTCGACGCCCTTCGGCAGATTGAGGTCCTTGACGTGCACCGAATGGCCGACGGAGACGTCCTTCATGTCCACCTCGACGAACTCCGGCAGATCGGCCGGCAGGCAGATGATATTGAGTTCGTTCAGCACATGGCTGACCACGCCGCCCTGAAGCTTGACGCCCGGAGCGATGTCGGCGTTGACGAAATGCAGGGGCACCTTCATGTGGATTTTCTTGTCGGCGGCGACACGCTGGAAGTCGATGTGCAGCACCTGCGGCTTGAAAGCGTGCATCTGGTAGTCGCGCAGCAGGACCGGCTGCTTCTGGCCGTCCAGGTTCATGGTCAGAATGGAAGCGTGGAATGCCTCCTGCTTCAGGCTGTGGAAGAGGGCGTTGTGATCCACCTCGATCGGCAGGGCCGCCGTCTCGCCACCGTACAGAATGCCGGGCACCTTGCCAGCGCGACGCAGGCGGCGGCTCGCTCCGGTGCCCTGCAGTTCGCGCTTGTTTGCGTTGAACTCGATTTTCATATGATTGCTCCAGTAAAAACCCTGACCGCGACCAGCCAGGGGGTTGTAAAAAACTATTCCATGAACAGCGAGGAAACCGACTCCTCGTTGCTGATGCGCAACATCGTCTCGGCCATCAGTTCGGCGATGGAGATCTGCCGGATGCGCGAACAGGCACGGGCCTCCTCGCTGAGCGGGATGGTGTCGGTCACCACCAGTTCGTCCAGCACCGAGTCGGCAACGCGCTGCACGGCGCTGCCGGAAAGCACCGGGTGCGTGCAATAGGCCAGCACCTTGGCGGCGCCATGGTCCTTCAGCGCCTGCGCCGCCTTGCACAGCGTGCCGGCGGTATCCACCATGTCGTCCATGATGACGCAGGTTCGCCCATCGACTTCACCGATGATGTTCATCACCTCCGAGACGTTGGCCTTCGGGCGGCGCTTGTCGATGATCGCCAAGTCGGACTCCAGACGCTTCGCCAACGCCCGCGCACGCACCACGCCACCGACGTCAGGGGAGACGACCAGCAGATCCTTGTGCTGGTTCTTCCAGATGTCGCCAAGCAAAATCGGCGCCGCATAGACGTTGTCCACCGGGATGTCGAAAAAACCCTGGATCTGGTCCGCATGCAGGTCCACCGTCAGGACGCGGTCGACACCAGCTGCCTGCAGCATGTTTGCCACCACCTTGGCCGAAATCGCCACGCGCGCCGAGCGCGGCCGGCGATCCTGGCGCGAATACCCCATGTAGGGGATCGCCGCCGTGACGCGGCC
Source organism: Denitratisoma sp. (assembly GCA_032027165.1). Taxonomy (NCBI): domain Bacteria; kingdom Pseudomonadati; phylum Pseudomonadota; class Betaproteobacteria; order Nitrosomonadales; family Sterolibacteriaceae; genus Denitratisoma; species Denitratisoma sp. The sequence goes on along the minus strand of JAVSMO010000001.1, from coordinate 3,211,158 downwards.
GGCCGAGGAGCGCTTCAACGCGTCGACCATGATGATGAGTTCCATCAGGTTGTCGTTGGTCGGCGCGCAGGTCGATTGCAGGATGAAGCAGTCCTTGCCGCGGACATTCTCCATGATCTCGACATTCACCTCGCCGTCCGAGAAGCGGCCCACCGTGGCGCGCCCGAGCGAGATGTTGAGGCGCCTGACCACGTCGGCGGCAAGCTTGGGGTTGGCGTTCCCCGTGAATACCATCAGGCTGTCGTAGGCCATGAGCGCCTCTGGGACGATCCGTCGTTGCAAACGATGCGGGCAGGTGATTCACCTGCCCGCATTATAAAATTTGGCTGGGGAGGAAGGATTCGAACCTTCGCATGCCGGAATCAAAATCCGGTGCCTTAACCAACTTGGCGACTCCCCAAGAGTCTCAGTCAGCGAGTGCCCGCAGGGGATGTTCATCCAAGCCCCGCGCCACCCAGCCGGTCATGCCTTCCGGCACTTGCGCCAGCACGGTGCGCGCATCCTGCTCGACAGCAAAGGGGGCGAAAACACAGGCTCCGGAACCGGTCATGCGCGCTTCGGCGTGCTGCCTGAGCCAGGCCAGCGCCCGCGCCACCTCCGGGTAGCGTTCGCACACGACGGGTTCGAGATCGTTTTGGCCGAACAGGCCGCCCCAACCCGCTGAAAAGTCCGCCATTTTGATGGCTTTCGTATCCCGTGTCAAATTCGGCGCGGAGAAGATTTCGGCGGTCGGCACACTCACCGGCGGCTCGATCACAAGGTACCAGGCCATGGGCAGATCGACCGGCTGGAAGCACTCACCGACCCCTTCCACGAAGGCATTTCGTCCGAAGATAAAAAAAGGCACATCCGCCCCCAGGCGCAATCCCAGCGCCTGCAGGCGCTCACGCGGCCAATCGAGGCCCCAAAGCCGGTTGAGCCCCAGCAGCACGGTCGCGGCGTCCGAACTGCCACCGCCCAGCCCGCCGCCCATGGGCAGGCGCTTTTCCAACGCTATCTCGACGCCCTGCCTGCAGCCGGCCGCCGCCTGCAGCAGCCGCGCCGCGCGCACGCACAGGTCGCTCTCCTCGGACACCCCGGCAATCGGATGGGCGCGCAGGATGCGGCCGTCCGCTCGCGGCGCAAGGTGCAACGTGTCGCCGCGGTCGATCAGGCGGAATACCGATTGCAGCAGGTGGTAGCCGTCGGGGCGGCGGCCGATGACATGCAGGAAGAGGTTGAGCTTGGCCGGTGCCGGAAAGGCACGGTCCCGGTTCGTCATCGCACCAGGCTCCAGTTGTCGATCTTCAGGCGCACCTCGACGTCCTCGCGCCGGGCCTGCAACAGTTCCGGCAGGGCATCCCGCGCCTCGCTCTCGTAGCGAAGGTATTCGATCGACCAGCCCTGTTCCGAAAGGCCGGTCAGCCGTCCGGCCGCATCCACGCTGGCAGCGCCGCCGAACGCGGAGCGCCCGAGCACCCAGCGCCCCAACCCGGACACCGGCAGCCGTGCGCCGAACACCTGCTCGGAGAGGCCGTCCAGATCCGCTGCCATATAACGCTTCTGGTCGGATGTCTCCAGCAGCGCGGTTCCGTGTCCGGAGGTGAGGCGGGCGAGCCCCTGGCCGAGCGGTCCGCTGACGACGATTTCGTCGGATTGCGCATCGTGGCGCCACTCGATGCCTGCAGAGAAGCTTTCGCCGGCGCGCCGCACGGCAATGCGGCCTTCGAGGCGAAAAGCCTCGATCGCTTCCCGCGCCGGGCGCGATGCCGTCGCCGCCGGCTCCAGCATGGCGCAACCGGCCGACAGTGCGATAAAGGCCGCCGCCGACAGAATGCGCAGCATCAGGGGACGAAACGCTTGATGACCTCGGCCAGGGCTTCGTTGCCGGGATGGGACCTGGCGGCCTCCTGCCAGGTTCTCTTCGCCTCGTCGCGGCGGCCCAGCACCCACAGCACTTCGCCGAGATGGGCGGCGATCTCCGGATCGGGCCGGATCGAGAAGGCCCGCTGCAACTGGGTCAGCGCACCGGCGTTGTCGCCCTTGCGGAAGAGCACCCAGCCCATGCTGTCGATGATGAAGGGGTCGTCGGGAGAGAGTTGCAATGCCTTGACGATCAACTCCTCCGCTTCCGCCAGGCGCAGGTTGCGCTCGGCGAAGGAGTAGCCCAGCGCGTTGTAGGCATGGGCGTGATCGGGCTTGATGCGGATGAGCTTGCGCAGATTGGCCTCCATCACATCGTGCCGGCCAAGCTTTTCCGCCAGCAGCGCGGATTCATAGAGCAGCTCCGGCTGCTCCGGCTCGCCGGCGAGGCCGCCGGCGAGCAGCTCATACGCCTCGCTCGTCCTGCCGGCGTCCCGCAGGAGCTGACTTTCGGCCAGCAGCAGCTGGATGCGGTCGGCATTGCCTGCGGTTTGGGCCTCCTGCAGATGGCGGCGTCCGGCGTCCAGCTTGCCCTGCTTGGCCAGCAACTGGGCAATGCGCAACTGCGCCGCCAGATACTGCTCGCCCGGCGCCACCTCGGCATACCAGCGCAGGGCGTCGTCGTACTGCTTGCGCTCTTCCGCAATCTGGCCGAGGTACAGGCGCACCGTGTCCAGCTCGGCAAAGTCGAGGCCAAGCAGCTTCCTGAAGTTTTCCTCCGCCGTTGCCCAGTCGGACAGCTGCATGGACAGCACCGCCACGGCGTAGATCACGTCGGCATTGCCGGGAAAATCGCCCAGCAGCCGCTGGAATTCGGCGCGCGCCTGCGGAAAGTTCCGGGCCCCGACCAGGTTGCGGGCATACTGCAGGCGGACTTCGCGCGCCTGGGGATGACCGGCAAGATAACGCCGCAGCGTATCGAGTGCCGCTTCGGGCGATTCGGCGCGCTGCAATTGGGCCTTGAGCATCACCGCAATGTCCCAGTCCGGCCTCTGGGCAAGCGCCTTGTCGGCTTCAGCGATGCCGCGCTGCCACTCCGCCGCATTGAGTGCCGCCTGGGCGCGCGCGAAATGGGCTTCGGCGATGCCGACATAGGGCAGGGTAAGCTGTTCGACCATGGCCAGCACGGCCTTCTTGTTCGGGTAGCGGGCAAACAGGCGATTCAACCGCAGCAGGCCGTCCCCGAGGTTCTCCCCTTCCTGCGCCAGGAGCTTGGCGACATGGGGTTGCAGTTCGTCGAGGCGGTTGGCGCTGACCAGCAGTCCCGCCATCATCTGGCGTGCCTGCGGCGACTCGGGGTCGATCTCCACCCACAGCCGGGTTGCCTGCAGGGCCATGTCCAGATTGCGGCCATGCAGGGCGACCTCTGCGGCGCGGCGGGCCAGGCGGGGATCGCGCGTCGAGCGTGCCAAGTCCATGTAGGCCGAGGCCGACAGTCCAAGGTTGCCGCGCTGGCCAGCCACTTCGGCCAGCAGCGTCTGGTAGAGGATCTGCCCCGTAAGTTCCATCTTGGGCAAGGGTTCGCTGCGTACTTTCGGCGCAGTCGCTTCTCCCGGCTCGGATTCCGCCGGACGCTTGGCTGGCGCCTGGGCGCAGGCGGAAAGGAAGCATGCCGCAATGACCGCGGCGGGCAACAGCAGGGAACGGGGAGAGTCGGTCATGTCGGGGTTGGGGCGGCGCAGCGCAGCGTAGAATTAAAATTTGTCCGGATCATGTTAGGGGGTTTTGCCACCCCCGGCAAGCGAGTCCGTTCCGACACTTGTCATGCCAGAACTGCCCGAAGTCGAGATCACCCGCCGAGGCCTGCTGCCCCATCTGCAAGGGCGGAAAATCGACGGCGCCATCGCACGCCACGCCTCGCTGCGCTACCCGTTGCCGCGCGCTCTCGGCCGCCGGCTCGCCGGACAGACCCTGCGCGACATCGAGCGGCGCGGCAAGTATCTGCTGTTCCGTTTCGAAAAGGGCACGCTGATCCTCCACCTGGGCATGTCCGGCAGCCTGCGACTGGTGCCCGCCGGCGAGCCGCCGGGGAAGCATGAGCATCTCGATCTCGTCTTCGGCGGACAGGCACTGCGCTTGCGCGACCCACGCCGTTTCGGTGCCGCGCTCTGGGTCGGGGACGATGCCTCGGCGCATCCCCTCATCGCTCCGCTGGGCATCGAGCCGCTCTCGGATGCCTTCACCGGCGACTGGCTGCATGCCGCCACGCGCGGTCGCGCTACGCCCATCAAGCTTTTTCTTATGGACAGCCATGCCATCGTCGGTGTCGGCAACATCTACGCCTCGGAAAGCCTGTTCCGCGCCGGCATCGATCCACGCACGCCGGCCGGGCGGCTTTCCCGCGCGCGCTGCGGGAGGATCGCGGAGGCGGTCAAGGCCACACTGGAGGCCGCGCTTGCCGCCGGCGGCAGCACCCTGCGCGACTTCATCCACAGCGACGGGAGTGCCGGCTGGTTCCAGCAACAGCTTTTCGTCTATGGTCGCGAGGGGGAACCCTGCCGCATCTGCGGCACCCTGGTGCATTCCCTGCGGCTGGGCCAGCGCTCCACCTTCCACTGCCCCCGCTGCCAGCGCTGACGAACGGCCGATTGCAGCCTCCGAGTTGCATTGCTTTCGCAATGTTGTGTGCTAAATTGGCGTTTTTGAAGCACTTTCCGGGGTTGCCATGGGGCTTGTCCAGCACTTTTCCGCCTACAGCAGATGGCGCCAGGCCGTCTCAGAGAACCTGCTGAATCTGCAGAACTGGCTTGCCGAAAACGAACTCGGCGACGCACAAAGCGAATTGCGCCTGCAGCAGCTGCTGGAGCGACTGCGCGAGGACAAGCTGATCATCGCCTTCGTTGCGGAGTTCTCTCGCGGCAAATCCGAGTTGATCAACGCCATCTTCTTCGGCGATTATGGCAGCCGCATCCTGCCCTCGAGCGCCGGGCGCACCACCATGTGCCCGACCGAACTGCTGTTCGACGCCGGCAAGCCGCCCGCGATCGAGCTCCTGCCCATCGAAACGCGCTCGACAAACGCCAGCGTGGCCGAATTCCGGCGCTTCCCGGAGGAGTGGCGCATTGTCCCGCTGGACACCGCCTCGGCGGAGGCCATGCACGCCGCGCTTGCCCGCGTCGGCGAGCAAAAGCGCGTCGCCCAGGAATACGCCGTCAAGCTCGGCTTTTCCGTCGAAACCGAGGGCAAGGAAGGGCTCAAGCCGGACTCCGAGGGATTGGTGGAAATTCCCTGCTGGCGCCACGCCATCATCAACTTCCCGCACCCCTTGCTCGAGCAGGGTCTGGTGATCCTCGACACGCCCGGCCTGAACGCGATCGGCGCCGAACCGGAGCTGACGCTGTCGCAGCTGCCCAGCGCCCACGCCATCCTGTTCATTTTGGCCGCCGACACCGGCGTGACGCAATCCGATCTCGCCGTCTGGCGAAATCACGTCAATGGTGCGCGCACCCGGCAAAAAGGCCGCATCGCCGTGCTCAACAAGATCGACGGCCTGTGGGACGGCATCCGCAGCGACGTCGAGATCGAGCAGGAAATTTCCCGACAGGCACGCAGCACCGCGGAGATTCTCGAACTGGATGCGGCCCATGTCTTCCCCGTCTCCGCACAGAAGGGTCTGCTCGCCAAGATCAACCGCGACCCCGAACTGCTGGCGAAAAGCCGGCTGCTGGGGCTGGAGCAGGCGCTCACCGCAGAACTGATTCCCGCCAAGCAGGACATCGTCCGCGACAATACCGAGAGCGAGGCGGTGGATCTCGTCGCCCGCACCCTCACCCTGCTGCAGACGCGCCGGCGCGGCATCGTCGAGCAGCTCGCCGAACTCACCGATCTGCGCGGCAAGAACCAAAGCGTCATCGAATACATGATGCGCAAGGTGAAAAGCGAGAAGGACGAGTTCGAGAAAGGCCTGCAACGCTACTACGCCGTGCGCAGCGTTTTCTCCCAGCTCACCAACAATCTCTACTCGCACCTCGGCATGGACGCCTTGCGCGAGGAGACGCGCCGCACACGGGAGATCATGCTGGAGGCCGCCTTCACGAAGAATCTGCGCGACGCGATGAAGAGCTTCTTCCGCCACGTGCGCCTCAACCTGGAGAAGTCCGCCGGCGAAATCGCCGAAATCACGAAGATGATGGACGCCATGTACGAGCGGTTCTCGAACGAGCACGGCATGAAACTGGCCCCGCCGGCACCTTTCTCGCTGCTGCGCTACGAAAAGGAGATCGACCGGCTCGAGGCCGGCTTCAATGCCCATTTCAACACTCTGCTCAACATGGTGACGCACGCCAAGCGCGGCCTCACGCAGCGATTCTTCGAGACCGTGGCGACGCAGGTGCGGCGCGCATTCGAACTGATCAACCGGGACGTCGACCACTGGCTGCGCGCCGTCATGTCGCCGCTGGAAACCCAGGTGCGCGAATACCAGTTGCAGCTGAAGCGGCGGCTGGAGAGCGTCAAGCGCATCCACCAGGCCACGGATACGCTGGAAGACCGCGTGCGCGAACTGGCGCAGATGCAGGCTGCGCTGGAGGCCCAGCTGGCGGAGTTGAACGGAATCGCCGCAGCGCTGCAGGGTACGCTGCATGCCGAGGCGGGAGAGGCTGCCGCCGTCGCGGCAGCAGCCTGAACGGCGCAACTACGCCTTCTGGGCGGTCAGCTTCAGGAACTTCTGCTGCAGCTGATCCTTGTCCTCGGCATGGTCCGGGTTGGGGATGATGCAATCCACCGGGCACACCTCGATGCACTGCGGCGTGTCGTAGTGGCCGACGCACTCGGTGCACTTGCCCGGGTCGATCTGGTAAATCTCCTCGCCCTGCGAAATCGCGCCGTTGGGGCACTCTGGCTCGCACACGTCGCAGTTGATGCATTCGTCGGTAATCATCAAGGCCATCTTGCTTTCCTCACTTGCTTGAAATTCTCTGACGCAGCCGCTCGAGCACCTTCGGCTGCACGAACTTGCTCACGTCGCCGCCCAGCACGGCAATCTCCCGCACCATCGTGGCGGAAATGAACTGGTACTTTTCGGCCGGCGTCAGGAACACCGTCTCGACGTCCGGGTTCAGGCTGCGGTTCATGCCGGCCATCTGGAATTCGTACTCGAAGTCGGACACCGCGCGCAGGCCCCGCAGGATGATGCGCGCATCCTGCTGCCGCAGGAAATCCATCAGCAGACCGTCGAAACCCTCGACGCGGACGTTCGGATAGGCCGCCAGCGTCTCGCGCGCGATGTCGACGCGCTCTTCCAAAGTGAAGAACGGCCGCTTGGAGCGGCTGTCCGCCACCGCTACCACCACCTCGCCGAACAGGCGCGAAGCGCGCCGCACGAGATCCTCGTGGCCGAGAGTCAGCGGGTCGAAAGTGCCGGGGTAGATTGCCACTCCGTCGCTCATGCCGTTTTCGCCTCCAGCAGATGGTAATAAACCTGGCCCGAGCGTCCGCTGCGAGCGGTTTCCCAGGCGCCGATGCGCTCGATGGGATGCTCGGCTTCCGCATAAATGCGCGCATCGGGTGCCAGCACGCCGGGCAGCCGGAGTTCGACGCGCTCGATCCAGCCTTGATGATAGGGGGGGTCGAGAAACAGCAGGTCGTAGCACCGGGATGCGCGGGGGAGGAATTTTAACGCATCCGCACGGATCAACTCCAGCCGATTCGTGCCGAAGACGGCGGCATTATCCTGCAGCGTGGCGAAGGTGCGCGGATCGCGCTCGACCAGGGTGACATGTGCGGCGCCGCGGGAAGCGGCCTCGAAGCCGAGCACCCCGCTGCCGGCGAAGAGGTCCAGGCAGGCCAGTCCGGTGAGATCCTGCCCCAGCCAGTTGAACAGCGTCTCGCGCACGGCGTCCGGCGTCGGCCGCAAACCGGGGGCATCATGAAAGCTGACGAAGCGGCGCCTCCATTCGCCGCCGACAATGCGCACGCGGGACAAGGCCATCAGTCTCCGGCAACGATCACCGTGACGAAATGCTCCGGCTTCACGTGCCGCGCGAAGGCCGCGCGGATGTCGGCGACGGTCACCGCCTCCACCTTGCGCGGGAAGTCGTCGAGATAGCTGAGCGGCAGGCCGTAGAAACCGACCATCGACAGATACTCGAGCAGCTTGCGGTTGCTGTCGATGCGCAGTGGAAAACCATCGGCCAGGTTGCGCCGCGCCGCCCTGAGTTCCTCCTCGCTCGGCCCATGGGCGAGGAATGCGGACAGCACGTCCTCGACCACCTTGAGTGCTTCGCTTGCCTGCTCGCGCTTGGTCTGCAGGCCGACCTGAAAGGGGCCGGGCTGCTTCTGCGGCTGGAAGTAGCTGTACACGCTGTAGGCATAGCCGCGTTTCTCGCGGACCTCCTTCATCAGGCGCGAAACGAAGCCGCCCCCGCCGAGGATGTAGTTGCCGACGAAGAGGGGAATGTGGTCCGGATCGCCGCGGCGCACGGCGGGCAGGCCGAGAAGAATGTGCGCCTGCGTCGCCGGATGATCGATGCGTACGGTGTTGCGCGCCGGCAGCGCCGTCTCCGGCAGACTGACTTCCGCCGGCGCGTCCGGCAGGCTTGTCGTCAGGCGCTGTGCGATCGCTTCGGCCTCGGCACGCGAGAGGTCGCCGATGATGGAGACGACGGCGCGCCGCGCGCCGTAATGTCCACGGTAGAAGGCCATCACGTCCTCGCGGGTGATCCTTTCGACGCTCTCGACGGTGGCGGAGCGGCCGTAAGGATGCGCCGGGTAGAGGGCGGCGGAAAAGCGCTTGGCGGCGATGCTGGCCGGGCGCGTGTCGGCTTCGCGGATGCCGGCGACGGTGCGCGCCTTTTCGCGCTCGAGCGCGGCGGCGGGGAAGGCCGGCTGCTGCAGCACCAGCCGCATCAGATCCAGCGCCGCCTCGCGCTCGCGCGGCGAGGAGAGGGAACGCAGGGAGACGCTGGCGCGATCCTGGTCGGCGCCGCCTCCCAGCCGCGCGCCGATGTCGGCGAGCCGGTCGGCGATCTTTTCCTCGTCGAGCGCACCGGCGCCCATGTCAAGCAGGCCGCGCGTGAGGCCGGCGAGGCCGGTCTTGTCCGCCGGGGCATAGGCGCCTCCGGCGGCGAAGTCGACCTGCACGTCGATGATCGGCACGACACGGCTTTCGATGAAGAGCACGCGCGCACCGGAGGGAGCGGTCCATTGCTCGATGCGAGGGCCTGCCTGGGCCAGGGTTGCGGCCGTGGTCAGCAGGACAAACAGCAGGAATCTTTCCATGGCGCTATCTTTCAATGCCGTAGTGAGGAGACTGACTTTTGCGCCGCTCCCTCGGGCAGCGGCTGCGGATCGAGCACGGCCACGGTCAGCCTGGCATCGTCGAAGTATTTCTTCGCCACCGCCTGCACCTCCTCGGCGGTCACGCTGCGGATTTTTTCCAGCAGGGTGTCGATGTCGCGCCAGCGCACCCCGGCAGCCTCGAGGCGGCCGATCTCCATCGCCTGCGCCATCATCGAGTCGCGCTTGTAGACCTGCGCGGCGATGGTCTGCGTCTTGACGCGTTCGAGCTCCTCGGGGCTGACCCCCTCGTTCGCCACGCGGGCTATCTCGGCGCGCAGCGCCGCTTCCAGGTCGGCTACGGTCTTGCCCTCGGCCGGCGTGCCGGCGACGCTGAACAGCGCCTCGCCGCGCACGGTGGCATCGTAGCCGGCGCCGGCCGAAACGGCCATTCGCGTGCCGCGCACCAGATTGCGGGGGAAGCGCGCGCCCTCGTGCCCGTCGAGCACGCCGGCGAGCACTTCCAGGGCATAAGGTTCGCGCTCCGTCTGCAGGTCGCGCAGCGCCGGCACTTTCCAGGCCATCGACAGATAGGGCAGCTTGGCCGGTGCCTTGACGACCAGGCGCTTGACGCCAATCTGAGGAGGCTCCGCCTGCGGCTTGCGGCCCGGCAGGGCGCGGCGCGGGATATTGCCGTAATGCTTCTCGGCCAGCCGGAACACCTCGTCCTTGTTCACGTCGCCGACGACGATCACATAGGCGTTGTTCGGCGCATACCAGCGGCGGTACCAGTCGCGCGCATCCGCCGCGGTCATGTTCTCCAGATCGTTCATCCAGCCGATGATCGGCCGGCGGTAGGGATGCGCCTGGAAGGCGGCCGCCATCTGCTTCTCGTGCACCAGGGCCTGCGGGTTGTCCTCGGTGCGCAGGCGACGTTCCTCCATGACAACCTTGATTTCCTGCTCGAATTCCTTCGCATCCAGGACCAGGTTGGCCATGCGGTCGGCCTCCAGGGCCATCATGTCGCCGAGCCGCCTGGCCGGCACCTGCTGGAAATAGGCGGTGTAGTCGAGGCTGGTAAAGGCGTTGTCGCGGCCGCCGGCGGCGGCGACGCGCTTATTGAACTCGCCCGGCTTGAGGTTCTTCGTTCCCTTGAACATCATATGCTCGAGGACATGGGCGACCCCGGACGTGCCATCCACCTCGTCCATGCTGCCGGCGCGATACCAGACCATGTGCACCGCCGTCGGCGCACGGCGATCCTCCTGGACGATGACGCGCAGGCCGTTGGCCAGCGTCTTTTCGTAGGGGTCGGCCTGCGCCGCGGCGGCGGCCAGAGACAGCGCCGCCAAAACAAATAGCCTGATCTTCATGGGGTCATTCGCGCTTCTGATAAAATTCGTATTGTCATTTTCGCACGGGTAACGAGCCCGCGTCCGGTCTGACCGCCGCATCTATGTTTGGTTTCCTGAAGAAGTCCGATGCTCCCGCCGAACCGCGGCCCTCGTGGACCGAGCGCCTGAAGGCCGGCCTCTCGCGCACCCGTGCCCAGCTCGGCGGCCTGTTCGGCCGGCGCATCGACGACGAGATGCTGGAGGAACTGGAAACCACGCTGCTCATGGCCGATGTCGGCGTCGAAGCGACGCAATACCTGCTCGATGAACTGAAAACCGCCGTCCGCCGCGACAAGCTGGAAACCGGCGAGCAATTGCGGCGGGCGCTGGGCGATATCCTGCTGAAACTGATCGCGCCGCTGGAGCAGCCGCTCGACGTCTCCGCCCACAAACCCTTCATCATCATGATCGCCGGCGTGAACGGCTCGGGCAAGACCACCTCCATCGGCAAGCTGGCGAAGCATTTCCAGGCGCAGGGCAAATCGGTCCTGCTGGCCGCCGGCGACACCTTCCGCGCCGCCGCGCGCGAGCAGCTGGCCATCTGGGGCGAGCGCAACGACGTGATGGTCATCGCGCAGGAATCGGGCGACCCGGCCGCCGTCATCTTCGATGCCGTGACTGCCGCCAAGGCGCGCGGCATCGACGTGGTGCTGGCCGACACCGCAGGACGCCTGCCGACCCAGCTGCACCTGATGGAGGAAATCGCCAAGGTCAGGCGCGTCATCGGCAAGGCCGATGCGACGGCGCCGCACGAGGTGCTGCTGGTGCTCGACGCCAACATCGGCCAGAACGCGCTGGCCCAGGTCAAGGCCTTCGATGCGGCCATCGGCGTCACCGGCCTTGTGCTCACCAAGCTGGACGGCACCGCCAAGGGCGGCGTCATCGCCGCCATTGCGCGCCAGCAGCCCGCCGGCCACCCCATCGCGCTGCGCTATATCGGCGTCGGCGAGGGCATCGACGACCTGCAGCCTTTCTCGGCGCACGAATTTGTCGGCGCGCTATTCGAGAAGGCATGATCAGGTTCGAACAAGTCAGCAAGCGCTATCCCGGCGGCATCGCCGCCCTGGCGGAACTGACTTTCGCCGTCGAGTCCGGCGAGATGGTCATCCTCTCCGGCCATTCCGGCGCCGGCAAGAGCACCTTGCTCAAGCTGATTCCCGCCATCGAGCGGCCGACGCAGGGGGCGGTCGTCGTGAACGGCCAGAACGTCGCCGCCCTGAAGCGCGCCGCCGTCCCCTTCCTGCGCCGGAACATCGGCATGGTCTTCCAGGACCAGAAGCTGCTCTACGACCGCAGCGTCTTCGACAACGTCATGCTGCCGCTGGCCATCGCCGGGGTGGCCACGCGCGACGCCGGCCGCCGTGTGCGCGCCGCCCTCGACAAGGTCGGCCTGCTCGAGCGGGAAAAGGCCATGCCGGTGGCGCTCTCCGGGGGCGAACAGCAGCGCCTGGCCATCGCCCGCGCAGTGGTGGCGCGCCCTTCGATCCTCATCGCCGACGAGCCGACGGCCCATCTCGACGACGACACGGCACGCGACATCGCCACGACGTTTCATGCCTTCAACCAGGTCGGCGTCACCGTGCTGGTGGCCACCCACCATGAGTCGCTGTTCACGCCCTTCATGACGCGCCGCATCACCTTGGCACACGGGAGGCTCCTGCCATGAAGGGCTGGCTGCTGCACCATCGCCAGGCCGCCGCACAGGCGCTGCGCCGCCTGGCGGCCACGCCCCTCAATACCCTGCTCGGCGCACTGGTGCTGGGCATCGCACTGGCCCTGCCTGCCGGCGGCGAGATGATGCTCGCCAATTTCCAGCGACTGGCACAGCGGATCGCCGCCACCCCTCAGATTTCGGTATTCATGGCCCTCGATGCCGGAAAGAAGGATGTCGCCGAAGTCGAATCGCTGCTGAGAAAGCACCCGCAGACGCAAAAGGTGCGCCTGGTGCCGCGCGAGGAGACGCTGCGCCGGCTCAAGGAAAGCGAAGGGCTCGGCGAGGTCATCGAGAGCCTGCCGCGCAACCCCTTCCCCGATGCCTTCGTCGTCGTGCCGAGCGACGAGGCGCCCGACGCCCTCGAAGCGATGCGCGCCGAGTTCGTGAAATACCCCAGGGTCGAGCACGTGCAGCTCGATTCGGCCTGGGTGAAGAAACTCGATGCCTTCCTGCGACTGACACGCCTGACGGTCACCCTGCTGGCGGCCGTGCTCGGCGTGGCGCTGGTTGCCGTCACCTTCAACACCATCCGCCTGCAGATCCTCACGCAGGGAGCGGAAATCGAGGTGAGCCGGCTGCTGGGCGCCACCGACGCCTTCATCCGGCGGCCGTTCTACTATTTCGGCGCCCTGCAGGGCCTGGCGGGTGGCCTGGTCGCCTGGGGAGCCGTACTCGTCGCCACCTTGCTGCTGCGCGGGCCGGTCGCCGACCTGGCCGACCTGTATGGCGTCGAGTTTGCACTGCACATCCTGCCCCTGCCCGATTCGGTCCTCCTCTTCGGCCTGGCCGCCCTGCTCGGCTGGGCCGGTGCCTGGCTTTCGCTTTCCCGCCATCTATGGGACTGATTTATAAAACAACAGGTTAGAAACAACCCACAGGGGGAACTTCCCCCTCGCTTAGCACTCTATGTGATGGAGTGCTAAAATGATTACAGGAGGTTGAATCCTATGACGCATGTCCTGAATCTGCCCGCTGTACCCGTTGCCGTCGGCAATCTGGAAAGTTATATCCAGGCTGCCAATCGCTTTCCTCTTCTCAGTGAAGCGGAAGAATTGGATCTGGCGCGGCGATTCCGCCGGGATGGCGACATCGAGGCGGCGCGTGGATTGGTGCTTTCGCATCTTCGCCTGGTGGTTTCGGTGGCACGCGGCTATCTGGGCTATGGCCTGCCGCATGCCGACCTGATCCAGGAAGGCAACGTGGGCCTGATGAAAGCAGTCAAGCGCTACGATCCCGAGCGAGGCGTGCGGCTGGTTTCTTTCGCCATCCACTGGATCAAGGCCGAAATCCACGAATACATCCTGCGCAACTGGCGGCTGGTGAAAATCGCCACGACCAAGGCGCAACGGAAGCTGTTTTTCAACCTGCGCAGCCTCAAGCAGGGCCTCAACACCATGAGCGGCGAAGAGGTCGGCGCCATGGCGAGGCAGCTCGGCGTGAAACCGGAGGAGGTGCGCGAGATGGAAATGCGCCTGACCGGCCGCGACATCGCCATGGAGGGCAGCGCCGAGGATGATGACGAGGCGTTCGCGCCGATCGCCTATCTGGCCGATCCGGCCGAGGAGCCTTCCGAGGCGCTGGCGAACCGCGAGATGGAACGCCTGCAGGACGAAGGGCTGAAGCACGCCCTGTCGCAACTGGACGAGCGCAGCCGGCGCATCATCGAGCGTCGCTGGCTGGCTGAAGGCGAGGCGGCGACCCTGCATGAACTGGCCGGCGAGTACGGCGTTTCCGCCGAGCGCATCCGCCAGATCGAAGCGAAAGCCATGCAAAAGATGAAGGGCATGCTGGCGCACGCTGCCTGATCCTGCGAGGCTGAAAAACCAAAGGCCGCTGCGGAATCCGCAGCGGCCTTTCTGTTTCTGGGATACGCCTACTTCCCGGCTATCAGGAGCTTGAGGTCCTTGGCGATCACCTCGGGTTTTTCGCCATGCTTGATGTAAAGGCGCAACCGGCCCTGGGGATCGTAGACATAGCTGCCGGCCGAATGGTCCACCGTGTAGGTCGTCGGCGTGCTGCCCGGCTGCTTTTTGTAGAAGACGCGGAACGCCTGGGCGGTTTTCGCGATGGTCTGCGCATCCGCATAGAGCCCAAGGAAGCTCGGGTTGAAAACGGGCACGTATTGCGCCAGCAATTCCTGTGTGTCGCGCTCGGGGTCGACCGTGACGAAGAGCACCTGCACCTTGGCGGCATCCGCACCGATCAGTTTCATGGCCTCGGCCATGCCGGTCATGGTCGTCGGGCAGACATCCGGACATTGCGTGTAGCCGAAGAAGATCACCACCGCCTTGCCGCGGAAATCGGCCATCGTGCGCGGCTTTCCGGTGTGGTCGGTCAGCGCGAAGTCCCGCGCATAATCCGCTTCGCTGATATCGGTATTGCCGAATTGCGGCTGGCTGTCGCAGCCGGCCAGCAACAGGGCCAGCGTGAGAAAAAGCAGTCGAAGCATCAGAACTTGAAGTAGTGATCCACCAGCAGGGCGGCGAACAGCGCCGCCAGATACCAGATGGAGTAGCGGAAGGTCTTGTGCGCCAGCTTGTCGCTGTAGGCCCGGAACATGCCGATCGCATAGGCGAGGAACACTCCGCTCAGCACCACGGCGCAGGCAAGATAGATGAGGCCGCTCATGCCGATCATGTAGGGCATGAGCGTGACGCCGAACAGCAGGATGGTGTAGAGCAGGATCTGCAGGCGGGTGTATTCCGGCCCGTGCGTCACCGGCAGCATCGGCATGCCGACCTTGGCGTATTCCTTCGTGCGGTAGAGCGCCAGCGACCAGAAATGCGGCGGCGTCCAGACGAAGATGATGAGGAAGAGCAGCAGGGCTTCGGAGGTCACCTCGCCCGTCACGGCAGCCCAGCCCAGTATCGGCGGCATGGCGCCGGATGCGCCGCCGATCACGATGTTCTGCGGCGTCGCCGGCTTCAGAAAGATGGTGTAGATGATGGCGTAACCGACGAAGGTCGCCAGGGTCAGCCACATGGTCAGCGGATTGACGAACCAGTACAGCAGGGACAGGCCGATGCCGCCGATCACGCCGGAAAACAGCAGCGTCTGCCGGGAATTGACCTCGCCGCGCGGCAGCGGGCGGCCGCGCGTGCGCGCCATGACGGCGTCGATTTTCTGTTCGATCAGGCAGTTCACCGCTGCTGCCGCACCGGCGATCAGGGCTATGCCGGTGGTGGCCGCCACGAGAACCACGGGAGGCACGGCGCCCGGCACCGCGAGGAACATGCCGATGACCGCGCAGAACACGATGAGGGAAACCACCCGGGGCTTGGTCAACTGGAAATACTGGTACAAGCGGTACCCCAGAGTTTGTTCGGGAGAGGGTAAAGCCTTCATGCAAGCCCCTGGCTGGCGGTTGGCCGCCGGTTCAAAGGTCGGAATTTACCACGGCGGGCCCCGGGAATAAACCTTGTTTGGACAAGGTTTAACGCTCTCAACATTTAGCCCGCACCAATGCGGGATGGGCGCAACAGGCGCTGCAGATCCTTGATCATGCGGGTCGGATCCGGTTTTTCCGGAAAGCGCATCATCAGATTCCCCTGCGGGTCGACCACATAGAGATGGGCGGCGCGATCGACCGGCGCCGGAAAAGCGGCCAGCACCTCGCTTCCCGCCGCGCGAACCACCAGGGTGCCCTCGTACTCCGCCAGCAGGTCGGGGGCCGGACGGCTTTCGTCCGACACCAGCCAGACACGCTCCAGGCGCACCATGTCCTTGCCCTGCGCCAGCCGGATCTGGCGCATGGCATACAGTTTTTCCCGGCAGCGCGCCTCGCAGTTGCCGGAATCGATCTGCAGCAACAGCCACTTGCCCTTCATTTGCTCAAAGCGGAACTCTCCGCCGGGCAACAGGGGCAGCGGCTGCGCCGGCAGGGGAGCCGGCTGCAACAAGTCCCCGTGGTTCATGCGGGCTGCCGGCGGCGAGAGATAGTAGAAAAACAGCGCGGCCACGATCGGAAAGGCGCTCACCAGCCCGACGCCGAGCACGATGAGCTTCTGCTTATGCTTCATGTTTCCTGCGCTCCACTGAAAAAACGACGGCTGCAGCCGCAGCAGCGGCGGCCGCCAGATACCATACCAGGGCGAATCCCCAATGCTTCAGGGCGCCGCTGTCCGCCGGCAGCCAATCCCGTACGAGTCCGTCACCTGCCGCGTCGGTTTGCAACAAGACGACCGGTTGCAATTCCAATCCTGACCATGCCCGGAAGCGCTCCAGCGACAGATGCTGCCAGACCACGCCCTGGGCACGATCAGGTGCCAGCTCGAATGTTTTCTCCAACGGGAGCCGCGCGATTCCCTTCACCTCCACCGGCGTTTCCGGCAGCACAGGCAATCGCGGCAGTTCGCTACGCAAGCGGGGCGCGGCCACCCAGCCGCGGTTCACCAGGATTCCGATGTGTGCGCCCTCGATGCGCAAGGGTGTGACGACATGGTAGCCGGCAATTCCGTTATGCGTCCTGTTGTCGATGAGGACGGTCTTCTCGCTCACCCAGTGGCCGCGCGCAGCGACCGGCTGTCGGTCGAGCAAGGCAGCATCGATCGGCGACGTGGCGATCTGAATCGGCGCACGATGACGGGCGCTCTCGATCCGGTCGAAGGCGCCCTGCTTCTGCTCCGCACGGCCGCGCTGGAGATTGCCGATCATGACGGCTGCAACAGAAAAAGCCAGCGCGGCAAGCAGGGGAACGAAACGGAAGGCAAGGCGGATTTTCAAGCGTGGCGCCTGTGGCGGGAGGAGAAGTGATAGGCTAGACCGTCCCGAAGGATATTCCAAACATGCGCATCGTCGTCATCGTATTCCTCGTCGCCATCGTCGCCAGCCTGGCCTCCGCACTGGTGTTTCTGTTTCGTGACCAGGGCCGCGACCGCACGCGCATGGTCAAGGCGCTCGCCGTGCGCGTCGGGTTGTCCATCCTGCTTTTCGTTCTGCTTGTCGCAGGCTACTATTCCGGCCTGATCACCGGCAAGCTCTAAAAAATACGCCGCACGGCGTGCGGCGCATTTCGTCACTGCGGGCGGCACCTCCGCCCGACGATTCGCTATAGCCAATACACCACGACGAAGAGGAACAGCCAGACCACGTCGACGAAGTGCCAGTACCACGCCACCGCCTCGAAGGCGAAGTGATGATCCGGCTTGAAATGGCCGGCCATGACGCGGAAGAAGATCACCAGCAGCATGGTTGCGCCGATGGTCACGTGCAAGCCGTGGAAACCGGTCAGCATGAAGAAGGTCGAGCCGTAAACGCCGGTGGTCAGCTTCAGGTTCAGTTCCTGATAGGCATGAACGTACTCATAGACCTGCAGGCTGAGGAAGATCAGGCCGAGGGCGATGGTGAGCATCAGGCCGAGCTTCAGTTGCCCGCGCTTGCCGGCGACCAGACCCCAGTGCGCCCAGGTCAGGGTGGCCCCGGAGGACAGCAGCAGCAGGGTGTTGATGAGCGGAATGCCCATCGCGCCCATCGGCGTGAACTGCTCGGCGAACTTCGGCCCGGCGCTCGGCCAGTCCGCGTTGAAGCCCGGCCACAGGAGCTGCTGCTCGGGGCTCGCCAGATCGGGCACGGAAAGCACGCGGACATAGAACAGGGCGCCGAAGAAGGCGGCGAAGAACATCACTTCCGAGAAGATGAACCAGCTCATGCCCCAGCGGAAGGAGACATCGACCTGCTTGTTGTACCTCCCATGCTCGGATTCATCGATGACCCGGCCGAACCAGCCGAACAGCATGAACAGCAGGACAACGAAACCGGCCAGCACGACATAGGGGCCGAAGGCGATCTTGTTCATCCATAGCACGGCGCCCGAAGCCAGCAGGAACAGGGCGGCTGAACCCACCAGCGGGAAGTGCGACGGCTCCGGAACGAAATAGCGGGATGCCTGCTGATTCATGTCTACCTCCAGATCGTTGTGTTTTTACTTTATGGCGACGAATTGCACAAAGGCCACGATTGCCAGGACGAACACCGCCACCACGATGATGCCGGCGACGATCACCTGGCCCGGGTGCAGCCCTGCGGCATCCTCCTCGTGCATCCGGCGGTGCCGCACGCCGAACAGCGCCGACAGCACCGTCCTCAGCACCTGAAGCGGCCCCGCTCTGCGCGCGCCCATCATGGCTCCGGCATTCATGCGCCCGGCCTGCGCTGCTGTGGCGCGGGCTCGGCCACCGCTCCGGCCACCTCGAAGAAGGTGTACGACAGGGTGATCGTGTTCACATCCGTCGGCAGTGCCGGATCGATGACGAAGACGACGGGCATTTCCCGCGATTCTCCCGGTCCCAGCGTCTGCCGCGCAAAGCAGAAGCACTCCATTTTCTTGAAATGTGCGGCGGCCAGCTGCGGACCGTAGCTGGGGATCGCCTGGCCGGTCACCGGATGGTTGCGCGTGTTGCTGACGCGATAGACGACATGTACCAGTTCGCCCGGATGCACCGAAACGCTGGTCTGGCCCGGCTTGAAGCTCCACGGCAAGCCGTGCAGATTGGCATCGAACTCCACGGTCACCTTGCGGCTGGTATCGATCTGGGTGTTGCGCAGCGCATCGTCCGGGTTGAGCAGGTTGTTGATGCCGGTGACCTCGCAGAACTTCTGGTACAGCGGCACCATGGCATAGCCGAAGCCGAACATGAGCCCGGCCACCGCCAGCAGCCTGACGAGGACGCGCCGGTTGTCGGCGTTCCGGTTCGCGCTCATTTGAACAACCAGTAGCGCAGGACAAAGCCGGCGAACATCGCTGCCGCCACCGCAGCGAGGATCAGCGCCGTCCTGCGGCTTCTCTCGTTCTGCATTGGGCTCACAAGTGGCCTTTCCCCGCGGCCACCACCGGCGGCTCCTCGAAGGTGTGGTAGGGCGCCGGCGAGGGCACCGTCCACTCCAAGCCGGTCGCACCCTCCCAGGGCTTGGCCGCCGCCTTCTCGCCGCCGCGAATGGCCTTCAGCACCACATACAGGAACAGCAGCTGGCTCAGGCCGAAGCCGAATGCGCCGATCGTCGACACCTGGTTGAAGTCGGCGAACTGCAGGGCGTAGTCCGGAATGCGGCGCGGCATGCCGGCCAGACCGAGGAAATGCTGCGGGAAGAAGGCGATGTTGAAGGAGACGATGGACAGCCAGAAGTGCCACTGGCCCAGCGTCTCGTCGTACATGTGGCCGGTCCACTTCGGCAGCCAGTAGTACACCGCCGCAAAGGCCGAGAACAGCGCCCCTGCCACCATCACGTAGTGGAAATGGGCGACCACGTAATAGGTGTCCTGCAGCTGCACGTCGATCGCCGTGTTGGACAGCACCAGGCCGGTGAAGCCGCCGATGGTGAACAGGAAGAGGAAGCCGAGGGCGAACAGCATGGGGGTTTCGAAGGTCATCGACCCCCGCCACATGGTGGCCACCCAGTTGAACACCTTCACGCCGGTCGGCACCGCGATCAGGATGGTGGCGTACATGAAGTAGAGCTGGCCGGCGACCGGCATGCCGACCACGTACATGTGGTGCGCCCAGACGATGAAGGAAATCAGCGCGATCGAGGCGATGGCGTACACCATCGAGGTGTAGCCGAAGATCGGCTTGCGCGCGAAGGCCGGGATGACGTGCGAGACGACGCCGAAGGCCGGCAGGGCGATGATGTACACCTCGGGATGGCCGAAGAACCAAAAGATATGCTGGAACAGCACCGGATCGCCGCCGCCGGCCGCGCTGAAGAAGCTGGTGCCGAAGTGGCGGTCCGTCAGGATCATGGTGACGGCGCCGGCCAGCACCGGCATCACGGCGATCAGCAGGAAGCCGGTGATCAGCCAGGTCCAGCAGAACATCGGCATGCGCATGAGCGTCATGCCGGGCGCGCGCAGGTTGAGGATCGTCGTGACGATGTTGATCGACCCCATGATCGACGACATGCCGAGGATGTGCACCGCGAAGATCGCCATGTCCATGCCGATGCCCATCTGGATGGACAGCGGCGGATAGAGCGTCCAGCCGGTGCCGGCGGCGCCGCCGGGCACGAACATCGAGGCCGTCAGCAGGATGCCGGCTGGCGGCAGCAGCCAGAAGCTCCAGTTGTTCATGCGCGCAAAGGCCATGTCGGGCGCGCCGATCATCATCGGGAGCATCCAGTTGGCGAAGCCGACGAAGGCCGGCATGATCGCGCCGAACACCATGATCAGGCCGTGCAGCGTGATCATCTGGTTGAAGAATTCCGGCTGGACATACTGCAGGCCCGGCTGGAACAGCTCGGCGCGGATGATCAGGGCCATCACCCCGCCGACCATGAACATGGCGAAGCTGAACCACAGGTACATGGTGCCGATGTCCTTGTGGTTGGTGGTGGTGATCCAGCGCATGATCCCCTTCGGATGATGCGAATGACCGTCCCCGTGTGCGTGACCTGCGCCGTGAGCGTGGGTGGCTTCCATCTTGTCTCCTTGTCCGCGAATTCGGTTTATTTGCGCGCCGCCTTGATCTCGGCAGGCTGCACGACGTCGCCGGTCTTGTTGCCCCAGGCGTTGCGCTCGTACGTCACGACGGCCGCGATGTCGCCGTCGCTGAGCTGGCCGCCGTAGGCCGCCATGGCGGTGTTGGGCTTGCCGTGCAGGACGATGTCGATGTGCGCCGCCTTCGGTCCCGTGGCGATCTTCGAGCCGTCGAGCCCCGGGAAGGTGGGCGGCAGACCCTTGCCGTTGGCCTGATGGCAGGCCACGCAGTTGGCTGCGTAAACCTTCTCGCCGCGGCTCTTCAGCTCGTCCAGGGAATAGGTTTTCGCGCCCTCGTCGGCCGCGGCGGCCATCTGCTGCTTCTGCGCCCCGACCCATTGCGTGTATTTCTCGGCCGAGACCACCTCGACCACGATCGGCATGAAGGCGTGGTCCTT
This sequence comes from Denitratisoma sp., assembly GCA_032027165.1. Taxonomy (NCBI): domain Bacteria; kingdom Pseudomonadati; phylum Pseudomonadota; class Betaproteobacteria; order Nitrosomonadales; family Sterolibacteriaceae; genus Denitratisoma; species Denitratisoma sp. The sequence goes on along the minus strand of JAVSMO010000001.1, from coordinate 3,190,068 downwards.
GCCGCACAACTCGGCGCACTGGCCGCGGTAGATGCCCTCCTTCTCCGCCTTGAACCAGGTATCGCGCACATAGCCCGGAATGGCATCCTGCTTCACCGCCAGGGCCGGCACCCACCAGGAATGGATCACGTCGGTCGCCGTGGTCAGGACGCGAACCTTCTTGCCGACGGGGACGACGAGATGCCGGTCGACCTCGAGCAGATAATTGCCGCCCTTGGCCGCCGCGCCGCGAATCTGCTCCGGCGGCGTGGACATCAGGCTCATGAAGCGGATGCCCTCGCCCTCGCCCTTGAGGTAATCGTAGCCCCACTTCCACTGGTAACCGGTCGCCTTGATGGTGATGTCGGCCTGGGCGGTATCGCGCATGTTGAGCACGGCCTTGGTGGCGGGCCAGGCCATGCCGATCAGGATCAGCAGGGGAATGACGGTCCAGGCGATCTCGACCAGGGTGTTGTCGTGAAACTGGGCGGCCTGATGGCCCTTCGACTTGCGGTGGGCGAACACCGAATAGAACATCACCGCGAAGACGCCGATGAAAATGACGACGATGATGATCATCATCAGGTCGTGCAGGTCGATCACCGTCTGGGCGGCCTTGGTGGCGGGCGTCTGGAAGTTGAGTTCCCAGGCGGCCAGCGCCATGCCCGACCAGGCCATGAGCGCAAGGCCCGCCAAACGCGACTTAGTCTTGTTATGCATTCCCATCAGCCACTCTCTCCTTGAAGGTTGTTCGTCGCGTTTCGAGCAGACATGGCATGTGCGCCGGCCGGGGAGGACGCCCTGAACGTCGTTCCCATCGGCAGGCACTATCCACTCAGAAATCCCCCGGCGCAGATCGCGCGACCATCATTATTTAGATATAAAGTTTCCAGTACGCTAACACGCGGCCCGGATTCTTTCAAGAAGCATTGATCCAGATCAAAAACACTTAGGGATTGTGGGGATTTAACTCGCCCGGAAAGGCGAGGATGGGGGGGGCTTCGGGCGCGCGCCCTCAGCGGCCGGCGGGACGGCGGTCAGCGGGAAGCGAGGGCTTCGAGCAGCCGGCCATGCACCCCGCAGAAGCCGCCATTGCTCATGACGAGCACATGATCGCCCGCGCGGGCAGCAGCCGAAACCGCCGCGACAAGGGCGTCGATATCCTCAAAGACCTGCGCCCGCTCGCCGAGCGGCTGCAGGGCACCGCGGACATCCCAGCCCAGGCCGGCCGCGTAACAGAACGTCAGTTCGGCCTCGCGCAGGCTGTCCGGCAATTGCGCCTTCATCACGCCCAGTTTCATGGTGTTGGAGCGCGGTTCCAGCACCGCTAGGATGCGTCCGCCAGCGATACGCTGACGCAAGCCGGCGATCGTCGCCGCGATGGCCGTCGGGTGATGCGCGAAATCGTCATAGACCGTCACATTGCCCGATGTGCCACGAACCTCCAGTCGGCGCTTGACGCCACCGAAGCACGCCAGCGCCTCCAGCGCAGCGGCCGGCGGCACGCCGGCATGCCGCGCCGCGGCAACGGCCGCCAGCGCATTCGCCCGGTTGTGGGCGCCGGCCAGCGCCAGACGCAAGCGGCCGACCTCGCCGCCCGCGAAACTCACGATGCAGGAACCGTCCGGGGCCAACTCACCCAGATTCCACCCATCCGCGTTGCCGAACCACTCGACCGGCGTCCAGCAACCGCGCTGGAGAACCCGCTTCAGGCTGGCTTCGGCCGCATTAGCAACGATCAGGCCGGATTTAGGCAGGATCCGCACAAAATGGTGAAATTGCGTCTCGATGGCTGCAAGATCGCTGAAGATGTCTGCGTGATCGAATTCAAGATTATTCAGGATTGCGGTCCGCGCCCCGTAATGAACAAACTTCGAGCGCTTGTCGCTGAAGGCCGTGTCGTATTCGTCCGCCTCGATGACGAAGAAAGGGCTGGAAGTCAGTCGCGCCGACACGCCGAAATCCTGCGGCACGCCGCCGATGAGAAAGCCGGGGTTCATCCCGGCGTGCTCCAGGATCCAGGCCAGCAGCGACGAGGTGGTCGTCTTGCCGTGGGTCCCCGCGACGGCCAGCACCCATTTGTCGCGCAACACATTCGCGGCCAGCCATTGCGGGCCGGACACATAGGCCAGCCCCTTGTCGAGAATCTCCTCCAGCAGCGGATTGCCGCGGGAAATGGCATTGCCGATCACGAACAGGTCGGGCGCCAGTCCGGCCTGCGCCGCGTCGTAGCCCTCGATCAGTTCGATACCCTCCGCCTCGAGCTGTGTGCTCATCGGCGGGTAAACATTGGCATCGCAGCCGGTCACGCGATGGCCGGAAGCCCTGGCCAGCAGAGCGATGCCGCCCATGAAGGTGCCGCAGATGCCGAGGATGTGGATATGCATGGCGATCAAGCTAGAATAGCGGCGAATTCTAACCGATCCCTCAGCGTCGCCCGCCATGTCCCATCATGATCGGAACTCCCTGCGACTCAACGCCATGCGGCGGAGCATTGCCGCGCTGGCGGCCCGCCTGATGGCCGAGGATGGCATTGCCGACTACGGCCTGGCCAAGCGCAAGGCGGCCCGCCAGCTCGGCGCGCCCGAAACCGAAGCCCTTCCCAACAACGCCGAAATCGAGGCTGAACTGCGCGCCTACCAGGCGATCTATCAGGAGGAGGAGCAGCGCGAGCGCCTGCAGGAAATGCGCGAAACGGCCGTCGAAGTCATGCGCCTGCTCGATCCCTTCCGGCCTTACCTGACCGGCGCGGTACTGGACGGCACAGCCGGGCGCTATGCCGAAATCGAACTGGAAGCCTTCCCGGACAGCAGCAAGGAAGTGGAGATATTCCTGCTCAACCAGGGCATTCGCTTCGAGCAGAACGAACCCCGGCGTGGCGGGGCAGAGGCGCCAGAGTGCGTACTCACATTCGACTGGAATGATCTCCCCGTAAGGCTGTCCCTGTTCGAGCCGGATGCCGAACGCGCCCATAAGCGCCGCAATGGCAGGATTTCCGAACGCGCCCGCCTGTCTTCGGTGGAAGCCCTGCTGGGTGCCGCTGCAGCATGAGCCGGGTGGTTCGCCATTCCCTGCTGATCATTGCGGTCTCGACCTTAGCCGCAACTGCAGGTTACTTTTACGGCAGGCCGCAGCCGGTATCCCCGCCGCCTCGCGAGTCTGCGCCGACCGCCGATGCGCCAGCCCGCCTGCTCGCCCTGACCCTGCCCGACCTGGAGGGCAGACTTCAATCGCTGTCGCAATGGAAGGGCAAGGTACTGGTGGTCAATTTCTGGGCAACCTGGTGCCCGCCCTGCAAGGAAGAAATGCCGGAATTTTCGAGAATCAGCAGTAAATACGCCGCGAACGGCGTCCAATTCATTGGCATCAGCATCGATTCCGCAGAGAAAGTCCTGGCATTCCGGAAAGAGATCGAGATTTCCTATCCGCTTCTCATCAGCAATCTGGAAACGCTCGACCTCTCAAGCGATTTAGGCAATCGCGCCAAGGCCTTGCCATTCACGGTCATACTTCGTCCGGACGGTACGCCGCAGCAAGTCAAGTTGGGCAAATTCGCCACGCCGGATCTGGAAAAAGCCATTCAGTCGGCGCTCCTGCCGAACTGACTTTTCAGGATAACACCCGCAAATCTGGACAAATTGCTGCGATTTGCGGCAAACTTGCGCACATGAATGCCAAGAAAGCCCGCCCAAGCACAACCAAGAATGCCAAGGGCAAGCAACGCATACTGGTCCTGCATGGGCCGAATCTCAATTTATTGGGTCTGCGGGAGCCGGAAATCTACGGACGCGAAACGCTGGCGGACATCAACGCAAGCCTTGCCAGGCAGGCCAAGTCGGCCTCGGTCGACCTGATTACCTTCCAGAGCAACCATGAGGGCGACCTGGTCGACCGCGTCCAAGCGGCCCGCAGCGAAGGGGTGGCCTTCATCGTCATCAACCCGGGCGGCTACACCCATACCAGCGTCGCCCTGCGCGACGCGCTGGCTGCAGTGGCCATACCGTTCGTCGAAGTGCATCTGTCCAATATCCACGCGCGAGAACCCTTCCGCCGGCATTCCTATTTCTCGGACATCGCCGCCGGCGTCATTTGCGGCCTCGGCAGCCACGGCTACCGGCTGGCCCTCGACTACGCGCTCAACCGCATTCGCTAGTTATCGTTCCGCAGCGGGGCTCCTGGACGGCCGCTGCGGCGTTCTTTAATGGAGGGAGAGAAAAAATGGACCTCAGAAAACTGAAGGCCTTGATCGATCTGGTGGAAAAGTCCGGCATTGCCGAACTGGAAATCACCGAAGGGGAGGAGAAGGTGCGCATCGCCAAGCAGGGCGGTTCAGCGCCAGCGCCCTCCTTTCATATGCACCACGCCAGCCCGGCGCCGCAAGCAGTGCCCGCCGCACCGGCTGCCGCGCCAGCCGAGCCGGTCGCCGCCGAACCGGAAGGCCATGCCGTCAAGGCGCCGATGGTCGGCACCTTTTACCGCTCTTCCGCGCCGGGCGCCCAGTCCTTCGTCGAAGTCGGCCAAACGGTCAAGGCCGGCGACACCCTCTGCATCATCGAAGCCATGAAGCTCATGAACGAGATCGAGGCGGACGCCTCGGGCGTGATCAAGGCCATCCTGGTCGAAAACGGCCAGCCGGTGGAGTATGGCCAGCCCCTCTTCATCATCGGCTAAATTCCCGCCATGTTCGAAAAGATCCTCATCGCCAACCGCGGTGAAATAGCCCTGCGCATCCAGCGCGCCTGCCGCGAAATGGGCATCAAGACGGTGGTCGTGCATTCCGAGGCCGACACCGAGGCCAAATACGTCAAGCTCGCCGACGAATCGGTCTGCATCGGACCGGCTCCCTCCTCGGCCAGCTACCTCAACATCCCGGCCATCATCTCGGCGGCCGAGGTGACGGACGCCGAGGCCATCCATCCCGGCTACGGCTTCCTCTCCGAGAACGCCGACTTCGCCGAGCGGGTGGAGAAGTCCGGCTTCGTCTTCATCGGCCCGCGGCCCGAAACCATCCGGCTGATGGGCGACAAGGTGTCCGCCAAGGACGCCATGAAGGTCGCCGGCGTGCCCTGCGTGCCCGGCTCGGACGGCGCCCTCCCGGAAGATCCCAAGGAGATCGTCAAGATCGCCCGCGCGGTCGGCTACCCGGTCATCATCAAGGCCGCCGGCGGCGGCGGCGGGCGCGGCATGCGCGTCGTGCACACCGAGGCGGCGCTGCTCAACGCCGTCACCATGACCCGCGCCGAGGCGCAGGCCGCCTTCGGCAATCCGATGGTGTACATGGAGAAGTTCCTGGAGAATCCGCGCCACATCGAGTTCCAGGTGCTGGCGGATTCCTACAAGAACGCCGTCTGGCTGGGCGAGCGCGACTGCTCCATGCAGCGCCGCCACCAGAAGATCATCGAGGAGGCGCCGGCGCCGGACATCGCCCGCCGCCTCATCACGCGGATCGGCGACCGCTGCGCCGAGGCCTGCCGCAAGATCGGCTACCGCGGCGCCGGCACCTTCGAGTTCCTCTACGAGAACAACGAGTTCTACTTCATCGAGATGAATACCCGCCTGCAGGTCGAGCACCCGGTGACCGAGTTCATCACCGGCATCGACCTGGTGCAGCAGCAGATCCGCATCGCCGCGGGGGAAAAGCTCGCTCTCCGCCAGCGCGACATCGAGCTGAAGGGCCATGCCATCGAGTGCCGCATCAATGCCGAGGACCCTTTCAAGTTCACGCCCTCGCCGGGGCGCATCGTCTCCTACCATCCGCCCGGCGGACCCGGCATCCGCGTCGATTCGCATGCCTACAGCGGCTACAACGTGCCGCCGCACTACGACTCGATGATCGGCAAGCTGATCGCCTACGGCGACACCCGCGACCAGGCCATCCGCCGCATGCGCATCGCGCTTTCGGAAATGGTGGTCGAGGGCATCAAGACCAACATCCCGCTGCACCAGGAACTGATGCAGGACCACCGCTTCGTCAAGGGCGGCACCAGCATCCACTACCTCGAGCAGAAGCTGGCCGCGAAGGACGAGGCCGTCAAGGGCAAGTGACGCCGGCCCATGTGGCTCTCCGTCTCGATCGCCACCGACGCCGCGCATGCCGAGGCGCTCTCCGACGCCTTGCTGGCACTGGGCGCCGTCTCGGTCGGCGTCGAGGATGCCGATGCCGGCACCGAGCGCGAGACGCCGCAGTTCGGCGAACCGGGCAGCTCGCCGGCGCCGCTGTGGGCGCATAGCCGCGTCGTCGCGCTTTTCGAGAAGGATGCCGACATCCCCCTGATTGCCGCGGCAGCGGCGGGCGAGGCAGGCCTGGCAGCCACCCCGCCATACGAAATCGCCGAAGTCGCCGAGCAAGACTGGGTGCGGCTGACCCAGTCGCAGTTCGAGCCGATCCGCATCAACGAAAGGCTGTGGATCGTGCCGTCCTGGCATGACGCGCCGGATCCCGGCGCGATCAATCTGGAACTGGATCCGGGGCTGGCTTTCGGCACCGGCAGCCACCCGACGACGCGGCTGTGCCTGGAATGGCTCTGCGCTCATGTGCAGGGCGCCGCCAGCGTGCTCGATTACGGCTGCGGTTCGGGTATATTAGCCATCGCCGCAGCAAAGCTCGGTGCTGGCCGCGTGACGGGCGTCGACATCGACGAGAACGCCCTCCTCGCGGCAGCCGGCAACGCCGAGCGCAACGGCGTGACGCTGCACCTGGTGCATTCCGCTCAGCCCCTCGACATGCAATTCGACATCGTCGTCGCCAACATCCTCACCAATCCGCTCTGCGTGCTGGCCCCCCTGCTCGCCGGGCGCACCCGGCCGGCCGGGCGGATCGCGCTCTCGGGCATCCTGTCCACTCAGATCGAGCAGGTCCGGCAGGCCTATCGGCCCGCATTCGACCTGACCGTCTGGGCCGAAAGGGAGGGTTGGGCCCTGCTGGAGGGCGTGCGGAAATGATGCTGACCCGCTGCCCGACGTGCAGCACGGCCTTCCGCGTCACCCCGGAGCAGCTCAAGGCGCGCGCCGGCAAGGTGCGCTGCGGCCATTGCAAGGCGGTATTCAATGCGCTGGAGTCGCTGGAGGACGCGCCGCCTGTCGCCGAGGCGGCGCCGCAGCCCGCTCCTGCCGCAGAGCCCATTCCGGCGGCTCCCGCCACAGCGCCTCCCGCCGAAACAGCCGCACCGGAAAATATTCCACCCGAGCCGCGCGCAGACGAGGCCGGGGCAGAAGCAGAGGCGGCTGAGGCCGAGGCGGATACGGCCGCTACCGGATCCGTCGACATCCTGCTCGAGGACATCCAGGCAACTGAGGTGCCGCCGCCCGCCCGGCAAGGCGGCACGTATGCCTGGGCCGCGGCCGGCGTGCTCGCGCTGGCCCTGCTGCTGGCGCAGGCCGTCTATGTCTTCCGCGCCGAACTGGCGCTCTCCCAGCCCGACTGGCGTCCGCAGCTGGAGGAACTGTGCAGCCAACTCGGATGCGACATTCCACTGCCGCGCAAGACCGATCTGGTCAGCATCGAGGCCTCGGACCTGCATCCCGATCCGCAGCAGAAGAACCTGCTGGTGCTGGCGGCCACGCTGAAGAACCGAGCACCCTTCGTGCAGGAATATCCGCACCTAGAGGTAACATTGACCGACATGCGCGACCAGCCGATGGTCCGCAGGGTTTTCGCGCCGGCCGAGTATCTGTCGGAGGGCGCGAATGTCCGCGCCGGCTTTGCCGCCAACGGCGATCTGGCGGTCAACCTCTGGCTCGACACCGGCAATGTCGGCGCCAGCGGCTACCGGCTGTACCTGTTCTACCCCTGAGCAACCCCCAACCTAGGAGAAAAACCATGACGACCGTTACCCTTGCAGGCAATCCCATCCATCTCAGCGGCGATCTGCCCAAGCCCGGCAGCGCCGCGCCGGCCTTCTCGCTGGTCGCCGCCGACCTGCGCGACCTGACTTTGAAAGACTTCGCCGGCAAGCGCAAAGTGCTCAACATCGTGCCAAGCCTGGACACCCCGGTCTGCGCCACGTCCACCCGCAAGTTCAACGAGCAGGCTGGCAGCCTGCCCAACACCGTGGTGCTGGTGATCTCGGCCGACCTGCCCTTCGCCATGAAGCGCTTCTGCGAGACCGAGGGCCTGAAGAACGTCGTCTCGCTGTCCACCATGCGCGGCCGCGAGTTCCTGAAGAACTACGGTGTCGGCATCGAGGACGGGCCGCTCGCCGGCATCACCGCGCGCGCCGTCGTCATCATCGACGAGAACGACAAGGTGGCCTACACCGAGCTCGTGCCCGAGATCAAGCAGGAGCCGAACTACGACGCGGCCCTTGCCGCACTCAAGTAATCGACAAGGAAAGGATCCCCGCGCAATGAGGACGCTGATCTGCGGCTCGATGGCCTACGACACCATCATGGTGTTCCATGACCGCTTCAAGAACCACATCCTGCCCGACCAGCTGCACATCCTCAACGTCGCCTTCCACGTGCCGGATATGCGGCGCGAGTACGGCGGCTGCGCGGGGAACATCGCCTACAGCCTCAAGCTGCTCGGCGGCGAGCCGCTCATCATGGCCACCGTCGGCGAGGACAGCGGGCCCTACCTGCAGCGGCTGGAGCGCCTGCAGCTCGACCGCAGCCACGTCAGGGAGGTGCCCTCGACCTTCACCGCCCAGGCCTTCATCACGACCGACCTGGACGACAACCAGATCACCGCCTTCCATCCGGGGGCGATGAACCACTCGCATTTCAACCATGTCGCCGATGCGCAGGGACTGACTATCGGCATCGTTGCGCCCGACGGGCGCGACGGCATGATGCAGCATGCGCAGGAATTCCACGACGCCGGCGTGCCCTTCATCTTCGACCCCGGCCAGGGGCTGCCGCTCTTCAACGGCGGCGAACTGCTGAACTTCCTGCAGCTGGCCGACTACTGCTGCGTCAACGACTATGAGGCCAGGCTGCTGTCGGAGAAAACCGGCAAGCCCGTCGAGGAATTGGCCGGCATGGTGGACGCCTTCGTCATCACGCTCGGTGCCAACGGCGCGGAAATCCATGCCGGCGGCCGGCGCCTCGCCATCCCCAGCGTCAGGCCGGACGACCTGATCGACCCGACCGGCTGCGGCGACGCTTTCCGCGCCGGACTGCTGTATGGCATCGCCAGCGGCATGGGCTGGGAGAAGGCGGGACGCCTCGCCTCGCTGATGGGCTCGATCAAGATCGCCCACCGCGGCGGGCAAAACCACAAGCTGGTGCGGGAGCAGATTGCCGGGCGCTACGAGGCCGCGTTCGGCGAGAAGCCCTGGTAAAGGTCCGAGCTACAGCGCCGCGCGCAGCTGTGCGGCGACGCGCTCCAGTTCTTCGCGCGAGGGATTCTTCACCGGCCAGGTGAACGTCAGGCCGTCGTTCTCCCAGCGCGGCAGCACATGGATGTGCGCATGAAACACGGTCTGTCCGGCCGCGGCGCCGTTGGCCTGATAGACGGAAATGCCGGCCGGCTTGAACACCGCCTCGATGGCGCGGGCCGCGCGCGCCGCCGAGCGGAACATCGCACCCGCCAGGGCCTCGTCCATGCCCTGCAGGTTCTCGACATGCGGCTTCGCCGCCACCAGCATGTGGCCGGGATTCACGCTGCCGATGTCCATGAAGACGAGGGTGTGCTCGTCCTGCAGCACCACCGTCGCCGGAATCTCGCCGCGCACGATCTTGCAGAATACGCAATCGTCCAATTTCTCCTCCATCACGTAACGTCTTCGCCCGCACAGTCGATCTGGAACACTTCCCGCTCAGGCAGGCGCACCGCCGTCAGATGCCGCCCCCACAGGCAGCCCGAATCGAGCGCCAGCAGGTTCGGCTCGATGCGGAGTCCCAGCGCCGACCAGTGACCGGTCACCAGGACATGGTCGGCACTCCTGCGACCGGGCACGGCGAACCACGGCAAATAACCCTCCGGCGCATCGGCCAGCTCGCCCTTGGTCTTGAATTCCATGACGCCGTCCGGCGAGCAGAAGCGCATCCGCGTCATGGCATTCACGATCACCCGCAAGCGCGGCCAGCCGGTCAGGTCATCACCCCATGACGGCGGCTCGCTGCCCCACATGTTGGCGAGGAAGTCGCGGTAGTTCTCCGCCTGCAGCGCTGCCTCGACCTCGCCAGCCAGTCGTTGCGCCTGCGCCACCGTCCACTGCGGCAGCAGGCCGGCATGCAACAGGGCATGACCGTCCTCGACATGCATCATGGGGCAATGGCGCAGCCAGTCGAGCAATTCGTCGCGGTCGTGCGCCTCCAGAATGGCATCCACCGTATCGTCATGATGCTTCTTCGAGTAGCCCTCGGACAGCATCAGCAGGTGCAGGTCGTGGTTGCCCAGCACCGTGATTGCAGCATTACCCAGTTCCTTGACGAAGCGCAGCGTCTCCAACGAATGCGGGCCGCGATTGACCAGGTCGCCGACCAGCCAAAGGCGGTCGCGCGCCGGATCGAAGCGGGCCAGGTCGAGCAGGCGGCGGAAGGAGTCGAAGCAGCCCTGGATGTCGCCGATGGCGTAGGTGGTCATGTCAGGAACAGGGCGGCAGCGGGGTGTGCCGGCATACGGCCAGACTGAACATACTTCACCAGTTCTCCCGCAACCTCATCCACCTTGAAGCCGCCGACCCGAACGGATGCCGGCAAGTCGCTGCCGCGAACGATCGACCTCACATAACCTTGAATGAAAACCCGCTCGATGATCTGGATGTCGCCAAGCTCGTAATAGGCGGACATCCCGAGCACATAGTCCGCCTTCACGAAGTCCACGAACGATATCGGCAGCATGCCCGCCCTCAGCAAAGGCAGATTGGCGGCAAGGCGGGAAGTCCTCTTGTTGCCGTTTGCGAAGGCCTGCAGATAAGGAAGGCGCGTCATCAGATAAAGCGCCGCCGCAACAGGTTCCAGTTTCACGGCCGTATCGACAACCAGTGCCAGCGCCCTGCCAATGTAACCTGTCCCGGGACGGAAAGGCGGCCCGTAGGCTGACCGCCCCAGCCGCACCTCCTCGTATTCCCTCGGCACGCCGAGTTGCCCGTCGGGCAGGAAATGCTCCGAATCCGCAGCATCGGCAAGCCCATGCCGGTCTGTAAGCAGGGAATGAAGCCGGCACAAGGTTTCGACGGTAAGTTCGCGGTGCGACCACAGATACTCGATGGCATTCTTGTGATTGAGAATGAGCAGCGCATCCTCGACCGGCTTGTCCGGATTGCGTTGGCCGTATTCGATCAGCGCCTGGGTATCGATGGCCGAGTAAGTGCCGCCCTCGAGCAACGACGAGGCCCATGAAAAATCGATCAGGAAATCCGCCAGAAACTTCCTGTCGAGCGGGCGCGAAATGGCATTGAGCTTGCGCAACCGCGCCGCCTTTTCCGGGGAGATCCCGGGTTCCGGCAATAGCTGCTCTTCACGGAAACCAACGGAGGGCCGCGCCTGCCAGTCGGTTTCAAAATAGCGCCGTATATCCTCCTCCGGGAATTGCGCCCCAGAAACATAGCGTATGCCAGGCCCCTTCCCGATCGCCTTGATGCGCCCTTCAGTCACCAGATCTCGCAGGCGGCGATTGAGCGTAGATCGGCTGATTCCGGCAAACCGTGCCCCCAAAGCATCGGGGGTGGCCCCATAAGGCCCCGCGACGACAATGGCTCGCATCAGATCTTCCGCAGACAAGGCCTTTGTTCGCGCCATTTTGACAATATTATTGTTTCCCTAACACATTGTAATATTAAGAATAACAATCCATCACGTCAAATTATCCGGAAAGCAGGAGATATGCGTCTTTTCATCGTGGCCTGCAATCTCTGGCCAGGGTGGCCTACCCGGCGTAGCCGTTCGGATTCATGCTCTGCCAGCGCCAGGCATCCCGGCACATCTGCTCTAGGCCGCGCTCGGCGCGCCAGCCCAGCAAGCGGGCGGCCAATTCCGGGTCGGCGTAGCAGGCGGCGACATCGCCCGCGCGCCGGGCAACGAAGCGATAGGGGATATCCCGGCCCGAAGCCTGGCGGAACGCCTCGACCACTTCCAGTACGCTGTAGCCGCGCCCGGTGCCAAGATTTGCGGTGATCACCGCGTGGCTTGTCGCCAGCTTCTCCAGCGCCGCCAGGTGGCCGCGGGCGAGATCGACGACATGAATATAGTCCCGCACTCCCGTGCCGTCCGGCGTCGGGTAATCGTTGCCGTACACATTGAGCGCCTCGCGCCGGCCCACCGCCACCTGGGCAATGAAAGGCACGAGATTGTTCGGCACACCGCCCGGATCCTCGCCGATCAGACCGCTCTCGTGGGCGCCGACGGGATTGAAATAGCGCAGCAGCGCGATCTTCCAGGCGGAGTCGGAACGGAAAAGATCCTGCAGGATCGACTCGACCATGACCTTGCTGCGGCCATAGGGGTTCGTCGGCCGCAACGGATGATCCTCGCCAACCGGCACCGCATCGGGGTCTCCGTATACCGTGGCCGACGAACTGAAGACCAGTTGCCTGACCCCGGCTTCAGACATCGCCTCGCACAACGTCAGCGTGCCGCCGACGTTGTTCTCGTAGTAGTCCAGCGGTCGCGCAACGGACTCCTCGACCGCCTTCAGGCCGGCGAAATGCAGCACCGCGCCGATGGCGTGTTCGCGGAACACCGCGCGCAGGGCTGCCGCGTCGCGCACGTCGCATTCGTGGAAGGCGACCGGCCGGCCTGCGATCCGCTCGATCCGCCCAAACACCTCGCGGCGGCTGTTGCACAGGTTGTCGACCACCACCACGCCATAACCGGCCTGCAGCAATTCAATACAGGCATGGGAACCGATGTAGCCGGCGCCGCCCGTTACCAGAATCGTGTTTGCGGATTTCATAAGCTCATTCCGGCTGGCGGGGTCGATACTCCGGGACGAACCGCGTCAGGTGTTGCTTGACGGCCTGTTCTCCCTGCGGCGCACCCAGCAGCCAGGCCACAAGATCCGCCATCTCCACCGCCGACAGCGCAGCCTGCGCCCGCGCGATGCGCAGCTTGGGATGCGGCGTCGGCAGCGTATGTTCGCCGTCGGCGAGCAGCTCTTCGAAGAGTTTTTCGCCGGGGCGCAAGCCGGTGAAGACGATCCTGATCTCCTCCTCGGTGTAACCGGAGAGCCGGATCATGTCGCGGGCCAGATCGACGATCTTCACCGGTTCGCCCATGTCGAGGACGTAAATTTCGCCGCCCTGCCCCATCAGGCCGGCCTGCAGCACCAGCTGCGCCGCCTCGGGAATCAGCATGAAGTAGCGGATGATGTCCGGATGCGTCACCGTCACCGGCCCGCCGCGGGCGATCTGCTCGCGGAACCGTGGAATCACACTGCCGCTGCTGCCCAGCACGTTGCCGAAGCGGACCGTGACGAAGTGCGTGCCCCCGCTCTCCGCCTGCAAGGCCTGGCAGACCATCTCCGCCAGGCGCTTGCTGGCGCCCATCACGTTGGTCGGATTCACCGCCTTGTCGGTGGACACCATGACGAACTTGTCGATGCCGGCCGCCATCGCCGCGCGCGCCACGCGCCAGGTTCCAAGCACATTGTTGCGCACCGCCTGCCAGGCGTTCTCGTTTTCCATGAGCGGCACATGCTTGTAGGCGGCCGCATGAAACACCACATCGGGCCGATACGTGGCAAAGGCGGATGTCAGGCTGGCCTCCTCCTTGACGTCGCCGACAAGGCAAACAATGCGAACTTCCGGGAAACTTGCGGAAAACTCCTGCTCGATGCGATAGAGGGCGAATTCGGACTGCTCGAACAACACCAGCTGTGCCGGCGCATAGTTGGCGATCTGGCGGCACAACTCGGAGCCGATCGAGCCCCCGGCGCCGGTTACCAGCACCCGTCGGCCCGTCAGCAGGCGGTGCAGCCCCTCGTCGTCGAGCTGAATCGGATCGCGGCCGAGCAGGTCTTCCAGTTCGACCTTGCGCACCTGCGAGACGGACACCTTGCCCGACAACACATCGGCCATGGCCGGCACGGTCAGCACAGTCAACCCCGCAGCGCCCGCCAGTTCCGCCGCCCGGCGGCGCTGTGCGGCCGACACGTTCGGCATGGCAATGATGGCATGCGTCACGTCGAGGCGCCCGGCCTGTTCGGCCACGGCAGCAAGCGGTCCGAGGATCGGCACGTCGACGAGGCGCCTTCCGTGCTTGGCTGCGTCGTCGTCGAGCAGGCCGACCACCCGCCACGCCGTACTGCGCGACAGATCCTTGAGCAGCATGGCCGCAGCGTCACCGGCGCCAAGCACCAGCACCGGCTGCCCGTCGTGCAGGTTCCGCGAGAAGAGGTGACCATCCTTCCAGGCCCGATACAGGAAGCGGTTGCCGCCCATCGCCAGCAGCAGCAGGATGGGGTGCAGCAGCAGGATCGAGCGCGGAATGCCGGCCGCCTGGATCATGTAGACGATGCCGGCCGTGGCAACCGCCCCCAGGCCCACCGCGATCAGCAGCCGGCGCAGATCGCCCATGCTGGCATAGCGCCAGATGCCGCGGTACAGACCGAACTTCAGGTAGATCACCGCATAGAGCGGCATCACCCAGGCCAGTGCCTTCCAGGAGGTCGCCACGAAATCCGGGGGGGTATCGAAATTGAAGCGGATCCAGTAGGCAGCCAGCCACATGAGGGCCGTCGCCGTCAGGTCGTGAATGAATGCGAGCAGTGCGCGCCAGTTCATTATTTATGTATCGCCCGAATTCCCAGCCATGCCAGAAAAGTCAGCCACGCCGGCACGGCGATCCACTGCATCCAGGCCGGCAATGCCAGCAGCGCCACGGCCATCAGCACGCCTGCCACCATCAGGGCGGCCCAGCGCAGCGTCATGCCGCGGTGTCCGTAGCCCATCTGCACCATGCGCTGATAGACATGTTCGCGATGCGCCTCCCACACGCGCTTTCCTTCCAGCGCGCGCCTCACCAGCGTCGCCGACGCGTCGAGCACGAACGGTGCAAACGCCAGCAGCGGGAACCACAAGGGCCAGGCGCCCTGCCATGACCCGACCAATCCCAGCCCGCCTGCCAGAAACCCTAGGGGGATCGATCCCACGTCCCCCATGAAGATTTTCGCCGGCGGCCAATTGAAACACAGAAAGCCGGCGCAGGCTGCCGCCGCCGAGGCGCACCACGTGGCCATGTTCGAGTCGCCGGCAATGGCGAAGCCCACCGCATAGGCCGCGAATCCCGCCACTCCCTGGCTTCCCGCCAGTCCGTCGGCGCCATCCATGAAATTGTAAAGGTTCGTCATCCAGCCGACGGCCAGCATCGCCGGCAGCCACCACCAGGCCGGCAGCGCGACCAGATGGCACAGTGACGCGGCTGCACCCAGATGCGCCGCCAGCCTCAGCCAGAACGGCAGGTGCCACAGGTCGTCCGCCAGCGAGAGCAGTGCCAGCCCCAGCACCATTGCCAGCAGGAGGTTCGGCATTCCAAGCCAGACTCCGGTCGCCAGCAGCGCCAGGACGATGCCCAGCCCGCCGCCATGCGGCGTCGGCCGTTCATGCAGGGATCGATGGTTGGGCCGATCCAGGCCGCGATCCGCAAATTTCAGGCGCAGCCGGACGATCGCCCAGGAAAGCGCGAAGGAAACCGGCACGGCAAGCCACAGCTTGCCTGTCATCATCGCCTCAGTTCAGCGCAAGTCATACCAGACTCCACGACCGCTGCCGTGTTGATTCAATACGCCGCGTTCGACCAAGGCCCGGAAGTGCTGCTTGAGGGTATTGCGACTGGCGCCTGTGAGCCTGATCGTCCCGCCGATCGTCACACGGCCATGCTCTCGAGCAAACTCGACAATCCGGAGCTGAAGCTCTGGCATGGCCGCCAGCACGATCTTCTCCCGCTCGATCTTCTTCTCCAATCGCTGTACCTGCTCAGCCAGGGAACGGAGGAAGAACACCAGCCACGGTTGCCAATTCGGCGACTCCGTGCGGATCGTTCCCTGGGTTTGGCGCAGCGCCAGGTAATAGGCTTCCTTGCTCTGTTCGATCACGCTTTCCAGCGAGCTGTAAGGCACATAGACGTAGCCGGCCTGCAGGAGCAGGAGTGTTGTCAGCACGCGGGAGAGCCTGCCGTTGCCGTCCTGAAAAGGATGAATTTCCAGAAACACAACGACGAACAGGGCGATGATCAACAAAGGGTGCAGGCGGGCCCCATCCACGCTTTGGCGTTCCTGATTCACCCAGGACACGAGTTCCGTCATCAGGCGAGGAGTGTCGAACGGTATTGCGGTCTCGAACACGATTCCGATCTGCGACCCATGCTCGTCGAAGGCGGCGACGCTGTTCGAGCTGGTCTTGTAGTTGCCGCGATGCCATGCGTCCTTTTCGCTGTGGCGCAGCAGTATCTGGTGCAACTGCTTGATGTGGTTCTCGGTGAATGGAATGTCGCGCCAGGACGAGAACACCAGATCCATCAGCTCGGCGTAACCGGCCACCTCCTGCTCGTCACGAGTGGAGAAAGACCTGATTTCCAGATTCGACAGAAGTTGCTCCACCTCACGATCGGACAGCTTGCTGCCCTCGATGCGAGTGGACGAGCCGATGCTTTCGATGGTGGCCACGCGCCGCAGGGCAGACAGACGATCGGGCGCAAGCGCACCCAAGGCGCGCCAGGCACCTTTGAATTCGTCGATCCTGGTGACGAAACTCAGGATTTCAGAAGTGATTTGTATCGTTTCAGAACGAAGCATGCGCCAATGCTACGCCCATTTACGCCCATTTTCCAGAAATGGGCGTAAATGGGCGGGATTCAGCCCGACATCTGCACTAACCAATCCCCAGCATCTCCCGCACGCCCTCCGCGAGGCCGATGCCAGCATGCCAGCCGAGCTCCCGGTCGATGCGGGCCGGCGAGTAGCAGGCCGACCCGAGCAGCCGATCCGTCACTTCCGAATTCAAGGGCAATGTCCGGCCGGCGAGTTTTCCCAGGCCATCGCCCAGCCATCCGCCAGAACGCAAAAGGACTGCCGACACCTGCCAGCGCGCGGGCGGCTTTCCAAGCGCGCGGCGAATCGCATCGTAGATCTCGCGCCCCGAATACGCCCTCGGGTCGGCCACGATGTAGGTGCGCCCGTTCGCCGCCGGCGCCTGCGCAACCAGGCGCATGGCCGCCACCACATCGCCCACATGCACCAACGAGCGGCGGTTGCCTGTCTCCGGCAGCGGCGGGAACCAGCCGGCACGAATGCCGCGCGCCATGCGCTCCAGATTGCCTCGTCCTCCTCGGCCATACACCATCGCCAGCCGCAGATTCACCACGTGCATGCCGTACTTCGCGCCCGCCTCCAGCACCGCCTCTTCGGCTGCGCGCTTGGCGCGGCCATAGGGCGTGTCCGGCTCGCCGGGCCAGTCCTCATCGACGCAGGCGTCGCCAGGTTCCGCCATCGCCTTGACGCTGGACAGGAACACGAAGCGGCGCACCCCCGCCTCGCCCGCGGCCATGAGCAGGTTGCGCGTGCCCTCGAAATTGATGCGCCGGTGTGCGTCGGGATCCGATGAAGAGAAGGCGTGGGCGTAGCCGGCGCAATGGAAGATGCTCTCGACGCCCTCGCAGGCCACCCGCAGCGATGCCGGATCGAGCAGGTCTCCCACGGCTGCGCCCGGTATCGCGCCGGCGCGGCGGACCAGCGCCCGGACATTCCCCTCACGGCTGAGTGCCTCCGTCAGTCGGCCGCCGACGAACCCGCTCGCACCCGTGACCAATGCCGGCATTCAAGCCTCCTTGCGGCCGGAAAGCGCTGTGTGCGCCGTCCCGCCGCGACTGACTTTTTCAGCGCTTGCCGCAATGTAGTGGCTGCTGCGGAAGAGGAAACGTTTTTCCACCCCATGCCACATCAGCACCGCGCCGGCCGCGACGGCGACGACCACCGCCGACAGGAACAGTCCGGGGCTGCCGCCGAACCAGCCCGCCTGCACGAACAGCTGGATGATCGGGAAATGCAGAATGTAGACGCCGTAGGAAAAATCGCCGTGCTTGCCGAAATTCCCGACATAGGGGAACAGTCCGAAAAACACCACGACGACCGCCAGGGCGAAGGGCTCGAACGCCGGCAACGGGACAATCCGGTCGACCGCCAGCACCGCAACCGCCGCCGCCAGAAAGTAAGCCTTGTGGCGGACGAAGAACGGCAGGTAGTAATAGAGGAAGGCGCCGGACATGAAGTAGGAAAGCTGCCCCGGCAGCTGCCGCGCGAGTTCGTGGTAGAGCCCGCTGCCCGTGCGCTCCGCCGCCGCCGTCAGCAAGGCGAAATA
Organism: Denitratisoma sp.; assembly: GCA_032027165.1. Taxonomy (NCBI): domain Bacteria; kingdom Pseudomonadati; phylum Pseudomonadota; class Betaproteobacteria; order Nitrosomonadales; family Sterolibacteriaceae; genus Denitratisoma; species Denitratisoma sp. The sequence continues at coordinate 3,171,853 of JAVSMO010000001.1, read as the reverse complement.
GGCCACCGAGGCGATGTAGACAAACAGCAGCGCCGGAAGACGGGGCACCTTGCGGAACAGGTAAGCGAACACCGGCACCGAAACGTAGAACATGACCTCGATCTTGAGGGTCCACAGCGCGCCGTTGACCGCAGACATGTGGTTCGCCTCGAAGACGCCTGGCAGGGTCGGCTGCAGGAAGTTCAGGAAAACGAGGTTGGCCAGAACGTACTTGAACCAGGCGGGCGAGAAATACTCCGCGAGCGGGCGCGCGCTGGCGAACGCCAGACCGAGTGCGCACAGCATCACCACCGTCAAATACGCCGGATAGATGCGCCGGACGCGCTTGCCCGCGTAGGCGCCGAGCGACGTCGAGCGCTCGTGGCTCATGAAAATCAGGAAGCCGCTGACCACGAAGAAGGCCTTCACCGCCACGGCCGTCGACAGGAAAGAGGCGATCCACGCCAGCTCGCGGAAGCCGGAGAGCTCGTAGGCATGCACCAGGCAGACGGTGCCGGCGAACAGCAGGCGCAGCAGGTCGAAGTTGTTCCTCGCCAGCCATTGCTCCGGATGCGACACGTCCGGCTCCGTCACCTTCGCGCCCCGGCCGCCGGCAGCCTGCCCCAATGCCGGATGAAATAGCGCGCCATGCTGCCGAGGTGCCAGGCCAGATGGCGCAGGTTGCGGTGGCTGGCGCGCTGCGCCGCATGCACCGCCGCGGCCTGCGGGCAGAGCACGATCTTGCGTCCCGCGTTCCACAGACGGATGCACAGGTCCACGTCCTCGTAATAGAGGAAGTAGTCCTCGTCGAAACCGCCCAACGCTGCATAGTCCGCCGCGACGAACAGCATGAACATCCCCGCCACCCAGTCGGGATGGAAAGGCGGATCGCTTCTCGCGTATCGGTAGCGCCCGTCCGCGACGCCCAGCAGTTTGGCGAACAGGCCGAGAAAGCCGGGGAAATGCCGAGCGCTGTCCTCGATCTCGCCGGCCGGGCTCGTCACCGCCGGCGCGCACAAGGCGACGCCGTCCTTCAGGCAGCCGAGCAGTGCCGGAAAGGGATTCGCGTCGAGCCGCACGTCCGGATTCAGGACGCAGTAATACGGCGCGTCGCAGTGCGCGAAGGCCGCATTGTGGTTGGCGCCGAAGCCCTTCGGCGCCGCGTTGCGCAGCACGACGATGCGGTCGGACAGCGCGACCGGAACCACCGGCTCCTGCTCGGGCACGTTGATCGTCAGGATCACGCGCGTCACTTCCGGGCAGCCGGCCAGGTCGCCCAGCAGCGCATCGATCATGCGGCCGTGGCCGTGGCTGACGATGGACACCGCAATCAAGGCCGTCCTCCCGCAGCGGCAAGCACCGCCTCCCGATAGACGCCGAGGACCCGCAGGGCATTGCCGTCCGCATCGAAATGCGTCTCTGCCAGCTGCGCCGCATTGCGGCCCAGCTCGGCCCGCTTCTCCGGGTTGGCGTAGAGGGACAGGATCGCCTCCGCCAGCTGGCGCGGCTCGCGCGGACGCACGGCCAATCCCGTCACGCCGTCGACGATGGTGTCGCCCATGGGCTTCGACACGGCTGCGATGCTCGGCACGCCGAAGAACGCCGCCTCGAATATCGGGCGTCCCGGCGCATCGAAATGGCTCGGGAAGCACACCACGTCGAAGCGGCGGTAAACGCTCGCCAGATCCGTCGTGAACGGCCAGAACTCGACCGCGTCCGACAGCGCCAGGGCTTCGATCCGCGCCTTCAGCTCCTCTTCGATCTCCTGCGACAGCCCGAGCCGCCGCAACACGAAGTCCCTCAAGGGCGAGCGGCGGCGCATGCTCTGGCCGACGAAAACAAAGCGGATGTCCGCCCCCTGCGCCCGGCACAGCGCGGCCGCCTCGACGAACTCCAGACAGCCCTTGGCGCGGGACAGCCCGCCCACCATGCCGACGGTGAACCTGTCATGCGCCGCAGCGGCAGACTGTTCGCCCCGCGTGACGCGCAGGCCGTTGTGGATCACCACCGTATCCAGCGACGGATCGAGGCTGGCCTTGACCGTTTCGTCGATGGCGATCAGCCGCGCCGCATTGTTGCGCAGCACCGCAGAGACCAGCCGGCCGCGCCAGCCCCGCAGCGGCTGCTGCACCGAGCGGACATGCACGATCACCGGACAGCCGAACAGGCGCCGCGCCAGCCAGATCGCCGGCAGCAGCGTCAAATCGTTGATGTGCACCAGGTCGACGCGGCCCCATTTCCGCTTCGCCGCCAGCAGGCCGCGCAGCGTCGTCGGCAGATAGGCCAGTTCGCGCAGCAGGACCAGCCAGCGCCAGCCCCGGTAATGGCTGTAGCGCGTGTTGTCAAACTGGGACACGCCCCCGCAGCCCAGCACCGCTACGCCCGCAGCCTCGAGGATTTCCTGGAACTGCCCGCTTCGCGTCAGCACGCGGGGCAGCACGGCGCCTGCCGGAAAACTCCGGATCAGTTCCAGCAGGCTACGGGATGCGCCGCCGAACGGCGCGGCGTGGTGCACGTAGAGCACCGTGATCGGCTTATCCGTGTGAGCTTGCGGCAAGCTCATTCGGTCAAGCCAGCGCCACCTGGAACCGCTTCACCCAGGCGGCAAAGCTGATCATGCGCCAGACCGTGAAGTCGAAAGGGCGTCTGCCGGCGATCACGTCGTCGGCAAGCCGCAGCGCCTCCGGCCGCAGCACTCCCTGCGACGCGGCCACCGCCTCCCCGACCGCCTGCCGGAATGCCTCCGGCGCCTCCTCGCGCATCCAGTGCTCCTCCGGCGTCACGAAACCCAGCTTGCTCATCCTGGTGCGAATTGTCTCCGGCAGCACGCCGCGCAGGCCCTCGCGCAGAACCCGCTTGGTCACCCCCCGATGGATCTTGCAGGCATCGGGCAGGCCCAGCACGAACTCCACCAGTTTGTGGTCGAGGAACGGCACCCGCGCCTCGATGGAATGCGCCATGGAATCGCGATCCTCCCAATGCAAAAGCATCTGCAGGTTGCTGCGCGTCAGCTGGCGGTAGGAGAGCTCGCCGATCGACATCGAAGCTCCCGTCTCGCCACGCATCGGATCGCACGGCGCCGCCCCCAGCCGCTGCAGATCGAGCCAGGCCGGCGCAGCCGTCTCCTTTCCGACCATCGCCCGCAGAGGATAGCGCAGCGCCGCCGGCAGCAGGGCGTCGGCCAGATACTTGATCGCCCACAGCGGGCCGTGGCCATGCACCTGCCTGGCGGCGCGTATTTCCCGCCAGAGCTCGATCCAGCGCAACTGCCGGAACAGGCTGGCGTACAAGGCGCCGTGGTAGCCCTGATACCCCGCAAGCTGCTCGTCCGCTCCCTGCCCGTCGAGCATGACCTTCACCCCATTGTCCGCCGCGAGGGCGAACACCGACCACTGCGCGAAGATGCTCGTCGAGCCGAACGGCTCGTCCTGATGCCAGGTGATGCGGTCGAGCTCGTCGAACAGGCGGCCGAGATCGGGGTAAACGTAATGCGCCTCGATGCCGGTGTGCCTGACGACTTCCTCCACATACTCGCGCTCGTCGAAGCGCGGAATGGCCGAGCACGACGAAAAGGCGTGCTGCCGCTCCTGCACGCCCTCCCCTCGCAGCAGGTCGTTCATGGCGCACACGATGGAGGACGAATCGAGGCCGCCCGACAGGCACGAGCCGACGGGCACGTCCGCCCGCAGGTGCGCCCGGACGGAAGACTCGAAGCGTTCCCGGAAGCGCGCCGCGGCCTCCGCCAGGCCGCCCGCGAAAGGGCTGCCGGCAAGCCGGTACCACTCGTGTGACGCCAGCCGTCCCGCCGGCTCGACAGCCAACGGTCGCCGCAAATCGAGCCGCACCGATGTCCCCGGGCGCAGCTGATAAACGCCGCGGAACATCGTCTCGTCGGTATGGTCGAGGATTCCCCAGGCCAGGAAATCGTAGGCGCGCTGGCCGTTGAGCACCGCCCGCCAGCCCGGCAGCACGGAGAACTGCTTGATCTCCGACGCGAACGCCACAATGCGATCCGGCGCCGCCCAGTAATACAGCGGCTTGATGCCGAAGCGGTCGCGCGCGGCGAAGAGCGTCGCCTCGACGCGATCGACCAGCACGAAGGCAAACATGCCATCGAGCCGCTCCAGGCACGCCTGCCCCCATTCCGCATAGGACGCCAGCAGGACTTCCGTGTCGGACCGGGAGACAAAGCGATGCCCCGACGACTCGAGCTCACGCCGCAACTCGAGATGGTTGTATATCTCGCCGTTGAACACGATCCAGTAGCGTCCGTCCCGATAAGACATCGGCTGGTGCCCGCCCGGCGAGACATCGAGAATCGACAGGCGCCGGTGGCCGAGCACGGCGCGCGCGCCTTGCGGCACGGTCGCGCCCGACACCGGCGCGTAGGGCAAGGACGCCGCGTAGCACGCCGCCGGCGTGTCCGTGCCGCCGCCGCACGAAGCGGCCAGGTTCGCTCCCTCGAAAGCCGCCCATCCCTCGTCGTCCGGGCCGCGATGCCGGATCGTGTCCAGCATCGCCTGGATTGAAGGCGACGGCTGGTCCCCGATTCCGAAAAGAGCGGCGATTCCACACATGATTGGTTATCGCAAGGACATTAGGATTTCAGCGCCCCACGAATCATTCGCAGGAGTTCCTCTCCCGACTCCTGCGACGATAGCTGACGCGCTGCGCGATGGGCATTGTCCTTGAACCGCCGGACTTGTTCCGTGGTGAGCCCATTGAGCAGTTTTGCCAGGGTGGCCGGGGAAAAGTCCTCGGCCACCAGGCCCAGGCCATGGTCCGAAACCAGACGGGCCATCTCCGGGCTCGGCCCGATGGCAATGCCCAGCCGCCCCTGAACGAACTCGAAAAACTTGTTCGGCAAGGCATGCATGTTGTTGAAGTTGCTGAATGGCAGAAGGTATACGCCGATGTCGTACCGATTCAGCACCGACGGAATTTCCTGCAAAGGCACCGGTTCGACAAAGCGTATGCGCGGGTTGCGGCCTGCCCGCTCGCGCAGCTCCCCGAAATATTTCGCATCGGTGCTCACCAGCATCAGATCGAGGGTGAATCGTTCGTCCAGGAAATCCATCAGATCGATCATCAGCTCGATCTGTCGCGATCGATTTATCCCGCCATGGTGGATCAGGCGAATCCGTCCCTCCTGCACCTCGGATGGCTGCAGATCCCGATATTCGGCCGCATTCATCACTATCGAGCAACGAACACTGAAATTGCGTTCGTACTCGTCTGCGATTCCCCGGGAAACGGTGCAGACCGCATTGGCGCGCGACAGATACTTGCGGCATAACCAGGACTTGTAGCGCTGGAAGAACAAACGCCATTTCCATCCTTCCATCTCCCTCGGCGAGTATTCATGTGCATCCAGAATGACCGGGGCACCCTTGGCAATTTCCAACGCAACCGGCAGCGCCTCTACGTCGTTGGCCAATACCAAGTCGAATTTCTCGCTGGAGAACTTGTCGCGTGCCGCAATGGCGGCCGGACGTTTCCAATAATGAAAGGTGAAGGCTCCGGAAAGAAGCTGGATTGCCTTGGCCGCCTTGTGCACAAAAGATCGCCCGTCCTCCGGCAACATCGCCATGGAAACACCGGCCATCTGCAGGCGGCCGAACCCCGCCACTACCAGTTCGAACTCGTCCTTCAGGAGCGCCAGCTGACGACGAACTCTCGGGTCGGTCTCAATCGTCGAAAACGATATGATCAGCAGCCGCCGCATGTCGTCAGTGAGGGCGAAGCCTGCGAATCAGTCCCAGCCCGGCCTTTGCAGCACGCAGGGCGATCGGGTGGCCGTCCAGGGCCTGCCGGACGTTCTGCCTGATGGCCTGGGCCCGCCACTTCCTGGCATATTTTCGCGGCATCTCTTCCTGATATTTCCTGATGGCTGCTTCGACGGGTGCCGCAGGCGAATGGACGTTTTTCCGTCCTAGGCATTCGGTTATCAGACCAACCAGGCGCTCGGCTTTTGCCGAATATCGCAACTCCTTCGTGTCCAGAATGGTTGCCCGGCAGTTTGCCGTCAGTTGCCCGACCAATCCGTGGTCGCGCATGGCTGCAGCGACATTATCGAAGTCAGAAGCATCGGCACGAATCGGAATGTAGTGTTCCCACGGACGAACGATGCCGCTGTAATCGCCTTCCACCAGGATTTGGCAGCTGTTCAACACTGCGGCCTCAAGCACGCGCGGAGAGATCGCCGTGAACTCGTATTTCCCGTCGAGCCCCTTGAAGAACTTCTCCTCAATTTCCTCGAAGGTGGCGGCCGGGTGTTCCTTGAGATATGCCCGGATTCCCCGTTGAATTTCACCCCGCGGATCCAGGAGACTGCTGCCGCTGTTCGCTCCGAGCGTAAACTTGCTGTCGTTGATGAAATCCAACCATTTCCTTCCCAGCAACGTCCCCTGATCGCCCAGTACGATATCCGTTACAAAGCCATGCGGGCGAGCAGCGGCCTCAACGGCAGGCCCGATTCTCCATTTCGTCTCACCCAACCGGCCGAAATATGGCGGAAGCTTCTTGGCGCGATAGCCTATGTCGATGCGTCTTTCCAGCCAGGGCTTCAATTCGAAGCTCAGCAACGATTCATCGACATAGCCTGTGTAGCCAAGAACAACTCTTCCGATCTTGCTGTACTTAGGAAAAAGCACATCCCAGTGCTTCGCGACCACCGAAACGACGACATCCACCCCCCATTCACACATCCACTCATCGAGCAGTTCGTTGCAGTCGTATTCGTCCTGGGGTAGCGCAATTTTGACGGCATTGGATTGCCGTACGAAGTCATAGGCAGACTTCAGCCGCTGGAAGCGTTTTGGTAGCGACCAACGATGCCAAAGAAAAGTGACATCCAAAATAATGGCGTGAAACGCCACAGTTTTTACATATTCGGGCAGCTCAAGCGCAACGTCATGGTAGATGTAATTATGTCTTGGTAAATTTCTGGAAAGGCAATAGACGTGTCTCGACAAAAAATCTGCAGTGTTAGATGGATTTCCCAGTCCGTGCAGAACGAGGATATTCAACCGATCCATTAGTTGTCAGCCAAGCACGCCACTTAACTTTTTACGCTTGGCTAGCATCAATGAAATGACGATGCCAAAGCTCCAAGCTTATGAGTGCCCACAGATTTCTGCCATAATCACTTTGTGAATCAAGTACCGCATCCAGCGGGATTTTTTCTCGTAAGTACGGTCTCGTCTGTGCTTGGCTTGTCCCCAATAAGTCCCCGATAAAATCACGCGCAAGACCTCCGCGCTTCAACCAGAGATTCAATGGTACTGGGAACCCCATCTTGTCTTTTCGGTCTCTAATTACTGTCGGCAACTTCGGCGAAAATACCGATCTGAGTAGCCGTTTCAACTCACCGTTCTTAAACTTAATATCTGCTGGAATAGTTGCAGCAAACTCCACGAGCGGATGATCAAGGAACGGCACTCTCGCCTCAACCCCGTGGGCCATGCTCATTCGGTCTTCCACTTGGAGAAGTGCCGGCAGGAGCGTTTTGAAATCAAAATGCGTCATTGAATCAAAATATGACTCACTACCAACGTTACTACCCCAATAAATCTCTTTGAATTCCTCAAAGGTATTTGTCTGATCGAGGACGTCTGTTGTCAGTATCCCTCCAAAGGTATTAGCGCGGTTAACAAGACGCCAATAACGCTCGTCACGCTCTCCAAATAATCCTTTCGCCCAAAATTCGCGCAGCATCGGCTTGTATTGGCGCAATGTTTCCAGATTGGGAATGATCGATTCATAGGTCACCAGATAATTGCCGCTGTGCAGAGTGCCTTCGATAGCACCCTTGATGCACTGTTCGAAGTACGCCACAAGGTAGCGCGCATATCCCCCGAAAATCTCATCGCCGCCCTGTCCGCCCAGCACGACCTTGATGCGTTCGCCAACCCGCTTCGAAACCATGTACTGGGGAAAGGATCCTGGGCCGGCAGTCGGCTGATCCAGATGCCAGATGACCTTGGCTATATAATCAACAAAGTCCTGCTCGCCAATATCCGCGACATGCAATTGCATATCGCGCTCATCAGCAAGAGCCTGTGCATAACGCGACTCATCGAAATTCAAACCCTCTGTAAAGCGCCCGTTGAAAATTTGAAAACGCGTTCCGGGCCTTACATCGCGCGCCAATACAGCAAGCAAACTTGAATCAACACCGCCGCTGACATAACTACCAACTTCGACATCAGCGCGCAGATGAACGCGCACAGAATCTTCCAGCAAATCGACCAACCGCTCTGTAAACCATTTTTCCGTGTGGTCGTAATCGATCTCGTAATGAACTTCCCAGTAACGCTTCGGCCGTGGTGTTTCTCCTGGTCTGCACTGCACGAGATGGGCTGGTGGCAGTTGCCAGACTCCATCCATTAGATTCTTCTCGCCAAGGCAGAATTGGAAGGTAAAGTAGTCGGAAAGAGCAGCCTTATTTATCTCGCGACGATCAAGAAAAGGTAATATGGCCTTCAACTCTGAAGCAAAATATAGACCTGATGATGACTTGGCCCAATATAGGGGTTTGATGCCAAAACGATCTCGCGCCAAGAACAATTTCTTTTCAACGTCATCCCAGATCGCAATCGCAAACATTCCGCGCAATCGACTGACGCAATCAGTTCCCCACTTTTGAAATGCTCGGAGAATTACCTCAGTATCAGAATGTGTGCGGAATGCTTGTAACCCAAGTTCTTCACGTAGCTCTATGTAATTGTAGATTTCACCGTTATAGATGATGGTAAATCGCCCATCATCGCTTTTCATTGGCTGCGCTCCAGCCTCCAAATCGATGATTGACAATCGCACATGCCCCAGCCCTATCTGGCCATTTCCAGACACCCAGGTACCTGCACCATCGGGGCCCCGGTGACGGAGAAGGGTCATTCCCCTTCCCAACTCGCTCGTAGATGTTTGTATTAAGCGAGGTTGGTTTAGGACAAAGCCGAAAATTCCACACATATATCTGCCTTACTATTCAACTATGGCCGCCGTAAGCTGCCAAACTCTAGAATAGTACGTATTCGTTGTGCTACAGGGCGCAACACTTTTCGCACCTGATCCGGCAGCTTGCTCCAAATAAATTGAAGGAAATAAACAAAGCGCATGCTGTTTTGTTTGAGCACCCGTGCTGTTACGCATGAATCTGCGCCCATCACAACTATTTCGAGCACAGCGCTCGGTTCGTCAGATTTCCGAATCAGAACTTGAAGCGTGTCAATGGATATATCTTCTAGGGAGCAATCAATCTGTTGGAAGGCCTTTCTACTTAAATTTTCCTGAGTCCATTGCTTCGCAATCTGCCCCTCCTTTAAGCCAACGATTTCAAAAATCTTCGGGGGAGGCGCACATTCTGTATCCCAGCGAATAGCCACACCTTCAACCTTAATGGTTCGCTCTAAAACAAACTCGATACCACTAGCATTGGCGTCAAGCTCTGGGCCTTTTATGGTTGGACGGTTAGCTCTCTTTGCTGAAAAGAAGAACGAGTGATCATGAAATTTTTGTGTATTCCAGCTTTGAATCGCTGGAAAGTGGGCTTTTAGCCATTCAAACTCTTCGTCCAGGTAGGCATTCTTTGCTGCCACAAAGGAGGGACGCCACTCCTCCTGCATAATCCGATCTACAAGCTGGACCATGGCCCTATATGAATACTTCTCGTTTTTTGCCACTTCCTCGTAGGCTTGCTGGATAATTTCGCCTGCAGCTTCTGGAGAGCGTAGGATGCGGACCACCTCATCCATGTTTGAATGATCTCGCTTAAGCGGAACATAATGACGCCAAGGCGTAAGCACACCTGAATAGTGCCCCTCATACAGAATCATGAGTGTTCGTAATGCTGCCGCTTCAAAACAACGAGGGGAGATCACGTTCATCATGATCTTGCCGTCTTCGTCTTTAAAGTACAGATCATGAAGTCTGTCGAAACTCTCATTAGGGTGCCGGCTAAGATGTGCTTCAACATTCCGCTGTATGTCCCCTGTAAAATCACAGACGCTCGCTCCGCTTTCTGTACCTAGAGTGGCTTTACAGTTCGTAAGAAATTCAATCCAGTGATCTCCATAAATGCGGTCTTCTTCGCTACAAGAAATATCCACCTTAAGCCCATACTGCGGCGCGTCCGCAAGAAATTTCTCAGCGATTTGCCATTTTTGCAGTGTGTGTGATCCCATCCAGGCAGGCAACTTCCGCGCCCGATACCCCACATCTAGATTTCTCTCAGTGTATGGTTTAACAGTAATGTTCACTAAGTCCTGTGGCACGTAGCCTGCCAAGACTGTCGTCTTTCGAACTCCCGGCAATTTCGTTGGGCTATAGACCTGATCGATAATTTCAGGTCCTGTTAGAGGAAAGAGTGCGTGAATGCCCATATAGGCAAACGCGTTCACGGTATCGTTAATCCATCGGTAATCGTCTTGCACAAACGCTGCCTTAAACCCCGCAAATTCTCGAATACGAAGTCGATCGGCCGGTGAAATGTAGTTGTCGTAGGAAGCAATAAGGCTGTAATGAAATACCAATGCGTCAAATCGAGACAGATCCAACCACTTCGGCAAATTTCCAAGTATGGAAAGTATGTAGTAATCGTTCTCAGAGTGGTTGGGGAACGCAAAAATGTGATCGAAAATCGTCCCTGCAGCACCCGGATAGTAATTGCATAGAAGCAATACTTTCTTTTTCGATTGGCCACCCAACTTCTCTTCTCCGACAAAGATATTCCGGTCAGGGCAGCCTGATCAGCTTGAAACCCCAAAGTCGCGCCAGATGCGAAAATTGATCCGGGTTGAAAGCTTTCACAACAGGCAAGACCTTGCTATGAAAATCACTGTGTCCGGTAGCGTTTGACGCGCCTACAAGAGAGGGGTAGACAGCCCTAGTTAGGAAATCGAAACAGCCAGTATGAAATTCGTCCTGAAACTCGAAGTTCTGCTCTAAGAAAACCTTCATTTCTCCCAAGCGGCTGTAATAGTTAATCTTGGCTGGAGCAAGCGGGTCAATACCCGATTTTCTACGCAGCCTATTTAACTCTTCAAAACCGTCAATGTAACCCTCCACAAGCAATAGGCGGCCGCCAGGCTTCAAGGCTTTACGCATATTGTTGAGCGCAGCTTTCTGCTCCTCAAAATCACGGAGATTGATAAGCACACGAACGCATACAATAGCGTCATAAGGTCCTTGCCAGAACTTGGGCTCCAATACATTGTCGTGGAAAAATCGATTGTTCTTTTCGCCATACTTGTTCTTAGCTTGAACAATCATGTTTTCTGCGTAATCGAAACCATCTACATAGGCCACGTTTTCGCGGAGTATGTTGGTCAAAAATCCATTGCCACAACCTACCTCGAGTACCCGGTCAGTACTCTTTACATGCTGAAGTAAAAATTCAGTTTCCAATTCGCGCTGTGATACGTCGGCAATGTTCACTAGTTCAGCATTGGCTTCCCGCACCGCTCTTTCGTTCCAGTGAAAATCAGTCGAACTTTTTGCCATTTCTCTTCTCCTTAATTACTTGCTTAACCGCCTCAACAATATACACGAATATTGCAGAGGCATATTTCTCGTGACCTAGTTGGCTTAAATGCAACACGTCAGGCTCAGGCAGTAGCATGGTGCTCAACTGGTCTCTATCAACGTTTGCAAACGCCTTTTCAATATCACATAGGATGACATTTGCCTCCTTAGCTACTTCCCTAACGATTTCGTTGTATTGGACACGCCGCTCCTCCAACGTCTGTCCGCAAATCAGTTTCCGGTGACGAAGTGTTGGGTGATTTGTGGACAAGATAATATGCGCCGCACCAAATGCCCGTGCGCGGGCGATCATTTCTAACAAGTTCGCTCTATATGCCGCCTCAGATACTCTGGGTAGCCCGCGGTCTGTGTCCCAGCAATTACAGTCGTTCAAGCCGAATTGAAGAGTCATTACATTAGGCTGCAATACCTGCACGTCTCGAGGGAAACGCTCTAGTCCTTGCCGGGTAGTTTCACCAGAAATCCCCCGGTTGAAAAAGTGAAGCTGGTCCGTGTCGATCAGGTCTGATGCGAAGGTACGTATCTCACGTGTAACCCGCTCTGTCCACCTTTGAGAATGGTGAACATATTGCCCTTCTGTAATGGAATCTCCCATGAATACAATCGTAATCGGCTCTATTTGCACAGCTACACCCCCTCGTTACCTACCTTATTGATTCGAACACAAAATAACAGCGTCATGAAGCATCGTTCATTGAAGTGATTATTCTTCTTTTTCTAGCGATCACAACAATCTCTAATGGCTTCATCACCGCCCTTCCTATCCAATTTGGGATTTTGCTCACGTCGCTTTCGCTTGGGTAATACCTTTTAAGCAGCGCCGCTAGCTTTCTCTTTCCGATTCCTTCCTTAAATGGAGATCTTCTGCGATAGAAGTAGTACCCGTCATAATGAATGCGTTCGATCTGAAAACCCGCTTGGTTCAAAATAAGCGAGAGATTGCGTTTTGAGAAATTCCGCAAGTGTGCAAACTTGTATTTGCATCCCAACAGCTTAGAGTACTGAAGCATGTTGTCTTCAAAAGGGACTCGCAACGCCATTAGCCCATCAGGTTTGAGCGCGATATTCACACTTAATAAGAAATCAATCGGATTGATAACGTGTTCAAGAATGTCCGATGCGACAACCAGATCAAACTCTTCCTTAAACGGAAGATTCTCAGCATTCGCCGCCATGCACTCCACATCCACAGTGGATTTGACGTATTTTAAGAACGGGATTGAGATATCAACTGCCGTGATATTGGCAGAATCGTATTTTTCCTTAAGCTTTCTAAGCAAAAATCCCTGACCAACACCAACCTCGAGAATAGATGCATAGCCATCTGCTCCTAAATATGTAATTAACTTCGCTGCTTGATTATTTAAGTACGCGCCGTCAACAATTTCCTGTTGTAGATCTCCCTCCGACAGATTTTTATAGTTGCTTACATAATCAACAAATGAACTGTCGCTTTGATCGGAATTTGATAGATAAACCGGTATGCCGTCATGTTGTTGTGGCTCCCAACCGCAAGCCTCGCAAGAAACACCTGGGGCTCGCAATTCATTCCGGCAATTTGGGCATAGTCGCATTGATTGCTACCTTGGTCATTGGTTAGTGTCTAGGTGCTGACGTTGTTCATGTGTCGGCTCGAAGCACCATTCAGCTGAGGGGATAAACGCCCCCCCCAAAATTGACAGAGAGTCCGGCATTTCAATGCTGATAGAAAAGCTTCTGCTTAACAAATCATATCGACACGCAGTATTTAGTTGTTCTAATGGCGTGTTGTCTAAAATGCTTATACCGATGGTGTAGTCCCCGGGCCCAATTTGAACTGGGTTCAATATTATTTCTATCTGCCGATGTTCACCTTGTGTAATTTCAAACTGATCGGGTGGGCTGAAAATTCGCGCAACCCCGGCACCAAGGTGATTATCAATAGCTATTCCATAGCGGCAGTGATAACTACCTCCCCTCTCGGCCAAAACGGAAATAATAACTTTAGCGGGCCTCAGGGCAACCAATTGATTCGTACGCCCTCTTTCGGTAACCACCGTAAATCCGCATACTTTCAAGCCAGGTTCGGATTCCCACCGGGAGACTCCACCAGGAGCCACAAAATCGAATTGATTGCCGATATTTACAACGGGAAAACTAGGTGTTTCCGCGTGCGGGAGAAATCCTGGTGCGTTTAAAAAGACTTCCTTAGGTAGTTTAATTGATCGAGCAATAACCGATTGGAAGGGCTCAGTTGGGGTATTGATATTAGCTGCGGATGAATCGTTGGTATTTTTCTGTTTCGCTGCTGTGACATCACCCATTGCTCTTATGATAGGGCCATGCAAGTACTCCTCATAAGCCTTAACAACGAGAAATGCCTCGCCTCTCATGCGCAAACAACCTTCATCAAGCCAGATAGCCTCATCACATAGCTCAAGCACCTGTTGCATGGAATGCGAAACCAGGAGCATGGTGCACCCAGACGTTATCAATCGCTCAACTCGTTTTTTGGATTTCGCTACAAAATATGCGTCTCCAGCCCCAAGAACTTCGTCAATGATCAAAATATCTGGGCGAATTGCTGTAGCCGCCGCGAACATCAAGCGTGCCTGCATTCCCAGTGAGTAGGTTTTGAACGGCTGATCTAGGAAATCGCCCAGTTCGCAGAATTCGATGATGCCATCCATCGCCTGCTGGTATTCGTTGCGATTCAGTCCATTGTACTGAAGAGATGCTTCGACGTTCTCTCGGCCGGTGTATTCCGGATGGAAACCCAAGCCGACATTCATCAGTGCCTGTACCTCACCATTTACCTCGACAGTGCCACTGGTCGGGGCAAAGTTTCCACAGAGCAACTTCAGCAGAGTGGTTTTACCAGCCCCATTTCGGCCAACAATTCCTATTCTGTGCCCGCGTGGCACTTCCAAGTTGATGTTATCCAGCGCGATGAATTCCTTGCAAGGTACCCTCGGTTTGATGCCAAAGCGATGCAAACCCAGTATGTCGACAAGCTGGTCTCGTTGGCTGCCATGCAGTTTGTATATTTTTGATACGTTCCGCAGTCTTATCGCGTAATCGTTAGGCATAGTCAAAGAACACGAATTTTGCTTTTAGGAATACGGCGTAGCCCAGCAGAAAGCTTCCCAGTCCCAGAATAAGCGAGCCCAGCACCGGCGTCAGGTCTGGCCAGGTACCGTATGCAATCAATTGCTGGAATACCAGAACAAAGTAGGACAAGGGATTGAGATAGATGATGAACTTCATGGCCGATGGCACCATTTCCGGGGTGTAGGCAAACGGGCTCAAGATCATCATCAGCATGACTATCAGACCTAATGCGTGCTGTATGTCCTTTGCTACTAACGAAAACAAGGAAAGCAACCAGCCTAGCCCCACTGCAAACATAACCAGCAACAGCCAAAACACGGGCACCAATAGGATGGCTTGCCAACTGGTTCGACCTAGTACAAACCCCAGTATCAGTGTAATCACCAGCCCAGACACTCCTGGTACGTGGGCTGCCAATGCTGACCGTAGCGGAATCAGTTCCGCAGGAAATACGGTATTCAGAAGTAAGTTTTTGTTGGCGGTGAGCGAACCAGTTGAGGATGTAAGTATCGCGCTAAAGGCCAACAAGGGTACCAACCCGGAGAAGACCAGCAAGACATATTGCCATTCGGTTAGGCCAGAAGGCCGTACCTTGAAGATAACGGCATAAAGTCCGGCAAAAATACTGAGTTGCAGCAAGGGGAACAGGAAAGCCCAAAAGATGCCTAAGACTGAGCCTGTGTACTGCTGACGCACATCCAACATCACGCCCTCCAGCAGGCGACGACGATAGCGCGTGAGGTTACTTAAAGATCGAAATACGCCAGTACTCGAACTCATACTGTGCTGTCCTTAATCGGTTAAGAGGTCACCTGCGACATCAGCTTGTCGTGCTTGGCAATACTGCATTTAATCAGTTCAGCATTCGCTCTGGTCCACTCAACTGTACGGCGCAGTCCTTCGCGCATCTCCACCTGTGCGGCAAATCCGAGTTGGCGTTGCGCCTTCTCAGTGGAAGCGAAGCGTTTGCCGGAGCGATCCCAATCCCGTGCCGGCCGCAAGTCCAGGGGAGTCTTGTTGCCGGTGTATTCGTTGATAATCGTCGCCAATTCCAGGACGGTGGTCTCCCGGCCCGTAGCCAGGTTGTAGACTTCGCCAGCCGCACCCTTCAAGGCACAGGCCATCAGGCCGCGCGCCATGTCTTCAACGAAAATGAAGTCGCGGCTGGTGTTGCCGCCATTGTCCAGCGGCAAAGCCTCGCCGTTCAGCGCGCGCCAGATGAACGTAGGTGTCACGTTGCGCCAGACGGTATGCACCGTCCCGCGCCATTGCCCTGCCCCGAGGATTTCGCGCGGGCCGTAGACGTTAGAAAACCGGGCCTTGACGATGGGCAGCTGATAGCGCTGGAAATAGTAGTTTCCGTAGAGCTCGCCGATGATCTTGGAAATCGAGTAGGGGCTGTCGTGGTAAAGAGTAACCGGCTGATCCTCAGTCGTCGCCGTCGGCGCGTCATAGGTCTTCTCGGCGACGGCGCAAGCGGCGGCGGCATAGACGACCTTCTTGATGTTCTTGATGTTCTTGAGGCGATCGAACAACTTCAGGGAAGTGAGCGTGTTGTTGTCGTGATCCGCCATCGGGTCGGCGATGGACGACTGGTTGCCGTGGTAACAGGCGAGATGGAAGGCATAGTCAAGGTCCGCAGGCAGCGCGGCGAGAATCCTGTCGTCGGTGATCGAGCCGAAAACGAAGCGGGCGCGCGCATCGGCGGGAATGTTGGCCACGTCGGACGACAGCAGGTTATCGACTATGATGATCTCGCGCGGGTTCTGCTCGAGAATCTGGTGGACAAGGTTGCTGCCGACAAAACCCGCACCGCCAACCACCAGCACGCGCGAATTCGAAAAATCAGTATTGCTCATGGGTCTCACTTAGCGGCCGAAGCCTTCAGGTGTGAATAAACGTCGGAAATGCCGTATTGGTCATACCACTGCAACTGCCGGCGGATGGTATCGGCAAAACTAACCTTGGCCTGCCAGCCGAAGGATTGCAAAGTGGCCGATGCATCGAGCGAGACCACGGGCACATCATCCGCGGCGGGCGGGACGATGGGCACGTCGATGCGACCCAAGCCGAGATACTCTGCGACCAGGTCGAATATCTCCTTGATGGAGTGTGCTTCACCGCTGGCGATATTGAATGTCCCGACGGGCGCATCCGCCTTGATGGCGAGATCCATGAAGGCAAGAAAATCGCTCATATCGAGGAAATCACGCGCCGTGTCCGAACAGAAGCAGCCTTGCCCGGCCTTGAGGCGCTTGTAGAAGGTAGGAATCGGGCCAATGGCCAGCCTCGGGCCGGTGACGTTGGCGATGCGCAAGGTCAGCGTCGGCACACCCGAGAGCAGCATGAATTGCTCGCCCGCCGTCTTGGTGATGCCGTAGCTGGTGAACGGCGCCGTGGGGTGGGTCGCCGGAATCGGCAGTTGCTGCGGCCGGCCATAGCAAAGCGCCGTCTGGAAATTGACCAGGCGTTCCACGCCGTTGGCCTTCGCGGCCCGCGCCACATGGATGCTGCCGGCCACGTTGGTGCGGGTGTCCTCGATCCAGTCGTCCGGGTCTTTATAGGCAGCGGCCGAATGCACCACGATCTCCGGCCTGAATGCGGCGAAGCATTCGTTGACCACCGACTCATCGGCAATACTGCCTTCCCTGACCGTGAGCCCCTGCACTTCGGGAACGACTTCACGCTTGCCGGTGACGAAATTGTCGATGACGAAGATTTCATGGCCTTGCGGCAGCCAGTGCTCGATGAGATTGGAGCCCAGGCAGCCCGCACCGCCGGTGATGAGAATACGCATGCTCGAGTGCCTCGCTTATTTTTTGTCCTGCAACAGACGAAGGTGGGTGTACTCGCCCAGGGTGCCATGCTGCTGGTAGTAGGCAATTGCTTCGGAAACCGTCGTTTGCAGCGGCGTGAATTCGATCTTGCCGAAATCCTGGAAGGTGCGGGACGGATCGAGCAGGATCGAGAAGACGTCGTCCGGCCCGAGCTCCTTGACGTCCGCCTGGGGCCTGCCCGGCACATTCATGGCTTCGACCACGGCATCGTAGAGCTCCTGGATGGCGACATCCGTGCCGGAGGAGAAGTGATAGGCGCCATGCCCGACGCCATCGCAGGCCTTGACGGTAACGGCGGCAAGATCCTTGACGAACACGAAGTCGCGGCGCGACTTCGTGACGAAGCACTTTTTACCGTCCTTCAGGCGCTGATAGAAGATCGGCAGCGGGCCGGCCACGTTGCGCGGGCCGATGACGTTGGCCAGCCGGAAGGTGACGAAGTCGATTCCCGAAAGCTCGATGTAGTACTCGTTGGCCGTCTTGGAAATCGCGTAGCTGCTACCCGCCGGGTTGCGCGGATGATCGAGGCGGATGGGCTGCTGCATCGGCTTGAGGCCGTAGCACAGCGCCGTCTGGTAGTAGATGAAGCGCTTGACGCCGCATTTCCTGGCGAGGTCTACCATGAGCGACCCACCGACGCAGTTGGTCAGCGTGTCGTTGTACCAGTCATCCGGATCCTTGTAGGAACACGCTGCATGAATGATCACATCAGGACGCATGTCGCCGATCAGTTGCTCCATCAGCGGCTTGTTGGCAATGCTGTCGATGACGACAGTCAGGTTTGGGTGATCGGCAAGGTGCTCGCGCCGGCCAGTCGCCAGGTTGTCGACGACGATCACTTGGTCGCCGCGCGCCAGCATCATTTCCACGACATGAGAACCGATTTGACCGAGGCCGCCGGTTACGAATGCTTTCATTTTTACCCCCTACACCAAATTAAAAAGTTGAAATAGATCTTTAAGCTAGCAGCGCAACAATTTTTCCCGCCGCATCGCCATCGCCATAAGGTTTATCTTCAATCGCAATGCGCGCCTTGCTCATCACGCCATCCGTTGCGGCCAGGATGGCGGGAGCCGAAGCGCCGACCAGCCGGTTTGCTCCTGTACTGACCGTTTCCACCCACTCGGTTTCATCGCGCATGGTGATGCATGGAACGCCATAGAAAAACGCCTCCTTCTGCACCCCGCCCGAATCGGTGAGGATCACCCTGGCGGCCTGTTCCAGGGCAACCATGTCAAGGAACGGCAACGGTTCAGTGACCTTGACGCCGGCCAGCTTGCCGGCCAGGCCGTGGTCGGCAAGCAACTTGCGCGTGCGGGGATGCAGCGGCAGCACTACGGGAAGCCTTTCGGCAATCCTGCCCAATGCCGAAACAATGCCGCTCAGTCTTTCTAGGTTGTCGGTGTTTTCCGCGCGATGGCAGGTCGCCAGGGCAAACCCGCCTTCCGGAAGGTTCAGTTGCTGGAGGCATTTGCTCTGCGATCTGGCCTTTTCGCGATAGAACAGGGCCACGTCATACATCACGTCGCCGACGTTATGCACCCCTTTTGTGATGCCTTCGGCCTGAAGATTTGCGACGGCCGTTTCCGTCGGGCAGAAGAGCATCGCAGACACGCGATCGGCAAGGATGCGGTTTATTTCCTCAGGCATCCGCATGTTGAACGAGCGCAGCCCCGCTTCGACGTGGGCAACGGGCATGTGCAGCTTGGCGGCAGCAAGCGCACCGGCCAGGGTGGAGTTGGTATCCCCGTAGATGAGCACCCAGTCGGGTTTTTCCTGCAAAAGAACGTTTTCGACGGCTTCGAGCATGCGGCCCGTCATGGCGCCGTGATTGCCGCCGGATATCTCCAGGTTGTAGCGCGGCCGGGGAATGTCGAGCTCGTCGAAGAAGACCTTCGACATGTTGTCATCGTAGTGCTGGCCGGTATGCACAAGCACTTCCTCGATCCTGCCGGCATGGTGATCGCGGATGACCCGTGAGATCGCCGCAGCCTTGATGAACTGCGGACGCGCGCCGATGATCGTTACGATTTTCATGGATTCAGGAAACAATTTGCGAGACCGCCTGAGACAGCGCGGAAACGATTCGGTCTTGATCGGATTCGGACAGATCCGGGCCCATCGGCAGGCTCACCACCCGACTGGCAACCCGCTCCGAATGGACAAGCCCGGCATCATCCGACTTGTAGGCAGGCTGGCGGTGGAGCGGGACGGGGTAATGCACGGCGGTCGGGATGCCGGCGGCCTTGAAGGTGTCGAGGACCTGCTCGCGGTTGTCGACGAAGACGGTGTATTGGGCGTAGACGCTTGTTCGGTCTGAGTGGACAGTGGGCAGTTGGCAGTTATCAGTGGGCAGTTTGCAGTTGGCAGTTATCAGGTTGTTGTAGCGGGTGCCTAATTCCATTCGGCGTTTTATTTCCCAATCGAAGCGATCAAGCTTGGCGAGGACGATGGCGCATTGGAGGGTGTCCATGCGGCCGCCGACGCCGACGCGGGTGTGGTAGTAACGCTTTTCCTGGCCGTGGACACGTATTTCGCGCATGGCCTTCGCCAGCGCGTCGTCGCTGGTGAAGATGGCGCCGCCGTCGCCGTAGCAGCCGAGCGGCTTGCTCGGGAAGAAGGAGGTGCAGCCGATGGTGGAGAGGTTGCAGCTCTTGCGGCCCTTGTAGCTGGCGCCGAAGCTTTGGCAGGCATCCTCGATCACCGGCAGGCCGTGCTTCGCGGCGATAGCGTTGATCTCGTCCATGTCGGCCGGCTGGCCGTAGAGGGACACCGGCATGATGGCCCTGGTGCGCGGCGTGATCGCGGCCTCGATCAGGGCGGGGTCGATGTTGCAGGTGTCCGGCTGGATGTCGACGAACACCGGCTTGGCGCCCAGCAGGACGATGACCTCCGCCGTGGCGACAAAGGTGAACGGCGTGGTGATGACTTCGTCGCCGGCGCGGATGCCCAGCGCCATGAGGGAAATCAGCAGGGCCTCGGTGCCGGAGGCGACGGTGATGCAGTGCCTGGCGCCGGTATAGGCTTCCAGCTTCTCTTCGAGCTCACGCACCTCGGGGCCCATGATGTATTGGCCGTGATCGAGGACGCGCTGGATGCGGGCGTCGATCTCCTGCTTGAGGGCGGCGTATTGGGCTTTTAGGTCGATGAAATGCATTCTAGTTGGCAGTTGGCAGTTGGCAGATATCAGTGGGCAGTTGTCAGTTTGCGGGGATGCAGGTGGTTGGTGTTATTTGATATTTGGTGTTGCATTCGGGGCAGGCGGTGTCCCCTGTGGCGTTGGGCAGGCGGACGCCGCAACGGCACATCCAGCCGATGCGGCGGGCGGGCGTGCCGACCATCAAGGCGTAGGCCGGCACGTCCTTTGTGACGACCGCGCCGGCGCCGATGAAGGCGTATTCGCCGATTTCATGGCCGCAAACGATGGTGGCATTGGCGCCGATGGAGGCGCCGCGCCGGACGCGGGTGCGGCGGTATTCGTTCTTGCGGCTGACCGCCGAGCGGGGGTTGTTGACGTTGGTGAACACCATGCTCGGCCCGCAGAAGACGTCGTCCTCCAGCGTGACGGCATCGTAGATGGAGACGTTGTTCTGCACCCTGACGTTGTTGCCGATCGCGACGTCGTTGCCGACGAAGACGTTCTGGCCGAAGGAGCAGCGCTCGCCGATGCGGGCGCCGGAACAGATGTGCACCCAATGCCAGACGCGGGTGCCCTCGCCGATCTGGGCACCCGGGTCGACGATGGCGGTGGGGTGGGCTTCGAAGGGCATGGGCTCAATAATCCAGCGGCAGCGAGATCCGCTTTCCGTCACGGGCGGAGAGATAGCAGGCGATCAGGGTTTCCAGCGACTTGAGACCTTCGCGGCCGTCCGT
Source organism: Denitratisoma sp. (assembly GCA_032027165.1). Taxonomy (NCBI): domain Bacteria; kingdom Pseudomonadati; phylum Pseudomonadota; class Betaproteobacteria; order Nitrosomonadales; family Sterolibacteriaceae; genus Denitratisoma; species Denitratisoma sp. The sequence goes on along the minus strand of JAVSMO010000001.1, from coordinate 3,150,530 downwards.
TTCCGGTTCGGCTTCGCCGCGCAGCACCTTGATCACGTTGTCGTAGTAGAGCGGATGGCCGAAGCCGTAGACCGAGGTCGTTTCGTAGCTGGCCGACTTGACCTTCTCGTCGTCGGCGTCGGGCTCCGCGAACTCCCAGTGCTGGATCTCGTTCACGGCGACGCCGCCGACGCGGACGGTGCCCTTCTCGCCGATGATGGTGATGCTGCCTTCCAGGTTCTTCGGATAGGTGAGCATGGTCACGTTCATCGAGCCGAGGGCGCCGGAGCGCCAGCGGATGTTCATCACGCCGGAATCCTCCACCTCGATGTTGCGGGCAAGGGTGGCGGTGTAGGCCTGCAGGCTTTCGATGGGGCCGATCAGCCAGTCGAGCAGGTCGACGTAGTGGCTGGCCTGGTTCATGAAGGCGCCGCCGTCGAATTCCCAGGTGCCGCGCCATTTCGCGCTGTCGTAGTATTCCTGCGGCCGCGTCCAGAAGACGTTGATGTTCACCATGTAGATGCGGCCGAAGCGCTGCTTCTCGACGGCGCGCTTGAGCAGCTGCAGGGTGGCGTTGCGCCGGTTCTGCTTGACGACGAACAGCCGCACGCCGGCCTGGTCGCAGGCGGCGACCATGCGTTGGCCGTCGTGCCAGCGCGTGGCCATGGGTTTTTCCGTCAGCACGTGGCGGCCGGCCTCGGCCGCCTTGATGGCCTGCTCGGGGTGCAGTCCGCTCGGCGTGGTCAGCACGACGGCGTCGGCGTTGCTGTCGGCCAGCAGGGCGTCGAGGCTGGCGTACGGCTTGGCGCCCGTCGCGGAGGCGGCCTTTTCCAGGGCTGCCGGATCGACGTCGCAAACCCCGACGAGTTCGACGCGGTCCTTGTGCTGCTCGATGGCGCCGAAGTGGTTCTTCGCGATCCGGCCGCAGCCGACCAGGGCGAAACGGAGTTTGCGGTCAAGAATGGGGGCGGGATAGTGGCGCATGATCAGGCCTTGACGACGTTGGCGGCGGGTTGGAGATAGACGCCGCGCGTGTCGACGATGAGCTTCGCGTGCCTGGCGATCAGCTCGTAGTCGAAGGCGTCGTGGTTGGTGGCGAGCACGACGAAGTCGTAGCCGGCGATGCTCTCGGGCGTCAGCGGCACGCTCTTCAGGTCGAAGTGGTGCTGGCGCATCTTCGGGAAGACGGGGACGTGCGGGTCGGAATACTCGACGACGGCGCCTTTCTTGACCAGCAGTTCCATGAGCTCGACCGAGGGGGATTCGCGCATGTCGTCGACGTTCTTCTTGTAGGCGATGCCGAGCACCAGTACGCGGCTGCCGCGGATGGCGCGGGCGCGCTCGTTGAGGGCCTCGGTGATCTTGCCCACCACCCACTGCGGCATGGTGCTGTTGATCTCGCCGGCCAGCTCGATGAAGCGGGTGTGCAGGCCATATTCGCGCGCCTTCCAGGTGAGGTAGAAGGGATCGATGGGGATGCAGTGGCCGCCGAGGCCGGGGCCGGGATAGTAGGGTACGAAGCCGAACGGCTTGGTCGCCGCGGCACGGATGACCTCGTGGATGTCGATGCCCATGCGGTCGGCGATGATCTTCATCTCGTTGACCAGGCCGATGTTCACGGCGCGGTGGATGTTCTCGAGCAGCTTGGTCATCTCGGCGGCGCGGGTCGAGCTGACCGGCACGACGCGGTCGACCGCCACGCCATAGAGGGCCATGCCGGCCTTCTGGCAGGCCGGCGTGGTGCCGCCACAGACTTTCGGGATCGTCCGGGTGACGAAGTCGGGGTTGGCGGGATCTTCCCGTTCCGGGGAAAACACCAGGAAGACGTCTTCGCCCACCTTGAAGCCGCGCGACTCGATGCGGGGCTTGAGCTCCTCGTCGGTGGTGCCGGGATAGGTGGTGCTCTCGAGGGAGACGATCTGGCCGCGGCGCAGATGCGGCGTAAGCGAGTCCATCGTATCGAGGACGAAGCTGAGGTCCGGCTCGCGGTAGCGGTTGAGCGGCGTCGGCACGCAGATGATCAGGGCGTCGGCCTCGGCACTGCGCGAGAAATCGGTGGTGGCCTCGAAGCCCTTGCTGCGGGCAGCAGCGATGGCGGCGCCGGAGATATGCTCGATGTAGCTCTCGCCCTTGTTGAGGCGGGACACTTTCTCGCCGTCGATATCGATGCCGAGCACGCGGAAGCCGACTTCCGAGTAGCGCAGCATAAGGGGCAGCCCGACATAGCCCAGGCCAACGATGCCGATGGTCGCGCTGCGGTTTTCAATCTTGCCGAGAAAGTCGTCCAGAATCATGTTGGCATAACCGAAAAAGGTGGAATTTTATCATTCAGGTTGTCGGGCTGAAGCCCGACCTGCGGAGACATCCGGCGGTACGGCTGCGTCGAGCTCCTGGCGCAGCCGCTCGATTTCCTCGCGCGCGGCCTGGTATTCGACTTCCTTGAGTCGCAGAAATCGCCGCGTCAGGTCCAGCTTGGCGGCGATGCCGCTGGGCGTCAGCAGGTAAGCGTAGGCCAGCTTGTTGTCGCTGCGGCGGAAGTTGTTGGCCTTGACCAGGCCCTTGTCAAGCAGGGCCTTGAGCAGGTAGTGGGTCTTGCCGAGGCTTACCCCCAAAACGCGGGAGAGCTCCCGCTGGCTAATCTCAGGCTGCTCCTCGATGAGACGCAGGACGCGGTAATGGGCGGTTTCGCGGGGGGTCACGGCTATCCGTTCAACAGTTGAACGGGCTGCACTTTAGCACAGCATCATGGGTCGGACAAGCACCCGCCCGTAGGCGGCCGCCCTATTTCGCCCGGTCGGCGGACAGGCGAACCTGGGCGCTCGCCTTTTCGGATTCGGTGGTGATCGAGATGAACAGCCAGCCGCCCCGGCTGCCGTTCTGTTTCATGAAGTAGGCGCCCTGCCGGTATTTGATGCCCGAGGATACGATCTCCCGCTCCGCTTCGGGCTCGAGGCTGTGATCCGGCGCCCGCGCTTCCTTCAGCGCCTTTTCGAACAGCTCGGCGGCCAGCCTGGCATCCGCGCGGCGGGCCCAGACCTCGCAATTGCCGCCGGGTGCCAGCAAAATGAGGAAGTCTCCCAGATCGTTCGCCGCCGACCATACCTCGCCGGGCCCCTGGAGGATGGCCTTCGTGAAATCGGGCGCCGTGCGGCCATAACCCTTGGCACGCACCCATTCACCCAGCGCCTTCTCGTCGCCCCGCAGATTGAAGCAAGACTCCATGAACAGTTCGTTCGCCATCCTGGCCTGCCGCTCCGCAGCAGGGGCGGGAGCTTGGGCAAGGGCGGTGCCCGCAAGGAAAAGCATCGACAAAAACAGTGGGGTTCGCATATGAGGAAAGGAAGGCTGGTCGTCAGCAGTTGAGGGGGCTCACGCCCACCCAGGTTTCGCGCTTGAACCGAATGGCGGGAATGAATCTCTCCACGCCATCCACCGCGATAGGCGGGCTGCGCAACTCGAAAACCTCGGCGGAGGTGTCGTCCATGTAAATGAGCACGTTGAAATAAGGGCTCGCCGTCGGTGCGGCATTGCCCCGGGGATAGGGCTCGGTCAGGGCCTTTTCCCTGTCGTGACGGAAAACCTCCAGCGAAACGACGGGAATCGGCCTGCCCTGTACGCTGTCGCGGAGCTCGAAGCGCTCGGACAGGAAGCGCACGGTTTGCGTCGGAAACGGATAGAGCGACAGGGAAACGAATTGCCGCCCCCGCACGGCGCTAACATGGGCCGAGATGCGGACATTGTCCACCGTAAACTCGACGCGCGACGGGAGCGGAACGCAGCGGCCGGCGATGACGCGGCCGCCTTCCACCGAGGGCAGATAGTAGACGGCTGCGTTGGGTGCGCAACCAAGCAGGCCGATGACGAACAGCAGGATCAGCGCCGACCTCATTCCGGCTACACCTTGTAATAGCTCCGATACCACTCGACAAACCGCCGCACGCCCTCCTCCACCGGCGTCGCGGGATCGAAGCCGGTGGCGGCGCGCAGTTCGGCGGTGTCTGCGTAGGTCGCCGGCACGTCGCCGTCCTGCATGGGCAGGAAGTTCTTCTCTGCATTGCGCCCAAGCGCCTTTTCCAGCGACGCGATGTAGTTCATCAACTCCACCGGCTCGTGATTGCCGATATTGAAGACGCGATACGGCGCCCAGCTGCTGGCGGCATCGGGGCGCTCCTTGTCGAAGGTCGGGTTGGGCTGGGCCGGCCGGTCGAGCACGCGCACCACGCCCTCGGCGATGTCGTCGATATAGGTGAAGTCGCGCTGCATTTTCCCGTGGTTGAAGACGTCGATCGGGCGCCCGGCGAGGATGGCGTCGGCAAACAGGGAATACGACATGTCCGGCCGCCCCCACGGGCCGTAGACCGTGAAGAAGCGCAGGCCGGTGGTCGGCAGGCCGAAAAGATGGCTGTAGGTGTGCGCCATCAGCTCGTTCGACTTCTTGGTGGCGGCGTAGAGGCTGACCGGGTGGTCGACGCTGTCGTGCTCGGAGAACGGCATTTTCGTGTTGCCGCCGTACACGCTGGAGCTGCTGGCGTAGACGAAGTGCTTCACCTTGCCGTGGCGGCAGCCCTCGAGCAGGTTCACGAAGCCGACCAGGTTGGACTGGGCGTAGGCGTGCGGATTCTGCAGCGAATAGCGCACGCCGGCCTGCGCGGCGAGGTTGATGACGCCGTCGAAGCGCTCCTGCGCGAAGAGGGCGGCGACGCCGGCGGTGTCGGCGATGTCGAGCCGGACGAAGCGGAAACTGGGCAGGCCGGCCAGTTGCGCGAGGCGTGCCTCCTTCAGGCGGACGTCGTAGTAGTCGTTCAGGTTGTCGATGCCGACGACCTCGTCGCCGCGCGCCAGCAGGCGCAGGGCGACGTGCATGCCGATAAAGCCGGCGGCGCCGGTGATGAGGACTTTCATGCGTCGGGTTCCCGGGAAGGCATGGCTTATAATTCCGTTTTCAGGCGCACATTCTAAACGACAAGCCCCAGGCGCCCCGCATGCGCTCGATCCTCCTCGTCAAAACCTCTTCCCTCGGCGACGTCGTGCACAACCTTCCGGTGGCGAGCGACATTCGCGCGCGCTTTCCGCAGGCGCGCATCGACTGGGTGGTGGAGGAGAGCTTCGCCGACATCCCGCGCCTGCATCCGGCCGTGAGCAAGGTGATTCCGGTGGCGGTACGGCGCTGGCGACGCGCGCTGCTGTCGGCCGCCACCTGGCGCGAGCTGCGTGCCTACCGTGACGCGGTACGGGCGGAGCAATACGACTTGGTGCTGGATACGCAGGGGCTCGTCAAGAGCGCCCTCCTCGCCCGCCAGGCGCCGGGCCAGCGCGCCGGCTATGCCGCCGAGGCGGCGCGCGAACCCCTGGCGGCGCGCTTCTACGACGCCACCTACGTCATCCCGAAGAACCTGCACGCCGTGGAACGCAACCGCTGGCTGGCTGCCGCCGCGCTCGGCTACGAATTGACCCTGCCGCTCGACTACGGCATCGCCGCCGCGCCGCTCGCCGCACCCTGGCTGCCGGCGCAGCCTTACTGCGTGCTGCTCACCGCCAGCAGCCGCGCCGACAAGATGTGGCCGGAGGCCGACTGGCTCACCCTTGCCGCGGCGCTGAATGCGCGCGGCCTCGCCTGCGTGCTGCCCGGCGGCAGCGCCGAGGAGCGCGGCCGCGCCACGCGGCTGGCCGGCGGCATGGCGCAGGCGCTCGCCGCGCCGCCGATGGGCATCGCCGAACTGGCGCAGCTGCTGGCCGGCGCGCGCCTCGTCGTCGGCGTGGACACCGGCCTCAGCCACATCGCCGCCGCCCTGGGGAGACTGACTTTCTGCCTGTTCGCCGGCTCGCGCCCGGAACTGACCGGTGTCTATGCCGGCGAGACGGCGATCAACCTCGGCGGCGCCGGTGCGCCGCCGACGGCCGCACAGGTCATCGAAGCGGTGACGGGGCGGCTGTGATGGCACGCTTTCTCTACAACCTGGCGCTGCTCGTTTTGCTGCCCTACGTGTGGCTGCACCTCTGGCTGCGCAGCCGGAAGCAGCCGGAGTATCTGCAGCATGTCGGCGAGCGTTTTGGGCGCTACCCCTTCTCCCCGCGGGGAGAAGGGGTCATATGGCTGCATGCGGTCTCGGTCGGGGAGACGCGCGCCGCTGCGCCGGTCGTGGCGGCGCTCAAGGCGCGCTACCCCGGCCATCGCATCCTGCTCACGCACATGACGCCGACCGGCCGCCGCACTTCCGAGGAACTGTTCGGCGACGGCGTCGGGCGCGCCTACCTGCCCTACGACTATCCGTGCGCCGTGCGGCGCTTCCTGCGGCATTTCCGGCCGGCCATCGGCGTCGTCATGGAGACCGAACTCTGGCCGAACCTGGTGGCCGTGTGCCGGGACATGGGCATCCCCCTGCTGCTGGCGAATGCCCGCCTCTCGGAGAAATCGGCGCGCCGCTATGCGCGCTTTCCGAACCTGACGCGCGGTGCGCTGGAGGGTCTCGCCGCCCTCGCCGCGCAGTCGGAGGCGGACGCCGCCCGCCTGCGCGCCTTGGGTGCGCCGCAGGTCGAGGTGCTCGGCAACGTCAAGTTCGATCTGTTGCCGCCGCCGGAGCAGCTGGCGCAGGGCGAGGCGCTGCGCCAGGGGATGGGCGCGCGCCCGGTGCTGCTCGCCGCCAGCACCCGCGAGGGCGAGGAAGCGCTCCTGTTCGCGGCGCTGGCGCAGCATCCGCTCGGCGAGGCACTGCTGGTCATCGTGCCGCGCCATCCGCAGCGCTTCGACGAGGTCGCCGCGCTTGCCGCCAGGGCCGGCTTCGCCGTGCAGCGCCGCAGCGAGAACGCCCCGGTCGCGGCGCGAACGCAGGTGCTGATCGGCGACAGCATGGGCGAGCTGTTCGCCTACTACGCCGCCTGCGACGTCGCCTTCGTCGGCGGCAGCCTGCTCGACTACGGCAGCCAGAACCTGATCGAGGCCTGCGCCGTCGGCCGGCCGGTGCTGATCGGGCGCTCGACCTACAACTTCACCCACGCGGCCGAGCAGGCGCTCGCCTGCGGCGCGGCAAGGCGGATCGGCACGGCGGGGGAGCTTCTGGAAACTGCGAACGAACTGCTGCGCGACGAGGACGCGCGCCGGCGCATGGGGGAAGCGGGCAGGGAATTCGCCGCGCGCCACCGCGGCGCGACGGCGAAAACGCTCGAGTTTATTTCTCGAGCAATGCGTTGATCGCCTGGACGTCCTCTTCGCCCAGGCTGCCGGCGGCGGCTTTCAGGCGCAGCTGCGCCAACAGCGTGTCGTAGCGCGCCTTGGCGAGATCCCGGCGGGTGGAGTAGAGCTGCTGCTGGGCGTTCAGCACGTCGATGTTGATGCGCACGCCGACTTCGTAACCCAGCTTGTTCGATTCGAGGGCCGACTGGCTGGACACCAGCGCCTGCTCGAAGGCCCTGACCTGGGCCATGCCGTTGGTGACGCCGAGGTAGGCCTGGCGCGCGCCGAGGGCGGCGCTGCGCCGGGTGTTGTCGAGGTCGGCACGCGCCTTCTCGCGCAGGGCGACCGCCTCGCGGTCCTTCGACATCACGGCACCGCCGGCGAAGATCGGCAGGTTGAGCTGCAGGCCGACTGTGGACGTGTGTGTGTCGTAGCCTGGGCCGGTGATGCCGGCTGTCAGCGAGCCGGTGGCGGAACTGCGGCCGCGCGTGGCGACCAGGTCCAGCGTCGGCAGGTGACCGGCGCGCTGCTTGTTGATTTCCTTGTCGGCGATCTCCAGCGCCGCCTCCTGCGCCTGCACCAGCGGGCTGCCGGCCTCGGCGGCCTCGACCCACTTGCCCATGTCGTCGGGCTGCGGCCTCTGTAGCTGCACCTGGCTGCGCAAGGGCGCCAGCACTTCGTGCACCTTGCCGATCACCTGGCGCAGGGCCTGGCGCTTGATCTCCAGATCGTTCTGCGCGGCCAGTTCCTGCGCCGTGGCGAGGTCGAAGCGCGCCTGGGCTTCGTGCGTGTCGGTGATGGTGGCGGTGCCGACCTCGAAGTTGCGTTTGGCTGCCTCGAGCTGCTCGGAGATGGCCTTTTTCTGCGCCTGCGCCAGGTCCAGGCTGTCCTGGGCCAGCAGCACGTCGAAGTAGGCCTGGGAAACGCGCAGGATGAGGTCCTGCCGGGCCTGGACGAACTGTGCGTCGGCCACGGCCACGGCCAGCTTGCCCTGGCGGTACTGCTCGATGTTCTGCCAGCGGAAGATCGGCTGGGTCAGGGTAAGCTGGTAGCCGTTGCTGTTGTAGCGGGTGTCGACCGTGCCGGCGCCCGGCATGCGGCGCTGGAAGTCGATGTCGTTCCAGGTCGTGCTGGCCGAGGCCGAGATTACCGGCAGCAGGCCGGCGCGGCCTTGCGGCAGCTTTTCCTGTCCGGCGTCGCGCGCCGCCTTCGCCGAGGCGAACTGCGCGTCGTAATCGAGGGCGTCGCGATAGACCTGCAGCAGGTCGGCGCCGAAGGCGGGCGCGCCGGCGAGCGCAAGGGAAAACAGGAAAAGTGTCTTTTTCATGGGGCGGGCCTCCAGGGCCATCAGGCGGCGGCAGGTTCGACGTCGCGCGACCAGGCGATGACGCCGCCGGCCAGGTTGTAGACGCGCTCGAAGCCGTTCTGCTTGAGGAACATCCCGGCATGGTAGCTGCGCGCGCCGGAACGGCAGATCATCACGACGTCGGCGCGGCGGTCGAGTTCGTGCAGGCGCGCCGGGATGGTGCGCATCGGAATCAAGGTCGAGCCCTCGATGCGGTAGGCGGCGAACTCGTCGGGCTCGCGCACGTCGAGCAGCAGCGGATCGGGACGTCCCGCGTCCTTCAGCCACTCGCTCAGTTCGACTGCTGTGATTTGCACCATTTCCAGTTCCTCAGAAAACGAATTTTCCCCGCTCCGGCACGTTGCGCAGGCGCGGAATGCTGGTCTCGAACAGGTTCACGCCCTGGAATTTCCCCTCGGCCACGCAGGTGACCAGCCGCGCCTGCATCAGCGGCGCCTCGCCCACCACGGCCAGCAGGCGGCCGCCGACCTTGAGCTGCGCCAGCAGCGCGTCCGAAATCTCCGCCACCGAGCCGGACAGGACGATGGCGTCGTAGGGCGCCTGCGAAGGCCAGCCCTGCGCGCCGTCGCCCTCGATCACCGTGACGTTGTCGGCGCAGTGGCGCCCCAGGTTCGCGCGCGCCGCGGCCGCCAGTTCCGGCTCGATCTCGACCGTGTAGACGTGGTCGCTGCGCGCGCCCAGCAGGGCCGCCATGTAGCCGGAGCCGGTGCCGATCTCCAGCACCTTGTCCGACTTGCGCAGCTGCAGCGCCTGCAGCAGCTTCGCCTCGAGGGCGGGCGACAGCATGGCCGCGCCGTGGCCCAGCGGAATCGCCGTTTCCGCGTAGGCCAGCTTGAGGCAGGCCGGCGGCACGAAGTCTTCGCGCTTGATGGTCATCAGCAGGTCAAGCACTTCCTGGTCCAGCACCTCCCAGGTGCGGATCTGCTGCTCGACCATGTTGAAGCGGGCTTGTTCCAGATTCATGATCTTGCTCCGGATGTATATTAGCAAATTCTAATAAAGCCGTCTACGCCGGCAAACTGCCTGAATTTTAACCTATTCCACCTGTTTCACCCTGAACCACGCCGCATACAGTGCCGGCACGAACAGCACGGTCAGCACGGTGGCCACCAGCAGGCCGCCCATGATGGCAAAGGCCATCGGCCCCCACAGCACGTTGCGCGTGAGCGGGATCATCGCCAGCATGGCCGCCGCCGCCGTCAGCATGATCGGCCGGAAGCGGCGCACGGTGGCCTCGCGGATCGCCACCCAGGGCGGCTCGCCGGCCTTGATGTCCTGCTCGATCTGGTCGACCAGGATCACCGTGTTGCGCATGATCATGCCGCCCAGCGCGATGGTGCCGAGCATGGCGACGAAGCCGAAGGGCTGGCGGAACACCAGCAGCGCCAGCGCCACGCCGATCAGGCCGAGCGGCGCCGTCAGCAGCACCATGAACGTCCGCGCGAAGCTCTGCAGCTGGATCATCAGCAGCGCCAGCACCACCGCCAGCATCATCGGCATGCCGGCATTGATGGATTCCTGCGCGCGGCCGGATTCCTCGAGCGAGCCGCCGATCTCGATGCGGTAGCCGACGGGAAGCTGCGCCCGCAGGTCGGCCAGCTGCCGGTCGATGGTCATCGCCACGTCGGGCGCCTGCACGCCGTCGACGATGTCGGCACGCACCGTCAGGGTCAGCTCGCGGCTGCGCCGCCAGAGGATCGGCTCCTCGAAGGCCTCGCGCACCGTCGCCACCTGGGTCACCGGCACATAGCGCCCCGAGGCGGTCGGCACCTGCACGGCCAGCACCCGCTCCATGGCGTCGCGCTCGGCCTCCGGCGCGCGCAGCACGATGTCGATGAGGCGGTCGTTCTCGCGGAACTGCGCCAGCGTGGCGCCGCTGATGGCGCCCTGCAGGGCGCGCGAGACGCTCGCGGTCGACACGCCGAGGGCGCGCGCCTTGTCCTGGTCGACGTCGACGCGCAGCATCGGCGCGCGCTGGCCCCATTCGTGGTTGACGTCCATCGTGTGGGGCGAGGCGCGCATCGCCGCGGCCACCCGGTCGGCGATCTCCTTGATCTTCGGGATGTCGGTGCCGCTGACGCGGAACTGCACGGGATAGGACACCGGCGGGCCCAGTGCGACGCGGTTGGCGCGGGCGCGGATGCCGGGAAAGTCCTCGGCGAGGACTTTCCGCAGGCGCTCGACGATGCGCTCGCGCCCCTCCAGGTCCTTGCTCAGGATCACCGTCTGGGCGAAGTTGCTGCGGAACAATTGCTGGTCGAGCGAGAGGAAGTAGCGCGGCGAGCCGTTGCCGACATAGGTCACCCAGGAGGCGACGTCGCCGTCCTCGGCGATGACCGCCTCCAGCCGCTTGGCCTCCTTCTCGGTGGCGGCGAAGCTCGAGCCTTCCGGCAGCCACAGCTCGACCAGCACCTCGGGGCGGTTCGAGTTGGGGAAAAACTGCTTCTCGGTGAGGCCCATGCCGGCGACGCCGAGCACGAACAGGCCGAGCGTGGCGAGCATGGTCAGCTTGCGGTTCGCCAGGCACCAGTCGAGCACGCCGCGCAGCCGCGCGTAGAAGGGGGTGTCGAAGACGTCGTGGCCGGCGATGGCGTGCTCGTGCTGCGGGCCTTTGAGGATCCAGTTGCCGAGGAAGGGCGTGACGGTGACGGCGGCCACCCAGGAGACCAGCAGCGCCAGCGTCACCACGGCGAAGATGGCGAAGGTGTACTCGCCGGTGGCGGACTTCGCCGTGCCGATCGGCAGGAAGCCGGCCGCCGTGATCAGCGTGCCGGTGAGCATCGGGAAGGCGGTGCTGCGCCAGGCGAAGGCGGCGGCGGCGAGCTTGCCGAGGCCCTGCTCGATCTTTCTCGACATCATCTCCACCGCGATCATGGCGTCGTCGACCAGCAGGCCGAGCGCGATGATCAGCGCGCCGGTCGAGATGCGGTGCAGGTCGATGCCGAAGTAGCGCATGCCGAGGAAGGTCGCCGCCACCACCCAGGGGATGGTGATCGCCACCACCAGGCCGGTGCGCAGGCCGAGGCTGAGAAAGGACACCAGCAGCACGATGCCGAGCGCCTCGAGGAAGACACGCATGAAATCGCCCACCGCGGTCTTGACGATGCGCGGCTGGTCCGACACCTGGGCGAACTCGACGCCGATCGGCAGGTCGGCGCGGATGCGTTCCATCTCGGCGGACAGGTCCTCGCCCAGCTTGAGCACGTCGCCGTCCTTGGTCATCGACACGGCCAGGCCGATGGCCTGCTGGCCGCGGTAGTACATCTTCGAGATCGGCGGATCGACGTAGTCGCGATAAACCCGCGCGATGTCGCCGATGCGGATGCTGCGCCCGGCCGCCGCCACACGGGTATCGGCGACGGCGGCCACCGAGTTCAGTTCGCCGGTGACGCGCAGCGGGATGGTGTGCGTCGCCGAGTTCACCGCGCCGGCCGGCACCACGGCGTTCTGCGCGGCGATGGCCTGGGCGATCTGCTGCGCATCCAGCCCGAGCGCCGCCAGCTTCTGCGTCGACAGCTCGATGAAGATGCGGTCGTCCTGGACGCCGACGAGGTCGATCTTGGCGACGTTCTTCAGCTTCAGCAGGCGCTGGCGCGCCGCCTCGACGTAATCGCGCAGCTCGGAATGGCTGAAACCGTCGGCGGTGAAGGCATAGATCGAGCCGAAGACGTCGCCGAACTCGTCGTTGTAGAACGGGCCGGCGACGCCCTCCGGCAGGGTGTGGCGGATGTCTCCGATCTTCTTGCGCACCTGGTACCAGGCGTCGGCCACCGCCGGCCCGCGCGCCGTGTCGTGCAGCTCGAGGATGATGAGCGACTCGCCCGGCTTGGAGTAGCTGCGCGTGTGGCGGAAGAAGGGGATCTCCTGCAGCTTCTTCTCGATGCGGTCGGTGACCTGCTTGTCCACCTGCTCGGCCGTGGCGCCCGGCCACATGGTGCGGATCACCATGGCGCGGAAGGTGAAATCCGGGTCCTCGCGCTGGCCCAGCTTGAAATAGGAAGCGAAGCCGGAGATGGCGATGACCAGGATGAAGAACAACGTCAGCTCGCGGTGGCGCAACGCCGCCGCGGTGAGGTTGAAGCGGCCTTCGGGATTCACGGCAGGCGCACCTTCTGGCCCGGCTCGAGCAGGCTGGCGCCGGCGGTGACCACCAGCTGGCCCGGCTGCAGGCCTGCCTTGACGCGCATCTCGTTGCCGGCGACGCCGTCGGTCTCCACCCTGGTCAGCGCCACCGTCTGCGTGGCGGGATCGACGACCCAGACGTTGGCCTGGTCGTTGCGCGTGAAGAAGGCGGATAGCGGCAGCCTGAGCGCCGTGTCGCCGCGACTGACTTTTGCCTCGACGCGGGCGCTCATGCCGAGGCGCACCGACTCGTCGGCCGCCGCCACGGCGATGCGCGCCGTGAAGGTGCGCGTGGCGGGATCGGCGGAGGGCGAGAGCTCTCGCAGCCGCCCCTGCCAGCTGCGGCCGGGCAGGCTGTTGAGGACGACGGCGAAGCCCTCGGCGCCACGCACCTTCTCGACGTCGCCCTCCGGCACGGCGATGACGACTTCCTTCTCGTTCCCTTCGGCGACGCGCAGCACCGTCTGGCCGGCAGCCACCACCTGGCCGGCCTCGGCCTCGACCGTCGTGACGACGCCGTCGCGGTCGGCCGCCAGCGTGGTGTAGCCGGCCTGGTTGCGGGCGACGCCGGCCTGCGCCGCGGCCGTCTTCAGCGCCGTCTCCTTGGCGTCGAGCACGGCCTGGCTGACGAAATTCTTCGCGCGCAGGTCGCGGTAGCGCTTCGCCTCGGCTTCCGCCAGTGCGCGCGCCGCCTCGGCCTGCGCCGCATTGAGCGAGGCGTCCTGCGCATCAAGTCGCGCCAGGACCTGGCCGCGCCTGACCGCGGCGCCGACGTCGACGCGCCGCTCGACGAGCTTGCCGCCGAGGCGGAAGCCGAGCCGGCTCTCGTAGCGGGCGCGCACCTCGCCGGGAAAAGTCAGGCTGCCCGATGCGGCGGCGCCGTCCACCTTCATCACGCGCACCGTGCGCAGGGGCTGTTCCGGCGCCTCCTTCTTCGCGCAGCCGGCGGCGAACAGGGCGGCGAGGAGGGCCGCGCCCAGAAACACATTTCTCATGATTGCCTTCCGAGGGAGAAGCGCCGCAGCAGGCCGCCCTGCCGCGGGGCGCGCGGACGCATGGACAGCCAGTAGAGCAGCGGAATGACGAACAGCGTCAGCACGGTGGCGAAGCCGAGGCCCCAGACGATGGCGCTGGCCACCGGCCCCCACAGCAGGGACTTGCCGCCGAGGCCGAAGGCCAGCGAGAAGAGGCCGCCGACGGTGGTGACGCTGGTGATGATGATCGGCACGACGCGGCGGCGCGCGGCGTAGACGGCGGCGTGCAGCACGCCCATGCCGTCGCGCAGGCGGTCGTTGGCGGCGGCGATCAGCACGATGGCCGAATTCACGGCGATGCCGGTCAGGGCGATGACGCCGTACATGGTGTACAGCGACAGGGGATCGCGCGAAATGATCAGCCCGAGCGCCACGCCGGTGAAGGCCAGCGGCACGGTGACGAGGATCAGCAGCGGCTGCCAGTAGCTGCGGAACTGGGCGGCCAGGATCATGTAGATGAGGCCGACGCCGACGAGGAACAGCACCGCCATGGCATCGAGGCTCTCCTGGATGTCGTCCAGCTCGCCGGAGAAGTCGAGGGACACGCCCGGATGGTTCGCCCGCACCTTTTCCCACTCCTGGTTGATGATGCGGTTGGCCTTGACCGTGTCGGTCTGCGTCTTGTCGAGATCGGCCTCGACGGTGATGGCGCGCTTCAGGTTGTAGTGCTTGACGATGCCGGGGCCGGTGCGCGTCTCCTCGCGCACCAGGGCGCCGAGCGTGGTGCTGCCGCCGCCGGGCAGGGCCACCGGATCGGACAGGATGGCGGCGATGTCGGTCGTCCCCTCGCGCTTGGCCCGCACCCGCACCTCGACCTTCTCGCCCTTGTCGCGCGCCAGCGCGACGATCTCGCCGTCGACGTGCAGGCGCACGATGCGCGCCACCTGCGCCGGGTTGAGGCCGGCGTTGCGCACCGCCTCGCGATCGAGCGCCAGCACCATCTCGGGCCGGCCCGGCACCTCGTCGTCGGCGACGTCCTTGGCGCCGGGGATGGCGCGCACGATGGCGAGCAGCGCGTCGGCCGCCGCGCGCAGCGCCTGCTGGTCGTCGCCGCGCGCGCGCACGCGCACCGGCTTGGTCAGCGGCGGGCCGCCGGAGAGGATGGTGAAGGTCACCTTGCCGGGACCCGGCGTCGCCTCCACCTCGGTGCGCATGGCCTCGATCAGCTCGGGCACGCTGCGCGAATCCGGCGTGCGCGGATTGAGGGAGACGAAGACCTGTCCGTAGGCGTCGCCGTAGAGCGGCTCGGTGTCGGTGAACTTGATGCCGGCCACCGAGGCCAGCTCGCGCGCCTCGCCGTCCTTGAGGTGCCGGCGCACGCCCGCCTCGACCGCCTGCACCTTGGCCAGCGTGGCATCCACCGGCGCGCCGGCCGGCATGTCCACGTTCACGTAGAAAATGCGCAGCGGGTCGAGGGCGAAGAACTGCACGCGGATGACGCCCGTCGCCAGCGCGGCGACGGCGACCAGCAGCATGGCAACGGCAGCCGTCAGCCACAACCGCGGCCGCCGCATGACGCGGATCAGCAGGCGGGCGTACTTCACGCGCAGGGTGTGCGTGAAGCGGGCGCGCCAGCGCTGCATGCGCGAGGGGTTGTCGAGGTTCAGGCGCAGCACGGAGATGTGGGCCGGCAGCATCCAGTAGGCCTCGATCAGGCTGATGGCCAGCGCCAGCGTGACGACGAAGGGGATGATGAACATGAACTTGCCGACGATGCCGGGCAGCAGCATCAGCGGCAGGAAGGCCGAAATGGTCGTCGCCACCGATGAGGTCACCGGCGCGATCACCTCGCGCAGGGCATCGACCGCCGCGTTGAAGTAATCCTGCCCGCGCTGGATGCGGTAGTAGATGGCCTCGACCACCACCACCGCGTCGTCCACCAGCATGCCCAGCGCGATGACGATGCCGAGCAGCACCGAGATGTTGAGGGTGTAGCCCATGGCGTGCAGCACGCCGAAGGTGCCGGCGAGCGAGAAAGGGATGCCCAGCCCGACCAGCAGCGAGACGCGCGTGCCGAGGAACAGCCAGCAGATGCCGATCACCACCAGCAGGCCGATGACGGCATTCGACTCCATGACATTGATGGCCTCGCGCGTGGCCACCGTCTGGTCGTCCATCAGCATCGCCGAGACGCCGGTTTTTGCCAGCACCGGGTTCTGCTCGGCGATGTGGCGGTTGATCCTCTCGACCAGCTCGACGGTGTTGACGCGGCTCTTCTTGGTTACCGACAGCACCACTGCCGGGCGGCCGGAGGAGGCGGCCAGGCGGTCCGGCTTGATGCGCGTGCGCGCCGCCGTCGCCAGCGCGTCGAGCGGCACCTTCTCGCGCGGATTCAGGGCCGGCGCCACCGTCAGCCGCGCCAGGTAGGCCGGATCGACCTCCTGCCCGACCAGGCGCACCAGCCATTCGTCCTCGCCGACGCGCGCCTTGCCGGCGAAAGTGTCGCGGAACCAGGCGCCGACGCCGTCGGCGATGTCGGCGGCGGTGACGCCGCGCGCCTGCGCCGCCTGCGGCAGGAATTCCACGCGCAGCTCCGGGTCGTTGAGGCCGTTGGCGTAGACGCGGTCGACGCCGGGCATGCGCTCGATGTCGTCGCGCAGGCCCTTGGCGGCCAGGCGGAGGTACTCGTCGTCGGCGTTGCCCGTCACCAGCACCATCGCCGTCGGGAAGCCGTTCGAGGTGGTGATCTCGATGATGCGCGGCTCCTTGGCCTCGGCCGGCAGCTCGATGTTGGCGCGGTTCTGGATCTCGCGGCGCAGATCGTTCACGCGCTTGTCGAAGACGCGCTCGCTGATGTCGCTGAAGCGGATCAGCATCGAGGCGATGCCCTCGCGGCTGTTCGAGGCGACGAACTTGATGTCCGAGACGCCCTTGATGGCGTCCTCGAGCGGCTGCGTGACGCGCTTCTCGACGTCCTCGGCGGAGGCGCCGGGCAGCGCCGTCGTGACGATAACCCAGTTGAAGTTGATCTCCGGATCGCGCTCGCGCGGCATCGCCGCATAGGCGACGAAGCCCAGCACCAGCACCAGGGCGAAGGTGATGTTCGCCAGCGGGTGGTTGCGGATCAGGCTTTCGAACAGCTTCATTTTTGCATGCGCACCGTCTGGCCGTCGGCGAGGCCGTGGCGGCCGTCGGCGACGATGCGCTTGTCGGCCAGCATCGGCGCCGCCACCGGGCGGCCTTCCTGCGCACCGGGCAGCGGAATGAAGCGCGCCACGCTGTTCTCCACCACGAAGACGCCGAAGGCGGCGCCGCGCTTCGACACCAGCTCGGCCGGCAGATGGGGAACGGGATCGTTCCAGAGGATGCGGCCGTCGGCGCCCGGCGCCGCCGGCTGGTCGGCAAAGGCGAGACGGACGTCCACCACCCTCGCCTCGCGGCTGATGGCGGGCGAGACGCGCAGCAGCTTCACCTTGAACTCGCCGCCCGAGCCGGCGAAACGAACTTCAGCCGCGCCCTTGAGCGACGCGATGTCGCGCGGCGGCACCTGCGCGGCGACCTCGACGCGCGTCGCCTCCGACAGGGTCATCAGGGGTGCGCCGGGCGCGGCCAGTTCGCCGACCTGGGCCTGTCGGCTGCGCACGATGGCCTGGAAAGGTGCGCGCAGGGTGCACTTCTCGACGTTGCGCCGCGCCTGGGCGGCCTGCGCCTGGTCGAGCTTGACCTGGGCCTGGTGCACCGCCAGTTCGGTTTCCTTCTGCGAGAGCGCCTCGGCGGAGTAGAAGTTCTGCTTCGCCAGTTCGCGCGCGCGGTTGAGTTGCTGCTCGGCCAGCCGCGCGCGGGCGCGCGAGGAATCCAGCGCCGCCTGGGCCTTGGCCAGCGCCAGTTCGTGGTCACGCGCGTCGAGCCGGATCAGCACGGCACCCTTCGGCGCCACCTGGCCGACGTCGAACGCCACCTCCTTCACCGTGGCGGATACCTCGGCCGAGAGGCGGCTTTCGTTGAGGCTCACCGCCGATGCCGGCGCCTCGCGCGCCGGATGCTGGGCGACGTCCTTGAAGGCCTTCGTCGTGACGGCGGCCGGCTGCGGCGGCTGCTGGGCCAGTGCCGGCAAGGCGGCCAGGGCGAGGAGGGCGAGGAAGCGGGGCACGGTTTTTCTCCTTGTTGTTCAGGCCGGATCGCTGCGCAGGCCGCGCAGCGTCAGTTCGAGGTATTCCCGGAGGTAGGCGTCGATCGGCACGTTGGTGACGCCGCAGCAGTCGAGCGAGTGCTTCCAGACCTGGCGCAGGATCAGCGGGGCGAAGACGATATGCACGATGATCTCGGGATCGAAGGGCCGGAATTCGCCGCTCTCGATGCCGCGGCTCAGGGCGGCCGCCATGAGGCGCTTGCCGCGCTCGATCACCTCCTCGGCGTAGAAGCGCGCGATCTCGGGGAAATTGCGCGCCTCGGCGAAGATCAGCTTTGGAATGCCGCCGATCGGGCTGTCGCCGACCGCCTCCCACCAGCGCGCGACGATCGCCCGGAACAGTTCCTCGGCAGGGGCGCTCGACTGCGCGACCAGCGTCTCGCCTTCTTCGATCAGCGGCACCAGGCCCTCGCGCACGACGGCCTTGAACAACGCCTCCTTGCTGTCGAAGTAAAGATACAGCGTGCCCTTCGACACGCCGGCCCGCGCCGCCACTTCCTCCAGGCGCGTGGCGGCAAAGCCCTTCTCGACGAAGAGTTCGAGGGCGGCGGCAGTGAGTTCCTGCGGACGCGCTTCCTTGCGGCGTTTCCAGCGGGTCTTGGGAGCAGGCATCAGGCGTTATATATAACTGACCGGTCAGTAATATAAATTCACGGCCCCCTGCTGTCAATCCCTCCGCTTACCAGCCTCCTCCTCCGCCGCCGCCACCACCACCGCCCGACGAGCCGCCGCCACCACCGCCTCCTGACCCGCTGCCCGGCGGATTCGAGGCGGATGCGATGGCGCCGGAAAGCCCGCCGGCCAGCGCGCCGGCGAAGCCGCTGCCCGGCGCATCCCATGAAGAACCGCTGTACCAGCGCGGCACAGCGTCGGCGCCGCCCTCCGCCCTGGCCTTGGCCAGGATGTCGGAGAACTGCTCGGCCCAAGCATTCTCGACGCCGAGGGCCAGCGCATAGGGCAGGTATTTCTCGAACAGTTGGAGGGTCCGGTCCGGCCCGCGCCGCACGCGCAGCTCGTCCTTTTCCGCCACGGCGAGATACATGCGGAAGCCGGCGATTTCGTCGAGCAGCCGGCGGCCGGCCAGCGTCGGCGCCTGCAGCAGGCGATAGAAGACGAAGTTGACCCCGACCAGCAGGAGCAGCAGCACGGCCAGCACGGGCGTGCCCTGGGTGAACAGGACATAGAGTCCGACCAGTTCCCCGCCGATGAAAGGGATCGAGAAGGCCGTGATGAACAGCGCCGGCACGATCATCAGCCACTTGCCCGACAAGCACTGGCGCCAGATGCTCGCCGCCTGCATCACGATCATATAGACGCCGAAGGTCCAGCCGGTGAGCCAGAACAGCATGAACAGCGCCAGCGCATCGGGGCGGCTCGACTGGAAGGTGGCGACGACGAGCACAACGAAGCTGGCGATCAGGCCCGGGATCAGGTACGCGCCGTTGGTGACGAAATGCTGCTTGAGGTGCTCCTTCTTCAGCGCGTCCTTGAGCGCCTTGTGCGCGGCCTGCAGGGTCGCGGCGTGCTCGTTGCGAAGGGGCAGCGCGCCGCCCGGCGCGAGCCTGAGGGCGTCCAGCAGCGCCTTCTCGTCGTTGGCGAGCGGCTCGGCGGCTGCGTCGCGCGGCCGCTCCAGGGTGTAATCGCGGTCGTCGTCCTCGCTGAGGCGCAGATGGCCCTTGACCGCCAGCGCCACCACGGCGGCGGTAAACACGCGGTCGTCGTAGCCGCGCCGCTCGAGGAAGCGCGCATCGGCGGCGGAGACGTCCTTCGGCGGGGCAAAGCGCGGGATCACGGTGCTCCCGGCCGGATCGCGGCCGTAGCGGTGCCAGACGACGAGGTAATAGGCGAGCAGCAGGACGAGGCCGGCGAGGCCGGCGCGCCACTCCGGGTTGTCGCGCGTCCAGCGCGCCAGATGCTGCTCGCGCGTCGGCTCGGCGACGAGGCCCTTGGGCCAGCCGACGACGATGGTCAGGCCCTGGTTCGGCATCAGCGGCGCGGTGGTCATGAACCGGGCCCGGCCCTCGGCGTCTACTCGAGAGCGCCAGTCGCGCCCCTTTTCGCCGGCATGCCCGGTGTAGGCTTCCAGCGCCAGCGAGGACTCGGGCAGCGCCTTGGGCAGGACGACCGCGGCCGTGGCACGCTCGATGATGAACGACCAGCCGTTGCCGGTGACGTTCCAGTACAGCTCGTCGCGATCCGCGAAGAAGCCGAGCTGCCAGTCGGTGCGATAGCGGATCTCGTAGCGGTGCAGGCCGTGCGGGACGTTGCGGTCGGCGCGGCCGATGTAGAGGCGGACGCCGTTTGACTGCTCCTTCATGTGCCAGGGTTCCTCCACGCCGTTGCGCCTCACCGAGCGCACCTCGAAGGGCACCACGGCGCGGCCGTGCCAGGCGCGGTAGATCGTCGGGAAGTCGCGGTAGATGCCGCGCTTGATCTGGCGGCCCTCGGCGTAGACCAGGATCGTCTCGGTGACCTCCAGCGCGCCGTCCGCCCGCACCTCGATCCGCGCGTCGAACTCGCGGATGGTCTCGCCGCCGAACTCCGATGCCGCTGCAGTAAAAGTCAGTCCCCACAGGACGGCGAGGAAGAGCAGCCGCATCATTTGAAAGGCAGCTCCGGGCTGAGGCGCTGGGTCGCCAGCTCGATCTCGAAGTAGTCCATGTGCGCGAAGCCGAACAGCCGCGCGACGATATTGCTGGGAAAGGAGTCGACCAGGATGTTCAGCTCGCGCACCGTGCCGTTGTAGTAGCGGCGGGCGTACTGGATCTGCTCCTCGGCCTCGGAGATCTGCGCCTGCAGGTCGAGGTAGCTGCGGCTGGCCTTGAGGTCGGGATAGGCCTCGACCACGGCGAGCAGCTCGCGCAGGCGGCCGGTGAGCGCGTTCTCGGCGGCGGCGCGCTGCGGCGAGGGCGCCCCGCTGCGCGCCTCGACGCTCTCGCGCAGGACTTCGCGCTCGTAGCCGGCGTAGGCCTTCACCGCCTCGACCAGCTTGGGCAGCAGGTCGTGCCGGCGCTTGAGCTGCACGTCGATGCCGCTCCAGGCCTCCCGCGCGTGGTTGCGCCGCGCCACCAGCCGGTTGTAGAGGACGATGCCCCATAGCAGCATTGCCGCCGCCAGTACCGCCAGGATCCAGCCGAACGTCATGGACCTCTCCTCGCCTGGGCGTTCCGGCAAACTGCCGCAAGGCGCCCGCGCCTTGCATCCTGCCCCGCTTTGCAGTAGTTTGCGGCTACTGGGGGTGCCGGACGGATTGCCCGGCTGAGATCATACCCTTTGAACCTGTACGGGTAATGCCGTCGTAGGGAAGCCGCAAGACTTCCTTCCCGCATTCCCTCTGGAAGGAAACACCATGAACGCCAAGGAGCAATTCGTCGCCGCGTCCGCCCATGTGGACGCGGCGGCCGTCAAGCCGCTGCCGCAGTCGCGCAAGATCTACGTCATGGGCAGCCGGCCCGACATCCGCGTGCCGATGCGCGAGATCAGCCAGTCCGACACGCCGGCCGCGATGGGTGCGGAGAAGAATCCGTCCATCTGCGTCTACGACTGTTCGGGGCCCTACACCGACCCGCAGGCGAAGATCGACATCCGCAAGGGCCTGCCCGCCCTGCGCCAGCAGTGGATCGAGGAGCGCGGCGACAGCGAGGAACTGCCGGCGCTCAGCTCCGCCTACGGCCGCAGCCGCGAGGCCGATCCGGCGCTCGCCGCGATGCGCTTCGACCTCAAGCGCAAGCCGCGCCGCGCGAAAGCCGGCATGAATGTCTCGCAGATGCACTACGCCCGCCGCGGCATCGTCACGCCGGAGATGGAGTTCATCGCCATCCGCGAGAACCAGAAGCGCGAGGGGCTCTCGGAACTGCTGCTGCGCCAGCATCCCGGCGAGACCTTCGGCGCGTCCATCCCGAAAATCATCACGCCGGAATTCGTCCGCGACGAGGTGGCGCGCGGCCGCGCCGTGATCCCGGCCAACATCAACCACCCGGAAGCCGAGCCGATGATCATCGGCCGCAACTTCCTCGTCAAGATCAACGCCAACATCGGCAACTCGGCGCTCGGCTCCAGCATCCAGGAGGAAGTCGAGAAGATGACCTGGGCCATCCGCTGGGGCGGCGACACGGTGATGGACTTGTCCACCGGCAAGAACATCCACGAGACGCGCGAGTGGATCGTGCGCAACTCGCCGGTGCCGATCGGCACCGTGCCGATCTACCAGGCGCTCGAAAAGGTGAACGGCAAGGCCGAGGAGCTGACCTGGGAGATCTTCCGCGACACCCTGATCGAGCAGGCGGAGCAGGGCGTCGACTACTTCACCATCCACGCCGGCGTGCTGCTGCGCTACATCCCGATGACGGCGAAGCGCATGACCGGCATCGTCTCGCGCGGCGGCTCGATCCTCGCCAAGTGGTGCCTSGCGCACCACMRGGAGAACTTCCTCTACACGCACTTCGAGGACATCTGCGAGATCATGAAGGCCTACGACGTCAGCTTCAGCCTCGGCGACGGCCTGCGSCCCGGCTCGGTGCACGACGCCAACGACGMGGCGCAGCTKGGCGAGCTGGCGACGCTGGGCGAGCTCACCGACATCGCCTGGAAGCACGAGGTGCAGACCATCATCGARGGCCCCGGCCACGTGCCSATGCACCTCATCAAGGAGAACATGGACCTGCAGCTGAAGCACTGCAAGGAGGCGCCCTTCTACACCCTCGGSCCGCTGGTCACCGACATCGCSCCCGGCTACGACCACATCACCAGCGCCATCGGCGCGGCGATGATCGGCTGGTTCGGCACCGCCATGCTCTGCTACGTCACGCCGAAGGAGCACCTCGGCCTGCCCGACAAGGACGACGTCAAGGACGGCATCATCGCCTACAAGATCGCCGCCCACGCCGCCGACCTCGCCAAGGGCCATCCCGGCGCGCAGATCCGCGACAACGCGCTGTCGAAGGCGCGCTTCGAGTTCCGCTGGGACGACCAGTTCAACCTCGGCCTCGATCCGGACAAGGCGCGCGAGTTCCACGACGAGACGCTGCCGCAGGAAGGCGCCAAGCTGGCGCACTTCTGCTCGATGTGCGGGCCGCACTTCTGCTCGATGAAGATCACCCAGGACGTGCGCGACTTCGCCGCCGCGCAGGGCGTCTCGGAGGAAGAGGCTCTGAAGAAGGGCCTGGAACAGAAGGCGGTGGAGTTCGTCGGCTCCGGCGCCGAGGTCTACCGCAAGGCTTAGAAGACGATCACCTGGCGCACCGCCTCGCCCGCCGCGAGGCGGTCGAAGCCGGCGTTGATGTCGTCGAGTGGAATCCGCGCGGTGATCAGCTTGTCCACCGGCAGCTTGCCGGCGTGGTAGAGCGCGATGTAGTGCGGGATGTCGCGCGCCGGCACGGCGGAACCCAGATAGCTGCCCTTCAGCGTGCGCTCCTCCGCCACCAGGTTAACCGCCTGCAAATTGAAGCGGTGGTCGGGATGCGGCAGGCTGCAGGTCACCGTGGTGCCGCCGCGCCGCGTGATCCTGTAGGCCACCTCCAGCGCATCCACCGAGCTCGCCGCCTCGATGGCGTACTCGACGCCGCCGTGCGTCGCCGCCCTCACCTGCGCCACCAGATCCGGATCGTCGGCGTTGAAGACGTGCGTCGCGCCGAGCGCATAGGCGCGCTCGAGCTTGTCGTCGAGCCGGTCGATGGCGACGATCTGGCGCGCGCCGGCGGCATGCGCGCCGAGCAGCGCGGCGAGGCCGACGCCGCCGAGGCCGACGATGGCCACCGTGGCGCCGAGGGGAATGCGCGCCGAATTGATGACGGCGCCGACGCCCGTCAGCACGGCGCAGCCGAACACCGCGGCGACGTCCGCCGGCAGCTCCGGATCGACCTTCACCAGCGTGCCGCGCGAGACCACGGCGTACTCGGCGAAGCAGGAGACGCCGACCTGGTGGTTCAGCAACGA
This sequence comes from Denitratisoma sp., assembly GCA_032027165.1. Lineage (NCBI taxonomy): Bacteria > Pseudomonadati > Pseudomonadota > Betaproteobacteria > Nitrosomonadales > Sterolibacteriaceae > Denitratisoma > Denitratisoma sp. Next base: position 3,126,795 of record JAVSMO010000001.1, on the reverse strand, counting down.
ACCGTCGGCGCGATGCACGCGGCGCCCGCCGCCGAGCAGCGTGCCGGCGCCATTGGCGGCCGCGCCCGGCTCGCACAGGGCGGGACGGCCCTCCATGCAGGGCACGCAGTGGCCGCAGCTCGGCACGAACACCAGCGCGACCGAGTCGCCGCGCTTCAGGTCGGTGACGCCGGGGCCGCATTCCTCGACGACGCCCGCCGCCTCGTGGCCGAGCACCATCGGCATGACGCGCGGCCGGTCGCCGTTGATGATGGAGAGATCGGAGTGGCAGAGGCCGGCGGCGGTGATCTTCACCAGCACCTCGCCCGGCCCCGGGGAATCCAGCTCGATGGTCTCGATGGCGACGGGGCGCGTCTGCGCATAGGGGCCGGGGCGGCCCATCTCGTCGAGAATGGCGGCGCGGATCTTCATGCAATGCCTCCGAAGCAGAGATATTTGATTTCGAGATATTCCTCGATGCCGTACTTCGAGCCCTCGCGGCCGATGCCGGACTGCTTGACGCCGCCGAAGGGCGCCACCTCGTTCGACATGATGCCGGTGTTCACGCCGACCATGCCGTACTCGAGCGCCTCGCCGACGCGGAAGCAGCGCGCCACGTCGCGCGAGAAGAAGTAGGCGGCCAGGCCGAACTCGGTGTCGTTGGCCATGGCGATCGCCTCGGCCTCGGTCTTGAACCTGAACAGCGGCGCCACCGGGCCGAAGGTCTCCTCGCGGGCGCACTTCATGTCCGGCGTGACGTCGGCGATCACCGTCGGCTCGTAGAAGGTGCCGCCCAGGGCATGGCGCCTGCCGCCGGTGAGGACTTTCGCGCCCTTGGCCAGCGCGTCGGCGATGTGCTCCTCGACCTTGGCCAGCGCCTGTTCGTCGATGAGCGGGCCCTGCACGACGCCCTCTTCCAGTCCGCTGCCGACGCGCAGCTCCTTCGCGCGCACCGCCAGCTTGACGGCGAAGGCGTCGTAGATGCCGTCCTGCACCAGCAGGCGGTTGGCGCAGACGCAGGTCTGGCCGGTGTTGCGGTACTTCGAGGCGAGCGCGCCTTCCACCGCGGCGTCGAGGTCGGCATCGTCGAAGACGATGAAAGGCGCATTGCCGCCGAGCTCGAGCGAGACTTTCTTGACGCTCGGCGCGCACTGCGCCATGAGCAGGCGGCCCACTTCGGTCGAGCCGGTGAAGGAGAGCTTGCGCACGACCGGGTTGCCGGTCAGCTCGCCGCCGATCTTCGGCGCCGACGCCGCGCTGCCGGTGACGACGTTGAAGACGCCGGCCGGAAAGCCGGCGCGATGCGCGAGCTCGGCCAGCGCCAGCGCGGTGAGCGGCGTCTGCTCGGCCGGCTTCACCACCACGGTGCAGCCGGCGGCGAGGGCGGGGGCCACTTTCCGCGTGATCATCGCCGCCGGGAAGTTCCACGGCGTGATGGCGGCACAGACGCCGATCGGCTGCTTGACGACGATGAGCCGCTTGTCGGCCTGGGTGGCGGGAATGGTGTCGCCGTAGGCGCGCTTGGCCTCCTCGGCGAACCACTCGACGAAGCTCGCCGCGTACACCACCTCGCCCATCGCCTCGGCATAGGGCTTGCCCTGTTCGGAGGTCATCAGGCGCGCGATGTCGGCGGCGTTGGCCAGCATCAGCTCGTACCACTTGCGCAGGATCGCCGAGCGCTCCTTGGCGGTCCTGTTCCGCCAGCCGGGCCAGGCGCGGTCGGCGGCGGCGATGGCGCGGCGCGTCTCGGCGGCGCCCATGTCGGGGACGGCGGCGATCGGTTCGCCGCTGGCGGGATCGGTGACGGGGAAGGTGGCGCCGCCCTCCGCGCCGCACCAGGCGCCGTCGATGTAGGCAAGGCTCTGCAGGAGCTGCTGGTCGTTCAGGTTCATGGTCGTCTCAAAAAACAGAGCCCCGATCGGGGCCGGTGCCGCAGTTTAACGCCTCGGCGGAAAAGCGCGCCAGCCGCAGGGGTTTTCAGGCGGAAAGATGCGTGTATAGTCAGCATTCCAGATTTAAACGAAGCATGCCGTGACATCCCCGGATTCCGACTCCCGCCGCTACGCCCTGCGGCTCATCATCTGCGGCAGCCTGGTCGTCTCGCTCGGCCTCGGCCTGCGCCACACCTTCGGCCTCTTCATGCAACCGATGACGACCTCGCTCGGCTGGAGCCGCGAGGCCTTCTCCTTCGCCATCGCGGTGCAGAACCTGGTGTGGGGCGCGGCGGCGCCCTTCGCCGGCTGGCTGGCGGACCGCTACGGCGCCGGGCGCGTGGTGTTCGGCTCCGGCCTGCTCTACGCGCTGGGCCTGGCGCTGATGGCGCATTCGCCGACCCCGGCCTTCTTCGTCTTCTCGGCCGGCATCCTGGTCGGCATGGGCCTGTCCGGCACCACCTTCTCCACCATCTACGGCGCGGTGGGCCGGGCGGTCGATCCGGCGAAGCGCGCCTCGGCGCTGGCCATCGTCGGCGCGGCCGGCTCCTTCGGCCAGTTCCTGCTGGTGCCGGTCGGCCAGAGCATGATCGGCTCGCTCGGCTGGTACGGCGCGATGATCGGCCTGGCGGTGGCCGGCGCCATGATGATTCCGCTCGCCTTCGGCAGCCGGGAAGTGCGGCCGGAACCGGCCGGCCATGCCGTTGCGCAATCCACCATGGAGGCGCTGCGCGAAGCCTTCTCGCACCGCGGTTTCTGGCTGCTGACGCTGGGCTTCTTCGTCTGCGGCTTCCAGGTGGTGTTCATCGGCGCGCACCTGCCCTCCTACGTCCTCGACAAGGGGCTGCCGGCCAACGTCGGCATGCTGGCGCTGGCGCTGATCGGCCTGTTCAATATCTTCGGCACCTACGGCTTCGGCCAGATGGGCGGCCGCTGGTCGAAGAAGAAGCTGCTGGCGGTGATCTATCTCGCGCGCAGCGTGGTCATCGTCGCCTTCCTCGCCGCGCCGCTGTCGTCGTGGTCGGTTGGCATCTTCGCGGCGGCGATGGGCTTCCTCTGGCTTGGCACGGTGCCGCTCACCAACGGCCTGGTGGCGCAGGTCTTCGGCGTGCGCTACCTCGCCATGCTGTCCGGCTTCGTCTTCTTCAGCCACCAGATCGGCAGCTTCCTCGGCGTCTGGCTGGGCGGCCTGCTGTTCGACAGGACCGGCTCCTACGACATCGTCTGGATGATCTGCATCGCGCTGGGCGTGGTGGCGGCGCTGCTCAACCTGCCGGTGGACGAGCGGCCGCTGGCGCGCCTCTCTGCACAGCCGGCCCGATGAAGGCGACGCGCCTGCTTCTGATCCTTGCGGCGGTCGCCATCGCCGCCTTCGTCTCCGGCTGGGCCTTCCGCGCCTACCTGCAGCCCGAAGCCGTGGTAGATTTCGCCAACCGCATCCTCTTCTGCAACTGACATGCCCGTTCCGACTTTATTCCGCGGCCGCATGACCGCGCCCGTCATCGCCGCGCCGATGTTCCTCGTCTCCGGCCCGCACCTCGTCATCGAAGCCTGCAAGGCCGGCATCGCCGGCACTTTCCCCACGCTGAATGCGCGCCCGATCGAGGTGCTCGACGAGTGGCTGACGCAGATCAACGCCGAGCTGGGCGCGGCGATGGCGGCGAATCCGCAGGCGCCGGTCGCGCCCTATGGCGTAAACCTCATCCTGCACCACTCCAACGCGCGGCTGGCGCAGGACTTCGATCTGGTGGTGAAGCACAAGGTGCCCTTCGTCATCACCAGCCTCGGCCACCCCGGCGAGGTGGTCAAGGCGGTGCACGGCTACGGCGGCGTGGTGTTCAGCGACGTCATCCACGCCTATCACGCGAAGAAGGCCATCGCCGCCGGTGTCGACGGCATCGTCTGCGTCGCCGGCGGCGCAGGCGGCCATGCCGGCACGCAGAGTCCTTTCTCGCTGGTGCGCGAAATCCGCGAATTCTGGGACGGCGCGCTGGTGCTGGGCGGGGCGATTTCCGACGGCGCCTCGGTGCGCGCGGCGGAAGTGATGGGCGCCGACTTCGCCTACCTGGGCACGCGCTTCATCGCCACGCGGGAATCGATGGCCACCGACGACTACAAGCAGATGATCCTCGATTGCACGGCGAAGGACATCGTCTACACGCCGGCCATCACCGGCACGCACGCCAACTTCCTCTGGCCGAGCCTGGAGAAGGCCGGCTACAGGAAAGAGATGCTGGGGAGCACCGACGCCAAGGAGGATTTCGGCTCGGGCGCCAAGGCCTGGCGCGACACCTGGAGCGCCGGCCACGGCGTGGCGACCATCCACGACGTGCCGGCAACCGCCGAACTGGCGGCACGGCTGGCGGCCGAATACCGCGCCGCCTGCGCGCTGCCGGCGAGTCCCGCGCTCGGTTAGAAACGGGTCTTCGAGAGGTCCTGCGAGATCTCCAGCGGCTTCGCCGGCTCGCGCGCGCCGAAGATCAGCCGGCGGATGCCGCCGGCGATGGCCAGCCAGAGCGGCACCACCGCCATCACGTAATAGGCCGTCACCACCGGCCACATGCCGTGGTCGGCCGATGCCGCCATGCTTCCCCGCACGTACCAGGCGATGCCGCCGGCCAGCAGCAGGGCCAGCACGCTGACGGCAATGTTGTACGCCCGCATGGAGGCCGGATCGGGCCGCGGCGGCGACAGGCGCCAGAACACCCAGATGGCCAGCACCAGCAGGGGAATCATCAGGGAAACGGCGAAGAGCATCAGCGTTTGTCGGTTTTACCGCAAAGAAACAGTTCAATGGCGCGCTCGGCGATCTGCTCGATGCCGGAGCCGCCGCCGGGCCGGTACCACTGCACCACCCAGTTCAGCGCGCCGAAGAGCAGCAGGCGCGCCACCTTGCCGTCGTCGGCAATGCGGCCGGCCTTCTTCAGCTCGCGCAGCACAGGTTGCCACACCGCCTCGTAGCGGTCCTTGACGGCGATCACCTCGGCGCGAGATTCGTCCGACAGGGCACGCCACTCGTAGAGCAGCACCGGGAACTCGGTGTGGTCCTCGAGGATGATGCGCAGGTGGCTCTGCACCAGGGCGCGGAACTTCGCCTCCGGGTCCTTCAGTCCGGCCACCGCCGCCTGCTGCGCCTCGAGCGCCGCCGTCAGGCCCTCGATCATCACCGCCTTGAGCATGTCCTGCTTGCTCTTGAAGTGGTAGAAGGGGCTGCCCGAGCGCATGCCGACGGCGTCGGCGATGTCGCGGATGGTGGTGGCATCGAAACCCTTGTCGACGAACAGCCGGCCCGCCGCGCGGATCAGCTCCGCGCGGCGGTTGCCCTCGTCGGCGGCCGCGGCCTTGCGCGCGGCCGGTTTTTTCTCAGAACGCGCCATGCTTTCCTTCCCCTTTTCCGAAGCGGGCGGCGCCTTGCAGCCACTCGCCGCTTTCCAGCGTTTTCAGTCCGTGCGTGAATTCGTTCGCCATCGCCTGCGATGGCGGCAGGCCCCATTGCTCGAGGCTCGACAGCCGGTCGTGGCGCAGGCAGCTCTGCGGATGTTTCGCCAATTCCGCCGCCAGCGCCTCGGCCGCCGCGCGCGCCGTGCCGTCGGCGACGACGCGGTTGGCCAGCCCCATCGCCAGCGCCTCCGCGGCGCCGACCGGCCGGCCGGTGAGGATCAGGTCGAGCGCGCGCGACTGGCCGATCAGCCGCGGCAGCCGCACGGTGCCGCCGTCGATGAGCGGCACGCCGAAGCGGCGGCAGAAGACGCCGAAGGTCGCGCTCTCCTCCGCCACGCGCAGGTCGCACCAGCAGGCCAGCTCCAGCCCGCCGGCGACGCAGTAGCCAGAAACGGCGGCGATCACCGGCTTGGTGAGCAGCATGCGCGTCGGTCCCATCGGCCCGTCGCCCTCCGGCGAAAGCGCATTGCGTGTCGCCTCGCCGGCAAAGCCCTTCAGGTCGGCGCCGGCGCAGAAGTGCCCGCCGGCGCCCCACAGCACGGCGACGTCCGATTCCGCATCGGCCTCGAAGGCACGGAAGGCCGCCGCCAGCGCCGTGGCCGTCGGCCGGTCGACGGCGTTGCGCTTCTCCGGGCGGTCGAGGATGACCGTGGTGACGCGGCCCTTCTTTTCGATGCGGACGTTCAAGTGTCGATCTCCATGCGCAGCAATGCGGCGGCGGCGCATTTTCCCAGATTGTCGCTGCGCAGGGAACGCGCCGCGCCGCCGGAGAGCGCGCCGTTGAGCACGATCTTCAGCGCCAGCAGATTGTCGAGCGGATACAGCTCGACCGGCCCCGAGGCCATGCCGGCGAAGTGGCGCGCGAGGCGCTCCGGCGTGACCTCGCGCTTGAGCAAGGCGTAGGTCGCCGCGTCGGGCGCGAAGAGGCCGAGGTCGCAGCGGTCGCCCTTGTCGCCGCTGCGGGCGTGGGCGATGTCCACCAATCGCCGCTTCATGCCGCCGTCTCCTGCAGACTGACTTTTATCTCGGGCTCGACGAGATCGCGCCGCACCAGCGTCGGCCACAGGCCGAGCAGCTGCCGTGCCGGCTCGATGCCGGAGAAGCCGCTCGCCGTCGGCGGGCCGGACAAGGCCAGCCAGGGAAACTGGCGCGGGAAGGCCTCGGCCAGGCGCCGGTCCTTCGCGCGCACCGACATCTTCAGGTACACCTCGTTGAGTTCCTCGATGCGCGAATCGTCGGCGAGCGCGCCGAGCAGCGAGTCGTAGCCGAGGAACTCGGTGTGGATCTCGTCGTACTGCAGTTTCAGCTCGGCGAGTTGCTGCCGGACGATGGCCTCGGTGGCGCGCGCCTTCTTCATGGCGCCGGGCCAGGAGTAGCCGATGGTGGCGGTGCCGGCCCAGCCGTCATCAAAACCGGCGACGATCTTCAGTTTCTCCGGGCGCGGCCGCCCGGTGGCACCGCTCACTTTCACGCGGTCGCCGCCAAGGTCCTCGAGCTTCAGCGTGCCCATGTCGAGCACGACGTCGGGCGAGAAGTAGGCGTGCGGGTTGTGCACTTCATAGAGCAGCTGCTGGCGCACGGTGTCGAAGTCGACGCGGCCGCCGGTGCCCGGCGCCTTGGTGATGATCGCCGTGCCGTCGGCGCTGACTTCCGCGATCGGGTAGCCGATGTGGCCGAGGTCGGGCACCAACTCCCAGCCGTTTTCCAGATACGAATTGAAGTTGCCGCCGCTGCCCTGGCCAGAGCATTCGAGCAGGTGGCCGACGGTGAGGCCCTGGGCGAGGCGGTCCCAGTCGTCCATGGCCCAGTCGAACTCGTGGACCAGCGGCGCCAGGAACAGCGCGGCGTCGGCGACGCGGCCGGTCAGCACGATGTCGGCACCGGCTTTCAGCGCGCGCACCAGCGGCTGGGCGCCGAGGTAGGCGTTGGCGAAGAGCAGGCGCGCGCGCACCGTGTCGATCGCGGCACCGGTGTCGAGGTGGTCGAGCGGCTCGCCGGCCGCGCGCAGCGCGTCGATGCGGTCGAGCACGGCATCGCCGGTGACGGTGGCGATCTTCGCCTTCCAGCCGCGCTTGGCGAATTCCGCCACCAGCGTTTCGCGTGCGCCCTCGGGGTTGAGGCCGCCGGCATTCAGCAGGAACTTCACGCCGCGCGGCTGCGCCAGCGGCCACAGCGTGGTCAGCATCGGCACGAGGTCGCGCGTGTAGCCCGCCGCCGGGTCCTTCATGCGGTCCTTCTGCAGGATCGCCAGGGTCAGCTCGGCGAGGTGGTCCGAGCCGATGTACTGCACCCCGCCACGCGCGATGCTGGCGGCGACCGGCTTCCACGAATCGCCGTAGAAACCGAGGCCGGCGCCGACGCGGACGGTCTTCATCGGGCTTACTGCGCCGGCCAGGCGCGCTCGAGGATGGATTCGAAGTTGCTGTTCTTCGGCAGGGTGCCGAAGGCGTAGCCCCAGTCGCCGGCCAGCCGCGTCGCGCAGAAGGCCTGCGCCACGTAGTCCGGCGCGAAGCGCAGCAGCAGCGCGCCCTGCAGCGCCAGCGCCATGTCCTGCACGAGGCGGCGGGCGCGATTCTCCATGGCGTCGGCATCCTGCAGTTCGTCCTTCAGCCAGGACACCCAGCGGTCGAACACCGCGCTCCTGCCGAAGGCCGGCTCGATCTCGGCCATGAGGAATTCGACGCTGCGCGGATGCTTCGCCATGGCGCGCAGCACGTCGAGGCACATGACGTTGCCGGAGCCTTCCCAGATGGAGTTCAAGGGGCTCTGCCGGAACAGGCGCGGCATCGGCCCCTCCTCGACGAAGCCGTTGCCGCCGTGCACCTCCATCGCCTCGGCGACCAGCGTCGGGCAGCGCTTGCAGATCCAGTACTTGGCCAGCGGCGTGAGGATGCGCCGCAACTGGGTCTCGGCTTCGTCCTCCTGGGCGTCGAAGGCGCGCGCCAGGCGCAGCGACAGCGCGGTGGCGGCCTCGACCTCGAGCGCCATGTCGGCCAGCACGTTCTGCATCAGCGGCTGGTTGCGCAGCAGCTTGCCGAAGGCGGCGCGCAGCGAAGTGTGGTGCATGGCCTGGGAGAGCGCGGCGCGCATGATGCCCGTGCTGCCGATGGCGCAGTCGAGGCGGGTGTATACGCCCATCTCCAGCACGGTGGGGATGCCGCGCCCCTCTTCGCCGACCAGCCAGCCCGTCGAGCCCCAGAACTCGGCCTCGGTGCCGGCGTTGGAGCGGTCGCCCATCTTGTCCTTGAAGCGCTGGATGCGGATCTCGTTCAGCCGCCCGTCCGGCGTCCAGCGCGGCACGAAGAAGCACGACAGGCCCTTCGGCGACTGTGCCGTGACGAGGAAGGCGTCGCACATCGGCGCCGACAGGAACCACTTGTGGCCGACGATGCGCCAGGTGCCGTCGCCGAGGGGTTCGGCGCGGGTCGTATTCGCGCGCACGTCGGAGCCGCCCTGCTTCTCGGTGAGGCCCATGCCGATCAGCACGCCCTTCTTCTGCGCGGCGGGGATGAAGCGCCTGTCGTACTCGCGCGAGAGCAGCAGCGGCATCCAGTCGCGGGCGATCTCCGGCACCTGCTTCAGCACCGGCACGGCGCCGTAGGTCATGGTGGTCGGGCAGAGCGAGCCGTCCTCGATCTCGGCGAACATGACGTAGGCGGCGGCGCGGGCGACGTGGGCGCCCGGCTTCGGCTCGGCCCATGGCCCGGTGTCGCAGCCATTGCGCTTCAGCCAGGACAGGCACTCGTGCCAGGACGGATGGAACTCCACCTCGTCGCGACGGTTGCCGTAGCGGTCGAACAGCTTGAGTTGCGGCGTATTGACGTTCGCGAGGCGGCCGTGCTCGATCCACTCGGCGCTGCCGACCTCGGCGCCGCGCGCCGTCAGCCAGTCGTGCGCCCAGCCGGCGCCCTCGCGCGCGGCGGCTTCCTGCAGGGGCAGGTTGCGGGTGTAGGCGTTGTAGTTCTCCAGCGCATGGGCCTGGTTGATGACCTCGTGCGTCGCCATCAGCGGCGGGTGTTTGGCGTCCATATAAAGGCCTCCGGAATGGCACAAAGCAATTGCTTGCTTGACAGAGTTTTTGCACTTTACTACCCTTGCCCGTCCATTGCAATCGGAGAGGGCTATGATCGAGCGAACCTTGTTCACGGAGGAACACGCGCTGTTCCGCGACGCCGCGCGGCGCTTCATGGAAACCCAGGTGCAGCCGCACCGCGAGCGCTGGGAGGAACAGGGCTACGTCGACCGCGAGGTGTGGCTGAAGGCCGGCGAAGCCGGCTTCCTCTGCCCCTCCATGCCCGAGCAGTACGGCGGCGCCGGCGCCGACAAGCTCTACAGCTCGGTGCTGATCGAGGAGCAGTACCGCATCGGCGACTCCGGCCTCGGCTTCAGCCTGCACTCGGAGATCGTCGCTCCCTACCTGCTGCACTACGGCAACGAGCACATCAAGCAGACCTACCTGCCGAAGATGGCGACCGGCGAGATGATCGGCGCCATCGCCATGACCGAGCCGGCCGCCGGCAGCGACCTGCAGGGCATCAAGACCACGGCGGTGAAGAGCGGCGACCACTGGCTGCTGAACGGCTCGAAGACCTTCATCACCAACGGCTGGCACGCCGACCTCGTCATCGTCGTCGCCAAGACCGACGCAAGCAAGGGCTACAAGGGCATCAGCCTGTTCGTCGTCGATACCTCGATGCCCGGCTTCTCCAAGGGCAAGCGCCTGAAGAAGATCGGCATGAAGGCGCAGGACACGGCCGAGCTGTTCTTCGACAACGTCAAGGTGCCGGCCTCGAATCTCCTCGGCGACGAGGGCGCCGGCTTCGTGTACCTGATGCAGGAGCTGCCCTGGGAGCGCATGCAGATCGCCCTCGGCGCGGTTTCGGCGGCCGAGGCGGCGCTGGCGTGGACCGTCGCCTACTGCCACGAGCGCAAGGCCTTCGGCAAGGAGGTGATGGACTTCCAGCACACCCGCTTCACCCTGGCCGAGCTGAAGACCGAGGTGCAGATCGCCCGCGTCTTCGTCGACCGCTGCATGGAGCTGCTCCTGCAGGACAAGCTCGACGCCGTCGACGCCTCGATGGCCAAATACTGGACCACCGACCTGCAGTGCAAGGTGATCGACGCCTGCCTGCAGCTGCACGGCGGCTACGGCTACATGTGGGAATACCCGATCGCGCGCGCCTACGCCGACGCCCGCGTGCAGCGCATCTACGGCGGCACCAACGAAATCATGAAAGAAATCATCTCGAGGACCCTGTAACCATGGCCGAAGCCTACATCTACGACGCCGTGCGCACGCCGCGCGGCAAGGGCCGCAAGGACGGCGCGCTGCACGGCGTCACGCCGATCGAGCTGGCCGCCACGGCGCTGCGCGCGGTGCGCGACCGCAACGCCCTCGACACTTCGCTGGTGGACGACGTCGTCCTCGGCTGCGTCGAGCCGGTCGCCGAACAGGGCGCCGACATCGCCCGCGTCGCCGCGCTCTATGCCGACTACGCCCTGACCGCCTCCGGCGTCACCGTCAGCCGCTTCTGCGCCTCCGGCCTGGAGGCCTGCAACCAGGCGGCGGCGCAGGTCATGTCCGGCCAGTCCGACCTCGTCGTCGGCGGCGGCGTCGAGTCGATGTCGCGCGTGCCGATGTTCTCCTCGGGCGGCGCCTGGCCGACCGACCCGCAGGTGGCGGCGAAGACCTATTTCGTGCCGCAGGGCATCTCGGCCGACACCATCGCCACCAAGTGGGGCTACTCGCGCCGCGAGCTCGACGCCTACGCCGCCGAGTCGCAACGCCGCGCCAAGCAGGCCTGGGACGAGGGCCGCTTCAAAAAGTCCATCGTGCCGGTGAAGGACGTGAACGGCCTGACCATCCTCGACCGCGACGAGTACATGCGCCCGGAGACGACGCTGGAATCGCTGGCCACGCTCAAGCCGGCCTTCGCCGAACAGGGCGAGCAGTACGGTTTCGATTCCGTGATCCTGCAGCGCTACCCCGAACTCGAGCGCATCGAGCACGTGCACCACGCCGGCAACAGCTCCGGCATCGTCGACGGCGCCGCCGCCGTGCTGATCGGCAGCAAGGCGATGGGCGAGAAGCTCGGCCTCAAGCCGCGCGCCCGCATCCGCGCCTTCGCCTCCATCGGCTCGGAGCCCTCCATCATGCTGACCGGCCCGGCGCCCGCCACGGAGAAAGCCTTGAAGCGCGCCGGCATGTCGGTGAAGGACATCGACCTCTATGAACTCAACGAGGCCTTCGCCGCTGTGGTGGTGCACTACATGCGCCTGCTCGACATCCCGCACGACCGGATGAACGTGAACGGCGGCTCGATCGCCATGGGCCATCCGCTCGGCGCCACCGGCGCCATGATCCTCGGCACGCTGCTCGACGAGCTCGAGCGGCGCAACCTGTCCACCGGCCTCGCCACGCTGTGCGTCGGCGCCGGCATGGGCACCGCGACGATTATCGAAAGGGTGTAAGCAAGATGATCAACTACAACGTCGACGCCGATGGCATCGCCACCCTCGAGTGGGACCTGCCGGGCCGCTCGCAGAACGTCCTCAACGAACAGACCATGGCGGCCTTCGCCGCGTGCGTGCAGAAGGCGCACGCCGACCCCGCCGTGAAGGGCCTCCTCGTCGCCTCGGCCAAGGCCGACTTCATCGCCGGCGGCGACCTCGAGATGCTGCTCAAGGCCGGCGACGCGCAGGCCATGAGCGATAACCTGAAGCAGTGGCACAAGCTGTTCCGCACGCTCGAGACCAGCGGCAAGCCGGTGGCGGCGGCGCTGAACGGCACCACCCTCGGCGGCGGACTGGAGCTTGCGCTGGCCTGCCACTACCGCGTCGCCGCCGACAACCCGAAGGCGCGCTTCGGCTTCCCCGAAGTCACGCTGGGCCTGCTGCCCGGCGCCGGCGGCACGCAGCGCGCGCCGCGCCTGATGGGCATCCAGCCGGCGTTGCTGCTGCTCACCGAGGGCAAGCGCATCAAGGCCGCCGATGCGCAGAAGCAGGGCCTGATCCACGCCGTCGTTCCCGCCGGAAAGGAGCGCGAGGCCGCGCGCGCCTGGCTGCTGGAGCAGGCGGCGAAGAACGCCGTGCCCGGCCGCGACGGCAAGCCGGGCAAGACCCTGCAGCCCTGGGACCAGAAGGGTTTCAGGATTCCCGGCGGCGGCGTCATGACGCCCGCCGGCATGCAGACCTTCATGGCCGGCAACGCCATGCTGCGCGAGAAGACCCACGACAACTATCCGGCGCCCAAGCACATCCTCTCCTGCGTCTTCGAGGGCATGCAGACCGACATCGACACCGGGCTGGCCATCGAGACGCGCTACTTCGTGAACCTGGTGACCGGCCCGGTGGCGAAGAACATGATCCGCAGCCTGTTCTTCGCCATGCAGGACGCCAACAAGCTGACGCGCCGGCCGAAGGACGTGCCGGCGCAGAAGTTCGCGAAGATCGGCATGCTCGGCGCCGGCATGATGGGTGCCGGCATCGCCCACGCCGCGGCGACGGCCGGCCTCGAGGTGGTGCTGCTCGACAGCACGCAGGAAAACGCCGAGAAGGGCAAGGCCTACTCCGCGAAACTGCTGGAGAAGCGCGTCGCCAAAAGTCAGCTCTCGCAGGACGGCGCCGCGGCCGTGCTGGCGCGCATCCATCCCACCGCCGACTACCGTGATCTCGCCGGCTGCGAGCTGGTGGTCGAGGCGGTGTTCGAGGACCGCGCCCTGAAGGCCGACGTGACGAAGAAGACCGAGGCGGCGATTGCCGCCGACGCCATCTTCGCCTCCAACACCTCGACCCTGCCCATCACCGGGCTGGCCGAGGCGAGCGCGCGCCCCGCCAACTTCATCGGCCTGCACTTCTTCTCGCCGGCCGAGAAGATGCCGCTGGTCGAGATCATCGTCGGACAAAAGACCTCGCCGGCGACGCTGGCGCGTTCGATGGACTTCGTGCGCGCCATCGGCAAGACGCCGATCGTGGTGAACGACGCGCGCGGCTTCTACACCAGCCGCGTCTTCGGCACCTATCTCTCCGAGGGCATGGCCCTGCTGCAGGAAGGCGTCGCCCCGGCGCTGATCGACAACGCCGGCCGCCTCGCCGGCATGCCGGTGGGGCCGCTGGCGCTGGCCGACGAGGTCTCCATCGAGCTGGTGCACAAGATCGCCAGCCAGACGAAGAAGGATCTCGGCGACAAATACGTTCCGCGCGCCGCCGACCAGGTCGCCGCGCTGATGGTGGACAAGCTCGGCCGCCTCGGCAAGAAGAGCGGCCATGGCTTCTACGAATATCCGGCCGACGCGAAGAAGCACCTGTGGGCCGGCCTCGCCGAGCATTTCCCGGCACGTACGGGACAGCCCTCACTCGAACAGGTGATCGAACGGCTGATGCTGATCCAGTCGATCGAGACGGTGCGCTGCCTGGACGAGGGCGTGCTCACCTCGCCGCAGGACGCCGACGTCGGCGCCATTCTCGGCTGGGGCTACCCGCCCTTCCGCGGCGGCCCGATCGGCCTGATCCACACCATGGGCATCGGCAATTTCGTCGCCGCCTGCGACCGCCTGGCGGAACAATGCGGCGAGCGTTTTCGCCCGAGCGAAAGTCTGCGCAAAAAAATTGCAGAGGGTTCACAATTCTTCCTGATTTAAGTCATAATCGCCGCACACCGAATTAGCGAAAGACCGTTTTGCACTGCGGAACGGCCTGAACAACAAAGAAGGCAGTCGGAGGAGAGGGCTTGCTGCAATTCTTGCAACTCGTCGCGAGCGGCATCGCGCAAGGCTGCATTTACGGCCTGATCGCGCTCGGCTTCGTGCTCATCTACAAGGCCACCGAGACCATCAACTTCGCCCAGGGCGACCTGATGATGCTCGGCGGCTTTCTCGGCCTCACCGGCACGCTGGCGATGGGCCTGCCCTTCTGGGCGGCGTTCGCCGCCGCCCTGGTCGTCATGCTGTTCTTCGGCATGGCGCTCGAGCGCGTCGTGCTGCGGCCGCTGCTCGGCCAGCCGGCCTTCACCGTGGTGATGGTCACCATCGGCGTCGGCTACCTCGCGCGCGGCCTCGTCACCATGATTCCGGAGTGGGGCACCGACACCCACGTCCTGCCGGTGCCCTACAAGGACCAGATCGTCAGCATCGGCGGCAACGGCACGGAGGGCGGCCTCATCATGTCGATGGAGCACGTCGTCGTCATCGCCGTCACGGCGCTGCTGATCGTGGCGCTGTACCTGCTCTTCAAGCACACCAAGATCGGCATCGCCATGCAGGCCACCTCGCAGAACCAGCTGGCGGCCTTCTACATGGGCATCCCGGTGCGGCGCATCAACATGCTGGTGTGGGGCATTTCCGCCGCCGTCTCCGCCTGCGCGGGACTCCTGCTGGCGCCGATCACCTTCGTGCACGCCAACATGGGCTTCATCGGCCTGAAGGCCTTCCCGGCCGCGGTGGTCGGCGGCTTCGGCAGCATCCCCGGCGCGCTGGTCGGCGGCCTCATCATCGGCGTCGTCGAGACGCTGGCCGGCTTCTACCTGCCGGAAGGCTTCAAGGACATCGCCGCCTACATCGTCGTGCTCATCATGCTGGCGGTGAAGCCGAACGGCCTGTTCGGCGAAAATCTCAGGAAGAAGGTCTGATGAGGTTTCTCTTCAAGACGCACTACAACCAGGACGTCCGCCTGTTCAAGCACGGCGGCCAGGTGTTCTGGTACGGCGCGCTGATGCTCGCGCTCATCGCCGCGCCCTGGCTGCTGCCCGACTACTGGGTCTCGCAGCTGGTCTTCATCTGGATCTACTCGATCGCCGGCATCGGCCTGATGATCCTGGTCGGCTTCACCGGCCAGGTGTCGCTCGGCCACGCCGCCTTCCTCGCCATGGGCGCGTACACCGAGGCCTACCTGCAGCAGCTCGGCTGGCCCTTCGCCATTTCGCTCGCGTTCTCGGCGCTGGTGGCCGGCATCACCGGCATCATCGTCGGCCTGCCGGCGCTGCGCGTGAAGGGCATGTACCTGGCCATCGCCACGCTGGCCTTCGGCTTCATCGTCGAGGAGGGCATCGCCCGCGCCGAGCACATCACCGGCGGCAACGCCGGCAAGATGCTCGGCAGCCTCGAGGTCTTCGGCCTGCCCATCGACAGCGACCAGCGCTTCTACTACCTGGTGCTGGTCATCCTGGTGCTGGTCGTGCTCGGCGTCATGAACCTGCTGCGCAGCCCGACCGGCCGCGCCTTCGTCGCCATCCGCGATTCCGAGATCTCGGCTCAGAGCATGGGCATCAACCTGGCGCGCTACAAGACCACCGCCTTCGCGCTGTCCGCCGCCATCGCCGGCATCGCCGGCGCGCTCTACGCCCACAAGCTGCGCTACCTGTCGCCCGACCAGTTCACCTTCCTGCAGTCGATCGAGCTGCTGATCATCCTGGTGATCGGCGGCGTCGGCTCGATCTACGGCGCCATCTTCGGCGCCGCCTTCTGGATCGTCGTGCAGCAGCTCATCGTGCTGGCCAAGGACTGGCTGCCCCCGGCGATCGGCCAGCAGACCGGCCTGCAGCCGACCATCTTCGGACTGATCCTCGTCACCTTCGTGCTGTTCGAGCCGATGGGCCTGTACGGCCGCTGGCTGAAGATCCGCACCTTCTTCCAGCTCTTCCCCTTCTACCGCAAGGGCATGTTCCGTCGGCAGAAGAGCTACATGAAGTCGGAGCGCATGAAATGACCGCTCCGCTGCTCGAGGCGAAAAACCTGTCGGTGCAGTTCGGCGGCCTGAAGGCCGTGAACGACGTCTCCTTCGAGGTGTGGCCGAACGAGGTGTTCTCGCTGATCGGCCCCAACGGCGCCGGCAAGACCACCATCTTCAACCTCATCAGCGGGCTGTACCGGCCCACCGCCGGCTTCGTCACCTTCGAGGGCGAGAAGATCTCCCATCTCGCCCCCTACGAGATCGCCCGCCTCGGCATCGCGCGCACCTTCCAGAACATCGAGCTGTTCGAGCACGCCACCGTGCTGCAGAACCTGCTGGTCGGCCGCCACTGCCACCGCCACACCAGCTGGTGGCAGGACCTGCTGTTCACGCCCCTGGTCCGGCGCACCGAGCTGCAGTTCCGCCGCACCGTCGAGGAGGTCATCGAGTTCCTCGAGCTGCAGCACTACCGCGACAGCATGGTCGCCGGCCTGCCCTACGGCGTGCGCAAGGTGGTCGAACTGGGCCGCGCGCTGGCGATGCGACCCAAGCTGCTGCTGCTCGACGAGCCGTCCTCCGGCCTCAACGTCGAGGAGACCGAGGACATGGGCTTCTGGATCGAGGACATCAAGCACGACCTCGGCATCACGGTGATCATGGTCGAGCACGACATGGGCCTCGTCTCGCGCGTCTCCGACCGCGTCTTCGCGCTCAACCAGGGCGAGGAGCTGGCCGTCGGCACCGCCGCCGAGGTGCAGTCGCACCCCGCCGTGATCGAGGCCTACCTGGGCGGCGCCGACGACGAGCCGGCGCCGGCTGCCGGCGCCGGAGCCTGACATGAGCGAAGTCATCCTCCAACTCAACAACGTCGAGTCGTCCTACGGGCCGGTGAAGGCCATCCGCGGCGTCTCGCTCAAGGTCGCGCAGGGCAGCATCGTCACCGTGCTCGGCGCCAACGGCGCCGGCAAGTCGACCATCCTGAAGACCATCTCCGGCATCATCGATCCGCAGAAGGGCAGCGTGGTCTACCGCGGCCAGCCGATCCAGAAGAAGGACCCGGCCTGGATCGTGCGCGAGGGCATCGCCCACGTGCCGGAAGGCCGCGAGATCTTCCCCCTGCTGACGGTGCGCGAGAACCTCATCATGGGCGCGTACACGCGTTCCATCGGCGAGCGCGCCGCCGTCGAACAGGAAATCGAGCAGGTGTACGGCTACTTCCCCATCCTCAAGGAGCGGGCGAACCAGCCCGCCGGCCAGCTCTCCGGCGGCCAGCAGCAGATGCTCGCCATCAGCCGCGCCCTGCTGGCGAAGCCGACGATCATGCTGCTCGACGAGCCGAGCCTGGGCCTGTCGCCGAAGCTGACCCAGGAGATCTTCGAGATCATCCAGCGCATCAACCGCGAGCGCGGCGTCACCATCCTGGTGGTCGAGCAGAATGCCCGCGTCGCCCTCAAGTACGCCGACTACGGCTACGTGCTCGAGGTGGGCCGCATCGTCATGGAAGATCCCTGCGCCGTGCTGCGCGAGAAGGAGGACATCAAGGAGTTCTACCTCGGCATCAAGGAGACCGGCGTTCGCGGCACGCGGCGCTGGAAGAAGAAGAAGACCTGGCGCTAGGGGATCGCAAACCATGTGGTGGAACGCCGACAACAAGAATCACTGGTCAACCCGGGACATCGTCGTCCCCGGCGACACCATTCCGCGCCTGTTCTGGAACGCCGCGGAAAAGCGCGCCGACCAGGTCATCTTCCGCCAGAAATCCTTCGGCCTCTGGCAGACCCTGACCTGGCGCGAACTGGCCGGCATCGTGCGCGAGATCGGCATGGGCCTGGTCGAACTCGGCTTCGAGCCGGGCGAGACGGTCTCCATCCTCGGCAACACCCGGCAGGAATGGCTGTTCTGCGACCTCGGCGCCCTGTGTGCCGGCGGCGTCAGCTCCGGCATCTACCCGACCGACTCGGCGACGCAGGTGCAGTACCTGACCGAGGACTCGCGCTCGGCCTACCTCTTCGTCGAGGACGAGGAGCAGCTCGACAAGGCGCTCGAGGCGCGCGAGCAGCTGCCGCAGCTGCGCAAGATCGTCGTCTGGGACATGGAGGGCCTGCGCGGCCTCGACGACCCGCAGGTGATCAGCCTGGAGCGCCTGCGCGAGATCGGCCGCGAGCGCATCGCCAGCCTCGGCGCCGCCGCGGACGCCGAATGGCGCGCGCGCATCGACAGCCGCCAGCCCGGCGACCTCGCCATCCTCATCTACACCTCGGGCACCACCGGCAAGCCCAAGGGCGCGATGCTCTCGCACCACAACGTGGTCTACTCGATCCACGGCTTCAACCTGATCATCGCGCAGAACGAGTCCGACGAGCACATGTGCTTCCTGCCGCTGTGCCACGTCGCCGAGCGCATGGCCGGCGCCTACTTCTCGCTGTACACCGGCGCCGTGCTCAACTTCGTCGAGAACCCGGAGACGATCCCCGAGAACGTGCGCGAGATCCAGCCGACGGTGTTCCTCGCCGTGCCGCGCATCTGGGAGAAGTTCTATTCCGGCGTCACCATCGGCCTGGCCGAGGCCACCCGCCTGGAAAAGCTCGCCTACAAGTGGGCCATCGGCGTCGGCATGAAGATGGTCGCCCTGTATGAAGCCGGCCAGCCGATCGGCGCCGGCCTCAGGGCGCTGCACTGGCTGGGCCGCTTCCTGGTGCTCAACAACGTGCGCAAGCTGATCGGCATCCACCGCTGCCGCTTCCTCATCACCGGCGCGGCGCCGATCTCGCCCGACCTGGTGCGCTGGTACATGGCGCTCGGCATACCCATGCTGGAAGTGTGGGGCATGACCGAGACCGGCGGCGGCGCCACCTGCACGCCGGTGTCGCGCATCAAGCCCGGCATGATCGGCGTCGCCAACGCCTACTGCGAAGTGAAGGTCGCCGACAGCGGCGAGCTGCTGGTGCGAGGCGACAACATCTTCATGGGCTACCTCAACCAGCCGGAGAAGACCGCCGAGACCATCGACGCCGAAGGCTGGCTGCACACCGGCGACGTCGGCTACGTGGACGCCGACGGCTTCTTCAAGATCTCCGACCGCCTCAAGGACATCATCATCACCGCCGGCGGCAAGAACATCACGCCCTCGGAGATCGAGAACCAGCTGAAGTTCTCGCCCTACATCACCGACGCGGTGGTGATCGGCGACAAGCGGCCCTACCTCGTCTGCCTGATCATGATCGACCAGGAGAACGTCGAGAAATTCGCCCAGGACCACGACATCCCCTTCTCCAACTACGCCAGCCTGTGCCGCGCGCCGGAAATCCTCAGGCTGATCGAGGGCGAGCTGGCACGGGTGAACAAGGAGTTCGCCCGGGTCGAGCAGGTGAAGAAATTCCGCCTGATAGAACAAAAGCTGGGCGCCGAGGACGAGGAGCTCACCCCGACCATGAAGCTGAAGCGGAAATTCGTGAACCAAAAGTATGCAGAACTTATAGAATCCATGTACCGTTCCTAGTTGCAAACCAGAGGAGAGGAGACTTGAAAATGAAAAACATCGTCAGCAAGGTGGCCATCCTGGCCGCCGCCACGACCCTGGCCTGGTCCGCCCAGGCCCAGCAGCAGGGTGTCACCAAGGACCAGATCGTCCTCGGCTCGATCCAGGACCTGTCCGGCCCGCTGGCCGGCTTCAGCAAGCCGGCACGCAACGGCATGCAGATGCGGGTCGACGAGATCAACGCCGCCGGCGGCGTGCACGGCCGCAAGATCAAGCTGGTCGTCGAGGACAGCGGCTACGATCCGAAGAAGGGCCTGCTCGCCGCGCAGAAGATGGTGCAGCAGGACAAGATCTTCGCCATGGCCGGCACCATCGGCACGGCGGTGGCCATGGCCAGCATGCCGATCCTTTTCGAGAAGAACATCCCGCACGTCTTCCCGCTCACCGGCGCGCGCGAGATGTACGAGCCGCTGCACAAGCTGAAGTTCTCCTTCGCCGCCCCCTACTACGACCAGATCCGCATCGGCGTGAAGTGGATGGCCAGCGAGCGCGGCTCGAAGAGCTACTGCATCATCTACCAGGACGACGAATTCGGCCTGGAAGTGCTGCGCGGTTCCGAAGACGGCCTCAAGGACATCGGCAAGTCCTTCACCGAGAAGACCTCCTTCAAGCGCGGCGCCACCGACTTCTCCGCGCAGGTGGCGAAGATGAAGGCCTCCAACTGCGACACCGTGGTGATGGGCACCATCATCCGCGAGACGCTGGGCACCATCGGCACCGCCCGCAAGATGGGCTGGAACCCGAACTTCATCGGCACCTCGGCCTCCTACACCGACCTGATCCACAAGCTGGGCGGCCCGGCCATGAACGGCTTCTACTCGATGCACCAGGTGGCCGTGCCCTACCCGGACGACGCCTCCAAGAACGTGCGCGACTGGGCGGCCGCCTACAAGGCGCAGTTCAAGGAGGATCCCGGCCTGTTCTCCGCCTACGGCTACGTCATCGCCGACCTGTTCTACCAGACCGCCAAGCGCGCCGGCCCCAACCTGACCGCCGACAGCTTCGTCAAGGCACTGGAGAAGGAGGCCTTCCCGCGCGACATGTTCGGCAGCCCGGAATACAAGTTCACCGCGACGCAGCATCTGGGCAACCAGAAGTCGCGCGTCAGCCAGATCCAGAACGGCAAGTGGGTGACCGTCACCGACTACCTGTCGAACTGAGTCTTCAACACCTTCGGCAAGAAGGGGCGCTTCGGCGCCCCTTTCTTTTGCCTATGCCACCACGGCGCGGGTGATCGCCGACAGCCGCGGGTTCGCCTCGAAGCGCTGCACGGCGATGTCCTCGATGCCGAAGGACTTCAGCCGCGCCGTGTGCTTGGCAAGGTAGGCTTCCCGCGCATTCTCGTCGGCAAAGAGGTATACGCCGCCGGCGCGGCCCGCCTCCCGGTTTTCCGTCCACACCTTCCACAGCAGGCCGGACTCCGCAGCGATGTCGCGCGCCAGCCCGGCGAAGGCCGCGCTCATCTCGCCGCCCCACGGGCCGGAATAGGGAAAGTCGATCGACAGCAGTTGCGGATTGCCGCTCATTTTTCATCTCCTTTTTGAATGGTGCAGAATGGCACCGGCGAACAGAAGCATATAAAAACCGGCCTGCCGGATCAGCCGGGCGGGCGTGAATGGATCGTTTCCGGAACGGGAGGAATCGGATGGACACACTCGAGAGCATGCGGGTCTTCGTGCGCATCGCCGAGAGCGGCAGCTTCGCCGCCGCCGCGCGCAAGCTCGACATCTCCGCAGCGGCGGCCACCAAGCACATCGGCCACCTCGAACGTCGCCTCGGCGCCCGCCTGCTCAACCGCAGCACGCGCAGCCTCAGCCTGACCGAGGCCGGCCGCGCCTATTACGAGCGCTGCGTCGAACTGCTGCAGGGCATCGCCGAGGCCGAGGGCCTCGCCACCGCCGCCACCGCCACGCCGGCCGGCACCCTGCGCATGACGGCGCCCATCGAGTTCGGCAACCTGCACCTCGCGCCGCTCATCCCGGTTTACCTGCAGCGCCATCCCGCCGCCGGCGTTACGCTCGACCTCGCCAACCGCGTCGTCGACCTCGTCGAGGAAGAGATGGACCTCGCCGTGCGCATCGCCCAGACCATGGACTCGCGCCTGGTGGCGCGGCGGCTCGCCAGCTCCGCCCTGCGCGTGGTGGCGGCGCCGGCTTACCTCGCGCAGCGCGGACGTCCGGCGAAACCGGCCGACCTGGAGGGCCACGACTGCCTGGTCTTCGCCTACCCGACGCCGTGGGACCGCTGGCCCTTCGCGCGCAAGCGGGAAAGGCTCGAAGTACCGGTGCGGCCGCGCCTGATGTCGACCAGTTCGGAGACCCTGCGCCAGTCGGCGCTGGCCGGCGGCGGACTTTCGCTGCTGCCGAGCTTCCTTGTCGGCGCGGACCTCCGCGCCGGCCGCCTGGTCGACGTCTTCCCCGGCTGGGACATCGCCACGCTCGGCATCAATGTCGTCTATCCCAGCCGCAGGCAGCTCGCCGCCAAGGTGCGCACCATGATCGACCTGCTTTTCGAGCGACTCGGCCGGAACCCGGAAGGCGACCAGTGGCTGCCGGAATGAGGGCTTGACAAAAAACGAACGGTCGTGCTATAAAGCCGTCATGGGAAAAGGTGACGAAACCCGGCAGGCGATCCTCGACGAGGCCCTGGCGCTGTGCAGCCAGATCGGCGTCAGCGGCCTGAGCATCGGCGCGCTGGCCGACAAGGCCGGCATGTCGAAAAGCGGCGTGTTTGCGCATTTCGGCTCGAAGGAGGAGCTGCAGATCGCCGTCATGCGCGAAAGCCAGCAACGTTTCGTCGACATCGTCGTGCGCCCCGCCCTGAAGGCGCCACGCGGCATCGCCCGCCTGCGCGCCATCTTCACCAACTGGCTCGACTGGACCGAACGCGCGCGCCTGCCCGGCGGCTGCCCGATGAACGCCGCCGCCAACGAGTTCGACGACCAGCCCGGCCCGGTGCGCGACGCCGTCGAGGCCGGCCTCGCCGACGGCCACCGCCTGCTCGCCAACGCCGTGCGCATGGCCATCGAGGCCGGCGAGCTGCGGCCCGATACCGACATCGACCAGTTCGTCTTCGAATTCACCGGCCTCACCCTGGCCAACATGCAGAGCAAGCGCCTGTTCAAGGACCGGGATGCCAACCGCCGCGCCCTCGACGCCTTCGAGCGCCTGGTGCGCGATTACTCACCGCAAGGAAAGGAGTAGCGATCATGGAAATGCATCTGCCGCTTTTTTTTGGCCCAAAATTAAGCACGACCGTTCGTTTCTTTATTGGCCTCACCCGCCACCGCCTCGCCTTCCGTGTGCTCGCACCCCTTGCGCCGCGCAAGGCCGGCGACCGCGCCCGCCGCCTGTTCCTCACGCCGCCGCGCCACGGCTTCCGCCGCGCCGAGCTCGAGGCACTGGAGGAAGCCTCGCTGCTCACCGTGCCGATGCCGACCGGCCGCCTCGTCGGCTGGCGCTGGGGCCGCAAGGAAGATCCCGCCGTGGTGCTGGTGCACGGCTGGGGCGGGCGCGCGGCGCAGCTGCGCAGCTTCGTCGCGCCGCTGCTGGAACGCGGCTACTCGGTGGTGGCCTTCGACGCGCCCGGCCACGGCATGACCGGCGGGCACGAATCCTCGCTGGTGCACATGGCCGCCGCGCTCGACGCCATGCTGCGCCACCTCGGCCCGGTCGAGGCGATCATCGGCCACTCGCTCGGCGGCGCGGTGACCGGCTACGTGATGGCGCAGGGGGCCCAGGTAAGGAAGGCCGTGCTGCTGGCGCCGCCGGCGAGCCTCACAGAGTACTCGCACCGCTTCGCCAAGCTGTTGCGCCTTCCCGAGGGCGTGCGCGCGCTGATGCAGGCGCAGATCGAACGGCGCTTCGGCATCCGCTGGAGCGACTTCGAGGTGGAGGCGACCGCGCCGAAGCTCTCGCAGCCGGCGCTGGTCGTGCACGACGTCGACGACCGCGACAATCCCTTCCGCGACGGCGAGCGCTACGCCCGCCACTGGCCCGGCGCGCGCCTCGTCGCCACGCAGGGCCTCGGCCACCGCGGCGCGCTCTACGACGCGGCGGTGATCCATGAAGTGGCGTGCTTTCTCGGCAACGCGAAAGGGTAGCGCGGCGCGACGACGCCGCGGACGGCAAAAGTCAGTCGCCCCGGTACGGCGTCATCGCCCGCGCGCCCGAACTCCTCGCGGGCCGGCGGGTCGAACGCTCATGCAGTGCATTCCGGACATCCGGGAAAGCGAGGCGACGCATGGACAGGCACTACGTTTCCGAATTCACGCACTTCATCGATGGTTATCTGGCCGAGCATCCGGAGGTCGTCAGGGACCAGAAGCTCGGCTGGAACATCTACTGGGATCACCGGGTGGATTTCCAGGCGCTCGAGGAAGCCCGAAAGGATTCCGTCCCCGACGACGGCTACGGGTTCCATAATGTCGCCATTCGGAAGGATCATCACTGACCGGAATGGCGACATCCCATGAGCCGACGCGAACACGACAGCATGGGCAGCATCGAGGTGGCGGACGAACGGCGCTGGGGTGCGCAGACCCAGCGCGCGCTGCAGCACTTCCGCATCTCCAGCGAACGCATGCCCGTGGAGCTGATCCTCGCGCTGGCCGAGGTGAAGCGGGCCTGCGCCAGGGTGAATGCCGGCCTCGGCCGCCTGCCGCCCGACGTGGGGCAGGCCATCGCGCAGGCCGCTGACGAGGTGCTGGCCGGCCGGCATCCGGACGAGTTCCCCCTCGCCGTCTGGCAGACCGGCTCGGGCACGCAGACCAACATGAACATGAACGAGGTGCTCGCCAGCCTGGCGACGGAACGCCTCGGCGGCGCCGGGCGGCGCGTCCATCCCAACGACGAAGTCAATCTCGGCCAGTCCTCGAACGACGTCATCCCGACCGCCATGCACGTCGCCGCAGTGCTGGGCATCGGCCAGCGCCTGTTGTCCGGCTTGCGCCAGCTGCGCGGCGCCCTGGCCGGCAAGGCCGATGCCTTCGCCGACATCGTCAAGACGGGGCGCACGCATCTGCAGGATGCCGTGCCCCTGACCCTCGGCCAGGAATTCTCCGGCTACGTGGCGCAACTCGATCACGCCGAGGGGGCCATTACGGCGAGCCTGCCCGCGCTGCTGCAACTGGCCATCGGCGGCACCGCGGTGGGCACCGGCCTCAACACGCACCCCGAGTTCGGCGCCCGCGTCGCGGCGGAACTCTCCGAACGCCTCGGCCCGCGCTTCGCGAGCGCCGGCAACAAGTTCGCCGCCATCGCCGCGCACGATGCCCTGGTGTCGGCCCATGGCGCCCTGAAGACCCTGGCGACTGCGCTCATGAAAATCGCCAACGACATCCGCTGGCTCGCCTCCGGCCCGCGCTGCGGGCTCGGCGAGATCGCCCTTCCCGAAAACGAGCCGGGCAGCTCGATCATGCCCGGCAAGGTGAATCCGACCCAGAGCGAGGCCCTCTACATGGCCTGCTGCCAGGTCATCGGCAACGACGCCGCCATCACCCTCGGCGGCGCTTCGGGAAACTTCGAGCTCAATGCCTGCAAGCCGCTCATCGCCCACAACTTCCTGCAAAGCGTGCGCCTGCTGGCGGACGGCATGGCCAGCTTCGCGGTCCACTGCGTGGCCGGCATCGAGCCGCACCGGGACCGCATCGCCGCAGGGCTGGAGCGGAGCCTCATGCTGGTGACGGCCCTGACCCCGCATATCGGCTACGAGCGGGCAACCGAGGTCGCCCAGCTGGCCCAACGCAAAGGCTGCTCGCTGAAGGAAGCCGCCCTCGCCCTGGGCTATGCCGGACCGGAAAATCTCGATCGCTGGCTGCGGCCGGAGCACATGCTTGGCGCAGGCGGCGAATAACCAAGGCAAACGGTAACGGGAGACAGCCTATGCATACCCAGACGCACGACATCGCCTGCCTGTTCGCCCAACTCGGCCTCCCCGCCAATCGTTCGGGCATCGACGGCTTCGTCGCGGCCCACGGCCCGCTGCCCGCCGACATGCCACTGCACGAAGCGCCCTTCTGGAATCGCGGCCAGGCGGCCTTCCTGCGCGAAGGGATGCTCGAGGATTCCGACTGGGCAGCGATCATCGATGCCCTGAACGTAATGCTGCACGAGCGTCCGCAGTGAACGGCACGGCGGGGAATCGGCGCGCCGCCTTGCCGTGAATGGAAAAGTCAGCCGCCGCGACGCGGCGGCCCGCTCACGCCTGATCGGGCAGCGTGAAGAAAAAGGTCGCGCCCGCGCCCTTCGCGGCCTCCGCCCAGACGCGGCCGCCGTGGCGCGCCACGGTGCGGGCGACGGAGGCCAGCCCCACGCCCGTGCCGGCGAACTCGTCGGCGGCGTGCAGGCGCTGGAACGGCGCGAACAGCTTGCCCGCTTCGGCCATGTCGAAGCCGTCGCCGTTGTCGCGCACGAAAAAGGCGGTCCCGCCCTCCGGGAACCGCTGCAGGCCGAACTCGATGCGCGCCCGCTCCTTGCGTGAGGAGTATTTCCAGGCATTGCCGAGCAGGTTCTCCAGCAGCGCGCGCAGCAGCACGGGGTCGCCGACGGCGCGCAGCCGGCGCTCGATGACGAAATCCGCCGCCCGCCCGGGCTGCGCCGTCTGCAGGGCGATAGCGACTTCCCGCGCCATCCCGCTCAGGTTCACCGGGATGCGCTCCATGGGCGACTGGGAGATGCGCGACAGCTTCAGCAGGTTCTCGATCAGGCGGTCGAGCCGCCGGCTGGCGGCGCTGATGCGCAGGAGGTGGCCGCGGCCCGTCTCGTCGAGGCGTTCGCCGTAGTCGTCGATGAGGATCCGGCTGAAGCCGTCCAGGCTGCGCAGCGGCGCGCGCAGGTCGTGGGCGACCGAATAGGAAAACGACTCCAGCTCGGCGAGGGCCGCCTCCAGTTCGGCGGTGCGTTCCTGCACGCGCCGTTCCAGCGTGGCGTTGAGCTCGCGGATCTCGCGCTCGCGCAAGTAGCGTTCGGTGACGTCCCAGACGACGCCGAAGACGCGGCAGACGCCGTCCGTCTCGTTGCAATGCGGCCGGGCGCGCGCGACCAGGTGCCGCTCGCCGCCGTCCGGCAGGATGACCTCGAACTCGGCGCGGAAAGCCTGTTGCAGGCGCGCCGGGCGCAGGAAGGCATCCATGACGCGCGGGCGTTCATACGGCGGCAGGCGGGCGAGCAGCGCATCGAAGCTGCGCGGGGGTTCGCGCCCCGGTTCCGCGACGAGCTCGCCGGCGCGCGCATCGCATTCCAGCCGGCCGCTGCCCGGCTCCCAGATCCAGGTGCCGACGCCGCCGGCGTCGAGGGCGAGGTCGAGCCGCTCGCGCATCTCGCGCATGGCGCGCTCCTGCGCCAGCCGCTCGCTCAGGTCGGTGAAGACGCCGATGTAGTTGGTGATCCCGCCGTCGGCGCCGCGCACGGCGCTGATCGACAGCAGTTCCGGATACAGGTCGCCCGACTTGCGCCGGTTGACGATCTCGCCGCGCCAGCGGCCGGTCGCTCCGAGGGTGCGCCACATCTCCTCGTAGAACCCGCGCTCCTGGACGCCGGACTGGAGAAGGCGGGGATTGCGCCCGACCGCCTCGTCGGCGGCGTAGCCGGTGATGCGCGTGAAGCCGGCATTGACCGCAAGGATCTTGCCGCCGGCGTCGGTGAAGACGACGCCTTCGGAGAGGTTGTCAAAGACCAGGAGGGCGATTTGCTGCTGCAGCGAAAGCCTGTCCTGGCGGGTACCCGAATCGCTCAAGGGAACACACGGCAAGAGGGGACGATAGTGGATTCTAGCCCCGATGGTGCTCGAAAGTGACCACTATTTGCGCAGGGCCTTTGCCTTCATCGGCGCGGCAGCGTGACGACGGCCGACGTGCCGCCGCCCTCGCGCGCCTCCAGGCGCACCTCGCCGCCGTGGGCGCGGGCGACGGCGCGGGCGATGGCGAGGCCGAGGCCGGTGCCGCCGGTGTGGCGCGCGCGCGAGGCCTCCAGCCGCACGTAGGGCTCAAAGACGCGCTCGCGCTCCGCAGCCGGGATGCCGGGGCCGCGGTCCTCGATGCGGATCTCGACGGACCCGGCGGCGTCGCGAAGCCGCACCTCGATCTCGTCGCCGCCGTAGCGGCGCGCGTTGTCGATGAGGTTCGCCAGGCAGCGGCGCAGCGCCTGCGGCCTGGCGGCGAGCGGCGCCGCCGTGCCGTGCAGACTGACTTTTGCGCCGGCCGCCTCGGCATCCTCGGCGAGGCCCTCGAGCAGCGCGACGAGGTTGAGCTTCACCGCCTGCTCGGTGTCGTTGCCGGCACGCAGGAAATCGAGCGTGCCGCCCACCATGGCATCCATCTCCTCGAGGTCGCGCTGCATGGCCGCGCGCGACGCCCCCTCGGGCAGCTGTTCCAGCCGCAGGCGCAGCCGCGTCAGCGGCAGGCGCAGGTCGTGCGAGACGCCGGCCAGCGCCTGGGCGCGCGTCTCGAGATACGACTTCAGCGAACGCTGCATGGCATTGAAGGAGCGCGCCGCGCGCGCCACCTCCTGCGGCCCGCGCTCGGGCAGCGGCGGCTGGTCGAGGTCGCGCGCGAGGCCGTCGGCGGCATCGGCCAGCGCCGCCAGCGGCCGCGTCAGGCGGCGCACCGCCCAGCCGGCGAGCAGCGCCACCACGGCCGCCAGCAGCGCCAGCAGGCCGAGCGCGCGCAGCGGCCAGTCGCGCGCCGGCTCCGGCAGGGCGTGTCGGAAGGTGACCACCGCGCCGTCGCGCAGGCGCGCCTGCGCCACCGCCATCAGCAGCGGCCGGCCGCGCTCGGCGAAGCGCTCCGCATGCGGCGGCATGGGATGGGCCTCGGCGCGGCCCCGCAACGGCATGCGCCGGATCGACAGCACCTGCAACTCGATCGGCCGCTCCAGCGCGCGCGCGACGCGACGCAGGAAAGCCTCCGCATCCGGACCCGCCTCGCTCCCGCCCGCCTGCCAGGGCTCGTCGAGGGACAGGCGCGTCGGCGGCACGCTGAGGGCGCGCACCAGGCGCGGGCGTTCCTCGGCGGAGGCGCCGTCGAGCACCGAGACGATGCCGGCGATGCGCTGGGCTGCGTTCTCGCCGCGCAGGCGCTCGCCGTAGCGCGAGCGGTCGTCGAGCAGCAGCCAGGTGCCGGCGAGCTGCGCCACCACGATGCCGACGACCAGCGCCAGCACGATCTGGCCGAACAGGCTCCTCGGCAGCAGCCTCACGACTTCTTCTCCACGTCCGCCGCCAGCATGTAGCCCTCGCTGCGCACCGTCTTGATCAGCTGCGGCTCGCGCGCGTCGTCGTCGAGGCGCCGGCGCAGGCGGTGCACCATGACGTCCACGCTGCGGTCGAAGGGGCCGGCCTCGCGACCGGCCAGCACGTCCATCAATTGGTCCCGCGACAGCACGCGGAAGGGGTTCTCGGCGAAGGCGCGCAGCAGCTTGAACTCGCCGTTGGAGACCGGCACGACGACGCCGTCCGCGCCGACCAGGTGGCGCGCGCCGAGGTCGAGCGTCCAGCCGGCGAAGGCCAGCGCGCGCGCCGGCGCCTCGCGCGCGGCGTTCTCGCCGGCGCGGCGCAGGATGCTGCGGATGCGCGCCAGAAGCTCGCGCGGATTGAAGGGCTTCGGCAGGTAGTCGTCGGCGCCCATCTCCAGGCCGACGATGCGGTCGGTGTCCTCGCCGCGCGCGGTGAGCATCAGGATCGGCAGCGCAGAAGTGGCGGAGGCGGCGCGCAGCGCGCGGCACAGCGCCAGCCCGTCCTCGCCCGGCAGCATCAGGTCGAGGATCACCAGGTCCGGCGCCGCGGCGGCGATGCGGCTGCGCATGGCGGCGCCGTCCGCGGCGACGTCCACCTCGAAACCGTTGCCGCCGAGATAGCCGCGCAGCAGCTCGCGCAGCTCGGGGTCGTCGTCGACTACCAGAATCCGCTTGTTCATGGCCGCTAGTGTAGTGCGCCGCGGCCGCGGCGGCGCAAATGTGAGCGGCCTTCGACAAAGCGTTACAAACCGTTAACAAAACCGCCGGCGGATGAAAAATGCCGGTTACACGCGGCGGGTTAAATGGCAACCGTACCTCAACCACACGGAGATCCACATGAAAACGAATACCCGCAGCAAGCTCACCACCGCCCTCGTTGCCGCCGGCCTCGCCCTTGCCGCCGCCGTGCCTGTCGCCTCGGCCGCTCCCGGCCCCGGCATGCGCGAAATGACCCCGGAGATGCAGGAGCGCATGCAATCCCGCATGCAGGCCCGCCTCGACCGGATGGCCAACCGTCTGGAAATCAAGGCCTCGCAGCAGGACGCCTGGCAGGCCTACGCCAAGGTGCACAAGGACATGTTCGATGCCCGCCCGACGCCGCCGGCGAAGGACGCCGACGCCGCCACGCTGGCGCGCCACCGCGCCGACATGGCCGCGAAGATGGCGACGAAGCTCGCCACCCTCGCCGACGCCACGGCGAAACTGCAAAGCGCACTGACGCCCGAGCAGGCCAAGACCCTCGCCGACATGACGCGCCACCCGATGGGCGGCCGCCACGGCGGAAAAGGTGGATTTGGCGGCCGCGGCGAACACGGCCAGCGCGGCATGATGGGCGGCATGGGTGGTGGCATGGGCGGAATGGGCGGCATGCGCTGAGCCAGCACCCGTCATTCCCGCGAACGCGGGAATCCACAAAGACGACCGGATTCCGGGTCGCCCCAGCCGGGGCAACCCGGAATGCCCATTTTCGATCGCGCCCCGGCGGCGCAGCCGCTGCCGTTCCAGCTGATCGATCCCGCCGCGAAGGTCCACCGCGGTACGCTGTTTCC
This sequence comes from Denitratisoma sp., assembly GCA_032027165.1. Classification (NCBI taxonomy): domain Bacteria; kingdom Pseudomonadati; phylum Pseudomonadota; class Betaproteobacteria; order Nitrosomonadales; family Sterolibacteriaceae; genus Denitratisoma; species Denitratisoma sp. Next base: position 3,096,461 of record JAVSMO010000001.1, on the reverse strand, counting down.
GCAGACCGGGCGCATCGAGGTGGCGGTCGACGGGCTGAAGTACGGCGGCTTCTACATCGTCGCCACCGGCGTCGGCATTTCCCATCCCATGATGATCGGGCCGTACTTCGCGCCCGACACCGTCACCACCTACACCTCCAACCAGGCGCGCGCCCACCTCACCGCCGAAGGCGGCCCGCCGCTCAACTGCGAATTCCTCTTCGACGGCCCGCGCGCCGTCGGCGAATGCCGCACGCCCGCCGGCGCCGCGTACCAGTTCGTGGCGGAAGGAAAGTAGGCCGGCGCGGCCAAGGCAAAAGTCAGTCCCGGCGGGACGGCGGGAAATGAATCAGGCCGCCAGGCGCTCGTCGGGTTCGACCGAGAGTCGCATGCCGACGGCCTTAAGGACGGCGAGGATCGTTTTCAGGGTTGGGTTGCCCTTGGCGGAGAGGGCACGGTAGAGCGATTCGCGGCTGATCCCCGCCTCGGCCGCGACCGCACCGAGCCCGCCGTAAGCCTCGGCAACGGTGCGCAAGGCGAGCAACCCCGCCGCGCGATCGTCCGGATCGTCGAGGGATTCCATCGCAGCCTTGAGATACTCCACCGCCAGCTCGCGGTCCGCGCGCAGCTCCGCGACCTCGCGCGCATGGTGGGCGACTGCCGCCTTCACTTTCCTGCTCATGTCCGCCTCCTTTTCCAGTCGGCCCAATACTGCCTGGCCGTCTTGATGTCCGATTGCTGGGTCTTCTTGCTGCCGCCGCACAGCAGGATCACGATGGCCTTGCCGTGCCGGCCGAAATACACCCGGTATCCCGCGCCCAGATGCTCGCGCAATTCGAGTACGCCGTCGCCGACCGGCTCGCAATCGCCGAACATGCCGGCCTCCAGGCGTTTCAGGCGAACGCGAATCTTGGCCTGCGCTGCTTGTCCTTCAGCGACTGAAGCCACTCCGTCACCGGCTCGCGTCCCGACTCGGTTACGTAGCGGAATACTTCGATCATGAGTCATTGTAGCTTTTAGGCTACATACCGGCAAGGGGAAAAGTCAGTCCCGGCGGGACGGCGGGTTGAGGATCACCAGCGCGATGCCGCCGAGCACCGCTGCAGAAGCCAGCACGAAGCGCAGCGTCACCGCCTCGCCGAGGAAGACGATGCCGCCCAGCGCGGCGATCACCGGCACGCTGAGCTGCACGGTCGCGCCGCTCGTCGCCTTGAGGTGCGGCAGCACGGTGTACCAGATGGCGTAGCCGAGGCCAGAGGTGATCGCGCCGGAGGCCAGCGCGTAGGCGACGCCCGCCGCATCCAGCCGCGCGTCGGCGAGCGGCAGCAGGCTCAGCACCACGGCGAAGGGCACCGCGCGCAGGAAGTTGCCCGCCGTCACGCGCGTGGCGTCGCCCGCCCCCTTGCCGCGGATCGAATACACGCCCCACGCCGCGCCCGCCATCAGCATCAGCGCCGCGCCGGCGAGCGGCGGCGCCGACAGCCCCGGCAGCAGCAGCCCGACCAGACCGCCGACCGCCAGCGCGAGGCCGGCGAGCTGCCGCGCGCCGAAGCGCTCGCCGCGCCACAGTCCCCAGCAAATCATCGTCGCCTGCACCGCGCCAAAGAGCAGCAGCGCGCCCGTCGCCGTGGTCAGGCTCAGATACGCGAAGGAAAAGCCGGCGGCGTAGGCGAACAGCATCAGCGCCGACATCCAGCTGCCGCCGCCAACCTGCGCGTGGCGAAAGAAGCGCACGATCAGCCACAGCACCACCGCCCCCGACGCGAGGCGAATGGTGGTGAAGCTCGCCGCGTCGATGCCCGTCTCCCGCAGCGCAATGCGGCACAACACCGAGTTGCCGGCGAAGGCGAGCATGGTGAGGGTGGTTAATGCAATGGTTCGGGGGATAGGCATTGAGGAAATCAGGCAATACTCAAAATGTTATATCGACATGTCAGTTTGTTATGAGAACGAAACAGTATTGGCATCCTACCCAGAAATACATTCGAACATAAATGGTCTTATCACCGGCTTGAAATTAAAAACATTACAGGTGCATACTAAGGCACGAAAGTATTCATCATGGTGAAATCTAAATGATTACCTTGATTCCTCCACGGACGAAAAAGTGGGCAGTCTTCCCCGAACGAGAACGCGTTTTGCTTTTTGCGCATGCTCTTGAAGAAAAACTCTTCGATTACACGGTTGATTCATACAAAGCCCGTGCACTTAATGTGCACACTTGCGTGTTTGAGGTTGGCGCCTTGGCCAACCAAGTTCTTCGTAAGCGAGTTAATCCTGGCGCACTGATTCCGACGATCGAGGAACTAATTTCTCAAATGAGATCTGATCCCGTTCTCACAAAGAGCGAGCAAGAACGATTTACCGCATACACAGACAGGCTCGTGGCAGAGCGTGCAAACCCGGAGGCTGCTATTGCAATTACCGGCGCAATGCACATAGAACTGGATGGTTTTTACTGGACACGCCTTCTCCGTACCATTTCTGAGCAAGTTCGAAAAGACAATAACAGCAGATCTATTGACCTGCTCCCCATTTTCAGTACCAGCCTGAAGTTAGTAAAGTCCGCTTTTGAAGGGAGAAGCGGGCATGAAGAAGCGGTTCACGGAAGAGCAGATCATCGGGTACCTCAAGCAGGCGGAAGCCGGGGTGGCGATCAAGGATCTGTGCAGGAAGCATGGCTTTAGCGATGCGGCCTTCTACACCTGGCGGCGCAAGTTCGGCGGCATGGACGTGGCGGATGCCAAGCGGCTGCGCGAGCTGGAGGCGGAGAACGCCAAGCTGAAGAAGCTGCTGGCCGAATCGATGCTCGACATCGAGGCGCTCAAGGTTGTTGTCAAGGGAAAGCGCTGACCCCGCAGGCCAAGCGCCAGGCGGTTGCCGTGATGCAGGAGAAGACGTCCATCTCCCAGCGTCGCGCCTGCCGGCTTGTGGGGGTATCGCGCACGGTGTTGAACTACGAAGCCAAGACCGACCCGGCCAACCAGGCGCTGGCCGGGCGGATGGTCGAACTGGCCGCCGAGCGGCGCCGCTTCGGCTACAGGCGTCTGCATGTGCTGTTGCGGCGGGAAGGCCATCAGGCGAACCACAAGCGGGTGTTTCGCCTGTACCAGGGCGCGGGGCTGGCGGTGCCCAAGCGCAAGCGGCGCAAGGGGGTGGCGATGGAGCGCCAGCCGCTGACCTTGCCCGAGGCGCCGAACCAGGTCTGGTCGATGGATTTCGTGATGGATGCGCTGTCCTCGGGGCGGCGCCTGAAGTGCCTGAACATCGTGGATGACTGCACCAAGGAATCCGTGGATATCGTGCTCGACCACAGCATCAGCGGGCAGTATGTGACGCGCGTGCTGGATCAGGCGGCGCGCTTCCGCGGCTTGCCGGCGGCGATCCGCACCGACCAGGGGCCGGAGTTCACCAGCAAGGCGCTCGACCAGTGGGCTTATCGGAACGGTGTCGAGTTGAAGCTCATCCAGCCGGGCAAGCCGACGCAGAACGCCTACATCGAGTCGTTCAACGGCAAGTTCCGCGATGAGTGCCTGAACGAGCATTGGTTCACGAGCTTGGCCGAAGCGCGGGTGCGGGTGGCGGCCTGGCGGCGCGACTACAACGAGTGCCGGCCGCATAGCGCACTGGGGTATCTCACGCCGGCGGAGTTCGCGGCGCGCTGTCGGGCAAGCTTGCCCGACAGCGCAACAGAACTGGAAATCGGATAGATTTATGTTTCGGATTTTACTAACCACGACCTGGCACTAAAGACGGGGGCAGGTCACTATCTTGGCCTTGGCTGATTCATTCATTTCAGAAGCGGAACTCCAAGGCTTCCACCGCAGCTATGTCTTCCACACTGCACGAAAATATTTTTGGCGAAAAAGGATTCATAGTCCGCTGGATGTCGACGATTTCCTTACTCTATTTGAACAGGAGCCTCGCGAATACCGATTTTTGTTTAAGGTTGCCAATTCGTTACTAACTGTTCGGGAATTCGCGAAACATTTAGGATTAGATGTTATGGAGTCAGCGCCAGAGATAAAAACATCTCACCCACACGCCGTCGACTTTCTTCAAAAAAGCGAGCAATTCCCCTCATTCCTACTAACAACATCAATTAAAGCTCGAGATTCAGTAAGCGCTCGAATACGTGCTGAAAGGTATTTGCTGGCCTTATCGAGCGTCTATGCGTTCCACGTGCATCATGAACATTGCTATTGGCAACCAGTCGCACTATGTCTTGGAGCTAATGGAACTTATGATGGCTTGTTGAAGCCGCCAGTCACAGCCATGAAACGTTGCCTTCAGTCTTCAGTAGATGACTGCCGAGAACATATCAACCAGACCATTGATGTGCTAGCTGGCATTCATTTCCATAAGAGTGATTCGGCCGTGTTTGTGAAAGCTCTCGACTACCACCGTGCAGCAACCGAAACCTCAACAGCCGAGAATCAACTTGTTGACCTTTGGGCTGCGTTAGAGGGCTTCTTACCACCACCAGAAGTTGATTCAGCTCGTATCACACATTATGTCGGAGTGCTGCTTCCCTGCTTAACACTTACCTACGCTGAAAAACTCTTCCGTTATGTCGCAGCAGCGCTTGAAGAATGTGATTCTACGATCACGAATCTTATCGAGAGCATTTCGTCCACGGATTCATTCTTTGAAAATACAGTTCGTGTTCTAGTAACCGACGAATGTGCCAGTGTCAGGTCTCAGCTATTCACTGAGTTAGGAGGAAATCCGCTCTTGCGTTTCCGCTGCTTTAATCTATTTGACGAATTTAAGAGTTCCGAACGAACACATGAAACACTGAAAGCGCATCGTGTTCGACTAGGTTGGCATGTACAGCGAATTTATTCCACTCGTAACCAGATAGTCCACAGCGCGGAGGCACTGCCGTATCTTGATACCCTTGTAGAGAATTTGCATACCTACATAGACACACTGATTCGCTCAATAGCACGCGTCGGTGTCCAAGCATATAGCCCGACTTCAATTGCTAGCGCTATTAAGCTCCTGTCGATCTCCGAACAGTCATACCTTAGAGAGCTTAAGAGTAGCAAGGATCTATGTTCCGCTGACAACTACCGGAATATAGTATTTGGCGCTTCTAATCCGCTAAGCCCATTCCATGATCACTTCTGTATTGCATCCAGCGGTAACGTCACTTAGTGAAACTTGTTGAGTGGCGTTATCGCATTTTATTATTGCCGCGCCGTATTCCAGCGACTGACAATTCCCGGAGCGGCTGCACCACTACTCATAAATAATCTCATCCGCCGCATCCGCCTCCGCCGCATCCCGCGCGTAGTCGCGTGCGAGTTTCGCGGCCTTGTGCTTGCCGTGCTCGCGATACCACTCGTGGGCGACGATCATGGCTATCACTTCGTTGATGCCGGTCCATATTGAAGCGAGGCGGATGCCGCGGTAGATGCGCTAGCGGCAGGACGTTGGTGTAGCCGATGCCGCCCACCACCTGCATGGCGGGCCAGCCGTAGCCCCTCTCCCCAACCCTCTCCCCGCTCGCGGGGAGAGGGAGTAGAAGGCGTGCCGTCGTGACTCATACGAAAACCGGATATTCAACCCTCTGCTTCGCCAGCGTAGCCTGCTTCACGCTGGTGACGAATTGCGTGGATCAGGACGGCGTCGTGCATTTCCTCGAAACTGTAAAGGGCCACGTAGCCCGTCCTGCCGCGGGATATCAACAACTCCCGCAGTTCGTGCTCAACGGGGCGGCCGATCAGTGGATGACGACGCAGCAATGCGACGGCTTCCTCGATCAGGCCGAGCGTATCCGCTGCGGCGACCGGGTCGCTCCCGGCCAGAAAGTCGGTAAGTCTTTCGAGGTCGGCAAGCGCCCGTGCCGAATAGATCAGCTTCGCCAAGACTTGGCTTTCGGCTTGGCGGATTTTCTGCCTGCGATGCGCGCCTTCAGATAGGCATGGACCTCGTCGGCATCGTAGCCCTTGCCGGTGCGCAGCATCTGTTGCCGCGCCGCTTGCGCGTCGGCGACGAAGGCGGCGCGCCGCTCGGCCGAGGCGGCTGCCTGCTCGATCGCCTGAACCATGAAGGCGTGCGGCGACACGCCCTGCTTCTCCGCTGCGGCAACGGCGCGCTGCTTGAGTTCGTCGGAAAGTTTCAGTGATGTGGTGGACATGCCGCCTCCTTCGGTGCAGTGGTGACACTATGGTAACACCCCTGCCCCGACGGCCGCAAAAACTTTTCTTTCAAGGCGCCGGAGCAGCGCGCCTCGACTGTCCCGCTACTCGTAAATAATCTCATCCGCCGCATCCGCCTCGGCGGCATCGCGCGCGTAATCGCGCGCGAGCTTCGCGGCTTTGTGCTTGCCGTGCTCTCGGTACCACTCGTGGGCGACGATCATGGCCATCACTTCATTGGTGCCGGTCCAGATGGAGGCGAGGCGGATGTCGCGGTAGATGCGCTCCAGCGGCAGGACGTTGGTGTAGCCGATGCCGCCCACCACCTGCATGGCGTTGTGCACCACCTTCTGGCAGGACTCGGTGACGAACTTCTTGGTCTCGGAAATCAGCCGGCGCACGTGGTCCATGTCGGCGACCTCGTCGGCGGCGCGCGAGGTGGCGTACACCATGGCGCGGCTGGCATCGAGCAGGGTGGCCGCCTCGGCGACCTGGAAGCTGACGCCCTGGAAGCGGTTGATGACCTGGCCGAAGGCCTTGCGGCGCGAGGAGTACTGGGTGGCGACGTCGAGGGCCGGGCGGGCGGCGCCGATTGTCATCGCCGCCGTGCCGAGGCGCTCGGGGATCATCATGGTGTTGAACACCGGGTAGGCGCCGTGCACTTCGCCGACAACGTTCTCGCGCGGCACCTTGACGTCGCGGAACACCAGGCGGCCGGTGCCGCCGCCGCGGCAGCCCATCAGGCCGTAGAGGTACTTGGTCTCGACGCCCGGGCCGCGGTCGACGATGAAGCAGGTGATGCTCTGCTGCGGCGGCGCCTTGGGGTCGGGATTGGTGCGGGCGTACACCAGGAAGTAGTCCGCACCCTCGGCGCCGACGATGAAGCGCTTCTGGCCGTTGAGCAGGAAGTGGTCGCCGCAATCCTTCGCCGTCGTCGTGGCGCCGAAGAAATCGGAGCCGCCGCGCGGCTCGGTGAGGCATTCGGCGGCGAAGATCTCGCCCGCCAGCAGCGGCTTGACGTAGCGCTCGCGCTGGGCGTCGGTGCCGTGGCGGATGATGGCGTCGCAGACCAGGTCGGCGCCGACGCCGAAGACGCAGGCCAGCTCGTAGCTCAGGCTGCCGATCTCCTCGCAGACAGCGCTGGCGGTCACCCAGTCCATGCCGCGGCCGCCCCACTGCTTCGGATGACGCACGCCGAGGAGCTTGCGCTTGGCCGCCTCGCGCAGCCAGTCCTTCGGGAAGCGCACGGTCTCGGCGTCCATGTCGAGGATGAGCTGGCGCGGCGTGTCGCGGACGAAGGCGCGGGCGTCTTCGACGACCTGTTTCTGTTCGAGGGTGAGGAGGTGGGCGATCATGGCGGGGCTCCTGATTCGTCAGAGCGCCGCGGCGGCGCGGGTGCCCTGGTCGATGGCGCGCTTGGCGTCGAGTTCGGCGGCGACGTCGGCGCCGCCGATCAGGCTCACCGCGACGCCGGCTTTCTTCAGGTCGTCGAGCAGCTCGCGGCGCGGCTCCTGGCCGGCGCACAGTACGATGGTGTCGACGTCGAGCACCTGCCCCTCGTGATCTCCGTCGCCCAGGCGCACGTGCAGGCCGGCGTCGTCGATCTTCTCGTAGCTCACGCCCGCCAGCATCTTGACGTTGCGCCGCTTGAGCAGCGTCCGGCGGATCCAGCCGGTGGTTTTCGCGAGGCCGTCGCCGACCTTGCTGGTCTTCCTCTGCAGCAGCCAGATCTGGCGCGGCGGCGGTTCGTCCGACGGCTTCTTCAGGCCGCCGCGCACGGCGTACGTGCTGTCGATGCCCCACTCGTTGCGGAAGTGGTCGAGGTCGTTGGGCTTGTCGCCGCCGTGGCTGAGCAATTCGGCGACGTCGAAGCCGATGCCGCCGGCGCCGACGATGGCGACCTTGCGGCCCGCCTCGCGGCGGCCTTCTATCACATCGATATACCGCGCCACCTTCGGATGCTCGACGCCGGGAATGTCCGGCGTGCGCGGCAGGATGCCGGTGGCGAGGGCAACGTGGTCGAAACCGCCCGCGGCGAGCTCGGCCGCCGTGGCGCGGTGACTGACTTTCACTTTCACGCCCGTTGCGTCGAGGCGGCGGCGGAAGTAGCGCAGCGTTTCGGCGAACTCCTCCTTGCCGGGGATGCGTTTGGCCAGGTTGAACTGGCCGCCGATGGCGTCGGACGCTTCGAACAGCGTGACGTCATGGCCGCGCTCGGCGGCGGTGGTGGCGAAGGCGAGGCCGGCCGGGCCGGCGCCGACGACGGCGACCTTCTTCTTCGCGGCGGCGGGGCGGATGACCAGCTCGGTCTCGTTGCAGGCGCGCGGGTTGACCAGACACGAGCAGGTCTGGCGCTGGAAGATATGGTCGAGGCAGGCCTGGTTGCAGGCGATGCAGGTGTTGATCTCGTCGGCGCGTCCGGCGGCGGCCTTGTTCACGAACTCGGCGTCGGCGAGGAAGGGCCGCGCCATCGACACCATGTCGGCGTCGCCGCGCGCCAGCACTTCTTCCGCCACGTCGGGCGCGTTGATGCGGTTGGTGGTGACCAGCGGGATCTTCACCTCGCCCTTCATGCGCCGCGTCACCCAGGTGAAGGCCGCGCGCGGCACCATGGTGGCGATGGTCGGGATGCGCGCCTCGTGCCAGCCGATGCCGGTGTTGATGATCGTCGCGCCCGCCGCCTCGATGGCCTTGGCCAGCTGCACGACTTCCTCCCAGCTGCTGCCGTCCTCGACGAGGTCGAGCATCGACAGGCGGAAGACGATGATGAAGTTGGGGCCGACCTTCTCGCGCGTGCGGCGCACGATCTCCACCGCGAAGCGGATGCGGTTCTCGAAGGGGCCGCCCCATTCGTCCGCGCGATGGTTGGTCTTCGGCGCGATGAACTGGTTGATGAGGTAGCCCTCGGAGCCCATGATCTCGACGCCGTCGTAGCCGGCCTTCTGCGCGAGGCGCGCGCAGCGGGCGTAGTCGGCGATGGTCTTGCGCACGCCCCAGCCGCTCAACGCGCGCGGCGCGAAGGGGCTGATCGGCGACTTCAGCTTCGAGGCCGACACCGCCAGCGGATGGTAGGCGTAGCGGCCGGTGTGCAGGATCTGCAGGCAGATCTTGCCGCCGGCGGCGTGCACGGCGTCGGTGACGATGCGGTGCTTGCCGACCTGCCAGGGGAAGGAGAGCTGCGAAGCCTTGGGCGAGCCGCGCCCGGCGAGGTTGGGCGCGAAGCCGCCGGTGACGATGAGGCCGGCGCCGCCCTTGGCGCGCTCGGCGAAGAAAGCCGCCATGCGCTCGAAACCGTTGGGCTCTTCCTCGAGGCCGGTGTGCATGGAGCCCATCAGCGTGCGGTTGCGCAGGGTGGTGAAGCCGAGGTCGAGGGGGGCGAGGAGGTGGGGGTATTGGCTCATTTTTCTTCCTGTCAAAAACCGAGTTGGCGGGCGGCGAGGTCCTTCAGGATTTCTTCTGCGCCGCCGCCGATCATCATCACTTTCACTTCGCGGTAGATGCGCTCGACGCGCACGCCGCGCATGTAGCCGGAGCCGCCGAGGATCTGCACGGCGGCGTCGGCGCAGAACTGCATGGTGCGGGCGGCGTAGTTCTTCGCCATCGCGGTCTGCGCGACCGGTTGTTCTCCTGCATCCAGCCGCGCCGCCAGATCATCGAGCAGCGCGCGCGTTGCCTCGATGCGCTCGACCATGTCGACCAGCTTGTGGCGGATCACCTGGTGGCCGATCAGCGGCTGGCCGAAGGTCTTGCGCTCGCGCGCCCAGGCGACGGCGTCCTCGAGGCAGGCTTGTGCCGCACCGCAGGCCGAGGCCGCCAGCGTCAGGCGCTCGCCGTTGAAGTTGCGCATGATAAGCGGAAAGGCCTGGCCTTCGGCGCCGATGAGATTGGCCGCCGGCACGCGGCAGTCGTCGAAATGCAGCTCGGCGGTGTCGGAGGCCCACCAGCCCATCTTCTTGAGTTCCGTGCGCGTGAAGCCGGGGGTGTCGCGTTCGATTTCGAGCAGCGAAACGCCGGACGCGCCGGGGCCGCCGGTGCGCACGGCCACCGTGTACCAATCCGCGCGCAGGCCGGAGGTGATGAACATCTTGGCTCCGTTCACCACGTAATGATCGCCGTCGCGGCGCGCGGTCGTGGAAAGCTGCGCGACGTCGGAGCCGGCGCCCGGTTCGGTGACGGCCAGCGCGCTGATCTTCTCGCCGGCGAGCACGCCGGGAATCACGCGCGCCTTGAGTTCATGGGTGCCGCCCGCCACCAGCGGCGGCAGGCCGATGGTATGGCTCATCAGGCTGGCGCAGGTGCCGCCGCTGCCGGAGCGGCCCATCTCCTCGGCGAGGATGAGGCGGTAGAAATGGTCGGCCGGCGTGCCGCCGTATTCCTCGGGGAAGCCGACGCCGAGCAGGCCCGCCGCGGCGGCCTTGCCGTAGAGTTCGCGCGGGAAGCCGCCGGCCTCGTCCCACCCGGCGGCGTGCGGCAGGATTTCGCGCTCGACGAAGCGGCGCACCGTGGCGCGGAAGGCCGCGTGGTCGGCGGTGTAGTGGCGGGGGTTGGGTTGCGTCAGCATCATGCCGCCTCGACGCGCGCCAGCAGTTTCCCCGGCGCCACCTGCTCGCCGACCGCGCAAGTCAGTTCCGCCAGCACGCCGTCGCAGGGCGCGGCGAGGGTGTGTTCCATCTTCATCGACTCCAGCACGATGAGGCCCTGGCCGCGCGTCACTCTGGCGCCGGCCTCGGCCAGCACGGCGACGACGCGGCCGTTCATGGGCGGCGTGATGCGGCCGCTGCCGGCCGCGGTTTCGCGTGCCTGCGCCGGCTGCATGGTGAGGTCGGTGACGACGGCCTGCGCGCCGTCGACTTCCAGGTGCAGGCGGCCTTCCGAATCGAAGGCGTGGCGCACCGCGAGCTGCAGGCCGGCGAAGGCGATGCGCCAGGTTTCGCCGGTGCAGTCGATCAGTTCAATCTCGTTGCGCGCATCGCCGACGGCGGCCTCGAAGCGGCTATCGCCTAGAGAAGTCAGTCGCAGCGATGCGGCGCGCTCGCCCAGCCCGAGCGTGAAATGCGTCGTCGCGCTGCCGCTGGAGCGCCAGAAGGCCAGCTCCGGTTGCGGCAGGCGGGCGGCGCTCGTCTGCGCGAAGACCAGCGCGGCGGCGGCGAGCAGCTCGCTGCGCGGGTCGGCATCCGCCTGCGGCGTGAAGTGGGCGGCGATGAAGTCGGTGGTGGCGCCGCGGGCCGTGAACTCCGGATGCTCGAGGCAGCCGACGAGGAAGGCCTTGTTGGTGGTAACGCCGAGCGCCATGGTGTCGCGCAGGGCGGCGATGAGCTTCTGTTGCGCCTCCTCGCGCGTTTCGCCGCGGGCGATGATCTTCGCCAGCAGCGGGTCGTAGTGGGAGGTGATCTCCGTGCCGCTGTCGACGCCGGCGTCGACGCGCACGCCGGCGGGCGCCTGCCAGCGCAGCAGCGTGCCGGTCTGCGGGATGAAGCCGGCGTCGGGGTTCTCGGCGTAGAGCCGCGCCTCGATGGCGTGGCCGTCGAGGCGCACGTCCGCTTGCGACAACGGCAGCGGTTCGCCGGCGGCGACGCGCAGCTGCAGGTCGACGAGATCCAGCCCGGTGACCAGCTCCGTCACCGGATGCTCGACCTGCAGGCGGGTGTTCATCTCCATGAAGACGAAATCGCCTTCGGCCAGCAGGAACTCGATGGTGCCGGCGCCGACGTAGCCGATCGCCTTCGCCGCCCGCACGGCGGCCTCGCCCATGCGGGCGCGCAGTTCCGGGCTTACTGCCGGAGAGGGCGCCTCCTCGATGACTTTCTGGTGGCGGCGCTGGATGGAGCAGTCGCGCTCGCCGAGGTGGACGACGTTGCCTTGCGTGTCGGCGAAGACCTGGACCTCGACGTGGCGCGGCGCCGTCAGCGCGTATTCGAGGATCAGCTCGCCCGAGCCGAAGGCCGACTGCGCCTCGGAGCGCGCCGAGGCGAGCGCCGCCGGCAAGTCGGCGAAGGCCGTCACGCGGCGCATGCCGCGCCCGCCGCCGCCGGCCGCCGCCTTGATCATCAGCGGCAGGCCGATCTTCTCCGCCTCCCGGATCAGCGTGGCGTCGGACTGGTCGCTGCCGTCATATCCCGGGATGCAGGGCACGCCGGCCTCGCGCATGCGGCGCTTGGCCGCGGCCTTGTTGCCCATCAGGCGGATGGCCTCGGCCGGCGGGCCGATGAAGACGAGGCCGGCCGCGGCGCAGGCCGCGGCGAACTCGGCGTTCTCGGAGAGGAAGCCGTAGCCCGGATGCACGGCCTGCGCGCCGGTGGCCTTGGCGGCGGCGATGATCCGCTCGATGTTCAGGTAGGACTCGCGCGGCGGCGCGGCGCCGATCTCATGGGCCTCGTCGGCGAGGCGCGCGTGCAGGGCGTGGCGGTCGGCGGCCGACACGACGGCCACCGTGCGCAGCCCGCGCGCGCGGCAGCTGCGGATGACGCGGCAGGCGATCTCGCCGCGGTTGGCGATGAGGACCTTGGTGAACATCTCAGCGCCGCGGCAGCGTGCCCATGTACTTCGCGATGATGCCGAGCATCACCTCGTCGGCGCCGCCGCCGATGGAGGAGAGGCGGATGTCGCGGAACAGGCGCGAGACGCTGCTCTCCCAGACGTAGCCCATGCCGCCCCAGAACTGCAGACAGGAATCGGCGACCTCGCGGCCGAGGCGGCCGACCTTCAGCTTGGCCATCGAGGCGAGCATCGTCACGTCCTCGCCGGCCACCAGCTTGGTCGCGGCGTCGTGCACCAGCGCGCGCAGGGCCTCGATCTCGGTCTTCAGCTCGGCGAGGCGGAAGTGCACGTACTGGTTGTCGAGGATGGACTGGCCGAAGGCCTGGCGCTCCTTGGTATAGGCGACGGTCTCGCGCAGGATGCGGTCGAGCGCCGTCCACTGCGCGGCGGCGAACAGGCGCTCCTCCTGGAACTGCTGCATCTGGTAGGTGAAGCCCATGCCCTCCTCGCCGATGCGGTAGCGCTGCGGCACGCGCACCTCGTCGAAGTAGAGCTGCGCCGTGTCGGAGGACCACATGCCGAGCTTCTTCAGCTTCTTCGCCACGGAGACGCCCTTCGATTTCATCGGCACGCAGATCAGCGTCTTGTTCTTGTGCGCGGCGCCCTCGGAGGTGTTGGCGAGCAGGCAGATCCAGTCGGACTGGGTGCCGCTGGTGATCCACATCTTGGTGCCGGTGATGACGTAGTCGTCGCCGTCCTTTTTGGCGAAGGTCCTGATCGAGGCGACGTCGGAGCCGGCGCCCGGCTCGGAGACGCCGATGCTGCAGACGAGGTCGCCGGCGATGGTCGGCGCGAGGAATTCGCGGCGCAGTTCGTCGGAGCCGAAGCGCGCCAGCGCCGGCGTGGCCATGTCGGTCTGCACGCCGATGGCCATCGGCACGCCGCCGCAGCGCACGTTGCCGAGCGCCTCGCCGAAGGCGAGCTGGAAAGAGTAGTCGAGGCCCATGCCGCCGTATTCCTGCGGCTTGTTGATGCCGAGGAAGCCGGCATCGCCCATCTTCTTGAAGAGTTCGTGGGCCGGGAAGATTTCCGCCGCCTCCCACGCGTCGACGTGGGGATTGATCTCGGTCTCGATGAACTTCTTCACCGAACGCTGGAGTTCCTGGTGTTCCTGGGTGTACAGCATGGTCGCTCCTTAATGTCGGGCCACGGCGAACTGCACCGGGCGCAGCGCGCGCGCATCGGCCTCGCGGCAGATGGAGAGCACGTAGGCCAGCACCTTGCGCGTGTCGCGCGGATCGATGATGCCGTCGTCGAGCAGCCGGCCGCTGGTGTAGTAGGCGGACGACTGCCGGTCGAAGGTGTCGACGATCTGTTTTTCCAGCGCGTCGAGCTGGGCGGTGTCCACGTCACCTCCGCCGCGCTTCAATTTGGCCTCCATCACCAGGCGCATGGTCATGGCCGCCTGCTCGCCGCCCATCACCGCCGTCTTCGCGTTGGGCCAGGAGAAGGCGAAGCGCGGGCCGTAGGCGCGGCCGCACATGCCGTAGTTGCCGGCGCCGAAGCTGGCGCCGATGTGCAGGGTGATCTGCGGCACCGTGGCGTTGGCCACGGCCTGGATCATCTTGGCGCCGTGCTTGATCATGCCGGCCTGCTCGCTGGCCTTGCCGACGATGTAGCCGGTGGTGTTCTGCAAATAAATGATCGGCGTGCCGGACTGGCAGCAGGCCTGGATGAAGTGCGAGGCCTTGGTGGCGCCGGCCGGGTCGATCGGGCCGTTGTTGCCGATGAGGCCGACCGCGTGGCCGTCGAGCACGGCGTGGCCGCACACCGTCGGCACGCCGTAGCCGGGCTTGAAGTCGAGGAAGTCGGAGCCGTCGACGAGGCGGGCGATGACTTCGCGCACGTCGTAGGGCTTCTTCGTGTCGAGCGGCACCAGGCCGAGCAGCTCGTCGATGTCGCGCCGTGGCGCACGGACTGACTTTTGCTCCGGGCGCAGGTCGCGGTTCCAGTCGAGCTTGGCCAGCACCTCGCGGGCGAGGCGGATGCCGTCGGCGTCGTCCTCGGCGAGGTATTCGCACAGGCCGGAAGTGCCGGCGTGCATCTCGGCGCCGCCGAGTTCCTCTTCGGAAGCATCTTCGCCGGTGGCGGCCTTGAGCAGCGCCGTGCCGGCGAGGAAGGCTTTCGCCCGGCCGCGCACCATCACCACATAGTCCGACATGCCGGGCATGTAGGCGCCGCCGGCGGTGGAGGAGCCATGCACCACCGTCACCACCGGGATGCCTGAAGCGGAAAGGCGCGTCAGGCCGCAGAACAGGCCGCCGCCGTGGATGAAGTCCTCGACGCGGTACTTGAGCAGGTTGGCGCCGGCGGACTCCACCAGATGCAGGAAGGGCAGCTTGTTCTCCTTGGCGATTTCCAGCACGCGCAGGATCTTCTCCAGGCCCATCGGCTGGATGGCGCCGGCGTCGATGCCGGAATCCGAGGCGGCGACCATGCAGCGCACGCCGGAGACGTAGCCGATGCCGGCGACGAGGCCGCCGCCGGGCACGGTCTTCGCCGGATCGGGATTGTCCATGCACCAGCCGGCGACGGTGGCGAGCTCGAGGAAGGGCGAGCCGGCGTCGAGCGCGCGCGCCACGCGCTCGCGCGGCAGCAGCTGGCCGCGCTTGTCGAAGACGGGTTTCGCCTTCGCCGAGGCGTCGCGCACGCGCTGCTCGAGCGCGCGGAAGTCGGCGATGAGCGCCAACCAGGCCGCGCGGTTGGCGGCGCAGGCGGGCGAGGCGGTGTCGATCGCGCTTTCGAGGATAGGCATTACTCGTCCACCATGAACTTCGGCGGCGCATACAGCGGGAAGCCGTTGTAGGGCTTCGAGCGCTTGTGCGCCACCAGCTTCCAGGTCGGCCGCGCGTTGAGCACGCCGCCGTCGATGCGGAGGGTGGTGCCGGTGATGAAGGAGGCGGCCTCCGAGAGCAGGAAGACGATGGCGGCGGCGACCTCGGATTCGGTGCCGAAGCGGCGCAGCGGCACCTTGTGCTTGAGCGTCGCGGCGAGCTGCTGGAATTCCTCGGGGTAGGTCTCGAAGCCGGATGAGGCGATCCAGCCCGGCGCGACGGCGTTCACGCGCACGCCGGAGACGGCCCATTCGCAGGCGGCGGTCTCGGTGAAGTTCACCATGCCGGCACGCGCCGCGCCGGAATGGCCCATGCCGGGCATGCCGCCCCACATGTCGGCGCTCATGTTGACGATGGCGCCGCCGTTGGCCTCCATGCAGCGCCGGTAGCACTCGCGCGCCATGAGGAAGCCGCCGGTGAGGTTGGTGCGCACCACGGCGTCCCAGCCCTTCAGCGAGATGTCGCGCAGCGGCGCGGGGAACTGGCCGCCGGCGTTGTTCACCAGGCCGTCGATGCGACTGTGCGCGGCAAGGACGGCATCGACGGTGGCGCAGACCTGCGCCTCGTCGCGGATGTCGCAGGCGTGGAAGGTGGCGGCACCGCCGGCGTCGGCGATCTCGCGCTGCACGGCCTCGAGCTTCTCGGGCTTGCGGCCGACCAGCGCGACGCGGGCGCCGAGGGCGGCGAGCTCGTGGGCGGTACAGCGGCCGATGCCGCTGCCGCCGCCGGTGACGACGACGCTCTGGCCGGCGAACAGGCCGGCGCGGAAAACCGAACGGTAGTGCATGGAATCTCCCGAGGCCGGCGCAGCCGAAAACACACGCCAACCAAGCAGTTGCTTGGTTGGATTATGGCCGGGCGCGGCGCCGAGCGCAAGCGCCTTGCGCACCCCCCTGCCCGGGCATAGACTGGAGCGCCCCGACGGAGACCCCGACAATGAAAAAATTCATCCTGATCCTGGCCGCCTGCGCCGGCCCGGCAGTGACGGCCCCGGCCTTTGCCGGCGGCTCCAACTACGGCATCGTCCCCGGCGCCCTGCCGCAGGTGCAGGGCAAGGTGACCGAATGGCCGGTGCCGACGCCGAAGTTCGCGCGCGACCCGGCGCCCGGGCCGGACGGCAACATCTACATCGCGGTGATGAGCGGCAACCGCATCGCCCGCTTCGACACGAAGACGAAGACCTTCAAGGAGTGGGACCTGCCCGACGGTGCGCGGCCGCACGGCCTGCTGGTCGACGCCGAGGGCATCGTCTGGTACACCGGCAACGGCAACGGGTCGATCGGCCGCCTCGACCCGAAGACCGGCACCGTCATTTCCCATCGCGCGCCCTCGGGCGGCGACCCGCACACGCTGGTCATCGACGAAACGGGAGGAAAAGCGGGAACCATCTGGTTCACCGTGCAGAACGGCCAGCGCATCGGCCGCCTCGACCGCGCCACGGGCAAGATCGCCGAGTACAAGACCTCGGGCAATCCCTACGGCCTGGCCATCGACAAGACCGGCGCCGTCTGGTTCTGCCGCATCGGCGAGGAGAGCCTCGGCCGCCTCGATCCGGCCACCGGCCAGATCACGCACCTCGACACCGGCAGCGGCTCGCGCCCGCGCCGCATCGCCACGGCGCCGGACGGCATGCTCTGGGTGACGCTCTACGGCAACGGCAAGCTGATCCGGGTCGATCCGCAGGCGCGCAAGATCGTCAAGGAATACGCCATGCCGGCCGGCCGCGGCGGCGGCCCCTACGCGGTGACGGTGGACGGCGCGGGGCGCGTCTGGGCCAACGAGATCGACACCGACACGGTGGCGCTGCTCGATCCGAAGACGGAGTCGTTCCGCGTCATCGCCCTGCCCTCGAAGAACACCGGCATCCGCAAGGCCATCGTCGACGCGCAGGGCCGCTACTGGTACATGGGCTCGCACAACGGAAGACTGGGAGTGATCGAATGAAACGCCTGTTCCTCGCCGCGCTGCTCGCGCTCGCCCCCCTCGCCCGCGCCGACGACGCCGTCTGGGCGCAGCTGAAGGCCGGCGGCAACGTGCTGCTGATCCGCCACGCCGCCACCGAGCCGGGACTGGGCGACCCGCCGAACTTCTTCCTCGGCGACTGCAGGACGCAGCGCAACCTGTCGGAGGCGGGGCGCGAGGAGGCGCGCCGCGTCGGCCGCGCCCTGAAATGGCGCGCGGTGGCCGTGAGCGAGGTGCGCGCCTCGCAGTGGTGCCGCACGCTGGAGACGGCCGAGCTGGCCTTCGGCCATCCGCCGGTGCCGTGGGAGGCGCTCAACTCGCTGCACAAGGACCCCGACCGCGAGGCCGAGCGCACGCGCGCCGTGGCGGCGCTGATCGCAACCGTGCGGCCGCCGCAGAACGTCGCGCTGGTGACGCACAACTTCAACATCCGCGCCCTGACGGGCGTCTCGCCGTCGACGGCGGAGATCATCGTCGTGCGCGGCGAGGGCGGCAAGGTGGTGGTGGTGGGGCGCCTGCCGGCGCCGTAGAGGATTACTCCAGCTTGCCGGAGGGGTTCGGCGCCGCCGTGGTGAAGGCGTCCTTCCACGGGCCGAGCTTCTCGTCGCAGTCCTCCCAGTCCTCCATCTTCTCGACGCCGCGGTACATGGCGAAGGGGCGCAGGCGCTCGACGTAGTAGTCGATCTGCGCCTGCGGGCGGAACTTCTCCGGCTGGTAGCGGTTCCAGTGCAGCACCTGCGGCAGCGGCCGCCGGTAGCGCAGCGAGACGTCCCTCTGCGGATAGCCGATGGGGATGGTGCCGACCGCCTCCATGAACGCGGGATAGCCGAGCAGCGCCGACAGTTCGCGGTTGGTGGTGGCCTCGCCGCCGCCGGAGAGCCAGGCCGAGGTGAGGCCCATGGCGGTGACGCCGAGCTGCAGGTTCTGGATGGCGGCGCCGAGCGAGACGAGGTGGATCTTCTCGTTGTTGGCGGCGTACTCCTCGACGAACTCC
This sequence comes from Denitratisoma sp., assembly GCA_032027165.1. Classification (NCBI taxonomy): domain Bacteria; kingdom Pseudomonadati; phylum Pseudomonadota; class Betaproteobacteria; order Nitrosomonadales; family Sterolibacteriaceae; genus Denitratisoma; species Denitratisoma sp. The sequence continues at coordinate 3,078,009 of JAVSMO010000001.1, read as the reverse complement.
GGCGAGGTGCCCTGCGGGAAGCAGGCCTTCCAGCGCGGGTCGCCGACGACGACGACGATCGCCACGGTGTGCGCCATGTAGGTCTTCTTCACCGCCGGGAAGCCCTTGGCGTGGTCGATCAGGCGCTGCGACTGGCGCATGAAGACCTCGAAGACCTGCTCCTTCATGGCGGGATCGTCGACGACGATGAAGTCCCACGGCTGCGAGTTGGCGCCGCTCGGCGCCCAGCGGCCGCAGTCGACGATCTTCTCCAGCACGTCGCGGCCGACGTGGCGGCCCTTCTCGAAGGCGCGCACGCTGCGGCGGCGGCGCACCACTTCCATCAGCGCCTCGTAGTCGAGGCCGGCGAGGGGTTCGTTCATGCGGGCATCCTCCGGAACAGGTTCGCCGCCAGCTTACCCGCGCGGGGGCGGGTGCGCCGTCCCCCGCGATAGGGACATTCAGTGCCCCTGCGGCAGCAGGGCGAGGGAGAACAGCTCGCGCTGGCCGCACACGCCGAGCTTGGCGTAGGCGCGCTTGCGATAGGTAAGCACGCTCTGCAGGCCGATGCCGAGGTCGGCGGCGATGCCCTCCGAGGTCATTCCGGACAGCACGCGCGCGGCGACGGCGAGTTCGCGGCGGCTCAGGCCGCGCTGCAGCTGCATGAGGCGGGCGCCGAGGGCATCGACGCGGCCGGCGGATCCGGCGCCGGCCGCCTGCGCCTGCAGGCGGTCGTGCTTGACGCAGCAGGCGGCCAGCAGGGAGGCGTGCTCCTGCACCCTTGCCGCCTCGCCGTCGGTGAAGGGGCCGTGCTCGCGGTTGCGGTAGAGGTTGAGCGCGTAGCCGCCGCCGGCGTCGGCGCACAGCACGCTGAGGCGGTCGACCAGCCGCGCGGCGTCGTAGCAGTAATGGCGGTAGTCGGCCCCCGGCACCTGTTCGCGGCGCAGGCGGCGCACCAGGGCGCCGGCGGGCGGACGCGTAAGCGCCTCGCGGTTGGGATCGAGGGCATGGAAGCGGTCGAGGTAGGCGCGCTGGGCCTCCTGGGCGAAGCGCCAGCGCGGCCGCGACGCCGTGCACACCAGACGGATGCATCCGTCGCTGCCGTAGCGCAGCAGGGAAACGTGGTCGGTCGGGGCAAGGCCGTCGAGGGCGCCATAGAGGCGCTCGCGGAAGCCCGCCGTGCCGAGGTCGGCAATCAGTCCTTCGAGAGGGTGCATGGGCCGGCTCGCTTCGGCGCCTGCGCGGCGCCATGGTTGGGACGCGCCATCTTACCGCGCCCGCGCCGGTCCCGACGCTCAGACGCCGTACGTGCGGAACCACTCGCGCATGCGCTTCCAGCCGTCCTCGGCATGCTCCTTGCGGTAGCTCGGCCGGTAGTCGGCATGGAAGGCGTGCGGCGCGTCGTCGTAGACGTGGATCATCGACTTGCCGCCGGCGGCCTTCAGCCTGTCCTGCATGTCCCAGACGGTGTCGAGCGGAATGCCCGCGTCGGCGCCGCCGTAGAGGCCGAGCACCGGCGCCTTGAGGCCGGCGGCGAGGTCCATCGGGTGCTTCGGCGTGAGCGCACCCGCCTGGCCGACCAGGCGGCCGTACCAGGCGACGCCGGCCTTCACCTGCGGGTTGTGCGCGGCGTACAGCCAGACGATGCGGCCGCCCCAGCAGAAGCCGGTGATGCCGAGGCGCGCCGTGTCGCCGCCGCTGACTTTCGCCCAGGCGACGCAGGCGTCGAGGTCGCTCATCACCTGCGCGTCGGGCACCTTGGCGACGATGCCGGTGAGGATCTCCTGAATGTTGCCGAGCTTGCGCGGGTCGCCGTGGCGGGCGAAGAGCTCCGGCGCGATGGCCTGGTAGCCGAGCTTGGCGAGGCGCCGGCAGGTGTCGGCGATGTATTCGTGCACGCCGAAGATCTCGGAGACGACGAGGATCACCGGGAAGTTGCCGCCCGAGGCCGGCTGGGCGCGGTAGGCGACCATCTCGCCGTCGTGAACCTTGACCTTGACCTCGCCGGCGACGAGGCCCTGCGTGTCGGTCGTGATCGCGGTCTGCGCCATCACCGGCTGCACGGCCAGCGCGAAGCCGGCGCCGAGCGCGGTGACGAGGAAGCCGCGGCGGCTGAAGGGAATTTCGGGGACGAGGCTGTCGAAGTCGGCGGCTGTTTGTCCGCTCATGTTTGTGTGTTCCTGTCGGGGCGGGGTGCGGCGAGACGTTAAAATACCGCGATCCGCCGAATTCTTCAAGCCTAAAGGAACAGTCATGAGCGCTCCGATCAGCCGCTACCCCGTGCCCGAACTGAAGGACATCCCCGAGGACATCCGCACCCGCATCCTGGCGGTGCAGGAAAAGTCCGGCTTCGTGCCGAACGTCTTCCTCGCGCTGGCGCACCGGCCGGACGAGTTCCGCGCCTTCTTCGCCTACCACGATGCGCTGATGGAGAAGGAAGGCGGCCTCAGCAAGGCCGAGCGCGAGATGATCGTCGTCGCCACGTCGAACGCCAACCAGTGCCAGTACTGCGTGGTGGCGCACGGGGCGATCCTGCGCATCCGCGCCAGGAACCCGCTCGTCGCCGACCAGGTGGCGGTGAACTACCGCAAGGCCGACATCACGCCGAAGCAGAAGGCGATGCTGGATTTCGCCATGAAGGTCTGCCTGCGCTCGGGCGAGATCAACGACACGGACTTCGAGACGCTGCGCGGCCACGGCTTCACGGACGAGGACATCTGGGACATCGGCGGCATCTCGGCCTTCTTCGGCCTCTCCAACCGCATGGCCAACCTGACGAACATGCGGCCGAACGACGAGTTCTACCTGCTCGGCAGGCTGCCGAAGAAATAGCGCTCCGGCAGGGGACGGTTTATCCTGAGCGGATGGACAGTCCCGGACCCGACCGCCTCCAGCCCTTCCGCTTCGCCGACCTGCGGCGCGGCGGCGGGGATGCGGCAGCCGAGCTGCTGGCCGGCCTGCTCGCCGTACGCGCCGCGATCCCGCCGAAATACTTCTACGACGCGCTCGGTTCGCGCCTGTTCGCGGCAATCTGCTGCCTGCCCGAGTACGCCCTGACGCGCAGCGAGGCGCGCCTGTTCGCCGAGCGGGGCGGGGAGATCGCCGATGCGGCGGGGCGCGGCCGGCTGCTGATCGACCTCGGCGCCGGCGACTGCGGCAAGGCGGCCGGCCTGTTTCCGCTGCTGGCACCGGCCGGCTACGCGGCGCTCGACATCTCGGCGGATTTCCTGCGCGAGGCGCTCGGCCGCCTGCGCCAGCGCTTCCCCGGCCTGCCGATCGCCGGCGCGGCAATCGACTTCACGCACAGCCTCGACCTGCCGGAAGACCTGCTGGCGCCGGCCGCCGCGCCGCGGCTGTGGTTCTACCCCGGCTCGTCCATCGGCAATTTCTCGCCCGCCGCGGCGCGCGGCTTCCTGGCGCGCATCGCCCGCGCCTGCAGCGCGACCGCTCCCGGCGGCGCCCTGCTGATCGGCGTCGACCTCGTCAAGGACAAGGCCGTGCTCGACGCCGCCTACGACGATGCGCTGGGCGTCACCGCCGCCTTCAACCTGAACGTGCTGAACCATGCGAACCGCCTGCTGCCGGCGGATTTCGACGTCGCCGACTGGCGCCACGTCGCCTTCTTCGACGCCGCGACGAGCCGCGTCGAGATGCACCTGGAAGCGCGCCGCGAGGTGGCCGTGAAGCTGGCCGGACAGATGCGCCGCTTCGCCGCCGGCGAACGCATCCACACCGAGGATTCGTACAAGTGGACGCCGGAAGGGTTCGCCGTGCTGCTCGAAGAAGCCGGCCTGCCGAAGCAGCGCCGGTGGCTGGACGAAGCAGGCGGCTTCGCGCTGTTTTTGGCGGAGCCGGCATGAGCCGGCAGCTCTCGAAAGCCGCGCTGCATGCCGCGCTCGACGAGAGCCGCGCGCGCCTGCTGGCGATCTACGCCGACTTGCCGCCGGCGCTGTGGCAGTCGGTGCCCTACCTGAAGATCATCAACCCGCCGCGCTGGGAGGTCGGCCACGTCGCCTGGTTCGCCGAGCGCTGGTGCCTGCGCCGCCGGAACCACGGCTTCACCCATTCGCGCTTCCTGCACGACCCCGACCGCTGGTACGACTCGAGCCGCGTCGCCCACGAGGCGCGCTGGACGCTCGACCTGCCCAGCCTGGCGGCGACGCGCGGCTACCTGGCCGGCGTGCTCGACGCCTGCCACGCCGCGCTCGACAGGGAGGGCGCCGATCCGTATTTCTTCCAGCTGGCGCTGTACCACGAGGACATGCACTGCGAGGCGCTGTACTACACGCTGCAGACGCTCGGCCTGGCGCCGTCCGCGAAGGTGCGCACGCGCCGCGGCCCGCCGTCCCTGCCCCCCGGCGAGGAGCTGTCCTTCCCCGGCGGCGGGACCGAGGTCGGCAGCCGCCGCGACGCCGGCTTCGTCTTCGACAACGAGAAGTGGGCGCACACGGTGGAACTGGCGCCCTTCGCCATCGACGCGCGGCCGGTGAGCAACGAGGATTACCTGGCCTTCGTCGAGGACGGCGGCTACGAGCGGGCGGAATGGTGGAGCGAGGCAGGCCGGCAGTGGCTGGCCGAGACCGGCCGCCGCGCGCCGCGCTACTGGCGCCGCGGCGCGCACGGCTGGGAGCGGCGCGTCTTCGACGCCTGGCAGCCGCTCGCGCCGGAGGAGCCGGTGCTCCACGTCAGCGCCTTCGAGGCCGAGGCCTGGTGCCGCCGCGCCGGCCGGCGCCTGCCGACGGAGGCCGAGTGGGAGTGCGCAACGCGGAGCGCCGACGCGGCTTTCCTGCCCTGGGGCCATGCCTGGCTGTGGACGGCCAGCCCCTTCGCGCCCTACGCCGGCTTTTCGCCGGACGCCTACGCGGACTATTCGCAGCCCTGGTTCCACACGCACCGCGTCGTGCGCGGCGGCTCCTTCGCCACGCCCGCCCGCCTGCTCGATCCGGCCTTCCGCAATTTCTACGAGCCGCACCGCGACGACATCTTCGTCGGCTTCCTCAGCGCGCGGGATCTTTGATTCAGGAAACGGCCGGCGCCGAGGCGGCCTGCTCGACGGGGATCGCGTGTGCGACCTCGCCGGCGAAATGGGCGACGGAGTTGGCGTAGTAGGCGAGCACCGGCAGGTTCTCCGGCACGGCGCGGAAGAGGCCGTCGCGTTCCTCGACGATGCGGCGCAGGGTCAGCATGCGCAGGCCGACGCCGATGGCGTAGTCGCGGTCGTGGCGCGGGATGTAGATGTGGGCGCCGTGCGCCTCCCAGTCGCGCAGCAGGTCGCAGGCCGCCGACTTGATCTCCAGTTCCGACAGCGCCCGCGCGGCATCCCGGCCGAACACCTGGGCCACCAGCGCCACCGGCACCACCGGGATCACCCCGCCGATGGCCCGCATCAGGTAGCGTCCCAGTGCCTCGACCTCGCGTCGCCGGGCCTCGTCGTCGAGCGCGGGGAAATCCACGCCGTGCAGGGCGACGTAGCGCCGCATGGAAACCGGGCTGCCGAAGTTCACGCAGGCGTAGCCGAAGCGGTGCCAGTTGCCGGTCAGCATCTGCCACAGGTTGCGCGCAATGAAAGTCAGTGTCGTCGACACGGCGCCCAGCATGCCGCGCCGCCGCCGCTCGCCCAGCTTGAGCAGCTGGCTGCGGTCCTCCAGCACGCGGTCGTAGTTGAGGCCGACGGGAATGAAGACCAGGTCGCGCTCGCCGTCCGGGCGGAAGGACTTCACCATGTAGTCGAGCAGGCCGAAGCGCGGCTGCCGCAGGGCGCCGTCGACGGTGAGGCCGCCCTCGGGAAACAGCGCCTGCGGCACGCCGGCCTCGGTGGCCATGCTGACGTAGCGCGCCAGCACGGTGCGGTAGAGCGGGTCGCCGGAGTTGCGCCGCACGAAGAAGGCGCCCATCGAGCGGATCAGCGCCTGCAGCGGCCACACCCGCGCCCATTCGCCGACGGCATAGGACAGCGCCGCCTGCTCGGCGGCGAGGAAGGCCACCAGCACGTAGTCCATGTTGCTGCGGTGGTTCATGACGAAGACCACGGTGGACTTGGGGTCCACCGCCGCCAGGCCGGCCTCGTCGGCGTAGCCGAGGCGCACGCGGTAGAGGCTGCGCGCGACGCTCTTCGCCAGCCAGTAGCCGATGCGGAAGTAGAGGTAGGCGTTGAAGGAGGGCACGATCTCGCGCGCGTAGCGGTCGATGCGGCGGCGCACGTCGACGAGCGGTTCGCCGCTCTCCTTCGCGTGCGCCTCGGCGGCGGCCTGGATGCGCGGGTCGTGGAAGAGGCGGTCGATCAGCACCTCGCGCCGGGTCAGCTTGAACGAGGGCAGCTCGATCCTCAGGCGGGTGTTGAGCTCCTCGATGACTGCGTTGATGCGGCGGCGGAAGAACCAGCGCATGCCCGGCGCCAGCAGCAGCACGCCGGCGGCCCAGGCGGCGAGCAGCGCCAGGATGACGAACAGCCACAGCGGGACACTGATGCTGGCGTCCATGCCTCCTCCAGGCGTCACATCAGGACGATGTCGAACTGCTCCTGAGTGTAGCCCGATTCCGCCTGCAGGGAAATCGGCTTGCCGATGAAGTCGGAGAGCATGGCGAGCGAGCCGGACTCCTCCTCGAGGAAGAGGTCGATCACGGCGGGCGCGGCCAGCACGCGGTACTCGCGGGCGTTGAACTGGCGCGCCTCGCGCAGCAGCTCGCGCAGCACCTCGTAGCACATGGTGCGCGCGGTCTTCACCTCGCCGCGGCCGCCGCAGGTCGGGCAGGGCTCGCACAGCACGTGGGCGAGCGACTCGCGCGTGCGCTTCCTCGTCATCTCGACCAGACCGAGCGCGGTGAAGCCGTTCACCGACATGCGCGTGTGGTCGCGCGAGAGCGCCTTGTTGAGTTCGGCCAGCACGGCGGCCTTGTGCTCCTCGCTCTCCATGTCGATGAAGTCGAGGATGATGATGCCGCCGAGGTTGCGCAGCCGCAGCTGGCGCGCGATGGTCTGCGCCGCCTCGAGGTTGGTCTTGAAGATGGTGTCGTCGAAGTTGCGCAGGCCGACGAAGCCGCCGGTGTTGACGTCGATGGTGGTCATCGCCTCGGTCTGGTCGATGATCAGGTAGCCGCCGGACTTGAGGTCGACGCGGCGCGCCAGCGCCTTCTGGATTTCGTCCTCGACGCCGTGCAGGTCGAACAGCGGCCGCTCGCCGGTGTAGTGCTTGAACAGCGGCATCAGCTGCGGCATGTATTCCTGCGCGAAGGCCGTCAGCTTCTGGAAGTTCTCGCGCGAGTCGATGACGATATACGCGGTCTCCGGCGTCACCAGGTCGCGCAGCAGGCGCTGGCCGAGGGTSAGGTCCTGGTAGAGCAGCGCCGGCGGGCGGGCGGCCACGGCGGCGTTCTTCGCCTCGGCCCACATCTTGCGCAGGTAGGCGATGTCGTTGGCCAGCTCCTCGTCGCTGGCCTTCTCGGCCATGGTGCGCACGATGAAGCCGCCGGCCTCGTCGGCGGGCACCAGCTGCTGCAGCTTCTCGCGCAGCTGTTCGCGCTCGGCCTCGCCCTCGATGCGCTGGGAGATGCCGATGTGCTTCTCCTGCGGCAGGTAGACGAGCAGGCGGCCGGCGATGCTGATCTGGGTGGACAGGCGCGCGCCCTTGGTGCCGATCGGGTCCTTGAGCACCTGGACGATGAGGTTCTGCCCCTCGGAGAGGATCTTCTCGATCGGCTTCGGCCCGTCGCCGCCGTTGCCGCTGCCGTTGCCGCCGTGTCCGTTCTGGCGCTGCTCCCAGATGTCGGCGACGTGCAGGAAGGCGGTGCGCTCGAGGCCGATGTCGATGAAGGCCGACTGCATGCCGGGCAGCACGCGCACGACGCGGCCGAGGTAGACGTTGCCGACGAGGCCGCGCGAGGCGGTGCGCTCGATGTGGAGTTCCTGCACGATGCCGCCCTGCATGAGGGCGACGCGGGTTTCCTGCGGCGTGAAGTTGACCAGAAATTCCTCGCTCATGGCGAGGAGTGTATCAGGCCCCCGCGTTCAATCGCACATACAACTTGGCGAGCAGGCGCTTGACCTGTTCGGAGGCGCGCACGTAGTCGCCGTACTGCAGCAGGCGCATCGCCTCGTCCTTCTTGCCCGCCTGGGCAGTCTCGAGCACCCGTCCGGCGCACTGGTGGAAAAGGGCATGCTGTCCCTTCATCTCGCCGAAGGTGTCGATGGTGCCGAAGCGCTCGCCGCCGGTGCCGTAGATCCACTTGCCGAGCGGGCACTGGTCGTCGCGGCAGACCGTCTCGACCTTGAGGTCCTCGCTGCTGGTGCCCTGGATGTAGTTCTCCAGCCGCGACTTCCACTTGATGTGGGCTTCGATGGCCGTCATGAAGTTCAGGCCCGCCACCTCCATCGAGGCGTCGGCCGGCGGCGGAGGGGGCGCCGCCTCGTCCGCCTTTTGCCCCATCATGCGCTTGAACCAGTCGAGTGCGCTCATGGTGATGCCCTTCTTTGTTATATGGGATAACCGAAGCGTCGCAGAAGAAGGGCCGTCTCGTAAAGGGGTAAACCCATGATGCCGGTATAGGAGCCCTTTATCTCCTCGATGAAAACCGCGGCGCGCCCCTGGATGCCGTAGGCGCCGGCCTTGTCGAGCGGCTCGCCGCTGGCGACGTAGCGCTTGATCTCGTCCTGCCCGAGGCTGCGGAAACGCACCTCGCTGGCATTGAGCAGGTGTTCGGTATGGCCATCGTATGACAGCGCCACCGCCGTCAGCACGCGGTGGGTGCGTCCGGACAGGCGCTGCAGGATCGCCACCGCGTCGGCCTCGTGCTCCGGCTTGCCGATCACGCTGCCGTCGATTTCCACCGTCGTGTCGGCGGCCAGCACCGGATGCGGGATCAGGTGGCGCTCGCGGATGCGGCGCACGCCGGCCTGCGCCTTGGCCAGGGTGACGCGCACGACGTAATCCTCCGGCGTCTCGTCCGGCAGCACCGCTTCGTCGACGTCGGGATCCTCGCGCGGCACGCCGCGGAACATCAGCAGTTCGAAGCGCACGCCGATCTGCGACAGCAGTTCGCGCCGGCGCGGGCTGCGGGAGGCCAGATAGATGCGTGGTTCCAGGGTGATCATTCGCGATGGTAGGGGTGATTCTTCAACAGGCTGGTCGCGCGATACAGCGCTTCGGCCAGCACCACGCGCGCCAGGGCGTGCGGCAGCGTCAGGCTGGACAGGCGCAGGGTCTCGGCGGACGCGGCCTTGAGATCGGCGGCCAGGCCGTCCGGTCCGCCGATGACGAAGGCGACGTCCTCGCCGCCTTCCATCCACTGGCGCAGTCTTCCGGCAAGCTGCTGCGTCGACAGATCGGCGCCGCGCTCGTCGAGGATCACCAGGCGGCAGCGCCCCGGCAGCGCGGCGCGGATGCGGCCGGCCTCGGCGGCCATCAGCGCCTCGGCGGGCTTGCCGCCGCTGCGCGGCTCGGCCTTGATCTCCTTCAGTTCGAGCGGCAGTTCGCGCGGCATGCGCCTGGCGAACTCCGCAAATGCCTCCTCCGCCCAGGACGGCATGCGCGTGCCGACGGCCACGACCGCCAGCTTCATCAGCCGGCCGCCGCGCTCTTCTTGCGCGCGGCGGGCGTGACGGACCAGAGTTCTTCCAGGTTGTAGTAGCTGCGCACCGCCGGCTGCATGATGTGCACGACGATGTCGCCGAGATCGACGACGATCCAGTCGCCGCTCTCCTCCCCCTCCATGCCGATGACGCGGCCGCCGGCCGCCAGCACCTTGTCCTGCACGCTGCGTGCGAGCGACTTGGTCTGCCGCGCCGAGTCGGCGCTGGCGATGATGATGCGGTCGAAGAGGGAAGATATCTTTGTGGTGTTGATGACTTCGATGTCGCGCGCCTTGATGTCCTCCAGCGCACTGACGGCGACCTTCTGCAGTTTCCTGACGTCCATTCTAATTCCGGTAAAGCTGTTGCTGGTCAATATACTCCCGCACGGGATCGGGAAGCAAATAGCGGACGCTCGACCCGGCGGCCAGCTGCGCGCGCAGCAGCGAGGCGGAAATCGACAGCGGCGTCATGGAAAACCCGACGACCCTGCCGGCCGGCGCCGTACGCAGGACGGCGGCATCGCTGCCGAACCGGTCGGCGCCGGCCTTCGACAGTTCGGCCGGCCATTCGTCCGGCGAGAGGACGAAGCCCGGGCGCGTCGCCACGCCGATGTGGGCCAGTTCGAAGAGCTCGCGCCAGCGGTGCCAGGTGGGCAGGCCGAGGAAGGCATCGGCGCCCATCAGCACCACGAGCGGACGGTCAGCCTGCCCGGCGCGCAGGCGCTCCAGCGTCGTCACGGTGTAGCTGGGCTCGTCCGAGGTCGCCTCGGCATCGTCGACCGCAAAGGCCGGATTGCCCGCCACGGCGCGGCGCACCATCTCGAGGCGATGCGCCGCGGCCACGTGCGGCACGGCCCGGTGCGGCGGCCGGCCGGCGGGAATCCAGCGCACTTCGGCCAGGCCGAGCATCTCGCGCGCCTCCTCGGCCAGGCGCAGGTGGCCGTAATGCACCGGATCGAAGGTGCCGCCGATCAGGCCGAGGGGCGCCTCATGCATCGGCCGTCTCGACCAGGGCGACGAAGACGTCGCGATAGCTCACGTAGAAACTGGCGAACAGCGTCGGCACGAAGACGAAGAGCAGCGGCAGGGACATGGCGACCGCCACCATTTTCGCCAGCGGTGCGGAAGTCGCGCCGGCAATGCCGAGCACGATGCCCGGCAGGATGGCGCTGATGAACGCCACGCCGAGGCCATAGACCAGGAAGGGGCGCCAGTTGCGGGCGCAGGCGACGAAGCTGAAGAACAGCGCCTTGCCGGCGGGCAGGTCGTTCCAGGCGGCCAGCATGGGCGCGAACCAGAAGGCCATGAGCACGGGCACCATCAGGACCAGGGTCACCTGCAGGGCGACGACCAGACGGTCGCTTTCCAGCAGGTCGTCGGGCGGCGGTTGCCCGGCCATCATGATGCCCAGCAGGGCCCCGCCGTCGACCAGGGCGCTGCCCGCGAACACCGCCAGCGAGCCGAGCAGGTAGGCCGCGCCGAGGATGAGCAGGGTGTTGCGATTCCTGCCGAAGCCGGAGAACAGCAGCCCGAACCCGTTCTCGGTCTCGCGCTCGAGGGCCCGGCAGCCGTTCATGACGCCGACCGACAGCGCCGGCACGCACAGCGGCGCGAGGACCACGCCGAGCAGCGGCACGAGATTGAGGAACACCAGGGTGAGCCAGTAGCCGAAGACCAGGAAGGTCAGCAGGGCGGGATTGGTCCGGAACAGGCGAAAGCCCTCGACGATCCAGTTCCAGCCGCGGATGGCGGGGAGTCGGCGGGCTTGCATTCAGCGGGGGGCGCCGCGGCGGAAGGCGGCGGCTATGCGGCGATTATTCGAAGATCTCCACATACGACGCATAGGTCGATCCCATCATCACCGGCACCATCACCAGCATGCCGAGGCCGAAGGGAATCATCGCGATCATGCAGAGCACGAACAGGATCACGCCATAGACGAGGAAGGGCACGATGTTCTTCAGGCAGGCGAAGAAGCTCGCCTTCATGGCCTCCAGCGGCGCGACGTTGTGGAACACCACCAGCGCGGGGGCGAACCAGACGGCCATCGCCAGCGGCACCATCAGCGCCAGCATGACCAGCAGGGCGAGGAAGAATCCGCCCGCGACCATGCCGACGCCGGGTCCGCGCCCCATCAGGCCGCCGGTCACGGCGGCGCCGCCGCTGATGAGAAAGACCAGCACGGTGATGGCGATGACGCCGATCATGTAGAACACGCCGACCAGGATGAGGTTGGTGGTGTTCTGCTTGAAGCCGGCGAACAAATGGTCGATGCCGAAATCCCCGCCCCCGGAGAGCGACCTGCAGCCGAGCAGGATGCCGCCGGCGAAGACCGGCACCAGGAACTGGGCCGCCAGGCTGCCGACGACCGGGATGAAGCTCAGGACGATGAAGATCACCATCAGGATGACGGCGATGGCGATCCACATGCCGGGATTCTTGGTGAACAGCTGCCAGCCCTGCTTGAGCCATTCGATGCCGCGGCCGGCGTCGACGCTGCGGCCGGCGGGATCGAACGCCCGGCCGCCCTGCTCGCCGCCGCCCTGCACGAGAAACGGGTTCTGTTCGCTCATCGCTGCCTCCCCTGGTGGTTGCTGCCCGGAATCAGAACGTTCCGATCACCCACATCGGCACGCGCAGGCCGGAGTCCATCGATTCCTGGCGCGTCATGCGGCCGTCGCCCTTGTCGTCGACGAGGTAATAGGGCACGCCGTGCGGCGGCGTCACCTTGATCATGTAGAGGCGGCCGTTGATGCGGAATTCCTCGACCTTGTCTTCGCCGCGCCGGATGATGGTCACCTGCGGCTCGAGCGCCGGATCCGGCTGGTAGCCCGGCGGGGGCGGCGGGGGCTCGGGGACCGGCTGCAAGGCAGGGCGGTCCTGCGCCACGGCAGGCAGCGCGAGGGCAAACAGACAGGAAATCAGCAGGCGGCGCATGGCTTTGTCCTAATTGGGGTCGGGGCGATTGTATCAGAGGTTCAGTAGCAGCTCGTGCTCGTGCGGGAGGGGTCCGAAGCCCCGTCCTTCATAGTGCTTGAAGATGGCGTCGACGACCTGCTCCGGCTCGTCGATGGCCTGTATCAGGTCGAGGTCTTCGGCGGCGATCATGCCTTCCGAAACCAGGCGCTCGCGGAACCAGTCGAGCAGCCCCTGCCAGTAGGCGGCGTTCATCAGGATGAGCGGGAAGCGCCGGCTCTTGCCGGTCTGGATCAGGGTGAGCGCTTCCATCAGCTCGTCGAGCGTGCCGAAGCCGCCCGGCAGCACGACGTAGGCGGCGGCGAACTTGACGAACATCACCTTGCGCGCGAAGAAGTGGCGGAAGGTGAGCGAGATGTTCTGGTAGGCGTTGCTCTGCTGTTCCTGCGGCAGCTGGATGTTGAGGCCGACGCTGGCGCTCTTGCCGTCGAATGCGCCCTTGCTGGCCGCCTCCATGACGCCGGGGCCGCCGCCGGTGATCACCGAGAAGCCGGCGTCGGAGAGCAGGCGCGCCACCGTCTCCGCCTGCTGGTAGTAGGGGTGGCCGGGGCCGATGCGCGCGCTGCCGAAGATGGAGACGGCCGGCCGGATCGGCGCAAGGCGCTCGGTCGCCTCGACGAACTCTGACATAATGCCGAACATGCGCCACGACTCGCGTGCCGTCGGCGAGGCGTCGATCTGCGGCGAGGCGAGATTGCGAAGTTTTTCCTGGGTCATTTTTCTGGTTTCCTGAAGCGGCGCCGAATCCATTATGCCGACATTGCTGCTGGTTGACGGCTCCTCGTACCTGTACCGCGCCTTCCACGCCATGCCCGATCTGCGCAACAAGGCGGGGGAGCCGACGGGCGCGGTGTACGGGGTCATCAACATGCTACGCCGCCTGGATAGCGACTTCAAGGCGGACTACCGCGCCTGCATTTTCGACGCCAAGGGCAAGACCTTCCGCGACGACCTCTACCCCGAATACAAGGCGCAGCGCCCGCCGATGCCCGACGACCTCGCCAGCCAGATCGAGCCGCTGCACGCGTGCATCCGCGCCCAGGGCTGGCCGCTGCTCGCCATCGAAGGCGTCGAGGCCGACGACGTCATCGGCACGCTGGCGCGCGAAGCCAGCCGCCAGGGCATCGAGTGCATCGTGTCCACCGGCGACAAGGACCTTGCGCAGCTGGTCAATCCGCACGTGCGGCTGGTGAACACCATGAGCAACGAGGTGCTCGACGAGGCCGGCGTGCTGGCCAAGTTCGGCGTCGCACCCTCGCAGATCGTCGACTACTTCGCGCTGGTCGGCGACAGCGTGGACAACGTGCCGGGCGTGGACAAGGTCGGGCCGAAGACGGCGGCGAAGTGGCTGCAGGAATACGGCAGCCTCGACGGCATCGTCGCCCATGCCGACGAGATCGGCGGCAAGGTCGGCGAGAACCTGCGCCGGCACCTCGACTTCCTGCCGCTCGGGAAGAAGCTCGTCACCGTCGTCTGCGACCTCGATCTGCCGGTGCGCGTCGCCGACCTCGCCCCGCAGCCGCCCGACAAGGACAAGCTCGCCGAGCTCTTCGCGCGGCTGGAGTTCAAGACCTGGCTGCGCGAAGTCCAAGCTGGAAGCGCCGCCGAATCCCCGGCGCCCGCCGCCGCGCCCGACCTGCAGCCGCCCGGCGCACACCGCACGCGCTACGAGACGATCCTCGACTGGGCGCAGCTCGACGCCTGGCTGAAGAAGCTCGAGGCGGCGCCCTTCGCCGCCTTCGACACCGAGACCACCAGCCTCGACCCGATGCTGGCGCGCCTGGTCGGGATGTCCTTCGCCGTCGCGGAGGGCGAGGCCGCCTACCTGCCGCTCGCCCACCGCTATGCCGGCGTGCCGCAGCAACTGACTTTCGACGAGGCGCTGGAAAAACTGAAGCCCTGGCTGGAATCGCCGCGCCACGCCAAGGTCGGCCAGAACCTCAAGTACGACATGCACGTGCTGGCCAACCACGGCATCCGGCTGGCCGGCGTGGCGCACGACACCCTGCTCGAATCCTACGTCGTCGAGTCCGACAAGAGCCACGACATGGACTCGCTCTCGGCGCGCCATCTCGGCATCGCGACCATCAAGTACGACGAGGTCACCGGCAAGGGCGCCGGGCGCATCGGCTTCGACCAGGTCGACATCGAACGCGCCGCCGAATACGCCGCCGAGGACGCCGACATCACGCTGCGCCTGCACGGGGCGCTGCATCCGCGCCTCGCCGAGGCGCCGCGCCTGGAGGCGCTCTACCGCGACATCGAAGTGCCGGTGATGCAAATCCTCTTCCGCATGGAAAGGAACGGCGTGCTGGTGGATGCCCCGCTGCTGGAGCGGCAGGGCCAGGAGCTCGGCCTGCGCATGATGGAGATCGAGGCGCAGGCGCACGCGGCGGCGAAGCAGCCCTTCAACCTGAACTCGCCCAAGCAGATCCAGGAGATCCTCTTCGAGCGCGAGAAGCTGCCGGTGCTGAAGAAGACGCCCTCCGGCGCGCCGTCCACCGACGAAGAGGTGCTGGAGCAACTGGCGCTCGACTACCCGCTGCCGAAGCTGATCCTCGACTACCGCAGCCTGGCCAAGCTGAAGAGCACCTACGCCGACAAGCTGCCGAAATCCGTGGACCCCGCCACCGGCCGCGTGCACACCAATTATTCCCAGGCCGTGGCGGTGACCGGACGGCTGGCCAGCTCCGACCCCAACCTGCAGAACATCCCCATCCGCACCGAAGAAGGCCGGCGCATCCGCCAGGCCTTCGTCGCGCCGCCGGGATCGAAGCTCGTCTCCGCCGACTATTCGCAGATCGAGCTGCGCATCATGGCCCATCTCTCAGGGGACAAGGGGCTGCTCGACGCCTTCGCCGCCGGCGAAGACATCCACCGCGCCACTGCCGCCGAGGTGTTCGGCACCACGCCGGCGGAGGTGACGAGCGAGCAGCGCCGCTACGCCAAGGTGATCAACTTCGGCCTCATCTACGGCATGTCGGCCTTCGGCCTGGCGCGCCAGCTCGGCCTCGAGCGCGGCGCGGCGCAGGCCTACATCGACCGCTACTTCGCGCGCTATCCCGGCGTGGCGAACTACATGGAGTCGACGCGGCTGCTGGCGCGCGAGCGCGGCTACGTCGAGACGGTATTCGGCCGCCGCCTCTGGCTGCCGGAGATAAGGTCAGCCGCCCCGGCACGGCGCCAGGCCGCCGAGCGCGCCGCCATCAACGCGCCGATGCAGGGCACCGCCGCCGACATCATCAAGCTGGCGATGATCGCCGTGCAGCGCTGGCTGGATGAAACCCGCCTGGCCTCGCTGCTCATCCTGCAGGTGCACGACGAACTGGTGCTGGAAGTGCCGGAAGCGGAGCTCGACGCCGTGAGAAGCGATCTGCCCAGGCTGATGGCCGGCGTGGCGCAGCTCTCCGTGCCGCTGCTGGCCGAGGTCGGCGTCGGCGCAAACTGGGACGAGGCGCACTAGGGCCTGTTCGCGCGACACGGCAACGCAGCCGCATCGACCAGCTCCCGCATGCGCTGCCAGTGCGAGCCTTCCCAGTAGACGCGGCCGCAGGCGTCGCAAGTCGTGAAGCGTTCGTAGCGCTCCCGCACCAGCGGCGGCAACTGCTCGAGCACCGCGGCCTTGTCGATGTCGCGCAGCGGCTTGTTGCATTCCAGGCAGAGCGTGAAGGGGCGCAGGCTGCCGACGAGGTCGAGGCGGGCGAGGATCTCCCTGAACTGCTGCGAAGGCTTGAGGGCGTGCACGTAGCAGCCGTGGGTCAGCTCGCGCAGCTTGAGCAGCTCGCGGTCGCGCGTCAGGACGATGCGGCCTTCGTGCGTGGCGAGCGCGACGATCTCGCGGTCGTCGAAGTCGTTGCGGTAGAGGGTGTCGAAGCCGGCCATGCGCAGCAGGTGGGCGAGCCCGCCGAGGTGCGCATCGGCGACGAAGCGCGTCTCGCGCAGCGGCCGCCCGCGCAGGCGCAGCAGGGGCGTGACGTCGAGCGACTCGAACTTCGGGTAGACGGCGACGCGGTCGCCGTCGGCGAGCAGGCGGTCGAAACCGACCGATTCGCCGTTGACCAGGATCAACTCGACTTCCGTATGGGGGACGCCCAGCGCCTCGATCATGTGCTTGACGGTGGCGGCGCGGGCGCAGGGCGCAGCAAACTCCCGCTTGCGCCGCTCGGGCGCGAGGAAGTCGTTCAGCTCCTCGTAGAAGCGGAAGGTCGCGGTGACCATCGCGTGCCGGCGGGCGGCGCGGCTCAGCCTTCCTCGAGCACGCTCAGCAGGTAGCGCCCGTAGCCGCTGTTGTGCAGCGGCTCGGCCAGGCGGCGCAGCTGGGCGGCGTCGATGTAGCCCATGCGGAAGGCAATCTCTTCGGGGGCGGCGATCTTCAGGCCCTGGCGCTTCTCGATGGTCTGCACGAAGTGCGAGGCCTCGATGAGGGATTCGTGGGTGCCGGTGTCGAGCCAGGCGTGGCCGCGTCCCATCATCACGACGTTGAGCTCGCCCAGTTCCAGGTAGCGGCGGTTGACGTCGGTGATCTCCAGCTCGCCGCGCGGCGAGGGCTTGAGGTTCGCGGCGATGTCGCAGACCTTCTCGTCGTAGAAATACAGGCCGGTGACGGCGTAGCGCGAGCGCGGCTTGTGCGGCTTTTCCTCGATGCTCACGGCGCGGCCGTCGGCGCCGAATTCGACGACGCCGTAGCGCTGCGGGTCGTGCACCGGATAGGCGAAGACCGAGGCGCCTTGCGTGCGCGCCGCCGCACCCTGCAGGTCGTCCGCGAGATCGTGGCCGTGGAAGATGTTGTCGCCGAGCACCAGCGCGCTGGGCGCGCCGCCGATGAAGTCGCGGCCGATGAGGAAGGCCTGGGCGAGGCCTTCCGGCTTCGGCTGCACTGCGTAGGAGAGCGACAGGCCCCAGCTCCTGCCGTCGCCGAGCAGCTGCTCGAAGCGCGGCAGGTCCTGCGGCGTCGAGATGATCAGGATGTCGCGGATGCCCGAGAGCATCAGGGTCGACAGCGGATAGTAGATCATCGGCTTGTCGTAGATGGGCAGCATCTGCTTCGACACCGCCAGCGTCACCGGGTAGAGCCGGGTGCCCGAGCCGCCGGCGAGGATGATGCCCTTGCGTTTTTGTGTCATGGCGTCAGTCCGAATAGTGTTGCGCGACCCAGTCGCGATAGGCGCCGCTGGTGACGCGGCTCGTCCACGCCGTGTTGTCGAGGTACCAGCGCACCGTCTTCTCGATGCCGGATTCGAAACTCTCCGCCGGCCGCCAGCCGAGCTCGCGCTCGAGCTTGTCGGCGTTCATGGCGTAGCGGCGGTCGTGGCCAGGCCGGTCCTTGACGTAGTTGACGAGCTTCTCGTGCGGCGTCACCGGCGAGTCCGGGTGCAGCTGGTCGAGCAAGGCGCACAGCGTCTTCACCACGGCGAGGTTGGTCATCTCGGCGCGGCCGCCGACATTGTAGGTCTCGCCGGGGCGGCCCTTCGCCAGCACGGCGCGGATGGCCGCGCAGTGGTCGCCGACGTAGAGCCAGTCGCGCACGTTGAGGCCGTCGCCGTAGATGGGCAGCGGCTTGCCGGCGACGGCATTGTGGATGATGAGCGGGATCAGCTTCTCCGGGAACTGGTAGGGGCCGTAGTTGTTCGAGCAGTTGGTGGTCAGCGTCGGCAGGCCGTAGGTGTGGTGGTAGGCGCGCACCAGATGGTCGGAGGCCGCTTTCGAGGCCGAGTAGGGGCTGTTCGGCTGGTAGGGATGCGTCTCGGCGAAGGCCGGATCGTCCATGCCGAGCGAGCCGTACACCTCGTCGGTCGACACGTGCAGGAAACGGAAGGCGGCTTTCGCCTCGCCGGTCAGCGCCGACCAGTGGGCGCGCGCCGCCTCGAGCAGGGTGAAGGTGCCGTTGATGTTGGTCTGGATGAACTCGGCCGGGCCGTGGATGGAGCGGTCGACGTGGCTCTCGGCGGCGAAGTGCACGATGGCGCGCGGCGCGTGGCGCTTGAGCAGATCCCCCACCAACTCGGCGTCGTTGATGTCGCCCTGCACGAAGTCGTGACGCGCATCATTGCGCAGGCCGGCAAGGTTCTCCGGATTGCCGGCGTAGGTGAGCTTGTCGAGGTTGATGACCGGCTCGCCGGTCTCGCGCAGCCAGTCCAGAACGAAATTGCTACCTATGAATCCGGCGCCGCCGGTGACCAAAATCATTGCGGGATTTCCTCGAGGCAGAGTTGCAGGCAGTCGCGCCAATCGGGCAGGACGAGGCCGAAGCGGGCGCGGAAGGCGCCGGTGTCCAGGCGCGAGTTGGCCGGGCGCGGCGCGGGCAGCGGGTACTCGGCGGTCGTGATCGGCGTCACCGTTTTCACGCGCAGTCCTTGCCGGCCTTCGACGATGGCGGAGGCGAAGCCGTGCCAGCTCGTCTCGCCGGCGGCGGTAAGGTGGTGCACGCCGCTGTCGAATGTGCCGCTGCTGCGTTCCTGCATCGCCTGGCGCAGGGCGTGCGCCGTCGCCTCGGCGATGAGCCGCGCCCAGGTCGGGGCGCCGATCTGGTCGGCGACGATGCGCAGCTCCTCGCGCTCGGCGGCCAGGCGCAGGATGGTGCGCAGGAAGTTGGCCCCGCGCGCGGCGTACACCCAGCTGGTGCGGAAGATCAGGTGGTCGGCGCCGGAAACCTGCACGCCGACTTCTCCCGCGAGCTTGCTGCGGCCGTAGGCGCCGAGCGGCCCGGTCGGGTCGGTCTCGACGTAGGGCGCGGCCTTGGCGCCGTCGTAGACGTAGTCGGTCGAATAATGGATCAGCAAGGCGCCGCGCCGCGCCGCCTCCTGCGCCAGCAGCGCAGGCGCGGCGGCGTTGACGGCGTTGGCCTGCTCCGGCTCGCTCTCGGCCTTGTCGACGGCGGTGTAGGCGGCGGCGTTGACGATGACGTCGGGCCGCAGCTCGTCCAGCATGCGGCGCACAGCGGCGGCATCGGCGAGATCCAGCCCGGCATGGTCAAACGCGGCAACGCGGCCAAGCGGCAGCAGGGTGCGCGCGAGCTCCCAACCGACCTGGCCGTTTTTTCCTGTCAGCAGGATGACTGGAGCACCTTCCCCCCGCCCCCCTTCCCGAGGAAGGGGGTGACGGTCGTTCGCGGGCTGCGCCCGCTCCATCCTGTTGGCTGCACCCCCTTGGGGCGGCCCGGCGGGGGCGCTCACGGGAACAGCTCCGCCACGGCGAAGGGCAGGCCGTTAACGTCCTTGGCGGAGAGCGTCGGCGCGCCCGTCAGCGGCCAGGGGATCGCCAGCTCGGCATCGTTCCAGAGGATGCAGCGCTCGTGCTCCGGCGCGTAGTAGTCGGTGGTCTTGTAGAGGAAATCCGCCGATTCGGAAACGACGAGGAAGCCGTGGGCCAGGCCCGGCGGCACCCAGAACATGCGCTGGTTGGCGTCCGACAGCTCGACGCAGGCCACCTTGCCGAAGGTGGGCGAACTGCGGCGGATGTCCACGGCGACGTCGAACACCGTGCCGCTCGCCACGCGCACCAGCTTGCCCTGCGGCTGCCGCAGCTGGTAGTGAAGCCCGCGCAGCACGCCGCGGGCGGAGCGGGAATGGTTGTCCTGCACGAACTCGGCGCGGATGCCGGCCGCCTCGGCCAGCACGCGCTTGTTGTAGCTCTCGAGGAAGAAGCCGCGCGCGTCGCCGAAGACCTTCGGCTCGATGATCAGGGCGTCGTGGATTTCGGTTTGGATGACCTTCATGGGCCGCTATTTTACTTGCGGTTTAGATACTCGACCCGAATATCCTTTTTCCCGAGGTTCACCTTGCTGACGGCGCCGAACTCGAAGACGAGGCGCGGCCAGCGCCGCGGCGGCACTTCCAGCCAGTGGGCGAAGAGCACGCGCAGCACGCCGCCGTGGGTGACGACCGCGGCGGCCGGCGCTTCGCCCGCGCGCAGCTCGTCGAGGAAGTCCAGGGTCCGCGCCAGCATTTCCGCCGCCGATTCGCCGCCGGGCGGGGCGAAGTTGAGGATGTCGGCGACCCAGGCGTCGAAGGCGGCCTTGTCGATCTCGTCCCAGCGGCGCATCTCCCACTCGCCGAAATGCATCTCGACCAGACGTTCGTCGACGGCCGGCGCCGGAGAAAGATGCTCGGCCACGCTGCGGCAGCGCAGGAGCGGGCTGGTGTAGACCGGGATGCCGGCCGGCAGCATGCCGCGCAGGCGCGCCGCCTCCGCGCCGGCGTCGCCGGCGAGGCCGATGTCGCTGCGGCCGTAGCAGGTGCCCTCGGGCACGGCCGGCTCGGGATGGCGGATCAGGAAAAGTTCCATGCGACCGCGAGGATACCCACATAGATCGCCAGCTCGGAAAGCTGCTGCGTGGCGCCGAGGCAGTCGCCGGTGTAGCCGCCGATGCGCTTGACGAAATGGCGCGCGGCGAGAAAGGTCGTCAGGGCCGCCAACAGCAAGCCGGCAAGCGCCGCCTCCCACGGTAGCAGGGCCAGCGGCGCCAGGCCGAACAACGCGGCTACCCCGAGGCTGCCCGCGCCCATGCGCACCGCCAGCGGCTTGGCGCGCGCAGAGTCGTCGTCGCGCACGTAGTCGAGGGAGAAGATGAGCAGCGTGGAAAAGAAGCGCGAGGCGGCGTGGCCGGCGACGAGGGCCGGCGCAATCCACTCGTCGGGCAGCTCGTAGAGGGCGTTGAACTTCGCCAGCAGCATCAGCGCCACGGCGAGGGCGCCGTAGCTGCCGATGCGCGAGTCCTTCATGATCGCCAGCACCTGCGGCTTCGTCCAGCCGCCGCCGAAGCCGTCGACCGTATCCGACAGGCCGTCCTCGTGGAAGGCGCCCGTGACGAGCAGGGTCGCCGCCATGCTGAAGAGCAGGGCGATCGACACCGGCAGGACGAAGGCGACGAGAAGGAAAGTCAGTCCCCCCAGCACGCCGACCAGGATGCCGACCAGCGGGAAGTAGCGCGCCGCGCGGTCGAGCGCCTCCTGCGAGTGGCCGACCCAGGCCGGCACCGGCAGGCGCGTGAAGAAGCGCACGGCACCGAAGAAAGCTTCAGCTTCCTGTCGCAGCATCCGCCTGCTCGCTCTTTTCGCTCACGCCCGCCGACTCGAAGCTGGCCATCTCGTTCAGGAAGGCGCAGGCGGCGCGCACCAGCGGCCAGGCCAGCGCGGCGCCGGTGCCCTCGCCCAGGCGCAGGTCCATGTCGAGCAGCGGCCGCGCACCGAGGTGCTCGAGCTGCAGGCGGTGGCCGCGCTCCTGCGAGCGGTGCGAGAAGACGCAGTACTGCAGCGCCGCCGGATGCTGCGTCGCCGCCACCAGCAGGGCCGAAGTGACGATGAAGCCGTCGATGAGCAGCAGCATCTTCCGCTCGGCGGCGGCGAGCATGCCGCCGGCCAGCATGGCAATCTCGAAGCCGCCGAAGTGCGCCAGCACGGATGATGGCGTGTAGTCGCCGCGATAGCCGTCGGCGGCCTGCTGCAGCAAAGTCAGCTTGCGCGCCACGCCGGCATCGTCCAGCCCGGTGCCGCGCCCGACGCAATCCTCCAGCGGAATTCCGGCCATGAAAGACGTGATGAGCGAGGCCGAGGCGGTGTTGCCGATGCCCATCTCGCCGAAGCCGATGACGTTGCAGCCGCGCGCGTGGAGGCCGGCGACGAGCTGCGCGCCGCGCGCCGTCGCCGTCTCGCATTCTTCCGCCGTCATGGCCGGGCCTTCCAGGTAGCTCGCCGTGCCGCAGGGACTGACTTTGGCGTCGACCAGGTTTTCGCGCGGGCCGAACGCGTGGTTCACGCCGGCGTCGGCGACCACCAGCCCGATTCCGTTGGCGCGGGCGAAGACGTTGATGGCGGCGCCGCCGGCGAGGAAGTTCTCCACCATCTGCCAGGTGACGTCCTGCGGGAAAGCGGAAATGCCCGCATTCGCCGCGCCGTGGTCGCCGGCGCAGACGAGGATGTGCGGCGCGCGCAGTTCGGGCGTCAGCGTCTGCTGGATGAGGCCGAGCTGCAGGGCGAGCGCCTCCAGGCGGCCGAGCGCGCCGAGCGGCTTGGTCTTGCCGTCGATCCTGGCCTGCAGCGCGGGGCGCAGGGCGTCGTCGGGTGCGGCGATATTGAATTTCATCTTCATCCTTCCGGAAATTTCATGGTGACTTGAGGGTCAGCGGCAGCCCGGCGGCGACGAAGGTCGCGCGCTCGCAGGCGGCGGCGAGGTCCTGGTTGAGCCGCCCCGCCTCGTCGCGGAAGCGGCGCGTCTCCTCGCCGAGCGGCACGATGCCGAGGCCGATCTCGTTGGCGACGAACAGCACTTCGCCGGGCAGCTGCGGCAGCGCGTCGAGCAGCGCGCGGCGCTCGGCCTCGAATGCGCCGCCGATGACGTTCATCAGCCACAGCGTCAGGCAGTCGACGATCACGCAGCGCCCCGCCGCCGCTTCCGCGCGCAGCGCGGCGGCGAGCGCGCACGGCGCCTCGACCACGCGCCAGTCCGCCGGCCGCGCCGCACGATGGTGGGCGATGCGCTCGGCCATCTCGGCGTCGCCGGCCGAACCGGTGACGATCACCGTCACCGGCAGGCCGGATGCCGCCGCCCGCTTCTGCGCATAGGCGCTCTTGCCGGAGCGGGCGCCGCCGAGGATCAATTCTTTCATCGCCGCATCCTATCCTGAAATGCCGGCACGACCGCCCCGAAAGTTCGCTCAAGCCAGGCCGCATCGAGATGCGCCTCCAGCGCATCGGCCAGGCGCTCGAGGGCCTGCTCGCGCACTGCGGCGAGATCGAAGGGGGCCGCTTCCGCATGGCCGGCCCAGTCCAGCAACGCCCGCAGCGCCGCCGGCCGGTCGAAGAGGCCGTGCAGGTAGGTGGCGAGGATGCTGCCGTCCTCGGACAGCGCACCGTCGCTGCGGCCGTCGTCCAACTGCAGCGCAGGCCGCGACAGCGCCGGGCCCTCGCTCACGCCCAGGTGGATCTCGTAGCCGGCGGCTTCCGGCGCGCCGGGCAGATTCAGCGTGCCGGCGACGTTGGCCAGGCGTTTCTCCGGCGCCAGCGTCGTCTCGAAGTCGAGCAGGCCCAGCCCTTCGGCGCTGCCCGCCTCGCCCTCCAGCCCCAGCGGATCGTGCACCGCGCGGCCGAGCATCTGCATGCCGCCGCAGATACCCACCACCCTGCCGCCGTAGCGCAGGTGGCGCAGGAGCGCCGCCGCCCAGCCCTGCGCACGCAGCCAGGCGAGGTCGGCGCGCACGTTCTTGCTGCCGGGCAGGACGATCAGGTCGGCGGCGGGAATCGCCTCGCCGGGGCCGACGAAGCGGAAGTCCACCTCGGCATGCAGGCGCAGCGCATCGCAGTCGGTGGCGTTCGAGATGCGCGGCAGCGCGGGCGCGACGACGCGCAACCGCGCGTCGGTCTTGCCGGCGCGCTCGCGGGGCAAGGCATCCTCGGCGTCGAGGTGCAGGCCGTGCAAATAGGGCAGCACGCCGAGCACCGGCTTGCCGGTGCGTTCCTGCAGCCAGCGCAGGCCCGGTTCGAGCAGGGAAAGGTCGCCGCGGAAGCGGTTGATGACGAAGCCCTGCACGCGCGCCCGCTCCGATTCGGAGAGCAGTTCCAGCGTGCCGACGAGGTGGGCGAAGACGCCGCCGCGGTCGATGTCGGCGACGAGGATCACCGGGCAGTCGACCGCCTCGGCGAAGCCCATGTTGGCGATGTCGCGGTCGCGCAGGTTGATCTCGGCCGGGCTGCCGGCGCCCTCGACGACGAGGCAGTCGTACTGCCGCGACAGGCGCTCCCAGGAGGCCAGCACCGCCTCCATCGCGCGCGGCTTGTAGAGGTGGTAGGCGCGGGCGTCGAGGTCGGCGGCGACGCGGCCGTTGAGGATCACCTGCGCGGCGCGGTCGCTGGTCGGCTTGAGCAGCACCGGGTTGAAATCGCTGTGCGGCGCCAGCCCCGCCGCCTGCGCCTGCAGGGCCTGGGCGCGGCCGATCTCGCCGCCGTCGACGGTCACCGCCGAGTTGAGGGCCATGTTCTGCGGCTTGAACGGCGCCACGCGCACGCCGCGCCGCAGAAGCAGGCGGCAGAGGCCGGCGACCAGCACGCTCTTGCCGGCGTCCGAGGTGCAGCCCTGCACCATGAGGGCGAGGGGTTTCGGCGTAGAATCGCTCATCGCCTTTCCCCCGCTCTGCAATGCGCCTCCCGCGGCTTCTGCTCGCCCCGCTTCTCGCCGCTCTGTTCGCCCCGCTGGCGCACGCCGAGCCGGAGATGCGCCTCACCCAGCCTGCGCGGCGCATCGTCAGCCTGTCGCCGCACATCACCGAGAACCTGTTCGCCATCGGCGCCGGCAACCGCGTCGTCGGCACGGTCGAGTTCAGCAACTACCCAGAAGAGGCGAAGAAGATCCGGCAGATCGGCAGCTACGAGAAGATCGACCTCGAGGCGGTGGCGGCGCTGCGGCCCGACCTCGTCGTCGCCTGGGAATCCGGCAACATCGCCTCGCATGTCGCCAAGCTGAAGGCCATCGGCCTCAACGTCGTGGTGACGGAGGCGCGGCGCATCGAGGACGTGCCGGCCGACCTGGAGCGCCTCGGCGCCCTCTCCGGCGCCGGCACCGGGGCACGCGCGGCGGCGGCGAAGTTCCGCGACCGACTGGCGGCGCTGCGCGCGCGCTACGAGGGCAGGCCAACGGTGCGCGTCTTCTACCAGGTGTGGAACCAGCCGCTGATGACCGTCGGCGGCGGCCAGATCATCTCCGACGCGATCCGCCTGTGCGGCGGCGAGAACGTCTTCGCCGCGCTCAAGCCGATGGCGGCGGCGGTGACGGTCGAAGCCGTGCTGGCCGCCGACCCGGAGGCCATCGTCGCCAGCGGCATGGGCGACGCGCGGCCCGAGTGGCTGGACGAATGGCGCCGCTGGCCGGCACTCTCCGCGGTCGCCCGCGACAACCTCTTTTTCGTTCATCCCGACCACCTGCAGCRCCACRCGCCKSKCWYYYWYRMMSRYMTMGAKSKGYWKWRSMAGCACCTCGAGACGGCGCGTTCGCGTCGCATACCGTAGGTCGGGCTTCAGCCCGGCAACGTCGGCCGAAGTCGGCCTGAAGGCCGGCCTGCGAACCGGCCTACGCAGGCACGAAATGGCGTCCGGTTCCATCCGGAATCTCCCGCAGCGGATAACCGTACAGGCGCGACAGCGACTCGGCGGTGAGCACCGCCGCCACCGGCCCTTCCAGCGTGCGGCCCTCGCCGAACAGCAGCAGGGCGCGGTCGGCGTGGCGCAGGGCCAGGTTGATGTCGTGCAGCACCATGACGATGCCGACGCCGTCCTCGCGCGCGCGCCGCGACAACAGTTCGAGCACGGCGATCTGGTGGTTGAGGTCGAGGTGGGCGAGCGGCTCGTCGAGCAGGTAGAGGCGCGGCTGCTGCGCCAGCAGCGCGGCGATGGCCAGGCGCTGCCGCTCGCCGCCCGAGAGCGTGTGCACCTCGCGGCTGCCCAGTCCGGCGAGGTCCACCGCCGCCAGCGCCTCGCGCGCGAGGCGCTCGTCTTCCTTCCCTTCCCAGTGCCAGCGGCCAAGGTGCGGATGGCGGCCGATCAGCGCCGTCTCCAGCACGGTCGACTGGAAGGCGTCGAGATGGCCCTGCGGCAGCAGGCCGCGCAGCTGGGCGGCGCGGCGGGCGTCCAGCGCGGCATAGTCCTCGCCGCAGAGGGCAATCGTGCCGGCCTCGGCCTCGCGCAGGCCGGCCAGCGTCGTCAGCAGCGTCGTCTTGCCGGTGCCGTTGCGGCCGAGGATGGCCAGGCGCTCGCCGGCGGCCAGGTCGAAGCCGAGCCCGGCGGCGACGCGCACGCTGCCGATGTTGACGTCGAGGTCGCGGACGGAAAGCAAAGCCGTCATGCCGCGCTCCCGCGCGGACTGCGCGTCAATAAATACAGGAACACCGGCACGCCGATCAGCGCGGTCAGCACGCCGACCGGCAGCTGCTGCGGCGCGACGATGGTGCGCGCCAGGGTGTCGGCCAGCGTGAGCAGCGCGCCGCCGGCCAGCGCCGCCGCCGGCAGCAGCACGCGCTGGTCGTTGCCGACGGACAGCCGCACCAGGTGCGGCACGATGAGGCCGACGAAGCCGACCGAGCCGGTGGTCGTCACCGCCGCCGCGGTGGCCAGCGCCGCCAGCACGTAGACGCCGCCGCGCAGCCGCGCCACCGGCACGCCGAGGGCGCGCGCCGTGAGGTCGCCGCGCGCCAGCAGGTTGAGGTCGCGCGAGAAGGGCAGCGCGGCAAGGAGCCCCAGCGCCAGCATGGCGAGCGCCGGCCAGAACGACGCGGCATGCGACAGGTCGCCCATCAGCCAGAACAGCATGCCGCGCAGCTTGTTCTCCGGCGCGATGGAAAGGATCAGCGCCACCGCCGCGCCGCAGCCGGCGGCCACGATGACGCCGGTCAGCAAGAGCCGCGTCTGCGTCCACGAGCCGTCGCCGCGCGCCAGGCCGAACACCAGCAGCGTGGCGGCCAGCGCGCCGGCGAAGGCGCCGCCGTTGACCAGCAGCAGCGGCAGGCCGAGCAGCATGGCGCCGAGCGCGCCGACCGAAGCGCCGCCGGAGATGCCGAGCACGTAGGGATCGGCCAGGGGATTGCGCAGCAGCACCTGCATCAGGGCGCCGGCGAGCGCCAGCAGGCCGCCGCAGGCGAAGGCGGCCAGGGCGCGCGGCAGGCGCAGCTCGCGCACCACTTCCGCCGCCACGCCGGCGGTGTCGCCGAGCAGGGCGCGGCCGACGTCGGCCGCGGACACCGGCAGGCTGCCCGCCGCCAGCGCGACGGCCAGGCTCGCCAGCCCGACCAGGGCCAGGAGCAGGATCACCAGCAGGGCGCGGCGGCGTGTCGGCACGGCTGACTTTTCCTATTTGAAGTCGTAACGCGCGCTCAAGTGGAAACTGCGCCCGTCGGCCGGATAGTAGTAATGGTCGACGATCCAGGGCGAGTAGCCGGCATACGGCGCATAGCGCTTGTCCAGGGCATTGAGCAGCCGCGCGGTCACGGTCCACGGCTTCAGGTTCCAGGCGGCCTGCAGGTCCAGCGTCGTATAACCGGACAGCGTTCCCCGCACGTTGCTGAAGTCGCCGCTGTAGCGGCGCGACCCGACGTGGTTCGCCACGGCGGTGTAGATGCCCGCCCGGCCGGCGTCCCAGGTGAGTTGCAGGGTGAGCTTGTCGCGCGGCACCAGCGGGACGCGCTGGCCGTCGTAGGGACCGTCGCGGAACTCGGCATCGGTGTGGGCGTAGGCCAGCTTCGCCTTGAGCCGCCCGGCGATGCGCCAGTCGAGCTCGGCCTCGAGGCCCTGGCGGCGGGTCGCATCGAAGTTGACGTTGGCGCCGAGCGCACCGTCGTAGCCGATTTCGTCCTTCAGCTGCATGCGATAGAGCGCGGCGCGCGCCTGCACCGGCCCGAGGCTGGCGCTGCCGCCGATCTCGCCGATGCGGCCGTGCTGCGGGCGCAGGTCGCCGGCGAAGGCGGGGTTGCCGGTGAGCGGGTTGAAGCTGAACAGCTCGTCGGTGTTGGCGAAGCGGAAGGTGGTGCCGAGCTTGCCGTAGGCGCGCCAGCCCTGGCCGGCGTAGCTGGCGCCCAGATCCCAGGCATTGCGCCGCCGCACGGCGCTGCCGTCCATCGCCGGCGAGAACCATGGCGCATAGGCGTCCTGGTGGGCGCTTTGATCCATGCGCTGGCTGCGCCCGCCGAGCGTGACCGCCCAGGCGTCGGTCAGGTTGGTGGTGTTCTGGAAGTAGGCGGCGGTGCTGGTCTGCGATGCGCTCTGGCGCGGCGCCGTCGTGTAGCGCGCGTCGACATCGCCGTCGTAGTGGTCGAGGCCGAGCACGGTCTCGCTGGCCAGGCCGCCGAGGCCGTGGCGCCAGCGCAGCCGCGGGGTGAACGACAGCATGTCCTTGGCGCGATCGGAGCGGCTGCCGAAGGAGACGTAGTCGGCGTGCTGGTCTTCCCGCTCGGCGGAGAGTTCCGCCTCCAGCGTCAGCGCATCGGTCAGCGGCAGCTTGACGCCGGGGCGCAGGCGATGGCCGTCGCGCTTCTGCCAGTCGTCGGGCGAGGCACTCGAACGCGGATCGGCGCGCCAGGCGGCGCGGGTCAGGTAGCCGGGCAGGCCCGAGGAGTCCTTGTAGGCGGCCCAGTCGACGAAGACCTCGCCGGCGCCGACATAGAAGCCGACGCGGCCGGACAGCGCCTGCTGGTCCTGCTGGCTGTTGCGCCGCCAGCCGTCGGTCTCGGCGTGATGGGCGAAGACGTTGAAGTAGCCGCGCTCGTTGCCGGCGGCGCCGTGGGCGTCGAGCCCGCGGTGGCCGAAGCTGCCCGCCGTGGCCGTCACCGCCGCGCGCGGACGGCCGGACTTGTCGGTGACGATGTTGATGACGCCGCCGCTGGCGCGGTCGCCGTAGAGGACGCTGCCGGCGCCGCGGACGATCTCGATGCGCTGGATGCTCTCGAGCGGAACCGCCGACCAGCTGATGGAGCCCATGTCGATGGGGTTGAGGCGCTGGCCGTCGACCAGGATCAGGGTGTTGCTGGCGGCGGTGTCGCCGAAGCCGCGCAGGTCGACGCTGGCATCGACGCCGAGGCTGCCGTAGAGGGTGCGCACGTCGACGCCGGCATGGTTGCGCAGGACGGCGGGCAGGTCGAAGGCGGGCGTGTTGCGGATGTCCTCGCGCGTGATGACGCTGATGTTGGCCGGCACGCGCGGATCGGCTTCGGCGAAGCGGGTGGCGCTGACGATCACCGTCGCCTCGTCGGCGGCGGCATGGCTGGAAGGGTGGAACAGGGCGGCGATGGCAAGCGCCGCGGCTCGATGCCTGAAGTGCATGTGGAGGGCTCCCTCAAGTCCGGCCTGCGTCCCCGCTGCCGGACAGTGTCGATAAAACGGAACGCGAGAGGGAGCCGGATCGGAGCGGGCAGGACCCGGAGCCGGCGGCCGCACCCCCGCGGCGATTCCGAACTGGTCCGTTCTAGGCCGGTATCCGGGCTCGCGAGTCTTGATCCGCCGCCTTCCCGGGCATTCACCCAGTGGCTATGTGTGGCGGACCCGCACTCGCTTACCGTTGCGGGGGCAGCCGAGGCATTGCCGGCAGGGCCGGCGCACCTCGTTCCCGTTTAACCCGCCGGCGGAGGGCCGGCAGAGCACCTGGAACAGGATGCCGCGTGGCAAAAAACCACACGGCGCGACGGATTATAGCGGGAAAAAATCAAAGTCAGTCCCCGCAGGACGGCGCCAGCGTCACAAATAACATTCAGAATTGCCTGTTATTGCTTGACGTGAAACTGCTTTTTTTGTTAGTTTGTCGCGATGGACCGGGAACTCTTCGCCCTCGAGGAACGCATCGAGCAATTCATCACGCTGTGCCAGAACCTGCGCACGGAAAATCAGGAATTGCGCACGCGGGTGGCCGGCCTCGAAGTCGAGCGCAACCGCCTCAATGAAAAGATCGAGACGGCCTGCACCCGCCTGGAGTCCCTCATGGAGCGGATGCCGGAGCAATGAGCAAGAAGGAAGCCAATACGCTCGACATCGTCCTGATGGGCCGCGAATACCGCGTCGCCTGCCCGCCGGATGAACGCGAAGCCCTGCAGACCGCCGTCGCCTTCGTCGACGAGAAGATGCGCGAAATCGGCGAAAAGACCAAGTCCACCGGCGAGCGGCTCGCCGTCATGACGGCCCTCAACCTTGCCCACGAACTGCTCTCCATCAAGCTGCCCGGCGGCTTTGACATGCAGGAGTTCCGGCGTAGAATCGCTTCCATGCAGGCGCGGCTCGACGAAGCGATGGCCAGCCAGGAACAGTTGTTCTAGCAGCCCCCGCGCCGCCGATCCGGCGCCCCCGAATTCCCCTGCAGTGTTCGCCAAGGTCATACATTCCTTGAACCAATGACTTGGCATAGGCCGCGGACCACAGCGTCACTTTTGTGAGCGTCCCATCGTCGGACGCACCTGCGGTGACCGGAAAGCGGCCGCTCTGGACCTCAGGTTCAGGATGCCGGCCTAGCGGCACAGGCGGGGGATCCTTCAAAAAGCGCGGAGCTTTCCGCGCTTTGTTTTTTGCAGGACGCGGCCCATGCGCTACTGGCTGATGAAATCCGAACCCGAGGCCTACGGCATCGACGACCTCGCCCGCGACAAGGCGACCGCCTGGTGGGGCGTGCGCAACTACCAGGCGCGCAACTTCATGCGCGACCAGATGCGGCTCGGCGACCGCGGCTTCTTCTACCATTCCAATTGTGCCGAGCCGGGCATCGTCGGCATCGTCGAGGTGTGCAAGCTGGCCTACCCCGACGCCACCCAGTTCGACCGCAAGCACAAGTACTTCGACCCGAAATCCTCGCCGGACGACCCGCGCTGGCTGAACGTGGACGTCAAGCTGGTGAAGAAGACGCCGCTCGTCGGCCTCGCCGAACTGCGCCGCCACAAGGAACTCGCCCACATGCGCGTGCTGGCGAAGGGCAACCGCCTGTCGATCACGCCGGTCGACCCGGCGGAATGGAAGTTCATCACGGAAAAGCTGATGAAATGAACTGGTGGTGGCTCGCCTACCCGCTGCTCGGCTGCTTTGCCGGCTTCATCGCCGGGCTGTTCGGCGTCGGCGGCGGCCTGACCATCGTGCCGCTGCTGTTCATGCTCTTCGCCGCGCAAGGCTTCCCGGCCGAGCACGTCATGCACCTCGCGCTCGGCACCTCGATGGCGACCATCGTCGTCACCTCGGTTTCCAGCATGCGCGCCCACCACGGCCACGGCGCCGTGCGCTGGGAGATCGTGCGGGCGATGGCGCCGGGACTCGTTCTCGGCACGCTGGGCGGCTCGCTCTTCGCCAGCCTGGTGCCGACGCGGCCGCTGGCCTTCGCCTTCACCGCCATCGTCTACTACGCCTCGGTGCAGATGGTGCTCGACTTCAAGCCGAAGCCGACGCGCACCCTGCCGCGCGCGGCCTGGATGTTCATCGTCGGCACCGCCGTCGGCATCGTCTCCAGCCTGGTCGCCGCCGGCGGCGGCTTCCTCTCGATCCCCTACATGGTCTGGCACAACGTGACGATCCACCACGCCGTGGGCACCTCGGCGGCGCTCGGCTTCCCCATCGCCGTGGCGGGGACGATCGGCTACATCGCGTCGGGATGGAACGCGACGAACGTGCCGCCCTTCAGCCTCGGTTATGTCTACCTGCCGGCCTTCATCGGCGTCTCCGCGATGACCATGCTCATCGCGCCGCTCGGCGCGAAGACGGCGCACCGGCTGCCGGTCAAGCAGCTGAAGCGCGCCTTCGGCGGCTTCCTCGCGCTATTGGCGACCAAGATGCTGCACGGCCTGATCGCCTAGGACACCCTCACGGCTTCAGGTAGGCGAAGCCTTCCTGCGCCTGCAGCCGGCCGATCTCCGCCACGCCGGAAGGCACGATCTTCGCCTCCGGATGCACCTTGCTCTTGTCGATCTTGCGCCCCTTCAGGGTGAATTCGCAGACGCGGAAGTCGACGCCCTTCATGACGAGGTCGTCCACCGCGGCGTCGTAGGGATTGCCGTTCTTGTCCTTGGCGCCCTCGAGCAGGAAGTCGATCCCCTTGTAATGGGTGACCACGACGATTTTCGCTTTCGGATCGACGGCAAGGTGGTTGCGGATGTTGCGCAGGCCGTCGCTGGCCTGCTCCAATCCACCGTTGATGTGGTAGATGACCTTGTTGGCATCCGCGCTCTTGCCGGCCGTGCCGCCGCCGGAGGCGCAGGCCACGGCGGCGAAAAGGATCAGAAAGGCGGACAGGGCCCGCTGCAGCAGATTGGCGCTTTTCATTGCGATTCCTTTCGTTGGCGTGTCGTTTTCGCTGCGGCTATGGCCGCACCACCGTCCAGCCCTGCTTGCTCTTTTCGACGATCTCGATGACGCCGGCCGGCACATAGGCAATCTTCGGGTGCATGTCGGCCCTGGTGAGCTTCTGGCCCTTCATGGTGTTCTCGCACATCCGCACGTCGGCGCCTTCCGCCAGCGCGTCGTCAACGCGGTTGGCGATCGTCGAGTCGAACTTGAGCATGCCGGAACCGAGCCCGAAGACGACCACTTCGACCTGCACCTTGTCCTTGCCATAGGCGGCCTGGACGTTCTTGACGACATTCAGCGCCTGGTTCCAGGTTTTCGGGTTGTCGTCGCTGACCTGGATCACGACGCCCGGCCTGGCCGGTTCGGCCAGCGCGGCGGATGCACCCAGCGCAAGGAGTGCGCCCGAAAACACGAGTTGAAAGAATGTCCTGCGAATCATGATGGCTCCTCTCTATTGGAAAATGCGCCGTCAATGGTTGTTCTGGAATCCGGCGGCGGCACAAGGTAAGACGCGCCGCCGGCCGGGTTTATTCCGTGCGCCGGCCATGGAATAAAACCGGCGCGCAACGCGTCATAATGTGACGGGAGGAAAAACCGATGAAATGGTTGCAGACGCGGGCGCAGCGCGAGTTGACCGAAAAGATCGAGGCCAGCCGCGGCCGCCTCTATCGCGTTGCCTTCGCCTGGTGCCACGATGCCCCCCTCGCCGACGACCTGGCGCAGGAGGCCTTGGCGCGCGGCCTGGCCAGGACCGATCAGTTGCGCGATGCCGAAAGGCTGTCGAGCTGGCTGTTCTCGATCCTCCATCGCTGCTGGGTCGACCACCTGCGCGGCCGACGCGAGGACCTGGACGAGGAGGCGCTCGCCGAGATGCCTTCCGACCTGCCCGGACCGGAGGGTTACGCCGAGCAGCAGGAAACGGTCAACCGGGTGCGGGCCGCCATTGCGGCGCTGCCGCTCGGACAGCGCCAGGTCGTGACCCTGGTCGACCTGGAGGAGTTTTCCTATGCGGATGTCGCGGCCATTCTTTCGATACCGATCGGCACCGTGATGAGCCGGCTGTGCCGCGCGCGCGAGGCGCTGCGCGCGCTGCTGGAGCCGGCTGCGGCGCAGCCGCGCCTGAGGAGCGTGAAATGAGCGAAGCAAGAAGGGACTTTTCCGACGAGCGGCTGAACGCCTTCGTCGACAACGAACTCGGCAGCGAGGAGCGCGAGGAGATCCTCGCCGCCATCGCCGAGGACGCCGAACTGAGCCAGCGCCTCTGTGCGCTGCGCGCCAGCAAGGAGCTGGTGCGCCACGCTTACAGCCATGTTCCGGCCTATTCCCGCAAGCGGGGTCGCCGCGTTTCCCTGTGGAGCGGCGCGCTGGCCGCCGGCCTGGCGCTGGTGGCGGGCGTGCTGATCGGCTGGCAGGGACATCGCGTCTCCGTCTCGCCCGGCGAGCCGGCACTGGCCTGGATGGGCGGCCTGTTCGCGCCCCAGCCGACGCGCGTGCTGCTGCATCTGGACAGCTCGCAAGCCGAGCGCATGGAGGAGGCGCTGGACATGGCAGAGGCCTATCTGGCCAAGGCCGGCCATGCCCGGGTGGAACTGGTGGTCAACAATTCCGGCCTCGACCTGCTGCGGCAGGAGGCCACGCCCCACGCCGCGCGCATTGCCGCCCTCGCCGCACGCCACGACATGCTGGCGTTCGTCGCCTGCGGCAACGCCATCGCGCGTTACCGCAGCGCCGGGCTGGATGTCACGCTGGTACCGGAAGCAAGGGTGGAGCGCACCGCCGTCGAGCACATCGTCGACCGCGTGCGCCAGGGCTGGACTTATCTGAAGATCTGAACGGGGTGGGACGGGTTCGGATCGACGGGATCGGCCGCAAAGCCGATGCCGGAAAAGGCCGTAACCAGGCAGAGGGCCACGAAGGCCAGCAGCACCTTGGCCTTGTGCTTCCACGGGCTGTCCGGCTGGTTCAAATTGTCTCGACGCATCGCCTCGCTCCTCTATCTGGCTGAAACTCCACGCTCTTTGGCGCGGATTCGGCAACAATACACCCCGCCGAACGGCAGGCACAACGAATTATTTGATGCCTGAATCAAAACGCATCAGCCGGCGAAACGTTGACGCAGCAGGCTCTTCTGCACCTTGCCCATGGCGTTGCGCGGCAGGTCGTCGACGAAAAACACGGCCTTCGGCACCTTGAAGCCGGCGATGCGGCCCTTCAGCTCGGCGATGATGCCCTCGGCGGCGAGGCCGGCGCCATCCCGGCCGCGCACCACCACGGCGGTGACCGCCTCGCCGAAGTCCGGATGCGGCAGGCCGATCACGGCGGACTCCGCCACGCCGGGCAGGGCGTCGATGGCCTCCTCGATCTCCTTCGGGTAGACGTTCAGCCCGCCGGTAATGATGAGGTCCTTGCTGCGGCCGATGATGGCGAGGTAGCCGTCGGCGTCGAAGCGGCCCAGGTCGCCGGTGCGAAAGTACCCGTCCGGCGTGAATTCCACCTGCGTCTTCTCCGGCATCTGCCAGTAGCCGGCGAAGACGTTCTCGCCGCGCACCTGGATGTGGCCGATCTCGCCGGCCGGCAACGGCTGGTCGGCGTCGTCGACGACGCGCACCTCGGTGCCCGGCAGGGGAAAGCCGACCGTGCCGCCGCGCCGCTCGCCCTCGAGCGGGTTGGAAGTGAACATGCCGCCCTCGGTCATGCCGTAGCGCTCGAGGAGGGTGCGGCCGGTGCGTTCGCGGAATTCATTGAAGGTCTCCGGCAGCAGCGGCGCCGAGCCGGAGATGAACAGGCGCATGTGCGACACGGCTTCGCGCGTCAGCCCCCTCTCCTGCAGCAGCCGCACGTAGTAGGTCGGCACGCCCATGAACACCGTCGCCGCCTGCATCAGGCGCAGCGCGCGCGCCGCGTCGAACTTCGGCTCGAACAGCATCGGACTGCCGTTGAGCAGCGCGCAGTGCGTGGCGACGAAGAGGCCGTGCACATGGAAGGTCGGCAGCATGTGCAGCAGCACGTCGCCCGGGCGGAAGCCCCAGTATTCGTGCAGCACCCGCGCGTTGGCGGCCAGGTTGCGGTGGGTCAGCATCGCCCCCTTCGAGCGGCCGGTGGTGCCGGAGGTGTACACGATGGCGGCAAGGTCGTTGTCGGCCCGCTCGACGGTGGCGAAGTGCGCCGGCATCTGCGCCGCCGCCGCCGCCAGGCTGCCCTCGCCGCGCGCGCCGAGGTCATGCACCAGCGGCAGGCGGCAGGCCCAGGCCAGCTCCTGCGCCTCCTCCAGCCGCTCGGGCGCGCAGACGAACAGTCCGGGCCGGGCGTCGTCGAGGAAATACGCCACCTCGCTGCGCGTGTAGGCCGGATTCAGCGGCAGGAAGACGCAGCCGGCGCGCAGGCAGCCGAGGTAGAGCAGCAGCGCCTCGGCGGATTTCTCCACCTGGGCGGCGACGCGGTCGCCCGGCTTCAGCCCCGCTTCGACCAGCAGGGCGCCGTAGCGTGCGGACTGACTTTCCAGTTCGGCGTAGCTCAGGCGCCGGCCGTCGGGCAGGATCAGGCAGGGCGCCCCGCCCTCGGCCGGGAAGCGCGAGGCCAGCAGGCCGTACAGGTTCATGCCTTCGCCAGCCGGCGGATGGCGGCCGTGGCGGCGATGCGGTCCTCGCCGACGAAGGCTTCCACGTTCCGCTCGATCTCGTCGGGATCGTAGAGATAGTTCACCATCAGGCCGCAGGACTGCTTGAATCCCTTGACAGAGGTATCCGCCAGGTAGTCGATGCGCTCGATGCGGGCGCCGTTGCCGAGATGGAAGCGCGCCACCGGGTCGAAGGGGCGGCCGTTCTGGCGGACGGTGTAGAGATAGCGCGCCGCCAGCCGCTCCAGCGGGTCGCGCAGGCGGCGCGCTGCCTCCTTGTCCTTCGCCCACTCGCCCGACTGCAGCTGGGCCAGCGTCAGGCCGAGGCCCTCGAGGGCCTCCGGCGCGCGCTTCAGCCAGGCGCAGAATTGCGGCAGCGGCGACAGCGTGGCGAAGGTCTTCAGCTGCGGGAAATCGCGCTTCAGGTCGTCGATGACGCGCTTCAGCAGGAAGTTGCCGAACGTCACGCCGCGCAGGCCGGCCTGGGTGTTGGAGATGGAGTAGAAGATCGCCGTGTCGGCGCGCTCGGTCTCGAGCACCGGGGCGTGCTCGTCGAGCAGCGCCTGGATGTTGCCGGAGAGTTCCCTGGTCAGCGCCACCTCGACGAAGATCAGCGGCTCGGCCGGCATGCGCGGATGGAAGAAGGCGTACAGGCGGCGGTCGGAACCGAGCCGGTTGCGCAGGTCGCTCCAGGAGCGGATCTCGTGCACCGCCTCGTACTGGATCAGCTTCTCCAGCAGCGAGGCGGGGGAATTCCAGGTGATGCGCTGCAATTCGAGGAAACCGACGTCGAACCAGGCGGTCAGGCGCGACTCCAGCTCGCGGTCGAGCACGGCCAGCTCCTCGTCCTTGTCGAGGAAGCGCAGCAGGTCGGCGCGCAGGTCGACGAGGAACTTCACCCCCTGCGGCAGGGCGTTGAACTGGGTCAGGATGCGGATGCGCGAGGAGCGCAGCGCGGCGCGCAGGTCGGCTTCGGCGTCCCACTGGCCGGGCGTGCCGGCCGCGGCCTGATAGGCACGGTGCGCGGCATCCACCTTCGCCGGATCGGGACCGAAGTCGAGGGCGATGCGCCGCAGGAACGCGTGGCGGCCGGCGTCGTCGAGGCCGAGGTAGGTCTCGCCCAGCTTCGCCGCCCGGCCGCGCGCGGCGACCTCGCCGCCGGTGCCGGCGGCGCATTCCTGCAATTGCCGGCGCAATTGCGCCAGCAGCTTCGGCGTCATGGCCTGGCGCCCCGGCTTGCCGCCGACGAGGGATTTGACGCGCCCGAGAATGCCTTCCATGCCGCCTCCTATTTGCCGCGGAACAGTGGCGCGCGCTTTTCGAAGAAGGCGGAAAGGCCCTCGCGATAGTCCTCGCTGTCGAGGAAGGCGAAGCTGGCCTTCAGCTCCTCCGAAGTCAGTCCCTGCGGCACGGCGGTGAGGCGGCGCACCAGCTTCTTGTGCATGCGCGCGGCCAGCGGCGCGCCGGCGGCGATGCGGCGGGCGGCGGCATAGGCCTCCTCCGCCACCAGTTCATCGTCGACGACGCGGGTGACCAGGCCTTTTTCATAGGCCTCGTCGGCGCCGAGGATGCGGCCTTCGAGCAGGATCTCCAGCGCCACGGCCGGGCCGGCCAGCGCCAGCAGTCCGGTCAGTTCGCCCGGCGCCATGGAGAAGCCGAGCTTGTTGATCGGCGCGCCGAAGCGCGCCGAGCGGCCGCAGATGCGCAGGTCGCACTGGCCGGCGATCTCCAGGCCGCCGCCGATGCAGGCGCCGTGGATCAGGGCCACCGTCGGATGCAGGCAGTCGCGCACGGCGCCCAGCGCCTGCGCCACCCACTCCTCGTGGTAGACCAGGGCGCGCTCCAGCGTGTCGCGCAGGGTGAGGAACTCCTCGAGGTCGCCGCCGGCGGCGAAGGCCTTCTCGCCGGCGCCGCGCAGCACGACGCAGCGCAGGCTCTCGTCGGCGGAGAGCTCCTCCATGACGACGCGCAGGCGCCGCCACATCGAGGCGTTGACGGCGTTGAGCTTGGCCGGGTTGTTCAGCGTGACGGTGGCGACGACGCCGTCGCGCGCGACGAGAATCTCTTCAGGCATGGGCTTTGGCGGCATGCATTTTCGCCAGGGCGGCGCGGCCGGACAACAAATGGGAATGCATCAGCGCTTCTGCCGAGGCGGCATCGCGCTCGCGGATGGCGGCGAGGATGTGGCGGTGCTCCTCCAGCGACTGTTTCAGGCGCCCTTCCAGCCGCAGCGAATCGCGCCGCGTGAGCTTGAGCACCTTGCGCAGGTCGTCGATGACCTGCTTCAGCCAGCGGTTGCCGGAGAGCATCTGCAGTGCCTCGTGGAATTCCTGGTTCACCTCGAAGAAGCCGTTGACGTCGCCCTTCGCCGCCTGGCGCTCGAGCTTCTCGTGCAGGGCTTCGAGGCGCTTCAGGTCGGCGGCCGTGGCCTTCTGCGTCGCCTCGAAGGCGCAGCGCCCCTCGAGGAGAGCCATCAGCGGAAAGATGTCGTCGAGGTCGCGCTCGGCCAGCTCGGTGACGTAGCAGCCGCGGCGCGGCTTCAACGTGACCAGGCCTTCCGAAGCCAGCACCTTGAGCGCCTCGCGCAGGGGCGTGCGGCTGATGCCGTACTGCTCGGCCAGGGCCTGCTCGTCGACCCAGGCGCCCGGCTGCAGCTCGTGCGAGAAGATGCGCTGGCGCAGGCGTTCGGCGACCTCCAGATAGAGAGCGGGTTGGGCAATGCTGCTTGGGCTCATTGCTTAATTTGTCGTCCTGGCGATTGTCTTGGCCACTATTGCATTCATAATTATGGATACAGTATTATGCTATCCGATGGATGTCAAGCCTGCGGCTGTATTCCGCCCCTGGACGGGACTATCCTGCCGAACACGCCGGCCCTAGCCAATGAAAGGCCCTGCCATGTCTGACAAGCTGCCCGATTCCTCCAACCTCGCCGCCTGGGAAAAGGCCGCCGCCAAGTCGGCGCCGAACGGCGACGTCGCCGCCCTCAACTGGGTCACGCCGGAAGGCATCACCGTC
This sequence comes from Denitratisoma sp., assembly GCA_032027165.1. NCBI lineage: Bacteria > Pseudomonadati > Pseudomonadota > Betaproteobacteria > Nitrosomonadales > Sterolibacteriaceae > Denitratisoma > Denitratisoma sp. The sequence continues at coordinate 3,039,072 of JAVSMO010000001.1, read as the reverse complement.
AAGCCGCTGTATACGAAGCGCGACGCCGAGGGCCTGCCTTACTCAGACACGCTGCCCGGCCTCGAGCCCTTCCTGCGCGGCCCGCAGGCCACCATGTACACCGTGCGGCCGTGGACCATCCGCCAGTACGCCGGCTTCTCCACCGCCGAGGAATCCAACGCCTTCTACAAGCGCGCGCTGGCCGGCGGCGGCCAGGGCATCTCGGTGGCCTTCGACCTCGCCACCCACCGCGGCTACGATTCCGACCACCCGCGCGTCACCGGCGACGTCGGCAAGGCCGGCGTGGCGATCGATTCCGTCGAGGACATGAAGATCCTCTTCGACGGCATCCCGCTCGACAAGATTTCCGTCTCCATGACCATGAACGGCGCCGTGCTGCCGGTGCTGGCCGGCTACATCGTCGCCGCCGAGGAGCAGGGGGTGAGCCAGGAGAAGCTCTCCGGCACCATCCAGAACGACATCCTCAAGGAGTTCATGGTCCGCAACACCTACATCTATCCGCCGGCGCCGTCGATGCGCATCATCGCCGACATCATCGAGTACACGGCGACGCACATGCCGAAGTTCAACTCGATCTCGATCTCCGGTTACCACATGCAGGAGGCCGGCGCGACGCAGGCCCTCGAACTCGCCTTCACGCTCGCCGACGGCAAGGAGTACGTGAAGACGGCGCTCGCCAAGGGCCTCGACGTCGACGCCTTCGCCGGGCGATTGAGCTTCTTCTTCGCCATCGGCATGAACTTCTATCTCGAAGTCGCCAAGCTGCGCGCGGCGCGCCTGCTCTGGTGGCGCATCATGAAGCGCTTCAACCCCAAGAGCGCCAAATCGATGATGCTGCGCACCCACTGCCAGACCTCCGGCTGGTCGCTCACCGAGCAGGACCCCTACAACAACGTCGTGCGCACGGCCATCGAGGCGATGGCCGCGGTGTTCGGCGGCACGCAGTCGCTGCACACCAACTCGCTCGACGAAGCCATCGCCCTGCCCACCGACTTCTCGGCACGCATCGCCCGCAACACCCAGCTCATCATCCAGGAGGAGACGCACATCACCAGCGTGGTCGACCCTTGGGCGGGCAGCTACATGATGGAGAAGCTGACGCAGGACATGGCCGACCAGGCCTGGGCCATCATCGAGGAAGTCGAAGCCATGGGCGGCATGACCAAGGCCGTCGAATCCGGCTGGGCCAAGTTGAAGATCGAGCAGTGCGCCGCCGAGAAGCAGGCGCGCATCGACTCGGGCAAGGACGTCATCGTCGGCGTGAACAAGTACCGCCTCGACAAGGAAGACCCGGTGGATATCCGCGAGATCGACAACAGCGCCGTGCGCGAGGCGCAGATCGCGCGGCTGAAGAAGATCCGCGCGGCGCGCGATGGTGCGGCCGTGCAGAAGGCGCTCGATGCCCTCACCGACGCCGCGAAGACCGGGAAAGGCAACGTGCTCGACCTCGCCGTCAAGGCGGTGCGCCTGCGCGCCACCGTCGGCGAGATCTCCGACGCGCTGGAAAAGGAATGGGGCCGCTTCCGCGCCACCAACCAGGCCATCTCCGGCGTGTACGGCGCCGCCTTCGAGCACGACTGGGAATGGCAGGAGATCAAGCAGGACATCGAGGCCTTCGCCGCGGCGGAAGGAAGGCGCCCACGCGTCATGGTCGCCAAGCTCGGCCAGGACGGCCACGACCGCGGCGCGAAAGTCGTCGCCACGGCGCTCGCCGACCTCGGCTTCGACATCGACATCGGCCCGCTCTTCCAGACGCCGGAGGAAGCCGCGCGCCAGGCCATCGAGAACGACTGCCACGCCATCGGCGTGTCGACGCTGGCCGCCGGCCACAAGACGCTGGTGCCGGCGCTGGTCAAGGCGCTTAAGGACCAGGGCGCGGAAGACATCATCGTCTTCGTCGGCGGCGTGATTCCCGCGCAGGATTACGATTTCCTGAACAAGGCGGGCGCCGCCGGCATCTTCGGGCCGGGCACGCCGATCCCGGCCTGCGCGAAGCAGGTGCTGGCCGCCATCCGCAAGGCGCATGCTGCCGCATGATCGTCGAGCGACACAAACGCCTCACCGTATTCACCTCCCCCTTTGAAAAAGGGGGATCGAGGGGGATTTTTTCGGCGGCCGCGCCATACCAGCCGCTTATAAATCCCCCCCAGCCCCCCTTTGTCAAAGGGGGGAGAGAAACGCGATGAATCAACCAGCGCGGGAATTCCATGCGTTGGAAGCTACCGACCGCGAGCTGGTCGACGGCGTGCTCGCGCGCCAGCCGCGCGCGCTGGCGAAGGCCATCACGCTGATCGAGTCGACGCGGCGCGACCATCAGGCGCGGGCGGAACAGGTACTGGCGGCCCTGTTGCCGCACACCGGCAAGGCGATCCGCGTCGGCATTTCCGGCGCGCCGGGCGCCGGCAAGTCCACCTTCATCGAGGCCCTCGGCCTGCACCTCATCGGGAAGGGCCACCGCGTCGCCGTGCTGGCGGTCGATCCCTCCAGCACGCTCTCCGGCGGCTCCATCCTCGGCGACAAGACGCGCATGGAGAAGCTGTCGACCCATCCCAACGCCTTCATCCGCCCCTCGCCTTCGGGCGGCTCGCTCGGCGGCGTGGCGGAGAAGACGCGCGAGGCGATGCTGGTGTGCGAGGCGGCCGGCTTCGACGTCATCGTCGTCGAGACGGTCGGCGTCGGCCAGAGCGAGACCACCGTCGCCGGCATGGTGGACGCCTTCGTCCTGCTGCAGTTGCCGAATGCCGGCGACGACCTGCAGGCGATCAAGAAGGGCATCGTCGAACTCGCCGACCTGGTCGTCATCAACAAGGCGGACATCGACCCGAAGGCGGCGCAGTTCGCGAAACATCAGTTCGAGAACGCGCTCAGCCTGCTGCGTTCGACCTCCGCCCGCTGGCGGCCGAAGGTGCTGACCCTCAGCGCGCAGACCGGCGCGGGCGTCGCCGCCTTCTGGCAGGAAATCGAAAGGCATCGCAAGACCCTCGAGGCGAGCGGCGAGCTGGCGCAGAAACGCCGGCGCCAGGCCCTCGACTGGATGTGGACCCTGATCGACGCCGAGCTGCGCAGCCGCTTCAGGCACCACGAAGGCGTGAAACAGGATCTGGAAAAAGTCAGTCGCGCCGTCACGGCGGGCAGCATCACCCCGGCCGCGGCGGCGCACCGCCTGCTCGGCCACCTGCAGGATAAAGATTAGTTTCCACCGGAGGCTCTATGCACGACATCATCCGACAGCTGGACGAAAAGCGCGCCGCGGCCCGCCTGGGCGGCGGCCAGAAGCGCATCGACGCGCAGCACGGCAAGGGCAAGCTCACCGCGCGCGAGCGCCTCGAGCTCTTGCTCGATCCCGATTCCTTCGAGGAATGGGACATGTTCAAGGAGCACCGCTGCACCGACTTCGGCATGGAGAAGCAGACGGTGCCGGGCGACGGCGTGGTGACCGGCTACGGCACCGTCAACGGCCGCCTGGTCTTCGTCTTCAGCCAGGACTTCACGGTGTTCGGCGGCGCGCTGTCGGAAGCGCACGCCGAGAAGATCTGCAAGGTGATGGACCACGCCATGAAGGCCGGCGCGCCGGTGATCGGGCTGAACGACTCGGGCGGCGCGCGCATCCAGGAGGGCGTCGCCTCGCTCGGCGGCTACGCCGACGTGTTCCAGAGGAACGTGCTGGCCTCCGGCGTCGTGCCGCAGATCTCCATGATCATGGGCCCCTGCGCCGGCGGCGCGGTGTACAGCCCGGCCATGACCGACTTCATCTTCATGGTGAAGGACTCCTCCTACATGTTCGTCACCGGCCCGGAGGTGGTGAAGACGGTGACGCACGAGGAGGTCACCGCCGAGGAACTCGGCGGCGCGGTGACGCACAACACCAAATCGGGCGTCGCCGACCTCGCATTCGAGAACGACGTCGAGGCGCTGATGATGCTGCGCCGGCTGGTCTCCTTCCTGCCCTCGAACAACCGCGAAAAGCCGCCGGTGGTGCCGACCGAGGACCCCTCCGAGCGCATCGAGATGTCGCTCGACACCCTGGTGCCGGACAACCCGAACAAGCCCTACGACATCAAGGAACTCATCGTGAAGACGGTGGACGAGGGCGACTTCTTCGAGCTGCAGCCGGACTACGCCAAGAACATCGTGATCGGCTTCGGCCGCATGGCGGGACAGACAGTGGGCATCGTCGCCAACCAGCCGCTGGTGCTGGCCGGCTGCCTCGACATCAAGAGCTCGATCAAGGGCGCGCGCTTCGTGCGTTTCTGCGACGCCTTCAACATCCCGGTGGTGACCTTCGTCGACGTGCCCGGCTTCATGCCCGGCACGGCGCAGGAATACGGCGGCATCATCAAGCACGGGGCGAAGCTGCTCTACGCCTACGCCGAGTGCACCGTGCCCAAGGTGACGGTGATCACGCGCAAGGCCTACGGCGGCGCCTACGACGTGATGTCGTCGAAACACCTGCGCGGCGACGTGAACTTCGCCTGGCCCTCGGCCGAGATCGCCGTGATGGGGCCGAAGGGCGCGGTGGAGATCATCTTCCGCGAGGAGAAAAACGACCCGGCCAAGCTCGCCGCGCGCGAAAAGGAATACAAGGAGAAGTTCGCCAACCCCTTCGTCGCCGGCCACCGCGGCTTCATCGACGACGTCATCATGCCGCACGAGACGAGGAAGCGCATCTGCCGCTCGCTGGCGATGCTGAAGGAAAAGAAACTGGAAAACCCGTGGCGCAAGCACGGCAACATTCCGCTCTGAGCCGGGGAGAGAAAAACATGTTCAAGAAGATACTGATCGCAAACAGGGGTGAGATCGCCTGCCGCGTCATCAAGACCGCGCGCAAGATGGGCATCGCCACCGTCGCCGTGTATTCCGAGGCGGACAAGGACTCGCGCCACGTCGAGCTGGCCGACGAGGCCGTCTGCATCGGCCCGCCGCCCTCGAAGGAGTCCTACCTCGTCGCCGACAGGATCATCGCCGCCTGCAGGCAGACCGGCGCCCAGGCGGTGCACCCCGGCTACGGCTTCCTTTCCGAGAACGAGGCCTTCGCCAAGCGGCTGGAGGAGGAGGGCATCGTCTTCATCGGGCCGAAGCACTATTCCATCGCCGCCATGGGCGACAAGATCGCCTCGAAGAAGCTGGCGCTGGAAGCCAAGGTCAACACCATCCCCGGCTACAACGAGGCCATCGACACGCCGGAGCAGGCGGTCGAGATCGCGAAGAAGATCGGCTACCCGGTGATGATCAAGGCCTCCGCCGGCGGCGGCGGCAAGGGCCTGCGCGTCGCCTTCAACGACAAGGAGGCGCACGAGGGCTTCTCCTCCTGCCGCAACGAGGCGAAGAATGCCTTCGGCGACGACCGCGTCTTCATCGAGAAATTCGTAGAGGAGCCGCGCCACATCGAGATCCAGCTGATCGGCGACGCCCACGGCAACTGCGTCTACCTGAACGAGCGCGAGTGCTCGATCCAGCGCCGCCACCAGAAGGTCATCGAGGAGGCGCCCAGCCCCTTCCTCGACGAGAAGACGCGCAAGGCCATGGGCGAGCAGGCGGTGGCGCTGGCCAAGGCGGTGAAGTACCAGTCGGCCGGCACGGTGGAGTTCGTCGTCGGCAAGGACAAGAGCTTCTACTTCCTCGAGATGAACACCCGCCTGCAGGTCGAGCACCCGGTCACCGAGTGCATCACCGGCCTCGACCTCGTCGAGCTGATGATCCGTGTCGCCGCCGGCGAGAAGCTGCCCTTCGCGCAGAAGGACGTCAAGCTGAACGGCTGGGCGATGGAGTGCCGCATCAACGCCGAGGACCCGTTCCGCAACTTCCTGCCGTCGACCGGGCGCCTCGTCCGCTACATCCCGCCGGCGGAGAACGGCGGCGTGCGCGTCGACACCGGCGTCTACGAGGGCGGCGAGATCTCGATGTACTACGACTCGATGATCGCCAAGCTGATCGTGCACGGCGCCACGCGCGACCAGGCCGTCGCCAAGATGCGCGACGCCCTCAACGCCTTCGTCATCCGCGGCGTCTCCTCGAACATCGCCTTCCAGTCGGCGCTGATGCAGCACCCGCGCTTCCAGTCCGGCAAGTTCAACACCGGCTTCATCGCCGAGGAATTCCCCAAGGGCTTTTCCGCCGAGAGCCTGGTGCACGAGGACCCGCTGCTGCTGGCGGCGGTGGCGGCCTTCGCGCGGCGGCGCTACATCGACCGCGCCATCCGCACCAGCGGCCAGCTGCGCGGCCACGAGCGCAAGGTCGGCAACGAGTGGACGGTGCTGATGGGCGGGAAGAAGTACGACCTCACGCTGACGCCGACCGGCGGCGGCTACACGGTCGCCCACGACGGCCAGAGCTGCGAGCTGCGCTCGAACTGGCGCCTGGGCGAGCCGATCTTCCGCGGCACCTGGAACAACGAGCCGGTCTGCCTGCAGCTCGAGCGCCTCGGCCTGAAGTACCGCGTCACCCACTGGGGCACCCAGGCCGACATGATGGTGATGACCGGCCGCGCCGCCGAACTGCTCGCCCTGATGCCGGAGAAGCCGAAGCCCGACCTGTCGAAGTTCCTGCTCTCGCCGATGCCGGGCCTGCTCACCGATCTTTCCCTGAAACCGGGGCAGGAGATCAAGGCCGGCGAAAAGCTGGCGGTGATCGAGGCCATGAAGATGGAGAACATCCTCAAGGCCGACCAGGACTGCGTCGTCGCCGAAGTGATGGCGAAGAAGGGCGACAGCCTGGCCGTCGACCAGCCGATCGTGCGCTTCGCCTGAACGCTTCCGCTGCAGGCGCATGCGCCTGCAGCGTGTTAAGCTGCGCGCCGACTGAACTTCAGGAGTCCGCAGTGTCCAGCCCGTTGCCGCAGGCAGCCCCCCGGGGGCTGCACGAGTATTCGGTCGTCTACACCGACCGCGCCCTCAACCACATGTCGCCCGCCTTCCAGGGCGTCATGCGCGACATCTCCGCCATCCTCAAGGAAGCCTACCGCGCCCATTCCGCCATCGTCGTGCCCGGCGGCGGCACCTACGGCATGGAAGCGGTGGCGCGCCAGTTCGCCGGCGGGCGCAAGTGCCTGGTGATCCGCAACGGCTGGTTCAGCTACCGCTGGAGCCAGATCTTCGAGATGGGGCGCATTCCTGCGGAGGAGATCGTGCTGAAGGCGCGCCCGGCCGCGGCCGGGCCCAAGGCGGCCTTCGCGCCGCCGCCGATCGACGAAGTGACGGCGGCCATCCGCGCGCAGAAGCCGGGCCTGGTGTTCGCCCCGCACGTCGAAACCGCCTCCGGCATGATCCTGCCCGACGGCTACCTGGACGCGGTGGCCGGCGCGGTGCGCGAGGTCGACGGCCTGTTCGTGCTCGACTGCATCGCCTCCGGCGCGATGTGGGTGGACATGGAAGCGCGCGGCGTGGACATCCTGATCAGCGCGCCGCAGAAGGGCTGGAGCGGACCGTCCTGCTCCGCGCTGGTGATGCTCAACGCAAGGGCGCGGGAACGGATCGACGCCACCGCCAGCACCAGCTTCGCCGCCGACCTGCGCAAGTGGCTGCAGATCATGGAAACCTACGAAGGCGGCGGCCACGCCTACCACGCCACGATGCCGACCGACGCCCTGGCGGCCGTCGCCCGCGCCATGCAGGAGACGCGCGCATGGGGCTTCGCGTGGGCGCGCGACGCGCAGGCCGAGCTCGGCGCCCGCGTGCGCGCCCTGCTGGAAGCCCGCGGCTTCGCGAGCGTCGCCGCAACGGGCTTCCAGGCGCCCGGCGTGGTGGTCAGCTACACCGACGACCCGGACATCCACAACGCGAAGAAATTCATCGCCCAGGGTCTGCAGACGGCGGCCGGCGTGCCGCTGATGTGCGACGAGCCGGCGGATTTCCGCAGCTTCCGCGTCGGCCTGTTCGGACTCGACAAGCTGCAGCACATCGACCGCAGCGTGCAGCGCCTCGCCGACGCCCTCGACCGGATGGCCTGAGCCGGTGCAGGCCGCCATCGACCATCTCGTCGTCGCCGCGACCGACCTCGACGCCGGCACGGCCTGGCTGGAAGCGCATCTCGGCGTGGCGCTGGCGCCGGGCGGCCGGCATGCCGCCATGGGCACGCACAACCGGCTGCTGAAGCTCGGCCCGCGTCTCTATCTTGAATTGATTGCCGTCGATCCGGCTGCGTCGCAGCCGGCACGCGCCCGCTGGTTCGGCCTCGACGATGCCGGGCTGCGCGCACGCATCGGCGAACGTCCGCGCCTGATCCACTGGGTGGCGCGCTGCGACGACATCGCCGCCGCGGCAGCCGCCTGCCCCGAGCCGCCGGGCGACATCCTCGACCTTGCGCGCGGCGACTTCCGCTGGCGCATCACCGTTCCCGCCGACGGCCGCCTGCCCGGCGACGGGCTGATTCCCAGCCTCATCCAGTGGCATTCGCCCACGCATCCGGCGGACAAGCTGCCGGACCGCGGCTGCGGCCTGATGAAGCTGGAAGGCTTCCATCCCGAACCGAAGCGCATCCAGGCTTCCCTCTCGGCGCTTGGCCTGGACAAGGCGCTGGCGCTCTTCCCGGCGGAGGCGGGCGAGAGGCCCGGCCTGGCGGCCTACCTCAGGACGCCGGGCGGCCTGCGGGAAATCGACTAAGCTGCGCGTTGCGGGTTAAAGTACCCGACGAAACCGTTGTACGGGTAGCTTAGCCCGCATGCGCACATGGACACCTCTGGCCAACCGAACACCGCTGCTGCCGCGTCTTCCGAAGAAGCGCAGCTGGTGCTGGAATACCGCGCCATTCTCGAGAACGCCTCGGTCGCCATCCTGTTTACGCGGCAGAGCAAGGTGCTGCATTGCAATGCCCGCTTCGCCGAGATGTTCGGCTGGTCGTCGCCCGAGGAGCTCCAGGGACAGCCCGGCTCGGTTTTCTGGCTGAGCCTCGAGGACTATGCGGAGGTCGGGCGCAACGCGGGCCCGGTGCTGGCCGCCGGGCAGGCCTTCGAGGTGGAGCGCCCGATGCGGCGCAAGGACGGCAGCACCTTTCTTTGCCACATCGTTGCCAAGGCGGTCAATCCGGCCGCCACGACGGAGGGCACGATCTGGATCGGGGAGGACGTCACCGATCGCAGACGGGCCGAAGAGACCACGCGGCAGCTCATGCTGCAACAGCAGGCGATCCTGGAGAACGCCTCCGTCGGCATCCTGTTCACCCAGGAAGGGAGCATCCGGCATTGCAATGCGCGCATGGAACAGATGTTCGGCTGGGGTCCGGGCGAACTGATCGGCCAGTCGGCGCGCGTCTTTTTTGCCAGCGATGAAGACTATGGCCTGTTCGGGCAGGAAGCCGGGCCTGTCCTGCTGTCCGGCAACCAGCTCGACGTCGAATGGGCCAACGTCCGCAAGGACGGCTCGCGCCTCTGGTGCCGCATCCTGGCGCGCGCCGTCGTTCCCGGGGATGCCAGCCAGGGCACCATCTGGACGACGGAAGACGTCTCGGCCCGCCGCGAGGCGCAGCTGGCACTCATGCAGGCCCACGAGGAGCTGGAAAACCGGGTTGCGGAACGGACCGCGGAACTGGCCGAGACCAACCTGCGCCTGCAGGAGGAGGTCGCCGAGCGGGAGCAGGCCGAGGAACGCGTGTTGCACCTGGCCAACCATGACGCGCTGACCGGTTTGCCCAACCGGCGCCTGCTGATCGACCGGCTGGGCCAGGCCCTCGCGCTGGCGCACCGCGAAAACCATCAGGTCGCGGTGCTGTTCATGGACCTGGATCGCTTCAAGACCATCAACGACTCGCTCGGCCACATGACGGGGGACGCCCTCCTGCAGAACGTTGCGCGCCGCCTTTCCGAGACCTTGCGCGAGGGCGACACCGTCTCGCGGCTGGGCGGCGACGAATTCGTCGTCGTGCTGCCCAGCCTGGACCAGCCCAAGGCTGCCGAGAAGGTCGCGCTCAAGCTTGTCGATGCCCTGGCGCCGCCCATCGATCTCGGCGGCCAGGAGCTCAGGGTGTCGGCCAGCATCGGCATCAGCCTCTTTCCGGAAGACGGCCACGATACGGAAACCCTGCTGCGGAATGCCGACTCGGCCATGTATCACGCCAAGGACATGGGCAGGAACAATTACCAGTTCTTCATGGAGCAGATGAACATTGCGGCGGCGGAGCGCCTGCGCCTGGAGAACGACCTGCACCGGGCGCTGGAGCGGCAGGAGTTCGAGCTGCATTTCCAGCCGCGCGTGTCCGTGGCGAACGGGCAGGCCTGCGGCATCGAGGCGCTCATCCGCTGGCGCCACCCGGAACGCGGCCTTGTCCTCCCCGAGCACTTCATCCCGGTCGCGGAAGACACCGGGATGATTGTCCCGATAGGCGAGTGGGTCATCGATGAAGCCTGCCGGCAGGGAACCGCCTGGTGCGCCGCCGGCTTGCCGCAGATACCGGTGGCGGTCAATCTCTCGCCCCGGCAGTTCCGCCAATCGAATCTGGTCGACACCGTGGCGCGCGCGCTCGACCGGCATGGCTGGCCGTGCAATCTGCTCGAACTGGAGATCACCGAGGGCGTGCTGATGCAGCAGACCTCGGAGACCCTCAAGACGCTGGAAGCGCTGAACCGGCTGGGCGTCGGGCTGGCCATCGACGATTTCGGCACGGGCTACTCCAGCCTGAGCTATCTCAAGCGCTTCCCCGTGGACTTCCTGAAGATCGATCAGTCGTTCGTCCGCGACATCGCGGTCGATCCGGACGACGCCACCATCGTGACCGCCATCATCGGCCTGGCCCACAGCCTCGGGCTGACGGTCGTCGCGGAAGGCGTCGAAAACGCCAGCCAGCTGGACTTCATCCGGGATGCCGGCTGCGACGAGGCGCAGGGCTACCATATCGGCCGCCCGATGCCGGCCGGGCAGCTGGCGGCATGGATGCTGGCAAACCGCTCGCCCGGTCCCCTCAGAAACGCTTGAAGCGCATGGCCAGGCGGTTATGGACGTCCTTCGGCATGTCGCCGAGCGACAGGTTGATGCCGAGCGTGCTCTTGGGCGCCACCTCGACGCGGCTATAACCCTTGGTGCCGATGCGCTCGACGTAGATCGTCGCGCCGTCGCCCATGGTGCCGCCGCCTTCGACCAGCATGTAGCCCTCGTTCGCGTTCTGGCCGGTCACCTTGATGCCGAGCTCCTTGAGCAGCTCGGGCAGCGCCGCCCAGACCTGTTCGAACGGCGCGGCGTAGCTGGCAGTGACGCCGGTGCCGCGGTCGGCGCGCGAATCGGACACCGTCGAGCAGCCGGCAAAAGTCAGTCCCGCCAGCACGGCGATCCCTCCCAGAAACAGCCTCCTCCTCATGTCTTCTCCTTTTTTCAAGCGAGTTTGGAAAACGCTTCGACCACTTCCGGCGGCGCCTGCACCAGTTCGATCAGCACGCCTTCGCCGGCGATGGGAAACTCCTCGCTGGCCTTCGGGTGCAGGAAGCAGATGTCGTAGCCGGCGGCGCCCTTGCGGATGCCGCCCGGGGCGAAGCGCACGCCCTGCGCCGTCAGCCATTCCATGGCCTTCGGCAGGTCGTCCACCCACAGGCCGACGTGGTTGAGCGGCGTGGCATGCACGGCGGGCTTCTTCTCCGCGTCGAGCGGCTGCATCAGGTCCACCTCGACCTTGAAGGGGCCGCTGCCCATGGCGCAGATGTCCTCGTCGACGTTTTCCCGCTCGCTGACGAAGTTGCCGGTGACCGTCAGTCCCAGCTTGTCCACCCACAGCGTCTTCAGCCGCTCCTTGGAGGGGCCGCCGATGGCGATCTGCTGGATGCCGAGCACTCGGAAAGGTCGCACAGTCATGATGTCTCCCGCAAAAAAGGCATTTTACTTTGAGCGGGCACGCAGAAGTGCCGCCAAGATTACAATAGCCGCATGGATTTCAAGACCACCCTCCAGGCCGCCTGGGCGCGCAACGACTCCCTGCTCTGCGTCGGCCTCGACCCCGACCCGGCGAAATTCCCCGCCGCCCTCAAGGGCCGCAGCGACGCCATCCTCGAATTCTGCAAGGCCATCGCCGACGCCACGGCCGACCTCGCCTGCGCCTTCAAGCCGCAGATCGCCTACTTCGCGGCGAACCGCGCCGAGGACCAGCTCGAGGCGCTGATCCGCCACATCCACGACAGGCATCCCGGCATCCCGGTCATCCTCGACGCCAAGCGCGGCGACATCGGCGCCACCGCCGAGCAGTACGCGCGCGAAGCCTTCGAGCGCTACGGCGCCGACGCGCTCACCGTCAATCCCTACATGGGCTTCGACTCCATTGAACCTTATCTGGCCTGGAAGGAGCGCGGCGTCGTCATCCTCTGCCGCACCTCGAACGCCGGCGGCTCCGACCTGCAGTTCCTCGAGACGGGCGGAAGAAAGCTCTACCAGCACGTCGCCGAACTGGTGGCGACGAAATGGAACGCCGGCGGCCAGTGCGCGCTGGTGGTCGGCGCCACCTTCCCGGCCGAGCTGGCCGAAGTGCGCCGCCTCGTCGGCGACATGCCGCTGCTGGTGCCGGGCATCGGCGCCCAGGGCGGCGACGTCGAGGCAACAGTCAGTGCCGGCAGGACGGCGTCCGGCACCGGCCTCATGATCAATTCCTCGCGCGCCATCCTCTACGCCGGCACGGACAAAAATGCAGACGAAAACTACGCCGCCGCCGCGCGCCAGGTCGCGCTGGAGACCCGCGATGCCATCAACCGATACCGGCGCTGAGCACGGCAACGCGCTGCCGATCCTCAACGAGGTCCGCCACGCCCTCGCGCGGCTGCTCGAGTCGGGCGAGACGACGGTGATCGACCTCGGCGCCCTGCCGATGGGCCCGCAGGACGAGGCCGAGCTGCTCGCCGCGCTGGGCGAAGGCGAGGTCGAGGCGACGATCAACGCCGGCGGCCCGAGCAGCGTGCGCGAGACGGCCTTCCACGGCGTCTGGCTGCTGACCCACCGCAACGAGGCCGGCGAGACGCTGGCGCGCTTCGTCGAAATCGCCTTCGTGCCCGAGCTGCTGATGAGCCAGACCGAGGACGTCGCCGATTCCGCCGCCGCGCTGGCAAAAAAACTGGAGCAGGCGCAGAATAGTTGAACGCTGAAGTGACGGCCACCCCCCGGCAGCCGTCGATGCATTCCCAGGGAGGGCATCATGGCGTTCGACGGACCGACCATCGCCGAGACCCTGCGACGGCAAGGCATCAGCCGCCGCGGCTTCCTCAAGTTCTGCGCCACCACCGCTTCGCTGATGGCGCTGCCGCCCTCGATGGTGCCGGCCATCGCCGCGGCGCTGGAAAAAGCCCGCCGGCCCTCGGTGATCTGGCTCTCCTTCCAGGAATGCACCGGCTGCACCGAATCGCTCACCCGCTCGCACACGCCCTCGATCGAGGGACTGATCCTCGAACAGATCTCGCTCGACTACCACCACACCCTGCAGGCCGCCTCCGGTGAGGCCGCCGAGGCCGCGCGCGAGGCGGCCATGCGCGAGAACCACGGCAAATATCTTCTTGTCGTGGACGGCTCGATCCCGCTCGGCAATGCCGGCTACTCGACCATCGCCGGCGTCAGCAACCTCGACATGCTGAAGGAGACCGCCGCCGGCGCCGCGGCGGTGATCGCGGTGGGCAGTTGCGCGGCCTACGGCGGCCTGCCCGCCGCGCTGCCGAACCCGACCGGCGCCGTGCCGGTCTCGGCGATCGTCAAGGACAAGCCGGTGATGAACGTGCCCGGCTGCCCGCCGATCCCGGTGGTGATCACCGGCGTGCTGGCGCATTTCCTCACCTTCGCCACTCTGCCGGAGCTCGATGCGCAGGGCCGGCCCAAGGTGTTCTACGGCGAGAGCATCCACGACCGCTGCTACCGCCGCCCCTTCTACGACCAGGGCAAGTTCGCCGAGACCTTCGACGACGAGGGCGCGCGCAAGGGCTGGTGCCTGTTCAAGCTCGGCTGCAAGGGGCCGGTCACCTACAACGCCTGCGCCACCACCAAATGGAACCAGGGCGTGAGCTTCCCGATCCAGTCCGGCCACGGCTGCATCGGCTGCTCGGAGCCGGGCTTCTGGGACATGGGGCCGCTCTACAAGCCGCTGTCGATGCCCATCGCGCCGGTGCAGATGATGGTCGGCGCGGCGGCGGCCGGCGGCGCCATCGCCGGCGCCGCCATGGCGATGCGCAACCGCGCGGCGAAGAAGTCGGCGCAAGCGGCGCATCAGAAGGTGACGGTCGACGACCTGGAGAAAGCCAAATGAGCGCGCTTGAACTGCTCACCTGGGCGCGCGGGCCGGGGCTGTCGATCGCGCTGGCCGTCTGCGCCTTCGGCATCCTGCTGCGCCTGTTCGAGATCTTCGGCCTCGGCCGCAAGGCGGACCTCTCCAAACCGCGCGAGCACAGTCCCGGCAGCGGCTGGCGCACCATCGTCAGCCGCTCGCTGCCGCCGCCGGGCATGATGAAGCGCGCGCCGGTCACCTACATCGGCGGCTACGTCTTCCACCTCGGCTTCGCCGTCACGCTGTTCTTCTTCGTGCCGCACATCGAACTGGTGCGCGGCCTGTTCGGCATCAGCTGGCCCGGGCTGCCGACGCAGGTGATCGACATCGCCGCCGTGGCGGCCCTCCTCGCCCTGATCGCGGTGCTGGCGAGCCGGCTCGCCAATCCGGTGAAGCGCTTCCTCTCCGGCTTCCAGGACTACCTCGCCTGGCTGCTCACCTTCCTGCCGCTGGCGACGGGCTACCTTGCCTTCCACCACCTGCTCATCGACTACACGCTGGCGCTGGCCCTGCACATCCTCTCGGTCGAGCTGCTGCTGGTGGCGCTGCCCTTCACCAAGCTCTTCCACACCGTCAGCGTCTTCGTCTCGCGCTGGTACAACGGCGACATCTTCGGCCGCAAAGGAGTGGCGTCATGAGCGCAACGTTCGAACGCGGCATGAACGCCTTCAAGGAAGTGCTCGACGCGCCCGTCGCCAGCTTCTTCTCGAGTTGCGTGCATTGCGGCCTGTGCGCCGAGGCCTGCCTGTTCTACACCGAGACCGGCGACCCGAAGTACACGCCGATCCACAAGCTGGAGCCGCTGCGCCGCGCCTGGCAGCAGGAGTACACCCTGCTCGGCAGGCTGGCGAAGCTGGTCGGCCTGGCGAAGCCCGTCACCGACGCCGAGCTGGCCGAGTGGAGCCCGCTGGTCTACGACTCCTGCACCCTGTGCGGCCGCTGCTCGATGGTCTGCCCGGTCGGCAACGACATCGCCTACATGGTGCGCAAGATGCGAGAGGGCATGACAGCCGCCGGCCACGCGCCGGAAGGCCTGGTCACCGCCACCAAGCGCGCCATCCAGAGCGGCAGCCCGGCCGGCGTGAAGTGGGCCACGGTGGAAGCGACGATCAAGCGCGTGCAGAAGGAGTTCGGCTTCGAGGTGCCGGTGAACCGCGAGAATGCCGACTACCTGGTGCTGATGTCGTCGTGGGAGATCCTCAACTACCCGGAATACCTCGGCGCCGTCGGCCGCATCCTCAACCGGGCCGGCGCGACATGGACGCTGGCCGACCACGCCTACGAGGCCACCAACAGCGGCATCCAGATCGGCGCCTCCGACCTCGCCCGCGAGCTGGTCGGCCGCATCGTCGGCGCCGCCGAGCAGCTCAAGGTGAAATGCGTCATCAGCCCGGAATGCGGCCATGCCTACAGCGCCATCCGCTGGGAGGGGCCGAACCTGATGGGCCGGCCCTTCGGCTTCGAGGTGAAGCACATCCTCGAGGTGCTCGACGACCTGCGCCGCGCCGGCAAGCTGAAGCTGAAGGGCACGCTCGACCAGCCGCTCACCTACCACGACCCCTGCCAGATCTCGCGCCGCGGCGGCGTGTACGAACAACCGCGCACGCTGCTCAACCAGCTCGCGCCGCAGTTCCGCGAGATGAAGGAGACCGGCACCATGAACTGGTGCTGCGGCGGCGGGGGCGGCGTCTCCGCCAACGAGCGCGCCGAGCCGCTGCGACTGACTTCCTTCAAGCGCAAGAAGGCGCAGATCGAGGAACTCGGCGTGAAGACCATGGTGACGGCCTGCGCCAACTGCCGCGTCGTCATGGAGGAGGCGCTGGAGCACTACCACATGGACATCGAGATGCTCGGCCTCACCGAGCTGGTCGCCGAGCACCTCGACGAGGAAGACAAACATGTCTGAACGCCTGGTCATCGACCCGATCACCCGCATCGAGGGCCACCTGCGCATCGAGGCGCAGATGAAGGACGGCGCCATCGAGGCGGCCTACTCCTCCGGCACCATGGTGCGCGGCATCGAGGTCATCCTGCGCGGGCGCGACCCGCGCGACGCCTGGGCCTTCGCCCAGCGCATCTGCGGCGTGTGCACCTTGGTGCATGCCATCGCCTCGGTGCGCGCCGTCGAGGACGCGCTGAAGATCCGCATCCCGCCCAACGCCGAGCTGCTCCGCAACCTGATGATCGGCGCCCAGTACATCCACGACCACGTCATGCATTTCTACCACCTGCACGCGCTCGACTGGGTGGACGTGGTCTCCGCGCTGAAGGCCGACCCGAAGGCCACCGCCGCGCTGGCGCAGTCGCTGTCGAAGTACGCGAAGTCCTCGCCCGGCTATTTCGCCGACGTGCAGGCGAAACTGAAGAAGCAGGTCGACAGCGGCCAGCTCGGCCTCTTCCGCAACGGCTACTGGGGCCATCCCGCCTACAAGCTGCCGCCGGAAGCCAACCTGATGGCGGTGGCGCACTACCTCGACGCGCTCGCCTGGCAGCGCGAGGTGGTGGCGCTGCACACGATCCTCGGCGGCAAGAACCCGCACCCGAATTTCGTCGTCGGCGGCGTGCCGGTCGCCATCAGCATCTGGCCGGACCACCCCGGCCGGGGCAAGGGGCCGCACTACCGCGGCGGCCAGGGCGGCACCGCGCTCGACGTCACCGGCCTGCAGCGCATCCAGTCGGTGATCCAGTCGATGCGCGAGTTCGTCGACCAGGTCTACGTGCCCGACACGCTGGCCATCGCCGGCTTCTACAAGGATTGGTTCAAGCAGGGCGAGGGGCTGGGCAACTTCATGACCTTCGGCGACCTGCCCTCGAAAGGCATGAATGATCCCTCGGGCTTTTTCTTCCCGCGCGGCGCCATCCTCAACCGCGACCTGTCGAAGGTGCACGAGGTCGACCTCAATGCCGAGGACCAGGTGCAGGAATACGTCGCGCATTCCTGGTACGACTACGCCGGCGGCAAGACGAAGGGCCTGCATCCCTACCAGGGCGAGACGAAGCTCAACTACAGCGGCCCCAAGCCGCCCTTCCAGCAGCTGCCGGTGGAGCAGGCCTACTCCTGGCTGAAGTCGCCGCGCTGGAAAGGCAGCGCGATGGAAGTCGGCCCGCTGGCGCGCGTGCTGATGCTCTACGCCACGGGCCACGCGCCGACGAAGGAACTGGTCGGCGCCACGCTGAAGCAACTCGATCTCCCCGTGCAGGCGCTGTTCTCGTCGCTCGGCCGCACGGCGGCGCGCACGCTGGAAACCAAGCTGCTGGTCGACGCCATGCAGGGCTGGTACGACCAGCTCGTCGCCAACATCAAGGGCGGCGACGTCGACACCTTCAACGAAACCCTGTGGGAGCCGTCATCGTGGCCGAAGAGCGCCAAGGGCGTCGGCTTCATGGAAGCGCCGCGCGGCGGCCTCGCCCACTGGATCGTCATCGAGAACGAGAAGATCGCCAACTACCAGTGCGTCGTGCCGAGCACCTGGAACGCCGGCCCGCGCGACCCCGACGGCAAGCCCGGCGCCTACGAAGCCGCGCTCGCCGGCCACGCCATCCACGACCCCAAGCAGCCCCTCGAAGTGCTGCGCACCATCCACAGCTTCGATCCGTGCCTCGCCTGCGCGGTGCATCTCACCGACGAAGAAGGCGAGGGGTTCGAGGTCAAGGTGGTTTGAACGCTGCGGTAGGATCCGACGCGCTGTCCGTTCACGGATACATCGAAGGTCGCATTCGGCCAAGAGCAGGCATTGTCCACTCTCCTCATAAGTAGCCATTCCATCATGCAAAGGGCATTGCTGATACCCAGAATCGGCGGCATACTTCCTTCGCTTAACCCCACTTATTGAGATCGTGACGCAATTCTTTCCGTCATGACGCAATTTTTCCCCGTCACTTGGTCGGTCCGCCTCACATTAGCTGCTATCGAACGGGAGCCGTGAATGCTATGACAAAAGGACAACGCATAACGATCTTTCTTGGCACGATGCTCCTCCTCGGGATCGTCTATTGGCTTAATCGAAGCCCAATAATCGCGATGGGCGACCGGGCGGTCGTGGTGTTTTCCGCCTTAGTGATGCTTTCATTTGTCACCCTTCTCGCAGAACACTACTTTACTCGTCCGACCGATGTAGTAGCCTCAGCTATCTCTGTATTGCTGCTCATATCGCCCGTTCATCCGATCCTTGCCGAAACTGGCGGGTGGTACTGGGCACTGTGGTCATACAGCGCTGTGTTTCTGATTCTCTCTCTATTGTCACTATTGCTGCTAGATCAGAATCGATCTGCGTCCGCGACCACAAACAGGGTTTCCAAGGCGCTCTACACGATCTCTATTACGCTCGGAAATGGCCGTCTTATTTGGTTTTCCGTCTTTGTTGTGACCGCACTGTTCTATGTGGACAACCAATCGACGCTATTCGTTATTCTGTTGATCTACGCGGGTGTGCTCCTTGCCGTTGATCCGGCCAAGGTCCTACGTCTATTTCGTCTTCCCGCAGCAAGACCCGAAGATGTTGTTGCAGAGATATTCAGTGTTCAATCGGACAGCGCGTTTCTGGCCCGCACGTTTCCCGACTCTCCTTCTACTAAGCGTTTCGACCTCGTCGGGTTTTCCTCCAAGGCGGTAAAAGAAGGGGCGTGGATTACCGGCTTAGTCCTTGATACATACCAACTGAATCAACAACGATGGCTCAGGATTCTGACAAGCAACACATTCGCCGAACTAAGCGAGAAAACAACAAAACCCGAGCAAATAATGGATGCCGCAGTTTACAAACTCGAACCCAAGGAAGATATTCAGTTGCTTCAAACGTTGGTTGGCACGCTAAGCGAGGGATCCGATATACAAAAAATAAAATTCGAGTATGCCTTCCAAGTACCAGTCGAGGAAGGAGAGTTGGTTGAAGTTGAAACTCGCAATCTCCGAGTGTTGTATCAAGTCGTAGAGGGAATTACGGAGACCGAGCGACTCGAGTCACGGGACGAAGCAGGAATGATAGTTGGGGAGGCGGTCCAACTGGGAGTCTGGAACCCTGCCACTAGACGTTTTGATAGATTCGGTTGGGTTCCAGTCATGAACTCCCCTGTTGTAAAGGCAAGTCCCGTTGAGGTGCCGGAGCCACAGGCGAATGAATACAAAATTGGCAATGTGCCAGGAACTCGATTTCCAGTTTTCATTGATCTTGAATCTGCAGTAACACACCACCTTGCAATATTGGGTGTTACTGGGTCTGGGAAATCGGTCTTTGCGCGAAACTTGGTTCGCCAGATTGCGGACCACGGCACCAAAGTAATATGCGTCGACTTCACCAACGAGTACAGCCAGCGACTTGTCGATATTGTTGGAGGAACCCTGGTCGACGATAAGACCGGCTCGGATCTCTTTGCGGCGATTGACCAGATAGGCACCCAACTGGATGAGTTTGCTAATAAGAGAGACAAGGCCCTAATCGCAAGGTGCGAACAAACCTTAAATCAGGGCTTTCGGCACGCGATAGAAGCATTTGTCGGTGACGACCGAAAGGCAGTTTTATTTGAACTGCCTGACGTAACGAATTCCACAGGTATCCTTGAGTTTACGAAGTGGTTCTTTAAGACACTATTTCAATTGGCCAAGGAGAAAGCATTTCAAGGAAGAAGAATTTGTGTGGTTCTCGAGGAGGCTCACACAGTAGTCCCCGAATGGAATTTTCTAGGTGTCGAAGATAAGCGGTCGAGTACAGTCGTCAACAGCATCAGTCAAATCGCCCTACAAGGACGAAAATACGGTGTTGGATTTATGGTTATCGCGCAACGTACTGCCAACGTGTCAAAGACGGTACTGACTCAATGTAATTCGGTAGTCGCGTTCCAGCAGTTCGACAAGACAAGCGCTGATTTTCTTGCCAATCATATGGGACCTGATTACCTTGCGACCCTCACGCGCCTAAAGTCGCGACACGCAATCGCGGTTGGGAAAGCATTTAGCAGCGGTACGCCTATGATCTTTCAAGTTCCAGAAATTAACGAGCCAAACGAAAACGTCAGCTAACACGGCGCCCTTAAATCGGCGCTGAAGCGTCACGGCAGCAGAACTTGGGCGTTGAATGACTGCTGTTATATACAGCCGACTGACTGCTCGGGGTCAATAGCTTCCGCTAACCTGCATCCTCGCCGTATCACAGCGACTGACTTTCCCTGCGGGCCTGATTCTGCTTGGATGCGCTTTACAGATTGACGATGCAATCGCCAATCCGTAAAGCTACTTGGACGCAGCTTTCTTCGCCCAGACCAGCATCGCCACGCCGGCGGCGATCATCGGCAGTGACAGCCACTGGCCCATGCTGATCGTGTAGCTGAGGCCGAAGATGCCGGCGTCGGGCTCGCGGAAGAATTCGGCGACGAAGCGCACCGCGCCGTAGCCGATGAGGAACACCGCCGACACCGCGCCCAGTGCGCGCGGCTTCGCAGAGAACCACCACAGCACGGCGAAGAATACGACGCCCTCGAGGAAGGCCTGGTACAGCTGGGAGGGGTGGCGCGCGATGGCGTCGACGTGCGGGAACACCATCGCCCAGGGCAGCGCGGGATCGGCGGCGCGCCCCCACAGCTCGCCGTTGATGAAGTTGCCGAGGCGGCCGAAGCCGAGCCCGGGCGGCACCAGCGGCGCGATGAAGTCCATCACCGCGAACCAGGCGAGCTTCTTCTTGCGCGCATACAAAGTCAGTGCCGCCAGCACGCCGAGGAAGCCGCCGTGGAAGCTCATGCCGCCCTTCCAGACGGCGAGGATCTCCAGCGGGTTGGCGAGGTAGTGCGCCGGCTCGTAGAACAGCACCTGCCCGAGCCGCCCGCCGATCACCACGCCGAGCACGCCGTAGAAGAGCAGGTCGTCGATGTCCTTCGCCGTCCACTTCAGGTCGGGCCGGCGCGCGATGCGCCGGCGTCCGAGCATCACAAAGGCGACGAAGCCGGCGAGGTACATCAGCCCGTACCAGCGCACCGAGAGCGGGCCGAGGGAGAAGGCGATGGGGTCGATGTGGGGATAGGTGAGCATGGCGTGGATGATAAGGGCAAATTGACGCCTCGCCGCCGAGGTGATACTTTCGTATTACCTGATTTTCCGGAGCTGCCATGACCGTCACGACCACCATCAAGCTCCCCGACGACCTGAAAGAGCGCGTCGCCTCCGCCGCCGCCGCCAGCGGCAAGACGCCGCATGCCTGGATGGTGGAAGCCATCGAAGCCCAGGCGGCGCTTGCGCAGCGCCGGCAGGATTTCGTCGCCTCGGCGCTGAAGGCGGAGCAGGAAGTGGCCGAATACGGGCTGGTCTATGACGCCGACGAGGTGTTCAGCTACATCCTGGCCAAGGCCGAGGGCAAGCGCGCGGCCAAACCCAAGCCGCGCAAGCGCTAGCCGCCTTGACCCGCCTCGTTTTGGCGCCGGGTGCGCTACGCGACATTGAACGCCTGACCGATTTCCTCGTCGAACAGGATACACCTGCCGCAGGGGCCACGGCGCGGATATTGACCGAAGGCCTCGGCATCCTGAAGCAGCACCCGCTCATCGGGCGCGAAGCCGAAGCCGGCTTGCGCGAGCTGGTCATTTCGAGGGGTCGCAGCGGCTATGTGGCCCTCTACCGCTTCGATGTCGCCGCGGATACGGCGCTCGTCCTGGCCATCCGGCACCAGCGGGAAGGCGGTTACGCCTGACCAGGCGGTAAAATAGGCACTAGATCATCTGAACCCCCGGAGTCACGCCATGCCCGAATACCGTTCCCGCACTTCCACCCACGGCCGCAACATGGCCGGCGCGCGCGCGCTGTGGCGCGCCACCGGCATCAAGGAAGGCGATTTCGGCAAGCCGATCATCGCCGTGGTGAATTCGTTCACGCAGTTCGTGCCGGGCCACGTGCACCTGAAGGACATGGGCCAGCTCGTCGCGCGCCAGATCGAGGCGGCCGGCGGCATCGCCAAGGAGTTCAACACCATCGCCGTCGACGACGGCATCGCCATGGGCCACGGCGGCATGCTGTATTCGCTGCCCTCGCGCGAGCTGATCGCCGATTCCGTCGAGTACATGGTGAACGCCCACACGGCGGATGCCATGGTGTGCATCTCCAACTGCGACAAGATCACCCCGGGCATGCTGATGGCGGCGCTGCGCCTGAACATCCCGGCGGTGTTCGTCTCCGGCGGGCCGATGGAGGCGGGCAAGGTGAAGTGGCACGGCGAGTACCGCATGGTCGACCTGATCGACGCCATGATCGAGGCGGCGGATTCGCACAACACCGACGAGGAAGTGAACGCCATGGAGCGCTCGGCCTGCCCGACCTGCGGCTCCTGCTCGGGCATGTTCACCGCCAACTCGATGAACTGCCTGACCGAGGCGCTGGGCCTGGCGCTGCCCGGCAACGGGTCGCTGCTCGCCACCCACGCCGACCGCGAGAAGCTCTTCGTCAAGGCCGGCCGCCTGATCGTCGACCTGGCCAAGCGCTACTACGAGCAGAACGACGTTTCGGTGCTGCCGCGCTCGATCGCCAGCTTCAAGGCCTTCGAAAACGCCATCGCCCTCGACATTTCCATGGGCGGCTCGACCAACACCGTGCTGCACCTGCTGGCCGCGGCGCAGGAGGCCGGCGTGAATTTCACCATGGCCGACATCGACCGCATGTCGCGCCGCGTGCCCTGCCTGGCCAAGGTGGCGCCGGCGACGCAGAAGTACCACATGGAGGACGTGCATCGCGCCGGCGGCATCATGGCCATCCTCGGCGAGCTCGACCGCGCCGGACTCCTCAACCTCAACTGCCCGACGGTGCTGTATCCGACGCTGGGCGAGGCGCTCGACTGCTGCGACGTGAAGCGCAATGCCGACCCCAAGGTGCACGAGTTCTACCGCGCCGCGCCAGGCGGCGTGCCGACGCAGACGGCCTTCTCGCAGAGCCGCCGCTTCCCGAAGCTCGACCTCGACCGCGCCAACGGCTGCATCCGCGACAAGGCGCACGCCTATTCGCAGGACGGCGGCCTGGCGGTGCTCTTCGGCAACATCGCCGAAAAGGGCTGCATCGTGAAGACGGCGGGCGTCGACGAATCGATCCTGAAATTCACCGGCCGCGCCCGCGTCTGCGAATCGCAGGAGGAGGCGGTGGAGAAGATCCTCGCCGGCAAGATCGTCGCCGGCGACGTCGTCGTCGTGCGCTACGAGGGACCGAAGGGCGGCCCCGGCATGCAGGAGATGCTCTACCCGACCTCGTACATCAAGTCGATGGGGCTGGGCAAGGAATGCGCCCTGCTCACCGACGGCCGCTTCTCCGGCGGCACCTCGGGACTCTCCATCGGCCATGCCTCGCCCGAGGCGGCGGCCGGCGGCGCCATTGGTCTGGTCGAGGAGGGCGACACCATCGAGATCGACATCCCCCATCGGCGCATCCACCTCGCCGTGGAAAAGTCAGTCCTGGCGGCACGGCGCAAGGCCATGGAAGCGAAGGGCGAGAAAGCCTGGAAGCCGGCCAAGCGCGAGCGCACGGTGTCGGCCGCGCTGCTGGCCTACGCCGCGATGACCACCAGCGCCGACACGGGCGCGGTGCGCGACGTGGCGCAACTCGCCAAGCGCTGACGCGTTGCGCCATCGCGTTCTGGTCCTCGGCGGCTACGGCAACTTCGGCCAGCCGATCTGCCGCGCCCTGGCGCAGGATGCCGACATCGAGCTGCTGGTCGGCGGGCGCAGCACTGACCGGGCAACCGCCTTCGCCGGCACGCTCGGTGCCCGCGGGCTGGCCGTCGATGCGCATGCGGCGGATCTGGCCGCGCAGCTGAAATCGCAGGACATCGCCACGCTCATCCACACCGCCGGCCCCTTCCAGGGCCAGGACTACGCCGTAGCGGAGGCCTGCATCGCCGCCGGCTGCAACTACCTCGACCTCGCCGACGGGCGCGATTTCGTCGCCGGCATCGGCGCGCTCGACGAACGGGCACGGGCCGCCGGCGTGCTGGCGACGAGCGGCGCCAGTTCGGTGCCGGCGTTGTCGGCGGCGGTCGTCGACCATTTCCTGCCCGAGTTCGCCGAACTGCACGAAATCCGCCACGGCATCAGCTCGGGTGCGAAGACGCCCGGCCTGGCGACGATGCAGGCGGTGTTCGGCTACTGCGGCAAGCCCTTCGACCGCTTCGAGGACGGCGCCTGGACGACGACCCACGGCTGGCTCGACCTGCAGCGCCGCCGTTACGTTGATCCTGTCGGCGCGCGCTGGCTGGGCAGTTGCGACGTGCCCGACCTGGAACTGTTTCCGTTGCGCTATGCCGGCGTGAAGAGCGTCGTCTTCCATGCCGGCGTCGGCAACCCGGCCTCGCATCTCGCCACCTGGGCGCTGGCCGGCCTCGTGCGCAAGGGCTGGCTGAAGAGCCTGTTGCCGCTGGCCCGTCCGCTCTGGCACCTGAGCCGCTGGCTGGAACCGCTCGGCACGAAACTGAGCGCCATGCACGTCGCGCTGAAGGGCAGCGGCCGCGACGGCAAGCCGCTCGAGCGCCGCTGGCAGCTGGTCGCCTACGACAACCACGGACCGCAGATCCCCTGCGGCGCGGCCATCGCGCTGGCGCGCAAGCTGGCGCGGGGCGAGGTTGCGCGGAAAGGCGCGACGCCCTGCGTCGGCCTGCTGACGCTGGAGGAATACCTCGGCGCGCTCTCGCACCTGAAGCTCAAGCAGGTCCTGCAGTGATGGAATTCCTCTGGCTGAAATGGCTGCACATCCTCAGCGCCACGCTGCTGTTCGGCACCGGCCTCGGCACGGCCTTCTACAAATGGAGCGTCGACCGCTCCGGCGACGTGCGCGCCATCGCGGCGGTGATGCCGCGCGTGGTCCTCGCCGACTGGCTGTTCACCGCCACCACCGTCGTCATCCAGCCGCTGACCGGCCTGCGCATGGCGCAGCTCGCCGGCTACCCGCTGACCAGCGGCTGGGTGGCCTGGTCGCTGGGACTCTACGTGCTGGCCGGGCTGTGCTGGCTGCCGGTGGTGTGGCTGCAGCTGCGCATGCGCGACATGGCGCTGCGGGCCGCAGCGGAGGGCGCGGCGCTGCCGCCGCGCTATCATCGCTACGCGCGCATCTGGTTCGTGCTGGGCATTCCGGCCTTCACGGCGTTGATGGTGGTGTTTTATTTGATGGTGTTTCGTCCCGCAGGCTGAGGCCATGAACGAAAGCGAATTCGAACAGCTGTATGCCGGCCGGCTGTGGAGCCTGCTGTCCTGGCAGCAACTCAGCGACTTCTGGGCGCGCATCGACCGCGATGCCGGCTGGTACCTGTACGCGGTGGGCGAGCCATTACCCACGGCGCCGGCCTCAACGCAGGAAGTCGAGCGCTTCATCGCCGAAACCGACGCGCTGCTGCGCAAGGAACACCATCACGACTACTGCGGCATCGTCTACGCCGACGACCTCGAATCGCCGCGCCTGGTGAAGATCTACGACCCGAACAACCTCGGCTCCTCCTGCGGCACCGGCAAGCACCCGCACCCGCCGGGCTGGATCATGAGCCGCGTGCTGCCGGTCGAGCTGGAACGCCCCGGCCCCCTGCCGGAATCCCGCAAGCGCTGGTGGCGCGCCTTGTTCGCTGGCTGAATCTCCGGCTTGCCCTTCGGCCGGCCCCGGCCCATAATTCCGACAAAATTACTCGGAAATAACCCCATGCCCAACAGACTCGCCGGCGAGACCTCGCCCTATTTGCAGCAACACGCGGAAAACCCTGTGGATTGGCACCCTTGGGGTGAGGAAGCGCTCACCCTCGCGAAGCGGGAAGGCCGGCCGATCCTGCTGTCCATCG
Source organism: Denitratisoma sp. (assembly GCA_032027165.1). NCBI lineage: Bacteria > Pseudomonadati > Pseudomonadota > Betaproteobacteria > Nitrosomonadales > Sterolibacteriaceae > Denitratisoma > Denitratisoma sp. Next base: position 3,013,090 of record JAVSMO010000001.1, on the reverse strand, counting down.
GCTATTCCGCCTGCCACTGGTGCCATGTCATGGCCCACGAATCCTTCGAGGATGCGGAGGTGGCGGCGGTGATGAACCGCCTGTTCGTGAACATCAAGGTGGATCGCGAAGAGCGGCCGGACCTCGACCAGATCTACCAGACCGCCCAGCAAATGCTGACCGGCCGCACCGGCGGCTGGCCGCTGACGATGTTCCTGACGCCGGACGGCGCGCCCTTTTTCGGCGGCACCTATTTCCCCAAGGCGCCGCGCTACGGCCTGCCCGGCTTCCCCGACCTGTGCCAGCGCGTGGCGGAGGCCTGGCGCGACAAGCGCGCCGACATCGAACAGCAGAATGGCGAACTGCTCAAGGCGCTGGCATCCGGCGCCGCCGCCCGGCCCTCGAGCGGCGCCCTGTCGGCCGCCCCTCTGCAGCTGGCCGTCGAACGCGCCGCGCAATCCTACGATCCGCACTTCGGCGGCTTCGGCGGCGCGCCGAAGTTCCCGCATCCGGCCGACCTGGAACTGCTGCTGCGCCGCCATGCCGCAACCGGCGAGGCGCGCTGCGGCGAGATGGCGCTCACCACGCTGCGGCGCATGGCCGAGGGCGGCATTTACGACCAACTCGGCGGCGGCTTCTGCCGCTACAGCGTGGACGAGCGCTGGGCCATCCCGCATTTCGAGAAGATGCTCTACGACAACGGACCGCTGCTGCGCCTGTATGCGGATGCCTGGCGGGTGTCGGGGGACGCGATGTTCAAGCGCGTCGCCGAGGAAACCGCCGCCTGGGTCGTGCGCGAGATGCAGTCGCCGGAGGGCGGCTACTACTCCTCGCTCGATGCCGACTCCGAGCACGAGGAGGGCAAGTTCTACGTCTGGTCGCGCGAAGAAGTCAGTCGCTGCACCACGGCGGAGGAATACGCCGTGGTCGCCGCGCACTACGGCCTGGAACGGCCGGCGAACTTCGAGGGCGCGCACTGGCATCTGCTCGTCGCGCTCCCGCTCGCCGAGGTCGCCGCATCGCTCGGCAGGCCGCTCGACGAGTGTGAGCGCCTGCTCCAGTCGGCGCGCGAGAAGCTGTTCGCGGCGCGCGAGCGGCGCATCCGCCCGGGCCGCGACGAGAAGATCCTGGTGAGCTGGAATGCGCTGATGATCGAGGGCATGGCCCATGCCGGCCGCGTCTGCTCTCGCTCCGACTGGCTGGCCTCGGCGCGCCGCGCGCTGGATTTCATCCGCAGGGAGATGTGGAAGGACGGCCGCCTGCTCGCCACGTACAAGGACGGGCGCGCCCACCTGAATGCCTATCTCGACGACTACGCCTACCTGCTCAAGGCCGTGCTGGAGCTGCTGCAGGCGGAATTCGATGCGGAGTTGCTGGCCTTCGCCGAAGCGCTGAGCGAGACCCTGCTCGCGCATTTCGAGGATGCGTCGGGCGGCTTCTGGTTCACCAGCCACGACCACGAAGCGCTGATCCACCGCGTCAAGACGGGACACGACAGCGCCATGCCCTCGGGCAACGGCGCGGCCGCCTTTGCCTTGCAGCGCCTGGGGCATGTGACCGGCGCAACGCGATTTCTGGAGGCCGCGGACCGGACCCTGCGTCTTTACTATCCCGACATGGAGCGCCAGCCCGGGGGCTTTGCCACCCTGCTGGCCGCGCTGGACGAGGCGATTGTCCCTCCTGCCGTCGTTGTTTTGCGCGGACCCCATGCCCAACTCACTGAGTGGACAAAGAAAATATCCGAGCGCTATTGGCCCTGGACGCTGACGCTGGGGCTGCCGGCACAGGCCGGCCAGCTGCCGCCCGCTCTGGACAAGCCGCTGAAGGAGGGTGTCAACGCCTGGGTCTGCTCGGGCGTTAAATGTCTTGAGCCGATCGACGATTTCTCTTGTCTGGAACGGGTTTGCAAGTCCCCGGAATTGATTTAGAGTATCGGCGCATTTTCCAACCACGCCTAAGAGGAATTAGTTCAATGAAACTGCTGAAAACGCTGCTGCTCGCCGGCGCCGGCCTGCTGATCGCCGGCCAGGCCTCCGCTGACGAAGCCCTGGCGAAAGCCAAAAACTGCATGAGCTGCCACGCCGTCGACAAGAAAGTCGTCGGCCCGTCCTACAAGGACGTCGCCAAGAAATACGCCGGCAACGCCGGCGCCGCCGCCACCCTGGAAGCCAAGGTGAAGAAGGGCGGCTCGGGCGTGTGGGGCACGGTGCCGATGCCGCCGAACCCGGCCGTCTCCGACGCCGACATCAAGAAGCTGGTGGCCTGGGTTCTCGCCACCAAGTAACTGGCGTCTGCCGCACAAAAAGGCCAGCCCGCGGGCTGGCCTTTTTATTGACATCGCCCCATGCGCCCAGCACAATCCCCGCGCATTCACCCGCAAAAAAGAATTCAAATTTTTCTGGAGACGATGACCATGCGATTCCACGCCAAGACGATCAGCCTCGCTGTCGCTTCCGCCTTTGTCGTGTTCGGCTGCGGCAAGGAAGCGCCGCCCCCGCCGCCGAAGGCCGAGCAGCCCGCCGCGCCGCCGGCCAAGCCGACGGTCACCGTGAAAATCGGCCACGTCTCGCCGCTGACCGGCCCGCAGGCCCACCTCGGCAAGGACAACGAGAACGGCGCGCGCCTCGCCATCGAGGAAGCCAACGCCAAGAAGCTGGAAATCGGCGGCGCCGTGGTGACCTTCGATCTGCTCGGCGAAGACGACCAGGCCGATCCCAAGCAGGGAACGACGGTGGCGCAGAAACTGATCGACGCCAAGGTGAATGGCGTCGTCGGCCACCTCAACTCCGGCACCACCATCCCGGCCTCCAAGCTCTATGCCGACGCCGGCATCCCGCAGGTCTCGCCTTCGGCGACCAACCCGAAATACACGCAGCAGGGCTTCAAGACCGCCTATCGCGTGATGGCCAACGACGAGCAGCAGGGCAAGGTGCTGGGCGATTACGCCACCCACCAGCTGGCCGCCAAGAAGATCGCCATCATCGACGACCGCACGGCCTACGGCCAGGGCGTCGCCGACGAGTTCGAGAAGGCCGCCAAGGCCGGCGGCGCCACCATCGTCGCGCGCGAGTTCACCAACGACAAGGCCACCGACTTCGCCGCCATCCTCACCAAGATCAAGTCGAAGAAGCCGGACATCGTCATGTACGGCGGCATGGACGCCCAGGCCGGCCCGATGGCGCAGCAGTTGAAGAAGCTCGGCATCAAGTCCAGGATGCTGTTCGCCGACGGCGGCTGCACCACCGAATTCCACAAGCTGTCCGGCGACGCCGGCGAGGGACACTACTGCTCGCTGCCGGGACTGCCGCTGGACAAGATGCCGGGCGGCCCCGCCTTCAAGGAGAAGTACGCCAAGCGCTTCAACGTCGACATCCAGCTGTATGCGCCCTACGCCTACGACGCGGCCAGCGTCATGATCGACGCCATGAAGCGCGCCAACTCGGTGGAGCCGGCGAAATATCTGGCCGAACTGCCGAAGACCAACCTCGACGGCGTCACCGCCAGGATCACCTTCGACGAGAAGGGCGACGTCAAGGATGCGGCGATCACGCTGTACCAGGCCAAGGGCGGCAAGTGGGAGGCGCTGGAGAGCATCGGCGGCGGCGCGCCGGCACCGGCGCAACCCGCCGCCATGGAAGGCATGGGCGGCATGACTGCTGCGCCCGCACCCGCGGCAGCGCCTGCAGCCGCAGCACCCGCCGAGAAGAAGTAAGCAGCATCTTTGTCAGGCAGACGGCACCTTCGGGTGCCGTTTGTTTGTAGACTGGGCGCGATGGACACCTTCATCCAGCAGATCATCAACGGGCTCGTTCTCGGCAGCATCTACGCCCTCGTCGCGCTCGGCTACACGATGGTCTACGGCATCCTCGGCCTGATCAACTTCGCCCATGGCGAGGTGGTGATGATCGGCGCCCTCACCGCCCTCACCGTCATCAAGCTGCTGGCCGACAGCGGCCTGCCGGGCATCGTCGTCGTGCTGATCGGCATGCTGGCGGCGATTCCGGTATGCATGGCGCTCGGCTTTACCATCGAGCGCGTCGCCTACCGCCCCTTGCGCAACGCACCCCGGCTCGCCCCGCTCATCACCGCCATCGGCGTCTCCATCGTGCTGCAGCAGCTGGCGATGATCTTCTGGGGCCGCAGCTACCATGCCTTCCCGCCGATCCTGCCGACCACGGGGCGCGACATCGGCGGCGCCCACATCACCGACCTGCAGATCGTCATCGTGCTGCTGGCGGCGGCGATCATGGCCGGCCTGATGCTGCTGGTGAACAAAACGCGGCTGGGACGCGCCATGCGCGCGACTGCGGAGAACCCGCAGATCGCCGGGCTGATGGGCGTCAACATCAACGTCATCATCTCCGCCACTTTCCTCATCGGCTCGGCGCTGGCGGCGGTGGCCGGCGTGATGGTCAGCGCCAACTATTCGATCGCCCACTACCACATGGGCTTCATCCTCGGCCTGAAGGCGTTCACTGCGGCGGTGCTCGGCGGCATCGGCAACCTGCCCGGCGCCATGCTCGGCGGCGTGCTGCTGGGACTCATCGAATCGCTCGGCGCCGGCTACATCGGCGACCTCACCGGCGGCTTCCTCGGCAGCCATTACCAGGACGTGTTCGCCTTCTTCGTGCTGATCCTGGTGCTGGTCTTCCGGCCTTCCGGCCTGATGGGCGAGAAGGTCTCCGAACGCGCATGAAGACCGACAAACGCAAAGCCCTGCTGGGCATGGTCCTCATCGGCGTGGCGCTCGCCATCCTGCCCTTCATCATCGGCCAGGGCCTCGGCAACGCCTGGGTGCGCGTGCTCGACTTCGCCCTGCTCTACGTCATGCTGGCGCTGGGGCTGAACATCGTCGTCGGCTTCGCCGGCCTGCTCGACCTCGGCTACATCGCCTTCTACGCCGTCGGCGCCTACCTGTACGCCCTGCTTGCCTCGCCGCACTTCGGCATCCACTGGCCGGTGTGGGCGATCCTGCCCCTGGGCGCCCTGGTGGCCGGCATTTTCGGCGTGCTGCTCGGCGCGCCGACGCTCCGGTTGCGCGGCGACTACCTCGCCATCGTCACGCTCGGCTTCGGCGAGATCGTCCGCATCTTCATGAACAACCTCAACGCGCCGATCAACATCACCAACGGCCCGCAGGGCATCAGCCAGATCGATCCGGTGCGCATCGCCGGCGTGCCGCTGTCGAAGACCTTCGAGGCCTTCGGCCTGAGCTTCCCCTCCGTCTATCTCTACTACTACCTGTTCCTGGCGCTGACCCTGCTCGTCGTCTTCGTATCCATCCGCCTCGAGGATTCGCGCATCGGCCGCGCCTGGGTGGCGATCCGCGAGGACGAGATCGCCGCCAAGGCCTGCGGCATCGACACGCGCAACGTCAAGCTGCTCGCCTTCGCCATGGGCGCCACCTTCGGCGGGGTGGCCGGCGGCCTCTTCGCCGGCTTCCAGGAGTTCGTCAGCCCGGAGAGCTTCGGCCTGATGGAATCGATCATGGTGCTGTGCATGGTGGTGCTCGGCGGCATGGGCCACATCCCCGGCGTCATCCTCGGTGGGCTGCTGCTGGCGATCCTGCCCGAGGCGCTGCGCCACGGCGCCGTGCCGATGCAGCAGGCGGCCTTCGGCAAGGTGCTGCTCGATCCGGAGTCGCTGCGCATGCTGCTGTTCGGCCTGGCGCTGATCGCCGTCATGTTGTATCGCCCGGCCGGGTTGTGGCCGGAGGCGCGCAGGAAGCGGGAATTCTCGGAGAAGGCGAAGTGAGCGAGGCCCTGCTCGACGCCCAGACGATCGGCAAGAGTTTCGGCGGCGTGCGCGCGCTGCACGAGGTTTCGCTCTCCATCCGCCGCGGCGAGATCTACGGCCTGATCGGCCCCAACGGCGCCGGCAAGACCACCTTCTTCAACGTCCTCACCGGACTCTACTCGGCGGACCGCGGCCAGTTCGTCTTCGACGGCGCGCCGCTGAACATCTCGGCACCGCACGAGGTGGCCGCCGCCGGCATCGCCCGCACCTTCCAGAACATCCGCCTGTTCGCCAACATGACGGCGCTGGAGAACGTCATGGTCGGCCGCCACCTGCGCACCTCGGCCGGCGTCGTCGGCGCCGTGCTGCGCGATCGCGCCACGCGGGACGAGGAAGCGGCCATCGCGCAGCGCGCCCACGAGCTGCTCAAGTACGTCGGCATCCACCGCCACAGCAACATCCTGGCGCGCCACATGGCCTACGGCGACCAGCGCCGGCTGGAGATCGCGCGAGCACTGGCCACCGAGCCGAAGCTGCTGGCGCTCGACGAACCGGCTGCCGGGATGAACGCGACGGAAACGGAATCCCTGAAAAGCCTGATCGAGGCGCTGCGCGCCGACGGCCTGACGATCCTGCTCATCGAGCACGACGTCAAGCTGGTGATGGGGCTGTGCGACCGCGTCGCCGTGCTCGACTACGGCGAGAAGATCGCCGAGGGCGTGCCGGCCGAGGTGCAGCGCGACCCGAAGGTGATCGAGGCCTACCTGGGCGGGGCCGTGGCATGAGCACGCCCATTCTGGAAGTGCGCGACCTGCACGTTTCCTACGGCGGCATCGCCGCCGTCAAGGGCATCGGCTTCGAAGTGGCGGCGGGCGAAATGGTCTGCCTGATCGGCGCCAACGGCGCCGGCAAGACCACCACGCTGAAGGCCCTGGCGCGGCTGCTGCCGGCGCAGGGCGCCATCCATTACGGCGGCCACAGCCTGCTGCACCGCCCGCCGCATGCATTGATCGGCGAAGGCATGACGCTGGTGCCGGAAGGGCGCGGCGTCTTCGCGCGCCTGACGGTCGCGGAGAATCTCGACATGGGCGCTTATTGCCGCCGCGACCGGGCCGAGATCGCCGCCGACCTGGACCGCGTCTACGGCCTGCTGCCGCGCCTGAAGGAACGGGCCGGGCAGCTTGCCGGCACTTTGTCGGGCGGCGAGCAGCAGATGCTCGCCATCGGCCGCGCACTCATGAGCCGGCCGAAGCTGCTGCTGCTCGACGAGCCGTCGATGGGCCTGGCGCCGATCATGGTTCAGAAGGTGTTCGAGGTGATCCAGTCGGTCGCCGCCCAGGGGGTGACCATCCTGCTCGTCGAGCAGAACGCCCGGCTGGCGCTGTCGGTGGCCTCGCGCGGCTATGTCATGGAAAGCGGCACCATCACCCTCAGCGATACGGGACCGGCGCTGCTCGCCAACCCGAAGGTGCGCGAAGCCTATCTCGGGGAGTGAGCCCGCCTTATTTGACTTGGTGGAGTATCCGCGCGAGGCGCGGCGCCGGACGCAGCAGGTCGGCCAGCGTATGGCGGTCGAGCTCGGCGAAGAAGGCGTCCGCCGCCTTCTTGAACACCCCCTTCAGCAGGCAGGCCGGCGCAATGTTGCACTCGCTGCTCTCGGCATCGAAGCATTCGACCAGCGCCAGCGTCTCCTCGGTGCCGCGCACCACCTCGCCGACGACGATGTCCTCGGGCGCCATGGCCAGGCGCAGGCCGCCGCCCTTGCCGCGCAGCGTCTCGACATAACCCTGGCGCGCCAGGAAATGCACCACCTTCATGAGGTGGTTTTCCGAGATACCATAGGCGGCTGCGATCTCGCCGATGGTGACGAGCTCGTCGCGCCGCACGCCGAGATACATCAGGACGCGCAGGGTGTAGTCGGAGAAGGTGGTCAGTCTCATGGTCGGTCCCGGGCGATTCTAAAAGATGTATGGCACATGTTGATTATCCCGGAAACGGGTGGTATATTGAAGATGTATCTTCGGTACTGCTTATAAGGAATCCATGATGGCAGATCAGACAACCAACATGCCGACGGAAGAGGCGATCCGCGCCGCCCTGCGCAACGTGATCGACCCGGAAGTGGGCATGAACGTCGTCGACCTCGGCCTCGTCTATGGCATCGAGATCGCGCCCGACCGGGTGCGCGTCGCCATGACCATGACGACGCCGGCCTGCCCCATGGGCTCCATGATCACCGAGGATGCACGCGAGGCGATTCGCGACATCGCGCCGGACGGCGCCGACATCGTCGTCGACCTGGTCTGGGATCCCCCCTGGAGCTCGGAGCTGATGTCGGAAAACGCCAAGCGACATTTCGGCTGGTCCTAAGCCGAGCCATCCCAATCCAGACAGGAGAACCAACATGACCACCGCAACTGCAGAAACCACCGTCGACGTGCGCAACATCGTGCCGCGCGAACGCCATCCGATGATCTTCGACGCCTTCCGCAGGCTCGGCGTCGGCGAAGCCTTCCAGCTGGTGAACGACCACGACCCGAAGCCGCTCTATTACCAGTTCCAGGCCGAACTCGGTCCCGTCTTCAAGTGGGATTATCTCGAAACCGGCCCGGAAGTCTGGAAGGTCCGCATCGCCAAGGCCGCCTGAGCAGCATGGCAGACGTCCGGCCGCCCTGGCGCATTCCGCTGCTGATCCTCGGCTTCGCCAGCCTCATCATCGGGGTGGGCGCCGGACTGCTGCGCCTGGGCTGGGCGGTGCCGCGACCGGCGGCCGACCTCGCCGCGTTCCACGGCCCGCTCATGGTGAGCGGCTTTTTCGGCACGGTGATCAGCCTGGAGCGCGCCGTGGCGCTGGCGCGGCGCTGGGCCTATCTCGGCCCCCTGGCGGCCGGCGCCGGCGGGCTGGCGCTGATTCTCGGCGCGCCGCTTGAAGTCGCGCAGCTGCTGCTCGCGCTGGGCAGCGCTGTGCTGCTGGCGGGCTCGGTGTCGGTGTTCCAGCGCCAGCGCGCCCTGTTCACCTTCACGCTGGCCGCCGGCGCCGGCTGCTGGCTCATCGGCAACCTGCTCTGGCTCGCCGGCTTTTCCGTTTATGAAGTGGTGCCGTGGTGGGCCGGCTTCCTCGTGCTGACCATCGCCGGAGAACGGCTCGAACTGTCGCGCTTCCTGCCGCCCTCGCCGACGGCGCAGCGCGTCTTCATCGCCGTGCTGGCGGGACTGACTTTCGGCATGGCGTTCGAGGCACACCTGTTCGGCGCCGCGCTCCTGGCGCTGTCGCTGTGGCTGCTGCGCCAGGACATCGCCCGGCGCACGGTGAAGGACAAGGGGCTGACGCGCTTCATCGCCGTCTGCCTGCTTTCGGGCTATGCCTGGCTGCTGCTCGCCGGCGCGATCATGCTCGGTGCGGGACTGGCACCGGGCAGCGCGGCCTACGACGCGGCGCTGCATGCCTTGATGCTCGGTTTCGTCTTCTCGATGGTGTTCGGCCACGCGCCGATCATCTTCCCGGCGGTGCTGCGCGTGGCGGTGCCCTACCATCCGCTGTTCTACGCGCCGCTGGCGCTGCTGCATCTTTCGCTGGCCGTGCGGCTGGCGGGAGACGCCGCCGCCTCCTTCGAGTGGCGCAGCATGGGAGGGCTTCTCAACGCCGTGGCGCTGGCCGCCTTCATCCTGAACACCGTCGCCGCCGTGGTCCGCGGCAAGCTGGGGAAAACTAACTGAGCTGCAGGCTGTCGGCGAAGGACAGCGCCTCGAACTGGGCGCGGTTGACCGTTTCCGGGTCCAGCTGCAACTCGGCGGCCTGCGCGGCATACCGGGCGTAATCGGCCTGTTCGCTCGCCTGGGCGAGGGCCAGGAAGGGCGCATACGGCCCGCTGCCGGAAATCAGCGCATCGTTGATGGTGTCGGGCAGGTGCATGTCGGCCAGCGCGGTTTCCATGAGCACGCCGAGCAGGATGTCGAGCAGCGAGAAGGCGCCGGTGATGAACAGGTTGTCGAGCTCGCTCTTGTCCACGTATCCCGCCGCCGTCAACTCCATGAAGCGGCCGCGCGCGATGGCCGCCTGCATCAGTGCCGGCGCGGCCGCGTCCTTGCTGGAGGTGACCAGGAGCAGCGACAGCCATTTGTTCAGCTTGTCGTAGCCGAGCATGGTGACGGCGTGGCGGAAGGACTGGATTTCCACGGTGAGGCCGAAGCCGGCGGAATTGATGTAGCGCAGCAGCTTCACCGAGAGGGCGACGTCCTGCTTCAGGGCTGCCTCGATCTCCTTGATGTCGGCGTTGGCCCGCACCAGGTTGAGCAGGCGGATGGTCTGCGCCTGGTTCGGGTTGAGCTTCTTCGCCGGCGTCACGCCCCTCAGGAAGAACCAGCCGGCCGCGCCGCCGAAGCCCTTGTGGATGCAGGCGTCGAACTGGGCGTTGTCGAGCAGGCCCTTGGCAAGCAGCAGCCCGGGCGCGCCGGCGATGTTTGCCGTGGCATCGGCCAGGATGAAGCGGAAATCGGCGCCGGCCGGCAGCGCCATGCCGGCGCTGAAGCCATCCAGGCACATCGACACGCCAGCCTGCTGCAGCCTTTGCATCAGCTCGAGGGTCGCCGGATTGCCCAGTGCGCCGGCAGGGATTTCGATCATGGCGTTTTGCGGCACCTGCCAGTCGAGCAGTCCCGCGTCCGGTGTGACGCCGCCCAGGCTGACGAACACCGTACGTGCTGCAGGCCAGGCCTCGGCCAGGCGGTTCAGCTCACCCGCAATCTGCGCGCAGGCACTCGCCCCTGGCGGCGCCTGGACGATGAGCCGGGTCGCGGTGATGGCGCGGCTGCGGTTGAGCACCGGCTCGCGGCTGATGAGGATAGTCATGGGTTTACGGATTCCGCTGCGAAAGTAAAGGCATCGGCAAAAAAGTCCTCTTTCTTTAGGCCGCAATGGCCAATCAGATCCTGCCGCGCCGCTTCGATCATGGCCGGCGCACCGCAAGCATAGACCTGATGTCCGGAAAGGTCGGGGAAATCGGCCATGACCGCCCGATGCACCAGGCCGGTACGGCCCTGCCACGTATCACCCGCTGGCGGTTCCGACAGCACCGGTACGTAGCGGAAGCCGTCACGGCTGGCCGCCCAGCCCTCCGCCAGTTCATGCAGGTAGAGGCCGGCCCGGTCGCGGGCGCCCCAGTAGAGCACCATCGACCGGGCCGGTTTCTGATGAAAGGCATGCTCGACGAGGGCCTTGATCGGGGCGAATCCGGTGCCGCCGGCCAGCAGGATGGCCGGCTTGGCGCTGTCCTCGCGCAGGAAGAAGTCGCCATGCGGCCCCTCGAGGCGCAGGATGTCGCGCTCCTTCATCGTTTCGAACACCTGGGTGGTGAAATGCCCGCCCGGCACATGGCGCACGTGCAACTCCAGGCACTCGTCGGCATCCGGCGCATTGGCGATGGAAAAGCTGCGTCGGCGGCCGTCCTTCAGCAGGATATCGATGTACTGGCCTGCGAGGAATTGCAGGCGCTCATTGGCGGGCAGCTTGAGCTGCAGCAGCATCACGTCGGGTGCCAGGCGCGCCAGCTTCTGCACGCGGCAGGGTAGCTTCTTCACCGGAATGTCGCGCACGGCGCCCACCTCGCGCGATTCGATGACGAGATCGGACAGCGGCCGCGCGCAGCAGAACAGGGCATAGCCCATGGCCAGCTCCGCCTCGCTCAGCGCGCCCTCGGTGTACAGGCCGCGATCCACCTCGCCGGACACCACGCGCCCCTTGCAGGCGCCGCAGGCGCCGTTGCGGCAGCCATAGGGCAGATGGATGCCGGCTTCCAGCGCCGCGCGCAAAAGGGTGTTGCCGGGCTCGACGTCGAACTGGTGCCCGCTGGGCTCGATCGTGATGCGATGGGACATGACTGAAGGGGGAATCCGTTGGCTGGCTGTTAAAATGCGCGGGTGCAACGATTGCTCATCATTGGCTGCGGCGACGTCGCGCGGCGCGCCCTCCCCTGGCTGGTCAAGCATTACCGCGTGTATGCCGCGGTCCGCTCGGATGCGCGCCATCTCGAATTGCGAGCCCTGGGCGTCACGCCGCTGCGCGCCGATCTGGACAAGCCGCACTCGCTGAGACGTCTGGCCGGCATCGGCAACCTGATCCTGCACTTCGCGCCGCCGCAGGAAACCGGCCTGGTGGATAGGCGAACCCAGATGCTGCTTGCCGCGCTGTCGACCGGAAAAATTCTACCACGCCGCCTCGTCTACATCAGCACCAGCGGGGTCTATGGCGATTGCGGCGGGGCCTGGGTTTCCGAGACGCGTCCGGTGCACCCGCAGACGGGGCGGGCACGCCGCCGCGTCGATGCGGAGATGCGGCTGCGCCGTTTCGGCCGCAAGCGCCGCGTCGCCGTCTCCATCCTGCGCGCGCCGGGCATCTATGCCGGCGACCGCCTGCCGCTGGCCCGGCTCGAGCGCGGCCTGCCGCTGCTGCAGGAAAACGACGACATCTACACCAACCACATTCATGCCGACGATCTGGCCGCCATCGCGCAGACGGCGCTTTCACGAGGCCGGGCCGGGCGGATATACAATGCCTCGGACGATTCAGTGCTGAAGATGGGCGAGTATTTCGATTTGATCGCCGACCGGTTCGGCCTTCCGCGCGCACCGCGACTGCCGCGGGTCGAGGTCGAGCGGCGCCTGTCTCCCGCGATGCTGTCCTTCATGGGGGAGTCGCGCCGGCTGTCGAACCGGCGCATCAAGCGCGAGCTGGGCGTGAAGCTGGCGTATCCCGACGTCGCCGCCGCGCTGGGCGACTTGTTGCCGGAGGCTGTCTGACATGCTGTGGATCAAGTGGCTGCATATCGTTTTCATGGTGACCTGGTTCGCCGGCCTGTTCTATCTGCCGCGCCTGTTCGTCTACCACGCCATGAGCGAGGATGCGCCGAGCCGGGAGCGCTTCAAGATCATGGAGCGCAAGCTCTATTACGGCATCATGACGCCCGGCGCCGTCATCACCGTCGCGCTCGGCCTGTGGCTGTGGCTGGGCTACGGGCCGTGGGGCTACTGGATCCACGCCAAGTTCGCGCTGGTGCTGGTGCTGATCGCCTATCACCTTTATTGCGGCAGGCTGTTGAAGGACTTCGCGGCGGACCGCAATTCGAAAAGCCATGTCTGGTTCCGCTGGTTCAATGAATTCCCGGTGCTGATCCTCTTCATCGCCGTCTGGCTGGTGCTGTTCAAGCCGTTCTGATGGAGAAATTCTTCGCCACCTGCCCGCGCGGGCTCGAAGCGCAACTGGCCGGGGAGCTGAGTGCGGCCGGCGCCAGCCGGACCGAGGCCGTCCCTGGCGGGGTCGGCTTCGCCGGCAACTGGGAAACCTGCTACCGCGCCAACCTGTGGAGCCGCATCGCCACGCGCATCCTCTGGCGCGTCGCCCACGGCCCCTACAAGCGCGAAGAGGACATCTACCGGCTGGCGCACGACGTGCCCTGGCACGCGCATTTCTCGGTGCGCCGGACACTGCGCGTTTACATGACGGCCATCCGCAGCCCGCTGAGGAGCATCGACTTCATCACCCTGCGCATCAAGGATGCCGTATGCGACCGTTTCCGCGCGGAAACCGGCGAACGGCCCAGTGTGGATACCGCCGAACCCAACGTCCGCATCCACGCCTTCCTCACCGATAGCGAGGCGACGCTCTACCTCGACACCTCGGGCGAACCGCTCTACAAGCGCGGCTACAAATACGCCTCGGTCGAGGCGCCTTTGAAGGAAAATCTGGCTGCCGGCATCCTGCAACTGGCGGGCTGGCAACCGGGCTCGCCGCTGCTCGATCCGATGTGCGGCTCGGGCACCTTCCTGCTCGAGGCGGCCCTGATGGCCCACGACATCGCGCCGGGATTGGCGCGCAAGTTCGGTTTTTTCCGCCTGGACAACTTCGATGCGGCGCTCTGGCAGAAGCTCCTGACGGAAGCGGAGGGGCGCAGGAAGCCGGTCGTGCCGCAGCCTATCTTCGGCAGCGACATCAGCCAGGACCAGGTCGAGCGGGCGCGGCAGAATCTGGCGGCGGCCGGGATGCATGAGTGCGTGCGCCTGGAGTGCGCCGACATGCTGGTGCGCGCGGCGCCGGCGCCGGAAGGCGTGCTCGTTGCCAACCCGCCCTATGGGGTGCGTCTGGAGGAAGCGGAGCGGCTGGCGGCGTTCTATCCGAAGCTGGGCGACGCCCTCAAGCAGCGTTTCGCCGGCTGGCGCTGCTATTTCATCTCCGCCGACCCGCAGTTGCCGAAGCTGATCGGCCTGAAGGCCTCGAAGCGAACGCCGCTGTTCAACGGCGCGCTGGAATGCCGGCTGCTGGAATACAGGATCATCGCCGGCCAGATGCGCCGGCAAAAACCGTCCGGGCGCTAGACGATATCGAGGTGCTGGATGCCGGCGGCGAGGTCGCGGTCCTTCGCTTCCTTGCCGTGCAGCTTGATGGTCAGGCGCAGGTCGTTCACCGAATCCGCGTTGCGCAAGGCATCCTCGTAGCTGATCTTGCCGGCCTCGTAGAGATCGAAGAGGGACTGGTCGAAGGTCTGCATGCCGAGCTCGCGCGACTTCTTCATGATCTCCTTGATTTCGTGCACTTCCCCCTTGAAGATGAGGTCGGAGATGAGCGGCGAATTGAGCATGATCTCGAACGCCGCCGCGCGACCCTTGCCGTCTCTCATCGGGATCAACCGCTGCGACACGAAGGCGCGCACGTTGAGGGAAAGGTCCATCAGCAGCTGCTGGCGGCGCTCTTCGGGAAAGAAGTTGATGATGCGGTCGAGGGCCTGGTTGGTGCTGTTGGCGTGAAGCGTGGCCATGCACAGGTGGCCGGTTTCGGCAAAGGCAATGGCGTGGTCCATCGTGTCCCGATCGCGGATCTCGCCCATCAGGATGACATCCGGCGCCTGGCGCAGGGTGTTCTTCAGCGCCGCATCCCAGGAATCGGTGTCGATGCCGACTTCGCGCTGCGTGACGATGCACTTCTTGTGATCGTGCACGTATTCGATCGGGTCCTCGATCGTGATGATATGGCCGTAGCTGTTGTCGTTGCGGTAGTCCACCATCGCCGCAAGGGAGGTCGATTTGCCGGTACCCGTGCCGCCGACCAGGATGACCAGGCCGCGCTTGGTCATGGAGACGTCCTTGAGCACCGGCGGCAGCTGCAGGCTTTCGAAGGTCGGTATGGTTGTGGCGATGGTGCGCAGCACGACGCCGATGCGCGCCTGCTGCACGAAGGCGTTCACGCGGAAGCGGCCGATGCCGGCAGGGCTGATGGCGAAATTGCACTCCTTGGTGGATTCGAACTCGGCCGCCTGCTTGTCGTTCATGATGGCGCGCGCCAGTTCGGCCGTATGCTGCGGCGTCAGGCTCTGGTTCGATTGCGGCGTGATCTTGCCGTCAACCTTGATGGCAGGCGGGAAGCCGGCGGTAATGAAAAGATCCGAACCCTTCTTCTGCGCCATGAGGCGCAGCAGGTCGTACATGAATTTGAGTGCCTGGTCTCTTTCCATAATGCACCTCTGTCGTAGGTCGGCCTTCAGGCCGACGTTGGCGGCCGAGTCGGGCTGAAGCCCGAGCTACGGCTCAGCCGGCGAAGTTATCCTTATTCGCTGCCTTGGTCCTCGCCTCGGCGGCGGACACGATGTTGCGGCGGACGAGGTCGGCCAGGTTCTGGTCCAGCGTCTGCATGCCCAAGGCCTGGCCGGTCTGGATGGCCGAATACATCTGGGCGATCTTGGCTTCGCGAATCAGGTTGCGGATGGCCGGCGTGCCGATCATGATCTCATGGGCGGCGACACGGCCGGAGCCGTCCTTGGTCTTCAGCAGGGTCTGCGATATGACTGCACGCAGCGATTCCGAGAGCATCGCCCGCACCATTTCCTTTTCAGCCGCAGGGAAGACGTCGATGACGCGGTCGATGGTCTTGGCGGCCGAGCTGGTATGCAGGGTGCCGAACACCAGGTGGCCGGTTTCCGCCGCGGTCAGCGCCAGGCGGATCGTCTCGAGGTCGCGCATCTCGCCCACCAGGATGACGTCCGGGTCTTCGCGCAGGGCGCTGCGCAGGGCGTTGTTGAAGGACAGGGTGTGCGGGCCCACTTCGCGCTGGTTGATCAGGCATTTCTTCGATTCATGCACGAATTCGATCGGGTCCTCGACGGTCAGGATATGGCCGTGCTCGTTCTCGTTGATGTAGTTGACCATCGCCGCCAGGGTGGTCGACTTGCCCGAGCCGGTCGGCCCGGTGACCAGCACCACGCCACGCGGATACTCGGAAATCTCCTGGAAGATCTTCGGGCAGTTCAGCTCTTCCAGCGACAGCACCTTCGAGGGAATGGTCCGGAACACGGCGCCGGCGCCGCGGTGCTGGACGAAGGCGTTCACGCGGAAGCGCGCCAGGTTGGGAATGGCAAAAGAGAAGTCGCACTCCAGGTTTTCCTCGTAGTGCTTGCGCTGGCCGTCGTTCATGATGTCGTACACCATGCTGTGCACGTCCTTGTGCTCCATCGGCGGCAGGTTGATGCGCCGCACGTCGCCATGCACGCGGATCATGGGCGGCAAGCCCGCGGAAAGGTGCAGGTCGGAAGCCTTGTTCTTGACGGAGAAGGCCAGCAGTTCGGTGATGTCCATTATGCGGTTCCGTGGCGCCAAATATCGGAAATTGGGGCGATGGCGCGATGATATACTTGCCCCGATTTTTCAGGGCATTATGACAACAATTTCCGCCAACTTGCAAGCTGTCAGGGCGCGCATCGCCGCAGCGGCGGAATTGGCAGGACGAGCGGTCGAGGACATACGTCTGCTGGCGGTCAGCAAGACCTTCCCGCCGGAACGGGTCCGCGAGGCGGCATCCGCAGGGCAGCGGGCTTTCGGCGAGAACTACGTGCAGGAAGGCCTCGCCAAGATCGGTGCATTGGGCGATCTCGGCCTGGAATGGCATTTCATCGGCCCCTTGCAGAGCAACAAGACCCGTCCGGTCGCCGAGCAGTTCGCCTGGGTTCACGGCATCGACCGGCTGAAGATCGCCGAGCGGCTGTCGTCGGCGCGCGGCGCGGCGCGGCCGCCCCTGCAGGTCTGCATCCAGGTGAATGTCAGCGGCGAAGCCAGCAAGGGCGGAGTCAGTCCCCACGACACGGCGGCGCTGGCGCATGCCGTGGCTGGGCTGCCCAGCCTCAAGTTGCGCGGCCTGATGGCGATTCCCGAACCGACCGACGACATGACACTGGCGCGGCAGCGCTTTGCCGCATTGCGCGAATTGCGCGATGCGCTCAACCGGGAGGGGCTGGCCCTGGACACGCTGTCGATGGGCATGTCGCACGATCTGGAGGCCGCCATCCTGGAAGGCGCCACGATCGTGCGGGTCGGCTCGGCCATCTTTGGAGAGAGGCACTACGCATGAAACTCACCTTTATCGGCGGCGGCAACATGGCCAACGCCCTCATCGGCGGCCTGCTCAAGCAGGGACTCCCCTCCTCTGACATCACGGTCGTCGAGCCCCTCGCGGAAAACCGCGAGCGGCTGATCGATGCGTTCGGCATTGCCTGCCGGCCGGCGGCGGATGCGTCGATCCTCGGCAGCAACGTGCTGGTGCTGTCGGTCAAGCCGCAACAGATGCGCGAGGCCCTGGCACCCCTCGCAGGCAAGCTGGCGAACCAGCTCGTCATCAGCATCGCCGCCGGGATGCGCCTTGCGGACATCTCGCGCTGGCTGGGAGGCCATGCGAAGCTGGTGCGGACCATGCCGAATACGCCGGCCCTGATCGGCGCCGGCATCACAGGCCTCTATGCCGATCCGTCCATCGACGGGGAGGCGCGTCGCCAGGCCGAGCTGATCCTCGGTGCCGTAGGCAAGACAGTATGGATCGCCGACGAGGCCTTGATGGACGCCGTCACCGCAGTGTCCGCCAGCGGTCCGGCCTATGTTTTCTATTTCATCGAGGCGCTGCGAGATGCAGCCTGCGCCCTGGGGTTTTCGGAGGAACAGGCGCGGCAACTGGCCATCGAAACCGTCGTCGGTGCCGCCGCGCTGGCGGCCAACAGCACGGAGGATGTCGCCGTGCTCCGGCAGCGCGTCACCTCGAAGGGCGGCACCACCGAGGCCGCGCTGAATTCGCTGAATGCGGACGACTTCAAGGCGGCCATCCTGCGGGCCGTCAAGGCGGCCGATGCCCGCGGCCGCGAACTGGGCGATTTGTTGGGCAAGGACTGAACCATGCTGACCAACCTTCTGCTGCTGATTCTCGAGGCCGTCGCCGGCTTCTTCGTCTTTCTTCTGCTGATCCGCTTTTACATGCAATGGCTGCGGGTCTCCTTCCGCAACCAGCTCGGTCACTTCGTCGTGACGGTTACGGACTGGCTGGTGCGGCCCGCCCGGCGGATCATTCCAGGGCTGCTCGGGCTCGACATGCCGAGCCTGGTCGGCGCACTCGTCCTGCACAGCGGCTACTTGTCGATTGCCTTCTGGCTGAAGCGCTTTTCCTTCGGCGCCCATGCCGGCATTGCCGTTCCCGTCATTTTCGCCATCGCGGTCGTGGAACTGCTGCGTTTTTCGGTCTACCTCCTCATCGGCGTCGTCCTGATCTCCGCCGTGCTGTCCTGGGTCAACCCGCATGCGCCGATAGCGCCGCTGTTCAACAGCCTGGCGCGCCCCTTCCTGCGGCCTTTCCAGCGCCTGATCCCGCCGATCGCCCAGGTGGATCTGTCGCCGCTGGTGCTCCTGCTGGCCCTGCAGATCGTGCTGATGCTGCTCGCCTGGATGCGCGTGTTGCTGATTCCGTTCATCGCATGACAGCCGCCTGGGCGCAGCTGGATGCCGCCGGCTGCCTCACCATTCGCCTGCACATTCAGCCGGGCGCAAAGAAAACCGAAATCGCCGGCTTGCATGGCGAAGCGCTGAAGATCCGACTGGCCGCCCCCCCGGTGGACGGCAAGGCCAATACGGCATTGATTGCATTTCTGGCAAAACAGCTGGGTGTGCCAAAGGCACAGGTGGAACTGATCGGCGGCGCGGCTTCGAGAGAAAAACGGCTGCGGATCAATGGCGCCCCTGCCGAGGCGATTGCGAGGTTTCTGTCGCAGGCGGGGAGCTAGCGCCCGCCTTCGAACGCAATGTGTCCGTCGATCAAGGTACAGCGTACGCGGCCAGGCAATGTCAAGCCAAGGAAGGGCGTGTTTTTGCCCTGGCTTTTGAGGGATTCACGCGTCACCGCGAAGCTGCCGCGCGGATCGAACAGGCAAACGTCGGCCGCCGCACCCACGGCTAGGGTCCCGGCCGGGATGCCAAGCACGCGCGCCGCATCGCAGGTGATGCGCGCCAGGGCGGTCCCCAAGGGCAGTTGCATCTCCCCCGCCCATTTCAGGGTCAGGGGCAACAGCAGTTCAAGGCCGGTAGCGCCCGGTTCGGCTTCGCCGAAGGGAACCTGCTTCGCATCGTCGTCGACCGGCGTATGGTCCGAGCAAAGAGCGTTGATCGCGCCCTCGGCGAGTCCGCGCCGCAATGCCTCGCGATCCCTGCCGGCACGCAACGGGGGCACGAGGTGCGCATGCGGATTGAAGTAAGCGATATCGGCGTCCGACAAATGCAGATGGTTGATCGACACGTCGCAGGTAGCGGCAATGCCGCTCAGGCGCGCCGCAATGATCATCTCAAGCGACGCCGCGCTGGAGATGCGCGTAATATGGATGCGCACGCCGGTATCCCGCGCCAATTGCAGGATGGTGGCGATCGCGATGGTCTCGGCGCTGGCCGGAATGCCGGGCAGGCCCAGGCGCGTCGCCACCTCGCCGTCATGTGCCACGCCGTCCTTGCCGAGAAAGGGATCCTGGGCCTGCAGCCAGACGGGGAAGTCGAAAGTGGCTGCATATTGCAAGGCGCGCTGCAGCACTTGGGTATCCACTACCGGCGTGTGTGCCTGGCCGAAGGCAATGCATCCGGCCTCGTGCAGTTCGGCCATTTCCGTCAGCCGCGCGCCGGCCAATCCGATGGTGAGGGCGCCGACCGGATAGACATGTGCAAAACCCGGGTGCCGGGCGCGGTGCTTGAGCATTTCGACCAGGCCCGGCTCGTCCAGAGGGGGGTCGGTGTCGGGCGGGCAGGCCAGGCTGGTGACACCGCCTCCCGCCGCAGCGGCCATTTCGGATTCCAACGTCGCCTTGTATTCAAAGCCGGGTTCGCGCAGACGGGCCGACAAGTCGACCAGTCCGGGGCAGACCACCAGACCCGTCGCATCGATGATGCGGTTGGCAGCAAAGCCTTCAGGCGCCGCACCGACCGCCACAATCCTGCCGGCGGCGATGAACACATCCTTTTGCGCATCGATGCCGCCGGCCGGGTCGATCAGGCGGCCGTTCTTGATATGGATCTTCATCCGCTCACGCTCCCGCCAGCATGCTCATCACCGCCATGCGCACCGCGATGCCGAATGTAACCTGCGGCAAGATGACGGCATGCGGACCGTCGGCAACCGCCGAATCGATCTCCACGCCGCGGTTCATCGGGCCCGGATGCATCACGATGGCATCGGGCCGGGCGCATTGCAGCTTTTCCGCCGTCAGGCCATAGGACTTGAAGAACTCCTGCGGGCTGGGGAGCAACGCCCCCTTCATGCGCTCGTTCTGCAGGCGCAGCATCATCACCACATCGACGTCCTTGAGCCCCTCACGCATGTCGTGGAATACCCGTACGCCGAGCTTCTCGACTTCGCTTGGCAGGAGCGTTTTCGGACCGATCACCCGGACCTCCGGCACGCCCAGCGTAGTCAGGGCATGGATCTGGGAACGGGCCACGCGCGAATGCAGCACGTCGCCGACAATCGCCACCACGAGATCGCTGAAATCCCTTTTGTAATGGCGGATGGTGTACATGTCGAGCAGGCCCTGTGTCGGATGCGCATGGCGCCCGTCGCCGGCGTTGATGACATGAATGTGTTCGAGGCCCATCGCAGCCAGATGCTGGGCAATCATGAAAGGCGCGCCGCTCGAGGCATGGCGCACGACGAACATGTCGGCCTGCATGGCGCTGAGGTTGTCCACCGTGTCGAGCAGGGTCTCCCCCTTGGAGGTCGAGGAGGTGTTGATGTTGAGGTTGATGACATCCGCAGACAGCCGCTTCGCGGCAATCTCGAATGTGGTGCGCGTACGCGTCGAGTTCTCGAAGAACAGGTTGAACACGCTCTTGCCGCGCAGGAGCGGCAGCTTCTTCACCTCGCGTTCGGCCACTTCGGTGAAGGGCGCGGCGGTATCCAGGATGGCGGTCAGGATCTCGCGTGGCAGGCCATCGATGGTCAGCAGGTGCTGCAGCTCCCCGTTTTTCGTGAGTTGAGGATTACGCATCGATCAGCCTCAGGATCAGCCTGTTCCCCTCTCCGCGTTCCAGCTGGAGGTTCTTGCCCGGCTCGACCTGCAGTGTCTCCCCGGTCCAGCGCGGGCAGACCGGCAGTTCGCGGCCGCCCCGGTCGATCAGCACCGCAAGGTCGATCCGTGCCGGGCGGCCATAGTCGAATATCTCGTTCATGGCAGCACGTATGGTGCGGCCGGTATAGAGCACGTCGTCGACGATGACGATCGGCCGCTCTTCAACCTCGAAGGGAATGTCCGAGGACTTGAGCTGGGGATGCAGCCCGCTGCGGCTGAAGTCATCGCGATAGAACGAGACATCGAGGCGGCCGAGGGCCGTTTTAAGGCCGAGGGCAGCATGCAGGCGCTCGGCCACCCAGACTCCGCCGGTATGGATGCCGACCAGGGCCGTGTCGGGGTGCAGGCCCGGGTGCAGGCGTTCGGCAAGCGCCGCACAAAGTCCTTCGGCGTCAGGCAACTGCATCGAAATAACCCTGAAGGATGTGCTGGGCGGCCACCGCGTCAACCCGGCCTTTGCGCGCCTTCCAGTCAAGGCCGGCCTCGCGCAACTCGGCGTCCGCCGACGCCGAGGTGAGCCGTTCGTCGGCTAGCGCCACAGGCAGGCCAAAGCGGCCATGCAACTGGTTGGCAAAGCGGCGGCAACGCGCAGTCATCTCGTGTTCGGCCCCTTCCAATGAAAACGGAATGCCGACCACCAGCAGAGCCGGCTGCCACTCCTCGATAAGCCTGCCTATCGCGGCGAAGCGTGCCTCATTGGTCTCGGCATCGAGGGTGGTCAGGGCGTTGGCCCTCCCGAGCAGGGTTTCGCCGATGGCGACGCCGATGCGTTTCAAGCCGAAATCGAATGCCAGAACCGTACCGCCTTGGGCGGGTCGGGTGGGATGGGAAGGGTGAGGGGAAACCATCAAAAACGGCATTCTACTCCTGAATGCCGCCGGACTCATCGCCCTTTCAAGCATGCCCAGCCACGTCGGACAGGTTGGCCAGATCGAAGCCGAGCAGCTGCATTGCAGCCGGCAGACGTTCTTCAGGTGGCATGCCGAAGATGATCTGGGCGTCAGCCGCCACCGTAAGCCAGGCGTTTTGCGCCAGTTCGTATTCGAGCTGGCCGGCCGCCCAGCCGGCGTAGCCGAGCGAAACGATGAACTCTTCAGGCTCGCCGGCGCTGCCGACGGACTGGAGGATGTCCCGTGAACTGGTCAGGCCCAGCTCGTCATTGACCGGCAGCGTAGCCTGCCATTTGCCGACAGGTCGATGCAGCACGAAGCCGCGGTCGGTCTGGACGGGTCCGCCGAACATCACCGGCAAGCCGGCGAAGTGTCTGGCCTCCAGGGGGATATCGATGCGCTCGAACAGCATCTCCAGCGTCATGTCGAGCGGGCGATTGATGACGATGCCGAGCGCGCCCTGCTCGTTATGCTCGCAGATGTAGGTCAGGGTGCGGGCAAAATTCGGATCGACCATGGCGGGCATGGCGATCAGGAAATGGTGCGTGAGATTGACGTCTTGCTGGACCACGTCGGCATTGTAATCCGCGTCGTCGCCGGCGTCCAAGGCCGGTGTGCGTCAGGCGGCGGTGGTCGCCGTCGCCTGACGGGTGTAACCGGCGATCAGGCCAAGCAACTCATCTTCCTGATAAGGCTTGCCGAGATAGTGATTGACACCGATTTCCTTGGCGTAGTTGCGATGCTTGTCTGCCGTCCGGGAGGTGATCATGATGATCGGTATATCCCTCAGGCGCGCATCGGCCCGTACGTTGCGCGTCAGATCGAAGCCGTCCATGCGCGGCATTTCGATGTCCACCAGCATGACATCGGGCACGACCTCGAGCAGCTGCTCGAGGGCATCGACCCCGTCCTTGGCGGTGAGCACGTGATAACCCTCGCGCGAGAGGAGCCGTCCGGCGATCTTGCGCACCGTGAGAGAGTCGTCCACAACCATCACCGTCGGCAAATGCGGGGCGGCGGGTGCCTCCGGCTGGGGAGCGGCGGGTGCCGCGGCTTGTGCGGACAACGCCCTGACCTCCCGGCTGGCGAGCGCAATCGGGTTGAGGATCAGCACCACTTCGCCGCCCCCCAGCACCGTGGCGCCGGCAATGCCGATCACCCGGGCCAGCTGCGGCCCGATGTTCTTGATGACCACTTCCTGATTGCCGCGCAATTCGTCGACCTGAACCGACACCCGCTGCGTACCGGCCCGCAGCAGCAGCAGTGAATAGCGGCGCTGCTGTTCCGGCATGGAGTGGGTATCGCCCAACAGGCGCGGCAGGAAGTGGTACGGATAACGGTTGCCCAGCCATTCGGCGGCGCCATCTGCACGGATTTTCTCGACCGCCTCCTCCCTGAGTTCCATGACCTGTTCGACCATGACAGACGGGATGGCATACATGCGTCCGCCCACCCGCACGAGCAGCGCCTGCGCCACCGCCAGGGTCAGCGGCAGGTAAATGCGGAAGCGGGCCCCTTTGCCGGGCGTCGAACTGACCTCGATGCGGCCGCCGAGCTGGGCAGTTTCCGCTTTCACCACGTCCATGCCGACGCCGCGGCCAGCGATCTCGGTCAGTTCCTTGGCGGTTGAAAATCCGGGGTGGAAAATGAAGTCCGTCAGTGTGGTTTCGTCCGGGTTCTGGTCCGGCGCCAGCAAACCCTGCTCGACGGCCTTGCTGCGAATGCGCTCGAAATTCAGGCCGGCGCCGTCATCGGCCATTTCGATTACGACTTCATTACCCTCCTGGGAGAGGGTCAGGCTGATTTCCCCGATTTCCGACTTGCCGGCAGCTTGTCGCTGCCCCCCCTCCTCAAGGCCATGGGTAATGGCATTGCGCAGCAGATGCTCGATCGGCCCGGTCATCTTCTCGAGCACCGAGCGGTCGAGTTCGACCTGACCGCCGCGGATGTCGAGGTTGGCCTTCTTGCCCAACTCCTTCGCCGTCAGCCGAACGACGCGATAGAGGCGATCCGCGACGGCATTGAAGGGCACCATGCGCACGCCCATCAACGACTGGGACAGTTCCCGGTTCTGCCGTGCCTGGCTGACAATGGCGGCATCCGCGTGGTCAAGGTTGCGCAGCAGCGCGTGCTGCACGGTGGTGACGTCGTTCACGCTCTCGGCCATCATGCGCGTGATTTCCTGGAAGCGCGTGAAACGGTCGAACTCGAGGGGATCGAACTCGACATGCACTTCGTGGGCCTGGGCCATGCGCGACTGCATCTGGGATTCGGCTTGAATCTCGATCTCGCGCAGCTGGCCGCGCAGGCGGATGACGTTCTCCGTCAGGTCGAGCAGCGAACCGCGCAAGGCGCGCATCTCGCCCTCGATGCGGGAGCGGGCAATGGACATCTCGCCGGCCTCGTTAACCAGCCGGTCGATCAGGTCGGCGCGCACGCGCAGCATGGCGCGTGCAGCGGCGACTTCGGTCTCGATCTCCTCGGCCGTGGCGCGTTCCGGCTGCAACGCACCGCCTGCCGCGGGGGCGGCCTGCGGCTCGGCTTCTTCCTCGACAACGCCTGCCGCCCGTTTCTGCAGGACGTCCAGCAGGAAGTTGGCTCGGTCGAAAGAGGTGTCGAATTCCTCCAGGAATTGCGGCGTTATAGCTTGGGCTGCCAGGGCGTTCTCCAAGCGCGTCTCCATGCTGTGCACCAGTTCGCCCATGCCCATGGCGCCGGCCATGCGGGCGCTGCCCTTCAGCGTGTGCAGCAGCCGCGCCATCGAGCCGGCCACTTCCAGATCCTGCGGATTGGCATGCCAGTTGCGCAATTCGACGCCGATCTCGCGAACGAGGTCTACTGCCTCTTCCAGGAATATCGGCAGCAGTTGTTCGTCGAGGTCGTCCTGCAGTCGCAGCTTGCGCCGTTCGGCAACGGCCTCGGCAGTTTCGGTGACCTCTGCCGCGACTGGCGCGGCGGACGGCGGCGCCTGCTCCTCGACGACAGGCGGGGCTTCCGGGAACAGGGGCACGGCTTTCTCAACGGTCGGCGCGGGCGCGGCCGGGGGCGGCTCTTCGATCAGCACCGGTTCGGCAGGCGCCTCGGAAACCACCTCCTCAGCGGCTTCAGGTTCCACGACGGGAATTTCGAGGACGATCTCTTCCGCCGCCACGGCAGGCTCCGGCTCGAAGGCGGGCACCACGCTCAGCTCGACTGCCGCCGGCTGCGTGGCCATTGCCACTTCATCCAGTTCCGCGGCCAGCCCATCCGCCCCGTGCGGCACACACTGCTCGGCAACCGAGGCAATCATGGCATCGAGGGTGGAAATGGCCGTGCCGAGCAGACCGATCTGTCCGCTATTGCAGGTTTGGCTGCTGCGCGCCAGGCGCAACAAGGCATGTTCAAGCGACAAGGCCAGACGGCTCACCGGATCGATGCCCACCGTGCCGGATATGCCGGCCAGCGTATGCGCCGCGCGCACCATTTCATCCGGCGGCACCTGCGGCGTCAGCTTGAGCGCATTCAAATCCAGGCGCAGTACCGCCAGGTGGCCGCGCGCCTCGCCGACGTACATGTCGTAGAGCGAACGGGAAACGACCAGATCACCCAAGGCGACGGTGTCGTCGGACGGGGGTATTTCGATGACTTCCTCGAGCAGCGACGGCGCCCCGACCTCCTCCGGCAAGCCGAGCGTGATCTCCTCTTCTCTTTCGGGCGCGGCCTCTGCCGGCAGTTCGGCGCTCTCCGGTTCGGCGGCCGGCGCTTCGGTCGACAACACCGGTTCGGCCGGTACTTCACCCGTGATGTCTTCGCCCGACTTGACCCGTTCAGCCAGCGCTACCAGGCCGGCAGCGTCCTTGTGCGTGCCGCCGCCCGCCTCCAGCTGGGCAACCCAATCGGCAAACAGGGCATGCGATTCCTCGATCAGGCGGTACAAGGAAGGCGTGGCGTCCTGTTCCGATTGCAGCCATTTGTTCATCACCTGCTCGATCGCCCAGGCGGTTTCGCCAAGGTCGGTCAATCCGACCATGCGGCCGCTGCCTTTCAGGGTATGAAAGCCGCGACGGATGGTCGTCAGGTATTCGTGGTTGTGCGGTTCGCCGCGGGAGAGTTCGAGATGCTCGCCGATGGTGCCCAGCACCTCGTGCGCTTCCTCCAGGAAGATGGCCAGCAGCTCGGCGTCTATATCCTCGCTTGGCGCCTCCGCCAACCTCAGGGTTTCAGCCGAGGGGGCTGCCATCTCCATCGGCGCCGTCGGTGCCACGCGCGCCATGGCCTCCTCGACATGCCCTGTTGCAGACTCGACAGGGCCCTTGGCCAGGGCTGCCAATGCCGCCTTGGCCTCTTCTTCCAGCTTGACATCCGCCACCAGACTGGCGTCCTGGCGAATGGTCTCAAGATGCTGCTTGAGCTCCGCGCGCACGCCTTCGTCCTGCGGCTTCCCGCGCAGCGTCTCGGCGAGAACTTGCGCCTCGCGCTTCTGCTCCTCCAGTTCGTCCTCGACCGAGGGGGCTGCGGTTTCCGCCATATCTTCTTCAGTCGGCTGCGCCCTGGGCTGCACCGGCCTGAGAATTTCATCCAAGTCGGCAGGGCCGTGCTGCAGGGCCTCTACGAAGAAGCCGAGCCCGGACAGGCTGTGTGCCACCTCCTCGAATTCCTGCTGCTGGGGCAGGGCGTCAGGGTCGGCAAAGGCCTTGATGCGGGCTTCGCAGTCGCGCAGGAGGGCGACCGCCTTGTCCTGGCCCATAATGACCAGCGCTCCCTCGATCTGCTTGAGAGGGCCGTTCAATGCCGACAACTCTTCGCGGCGGCTCGTGTCGCGGAAGAAGGCGTCGAGGGCCTGCTCGATCTGGGCCAGGTTGGTGAGAATCTCCCGCGCCACCTGGCTCATCATGAGCCGCTCCTGGGCGCGCCGCGACATCTCGTCGAGGAGCGGCGCCGACAGGTCAGCCAGCGCCTCGCCGCGCATCAGGGCGGCGAGGCGCCCGATGACAACATCCACCTGCTGCGAAAAATCCGCGCCCAGCTGTTCGTAGTTCTCCAGGGCGTTTTCCGCAAGCAGCAGGGCCGTGGCGATTTCCATCGCCGTCGCATCGCTCTGCTTGAGCGGGTCCTTGCGCAGCCACTGGGCGGCGCCGGCAATGCCGGCCACCAGACGTGCCAGGTGGTCGTTGATCAGTCCGCCGCCCTTGCTGGCCAATGTGACGGCGTTGTCGTGGAACTGCGGCAAGGAGACGGCCGCACCGGCGCAGAATTTGTTCCAGGCTTCCTTTGCCGCAGCCAAGGTGTCGCGCATGGCCAGGAGCACCGGCTTGAGCGGCTCGATATCCGCCGTGGAAGCCGGCACCAGTGTATCGAGACGGTAGACCTCCTTGACCTGCTGCACCTGCGCACCGCCCCCCTTGGCGACGGCGACAAAGTACAGGGCGTCACGCATCAGGCGTTCGGCCACCGTCTTGGAGCCCTCCAGCAATCGGCGCATCTGCAGGTCGATCCGGGCACAGAGCTTCTTGACCTGGAAGTCGACGGGCACCTGGCGTGCCGCCAGGGCGTCGAGCAGCGCGATCGTGACCCACCAGAAGGCGCGTGCGGCGGGAAGGGCCTGGGTGGCCTCGATGGCGGACACGGCCTCGCGCATTTCGGCAACGCCGCCGACGTCGTCGGCATTGCGCAGCCAGCGCAGGAAACCGCGTTCGAATCGCGCCCGCTCCGTCTTCAGCCGCTTGGCCACCTCTCCGGCGGGCAGTTGGGACGAATCGTCGGTTCTCTTGGGCGGGCGCAGGGAAAGATCCGGGAAGAACAGGTCGCTCGATGCGACACGTTCGACCCCTCGGGCGGCCAGCAGATCGCGATAGGTCGCAAGCAGCTTGAGCGGCTGGTTCGGCATCCCGCTCGCTACCTCGTCGAGATAATGGCGGATCGCCGTGATCGCCCTTTGCCCCAGCTCGCCGGCAGCAGGAGTGGCGGCCACCTTCCCGCCCTCGATATCGGACAGCAACTGCTCGATCGTCTCGGAGAACTGCGTTACGCCATCCAGGCCGACAATCGAAAGCGCGCCATGGGCCTGGTGCAGGTGGGTGCGGGCGAACTTGAGTTGGGCGGAATCGCCCGGGTTCTCGGCAAACTTGCCGAGCGCCTCATGGGCACGCCCGAGGGCGAGGTCGATCTCGCCCTTGACCCAGGAGAGCGGACCGAGATCGAGATCGGAGGTGGCAGCCATCGTGTCGCCCGCGCTTCGCCCGCCTTAGACCTTGAAGCCCGACACCGAGCCCTTCAGTTCGACCGCCAGCTCGGCGAGCTGGCCGATCGAAACCGCGGTCTGCTTGGTGCCAACGGTTGTCTGCTCCGTCACCTTCAGGATGCCCTGCATGTTTTGCGCCACGCGCGTCGCGTTCTCGGCCTGCTGCTGGGTGGCGGAGGAAATCGATTCGATCAGGGAGGCCAGGTTGGTCGACACTGAGGAGATTTCCTGCAGCGCCTGACCGGCGGCGTCGGACAGCTTGGCCCCTTCGACCACGCCCCGCGTCGAGTTCTCCATGGCGGATACGGCGTCCTGCGTGTCGGTCTGAATCGTCTTCACGATCGCGGCGATCTGCTTCGTCGCCTCGCCGGAGCGTTCGGCGAGGCGCTGCACTTCTTCCGCAACCACCGTGAAGCCGCGGCCCGCTTCGCCGGCGGAAGCCGCCTGGATGGCGGCATTCAGCGCCAGCACGTTCGTCTGCTCGGTAATGTCGGAAATCAGCTCCACGATCTCGCCGATCTCCTGCGAGGATTCGCCGAGGCGCTTGATCCGCTTCGAGGTTTCCTGGATCTGGTCGCGAATTTCGTTCATGCCCTTGATGGAGTTCTCCACCGCCTCGGCGCCTTTTTGCGCGGCGTCCAGGGAGTGGCGCGCCACCTGGGCGGATTCCATGGCCTCGCTCGACACCTGGTTCATCGATTTCGCCATGTCGAGGACGTTGTCGCCGGCCTGCTTGATCTCGCGCGACTGGCGCTCGGTGGCGACCAGCAGTTCGTTGGAAGTTTTCTGGGCGGCCTCGGAGGCGGCGGCCACGCGGCCGGCGGCATCGTTGATTCGCCGCACCAGCACGCCGAGTTCCTCAATCGTGTAGTTCACCGAGTCGGCAATGGCGCCCGTGATGTCCTCCGTCACCGTGGCGCGCACCGTCAGGTCGCCGTCGGCCAGGTCGCCCATCTCGTTCATCAGCCGCAGAATGGCTTCCTGGCTGGCGTTCTTCGAGGCTTCCGCCTCATGGCGCTGGCGTTCGGCCTGTTCCCGGCGCATGGCCGAGTCGTCGTTGAACACCTTGGCCATCAGGGCCAGGGTAATGACGGCCATCAGGGCGAAAATGGAGATGACCCAGGTATTCGTCGCCCGGCCGGCGATTTCCGCAGCGTAGGCGTTGGACAGGTCGGTGGTCGCCTTGAGCAAGGGAACGCTGTCGCGGAAAATCCGGCTGCCCGCCTGCTTGGCCTGGACGAGGCGCTGCATGTTGCCGAGAATGCCGGCCACGGCCTCCTGGTATTCCTTGAAGGCGCTATCGAGCTCGGTCAGTTTTTCCTTGGTCTCGGCGTCGGCGGCAGGATTGATGCGCATCGCCTCGGATCCCTTGCTCAGGGCACCCAGCACGTCACGGAAGGTGTTCGTGTCCTTGCCCAGCAGGAAGGCCACTTCCGGGTCGATGGCGTCGGCGACCAGCAGGGCGTTGGCGTTTTTTGCCAGGCGCTGGGTCAACATCACCAGCTGGTTGGCGGCAGCGATCTCTCGCGCCGATGCTCCCGTCTGCAGCTTGAGGGCCGCCACCTGCTCGGCCAGCTCCAGCAGCTGGGGATTCTTCGCATTGATGGTCGACACCGATTTGCCGAGTTGCTGCAGGTTCTTCTCCTGCTCCAGCACCTGGGCGGAGTTCTGGTTGGTCTTCTCCCACTCCTCTGTCAGGGCATGCAGGGCGGGCTGCGTGGTATCCGGGCTGGGGGGCACGTTGATCTCGTCGATCGTGCCGCCTTGCGTGACGCGCTCAAGGAGGATGGCGAAGTTGCTGCGGCCCTCCTTCAGTTCGGCGAACGCCGCCGCATTGCCCTGCAGGGCCAGCTGGGCGGACTTGGCGATGGCCTGCGAGAGCATGCGCATTTGCCCGGCCGCAGACGTATAGGCTGCGCCATGCGTGGCAACGCGACTGTCCATCCAGGCCGCCACGGCCACGATGAACATGAAGAACACGAACATACCGCCCAGCAATTGAAGCTGGGTGCCGACCGGCTTGTCGCCTATCCCGGGCAGCTTGAAGCGTCCGCCCCGCACGGCGGCCTGCTGCAGGTTGTCCATGATCGTGCTCTGCGAGGTTTCCGAGGGAGTCTCGCTACTGCCCATTCCGGGGAGCTTGATATTGAATGCCATGCCGATGTCTCCGATGTTCAGCTTCTAGTTGTTGCGGGTGACTTCCCTTTTCACGACAGTCCGATTTCAAGGAACTCCGGCTGTCCGAGCAGGTTCCTCAGGTTCAGCCGCTTCCAAACATTGCCCTGCGGGTCGGCATACTGCTCGCCGACCCACGGCCGCGGATCGGCATCGACCGCACGCGGTTCCATCTGTTCGATGTTGCGCAAACCCAGCGTGCGATTGACCAGCAGCGCGCTATTGATGCCGAATCGTCCACCGACGATCAGCAGGCGGCTGTCGGCATTCTGCGGGGTGATCTCGCCACCCTGGAAAGCCGAGAAATCGACCACGCTGTACAACGTGCCGCGAATGTTGGCGATGCCGCAGAACCAGGGCTGGGTGAGCGGCACGCTGGTCAGGGGCGGCAGTGGCACGATCTCGCCGGAATCGGCCAGGTCGAGCAGCCAGTAGTCCCGGCCGGCCAGCACGCCCAGCAGGGCTCGCGACGTCTGGCCGGCGCGGGCGCTGGTCAGCCGCTGGACCAGGCTTTCCTGAAACTCCCTCAGGCTGAGTTTCTTCTTGGCCATCGGCTGTGGTCGCCTCAGCCCAGCGCGGCGATCTTCTCCAGCAGCACTTTCGGATCGATCGGCTTGACCAGGTAGTCGTTGGCGCCCTGGCGCATGCCCCAGATCTTGTCGGTCTCCTGCCCCTTGCTGGTGCACATGACGACGGGGATGTGCTTGGTCTCTTCCTCGCGCGTGATGGTGCGCGTGGCCTGGTAGCCGTTCATGCCGGGCATGACGACGTCCATGAGGATGAGATCGGGCATCTCGGACTTCGACTTGGCGATGGCCTCCTCGCCGCTCTCGGCGGTGACCACGTTGTAGCCGTTCTTCGCGAGCAGCTCGCTCAGCGCATGGCGCTCGGTGGGGGAGTCGTCGACGATGAGAATTTTCTTGATGGACATAGTCTTACCTCGCTACGAATGCAAACTAGGAAACACGCTGCGGCAAATGCGCAGCGACGGCCTTGAGCAGGCTATCCTTGGTGAAGGGTTTTGTCAGGTACTCGTCGGAACCGACCATGCGACCGCGCGCCCGGTCGAACAGGCCATCCTTTGACGACAGCATGATGACCGGCGTCACGCCGAAGCGCGGATTCTTCTTGATCAGGGCGCAGGTCTGGTAACCGTCGAGACGCGGCATCATGATGTCGCAAAAGACGATATCGGGGTGGTGGTCGGCTATTTTCGCCAGCGCATCGAAACCGTCCTCCGCCAAGACGACTTGGCAGCCGGCCTGCACCAGGAAAATTTCGGCACTGCGGCGGATGGTGTTGCTGTCGTCGATCACCATCACCTTGACGCCGTTGAGATTGGCAGCTTCCCCCACGCTTCTCCGTCCCCTCCTCTAGCAGGCCGCTGAATATCGCTTCGGATATATGACTTGATATATGACTTCGCGGCCGGGCGCCATAACTATAACCTAAAAAACAGCCATTTCCCCGCCAACTTTGACACACTGGCTCAGATTTCAACCAGCTCGAAATCTTCCTTGCGCGCCCCGCATTCCGGGCAGGCCCAGTTCGGCGGCACGTCTTCCCAGCGGGTGCCGGGCGGAATGCCCTCTTCCGGCAAGCCGGCAGCCTCATCGTAGACGAAGCCACAGACCAGGCACATCCAGGTGCGATAGGGAGCAGGGGTCGTCATTAACATTCTCGGTTAGAATCGGGCCAGTCTACCCCATTCGCTTCCGGCCACACCAGCCGACACCCCGCCCATGCCCCAGGACCTGCTGCCACCCATTGTGATGGTGTTCGCCGCTTCCGATCCTTCCGGCGGCGCCGGCCTGCAGGCCGACATCATGACGCTCTCCAGCATGGGTTGCCATCCCCTCTCGGTGCTCACTGCGCTGACGGTGCAGGACTCGGCCGGCGTCGAGGATGCGCTGGCCATCGATGCCGACTGGGTGGCCGACCAGGCGCGCGCACTGCTCGAAGACATGTCCGTTTCGGCCTTCAAGGTCGGCATGCTGGGCAGTGTCGAGAACATCGCCGCCATCGCCGAGATCATCTCCGACTACCCCGACATCCCGCTTGTCCTCGATCCGGTGCTGGCGTCCGGCCGCGGCGACGAGCTGGCCAGCGAAGACATGATCCTCGCCCTGCGCGAACTGCTGCTGCCGCAGACCACCCTGCTGACGCCGAACAGCCTGGAAGCACGCCGGCTGGCTCTCGACGAGAGCAACGACGAGGATGATCCCGGTCTCGACGAGTGCGCCCGGCGACTGGTGGGCGCCGGCGCCGAGTTCGTTCTGATCACCGGCACCCACGAGCACAGCGCCCAGGTCGTCAATTCCCTCTACGGAGAGAACGGCCTGATCCGCGCCGATGCCTGGGAACGCCTGCCCGGCAGTTACCACGGCTCGGGTTGCACCCTGGCCTCGGCCATCGCCGCCAACCTGGCCAACGGCCTGGACATCGCCGAGGCCGTGCGCGACGCCCAGGACTACACCTGGCAGGCGCTCGCCAACGGTTTCCGGCCCGGCATGGGCCAGTATCTGCCCGATCGATTCTTCTGGGCACGCGAATCCGGGCCCGAGGATGAAGCTTAAGGGTCTGTACGCCGTCACCCCGGACCTGGCCGATACCGCCGACCTGCTGCGCCGCGCCGAGCAGGCCGTGCTCGGCGGCGTCTGCCTGGTGCAATACCGTAACAAGCCGGCCGGCGCCGCCCTTCGGCGCGAGCAGGCGCAGGCCCTGCTCGGGCTGTGCCGCCGGCACGGGGTGCCGCTCGTCATCAACGACGATCTGGCATTGGCCCAGGACATCGGCGCCGACGGCGCCCACCTCGGCCGCGAGGACGGCGACCTGGCCGCCGCCCGCGCTGCCCTGGGACCGGGGAAACTGCTCGGCATCTCCTGCTACGACGAGATGGAACGGGCGCGGGAAGCCGGGCGCATCGGCGCCGACTACATCGCCTTCGGCAGCTTCTTCGCCTCGCCGACCAAGCCAGCCGCCGTGCGCGCGCCGCTGACTTTGCTTGCCGAGGCCCGCAACGAACTGGGGCTGCCGGTCTGCGCCATCGGCGGCATCACCCTGCAGAACGCCCCGCAACTGATCGCCGCCGGCGCCGACCTGCTGGCCGTCATCAGCGACCTTTTCGAGGCACCGGACATCGCCGCCAGGGCAGCCGCCTACGCGAAAATCTGGCAGATGCCGCTCACGCCCCGCGTTCGCCCAGCGTGAAGTAAAACGTCGCCCCCTCCTGGGGCCGGCCTTCGGCCCAGATGCGGCCGCCATGCTTGCGCAGTATGCGGTTAACAATGGCCAGGCCGATTCCCTCGCCCTCGAACTCGCTGCCGGAATGCAGCCGCTGGAAATTGCCGAACAGCTTGGCGGCAAACGCCATGTCGAAGCCAACGCCGTTGTCCCTGAAAAAATAGACCGTTTCGCCATCCACGACAGTGCGACCGAATTCGATTCGCGCAAACTGCCGTGTGCGCGTGAACTTCCAGGCGTTGCGCATGAGGTTCTCCAGCACGACGCGCGTCAGGCCGGGATCGGCATGCGCGATCAGGGGCTCGGTGCCCGCGCAGATGAATTCCAGCTGCCGCCCGGGGTCGGCCGCCTGCAGCGCCTGGACGATTTCGCCTGCCTGCTCGCACAGGTCCACCGGCTGACGCTGGAGCACCCAGCGGGAGACCCGCGCCAGCTCGAGCAGATCGTCGATGAGGTCGCCCATGCGCTGCGTCGCCTGGCGAACGCGATTCAGATAGGCATGTCCCCTCTCGTCCAATTGCGCCCCATACTCATCCAGTAACGCGTGGCTGAAGCCGTCTATGGCGCGCAGCGGCGTGCGCAGGTCGTGGGAGACCGAATAACTGAAGGCCTCGAGCTCCCGGTTCGATTGCTCCAGCTCCGCCGTCCGCGCATGGACACGCTCCTCCAGCGAGGCCGCCAGACGACGCGACTCCTCTTCAGCCCGCTTGCGCGCACCCAGGTCGTAGAGCAGCCATACCTCCCCCTGGCTGAAGTGATACATGCTGACTTCCACATGGATCGTCGAGCCGTCCTTACGCTTCACGCGCATCTCGCGCAACAACGCCCCCTCGTCGTCACCGTCCCCCTGCACGAATTGGTTTTGACCGTCCAGCCTGCCTTCAGGGAGGAAGCGGCTGCGCCAATCGTCAGGGGTGTGCATCTCGTTCCGGGAATAGCCCGTCATGACCTCCGCTGCCCGGTTGATGGTGATTTCACCGCCCTGGATCAGGGCGGCGCCGGTCGGCAGATTCTCGACCAT
Organism: Denitratisoma sp.; assembly: GCA_032027165.1. NCBI lineage: Bacteria > Pseudomonadati > Pseudomonadota > Betaproteobacteria > Nitrosomonadales > Sterolibacteriaceae > Denitratisoma > Denitratisoma sp. The sequence goes on along the minus strand of JAVSMO010000001.1, from coordinate 2,978,428 downwards.
CGTCCGGAAGCGCTCCTCGCTTTCCAGCACCTGCTTGAGCAGGGTAATGTCGGTGAAGGTCAGCACCACGCCGGCAATCTTCGAACCATCGTTCACGAACGGCAGCGCGCGCTTGAGGAACCAGCGCCCGGAGCGGGTCTGTACTTCGCCTTCGGCGGGAAGGCCGCTCGCCATGACGCGCCGGACATCCGCAAGCATGGTTTCCTGGTCGCCCAGATGATAGGCAATATGCTCGATCGGACGCCCGACGTCCTGCTGCATCAGGTGGAAGAAATCGGCGATGGCCGTGTTGAACTTGCGGATGCGCAGGTTCTCATCGAGGAAGACGATACCGGTCTGCAGGTTGCCGAGCAGGTTTTCGTGGTCCTGGTTGAGCTGGCGCAGCTCATCGTTCTTGCGCTCGTACTCGGCGTTGACCGAGTACAGCTCCTCGTTGACCGAGTGCAGTTCCTCGTTGGTGCTCTGCAACTCCTCGTTGGACGCCAGCATTTCTTCGTTGGTGGCCTGCAGTTCCTCGTTGCTCGTCTGCAGCTCCTGGATCGTCGCCTGGAGGTCGCTCTTGGTCAGCTGGAGTTCGTACTCCAGATCCGCAATCCGCCGCCGCGATTCGTCGGTCAGCTCGAAGACGCTTTCTCCGGCCGCGGATGAGCGCCAGTCCGCGGCCGGCACGGGGTCCGGGGCTTCCTGCGCCTCGCGAAATCCGATGAAGAAATGGTTGATGCGCGCCTTCTCGTGGGCAATTCGCTCCGCCGTCACGATCAGGGTCTTCGCCTCGCCGCCGACCGTCACCGCCACCCCGGACGTCACGACCGGCCCATCCTGCTTTTGCGCGCGCAGCAGGCTGGTGCTCACCGCCAGGCGCAGGTCGCCATCGATGGCGGCGAAGAGATCGGCGGAGCTCCGCCCGGCCGGCCCCTTCAGGTAGCGGGCAGCATCGCCGAAATAGTGCAATATCTGGCTGTTCTCATCGACCAGCAGGCCCGGCGCCAGATAGCGTCCCAGCAAGGCATCGTAGTCCTCGACCAGAACGCGATCCAGCGTCAGCTTCGAACCCGCCCGGAGCGGCGTCACGGCCTGCCAGTGCGCATCCGCACCCTGCTCGCCGCGGCGGGTGAACATCGGCAGCTTGCCCTCGCCGATCCGGCTGTAGAGCTTGGCCTGCGCGTCGACCACCTCGAATTCTCCGGAGAGAATGCCGGTGCCTTCGCTGGAGCCGAGGAACAGGATTCCCTGCGGTCGCAGCGCAAAGTGGAACAGGGCGATTACCCGCTCCTGTGCCGCCGGCTCCAGGTAGATCAGCATGTTGCGGCAGGTGATCAGGTCGATGTTCGTGAACGGCGGGTCGGACAAGGCGTTGTGGGCGGCGAAAATGACGATCTTGCGCAGTTCCGGGGTGATGCGATAGGCGCCATCGTCGTCCTTCAGGAAGTAGCGCGACAGATATTCGCTGGGCACCCCGGCGATGTGCTTGGCGTCATAACGGCCGAGCGAGGCGAAATCCAGCGAGCGCCGGTGCACATCGGTGGCGAAGACGTTGAGCTTTCCCTTGTAGCCGACCCGCTCCGCCGACTCCTTGAGCAGAATGGCGACCGAATACGCTTCTTCTCCGGTCGCGCAACCTGCGACCCAGGCGCGCACCTGGGGACTGTCCTTGGCGCGTTCGAACAATTTCGGCAGCACCTGCTTGCCCAGCTTGGTGAAGGCGCGGCTGTCGCGGAAGAAGCGCGTCACTCCGATCAGCAGGTCGCGGTACAACGCATCGATTTCCTCCGCATCCTGCTCCAGCAGGTCGGCGTATTCCTTGATGCCAGGGCAGCGGCACAACGCCATGCGCCGCTCGATGCGGCGCCCGACCGTGGTCGGCTTGTACTGCGCAAAGTCGATGCCGAAGTCGCGCCGCAGGAAACCGAAGATCCGCTGCATGGGCGTTTTTTCATCCCCGGCCGTGGCCAGCGGGATTGCACCGTCCAGCTGCAGCAAAGAAAAACGGGCCAGGCTCTCAGGATCGGCCAGCCAGCTGAGGATGGCCTTCGGCATCTCTTCGGGAGCGCCGACAAAATCCGCGATTCCCGTATCCGCCGCGCTCTTCGGCATGCCGTCGAATTGGGCGCTGACCGTGTCCTGCACCAGGACGAGGCCGCCGGCACGGGCAATGTCGCGGATGCCGCGCGAACCGTCGGATCCCGTGCCGGAAAGAATCACGCCGACGCAGCGGTTCGGCGCCTCCTTCGCCAGGGAAGAGAAAAAGATGTCGATCGGCATCGCCGGCAGGTCGGCGCCGCTCGCCGGCTCGACCCGGAATGAGCCGGCCTTCACCGTGATTCTGGATTTGGGCTGGTTCAGATAGACGCGATCCGGCTCGACTCGCGCGCCGTCGCGGACATGCTCGATCTTCAGGGGGGTGTGGCGCGCCAGCAGGTCGTTCATCAGACTCTTGAAGTCCGGTGACAGATGCTGGATCAGCACGAAGGCGATGCCGGTGCCGACCGGCATCGCATCGAAAAACGCCTCGAGCGCCTGCAAGCCGCCGGCCGATGCGCCGATGCCGACCACCATCGGCATATGTCCCTTGGCGGCCTTCGGCAAGGCCTTGCCACGCCGCCTTTCACTTACGTTCATTGCGACCCCAGAAAAATCCTCACCGTTTTACGACCGGATTCTGGGGTCGCCGACATGGTTATATTACTGCATCCACACCCGATGGATTGATTTGTCTCAATATTTACTCCTCGGCGGCCCCTCTGGCGAAGGCGGCAACGGAGAGAATCGGGGATAATTGCCTTATTCCGATATCCCGAAACACCCGGAGCCTGCCGTATGCCCAGCAAGAACGAACAGCTTTTCGCCCGCGCCCAGAAAACCATCCCCGGCGGCGTCAATTCGCCGGTGCGCGCCTTCCGCTCGGTCGGCGGCACGCCGCGCTTCTTCACGCGCGGCGAAGGGCCCTACGTATGGGACGCCGACGGCAAGCGCTTCATCGACTACGTCGGCTCCTGGGGGCCGCTGGTGCTGGGCCACGCCCACCCCGATGTGCTCAAGGCCGTGCACGACGCCGTGTCGCGGGGACTGACTTTCGGCGCGCCGACGGAAGCCGAGGTCGAGATGGCCGAGCTGCTGACGCAACTGCTGCCCGGTCTGGAGATGGTGCGTCTGGTCTCCTCCGGCACCGAGGCGACGATGAGCGCCATCCGCCTCGCGCGCGGCTTCACCGGCCGCGACGCCATCGTCAAGTTCGAGGGCTGCTACCACGGCCACGCCGACAGCCTGCTGGTCAAGGCCGGCTCGGGCGCGCTCACCTTCGGCAATCCTTCCTCGGGCGGCGTGCCGGCGGATTTCGCCAAACACACCCTGGTACTCGACTACAACGACGTCCAGCAACTCGAGGACACCTTCGCCAAGGCCGGCGACCGGATCGCCGCGGTCATCGTCGAGCCGGTGGTCGGCAACATGAACCTCATCGCGCCGAAGCCGGAATTCCTCCAGGCCATGCGCCGGCTGTGCACGCAGCACGGCGCGGTGCTGATCTTCGACGAGGTGATGACCGGCTTCCGCGTCGGCCTCACCGGCGCGCAGGGCCACTACGGCATCCGGCCCGACCTCACCACCCTGGGCAAGGTCATCGGCGGCGGCATGCCGGTGGGCGCCTTCGGCGGCCGGCGCGACATCATGGAAAAGATCGCCCCGCTCGGGCCGGTGTACCAGGCCGGCACCCTGTCCGGCAGCCCGGTGGCGGTGGCGGCCGGCCTCGCCACCCTCAAGCTCGTCTCGCAACCCGGCTTCTACGAGCAGCTTGCCGCCAAGACGCAGCGCCTGATGGACGGGCTGCAGGCGGAGGCGAAGCAGCGCGGCGTGACCTTCAGTGCCCAGGCCGTCGGCGGCATGTTCGGCCTGTATTTCCGCGCCGCGCCGCCGACGAGCTACGCCGAGGTGATGGAATGCGACAAGGAGGCCTTCAACCGCTTCTTCCACGCCATGCTGGAGAAGGGCGTGTACTTCGCCCCCTCGGCCTTCGAGGCCGGCTTCGTCTCGGCAGCGCATTCGGATGCCGACCTGGCCGCCACCTGCGCCGCCGCCGGGGAAGTCTTCTCAAATTTCTAGGTTGCAATGCCGAAACGGGCGAGAGTAGGCTTGATTCACGCCAAGGCGTGCCCCACATAGTACGCGTGAGAATCCTCCCCATGAAGACCGTCCCCGTCCTGCAGCTTTCCGAGACCAACCGCGAGGCCTTGCGCCGCCACTTCCTCGCCCTCGACGCCGCGGACCTGCGGCTGCGCTTCGAACACGTCATCAGCGAGGTCGCGCTGATGAAGTATGTCGACTCGATCGATTTCGGGCGCGACGCGGTGTTCGGCGTCTTCGACGACAAGCTCGAACTGGCCGGCGTGGCGCATCTCGGCCTGCGCGGCGAGATCGCGGAATTCGGCGTCAGCGTCGTCCCCGGCCATCGCGGCGAGGGCATCGGCACGGCGCTGTACCGGCGCGCCTACGAGTATTCGCGCAACCACCGCATCACCACGCTGTTCGTGCATTGCCTGAAGGAGAACGCGGCGATGATGCACATCGCCCGCAAGGCCGGCATGGAGATCGTGCTCGACGCGGCCGAGGTGGAAGCGCATCTGCGCGTGCCGCCGGGCGATCCGGTGAGCTATACGGAAGAGTTCATCGACGACCGCGTCGGCCTGTTCGACCTGGCGCTGAAATCGCAGTTCCTCGCCGCCCGCACGTTCACCGAAGCCATGGCGAATGCGGCCGATACCCTCGCCCATCCTTCACAGCAGGAAGAGGGTGGCAAGGCCAAGACAACACGCCGCAACGCGGCTTGTTGCGGCAAAGGCTAACCGGCGCAGCCGGTTAAGCGGCGTAGCCGCGGCCGGAGCCAAAAATAAACGAGTTACAGAAGAAACAGGGTAGCGAGCCCAAGGAAGATGAAGAAACCACCGCTATCCGTCACGGCGGTGATCATCACGCTGGAACCGATGGCCGGGTCGTAGCCCAGGCGCTGGCGCAGCAGCGGCACGGCCACGCCGACCACCGCCGCCACCATCAGGTTCAGCATCATCGCCGCCGTCATCACCAGGCCGAGCGGCACGCTGCGGTAGAGCCACCAGGCGACGAAGCCGAGCAGGCTGCCCCAGATCAGGCCGTTCACCATCGCCACGCCGATCTCCTTGCGCAGCAGCACGCGGGCGCTCTCCTGCTGCACCTGGCCCAGCGCCATGGCGCGCACGATCATGGTGATGGTCTGGTTGCCGGAGTTGCCGCCGATGCCGGCGACGATCGGCATCAGTGCGGCGAGGGCGACCAGCTTCTCGATCGAACCCTCGAAGGCGCCGATCACGCGCGATGCGACGAAGGCGGTGATCAGGTTGATCGCCAGCCAGGACCAGCGGTTCTTCACCGAGTCCCACACCGAGGCGAAGATGTCCTCGCCCTCGCGCAGACCGGCGCGGGAGAGCTGTTCCGTCTCCGTCGATTCGCGGATGTAGTCCACCACCGCGTTCACCGTCACCCGGCCGACCAGCTTGTGGTCCTTGTCCACCACCGGCGCCGAGACCAGGTCGTAGCGCTCGAAGGCCTGCGCCGCCGTCTGCGCCTTGTCGTCCGGCTCCAGGGTGAGCGGCTCGGCCACCATGATGTTCGACACCATTTCGTCCGGGTCGGTGACCAGCAGCAGGTTGAGGGGCAGCACGCCCTGCAGGTGCTCTTCGCGGTCGACCACGAAGAGCTGGTCGGTATGATCCGGCAGCTCGTCGAAGCGGCGCAGGTAGCGCAGCACCGCCTCGAGGGTGACGTCCTCGCGCACCGTCACCGCCTCGAAGTCCATCAGGGCCCCGACCGAATCCTCGTCGTAGGACATCGCCGCGCGCAGCTGCTCGCGCTCCTCCACCGAGAGGGCGCGGAAGACGTCCTGCATGACCTCGCTGGGCAGGTCCGGCGCCAGATCGGCGATCTCGTCGGTGTCGAGCTGTTCCGTCGCGGCGACCAGCTCGTGAGAGTCCATCGCCTCGATGAGGGTCTCGCGCACCGCGTCGGAGACTTCCAGCAGGATCTCGCCGTCGCGGTCGGCCTTGACCAGGTCCCAGACGAAGAGGCGCTCGTCGAGCGGCAGCGCCTCGAGGATGTAGGCGATGTCGGCCGGATGCAGCTCATCCAGCTTGCGGCGCAGCTCGGCGATGTGCTGCTTGTGCACGATGTTTTCGACCAGCTCGTGGCGCGGCATCTCCTGGCGGTGCACCAGGCCCTCCACGACGCGATGGCGCGCCAGCAGCTCCTGCACTTCGCGCAGTTCCTGCTGGACGTCTTCGCTCTGGCGGATATCCTCGATGTCGGACATGGCTTACATCACGCTGGGCCGCGCCGCTTGTGCGGTGCCGGAAAGGCGGGATTGTAAGGAATTTGCCCGCGCGAGGCGATTAAAACTTAGGGAATGTCGGCCGCGTTCATGCGGCCGAGAACGACCTGGCTGCGGGCAGCCAGATAGGGCGAGTTCGGCAGGCGGCCGAACTTGCGCGGATTGGGCAGCAGCACCGCCAGACGCGCTGCCTGCTCGGCGGAGAGCTGGGAGGCGGAAACCCCATAGTAGTGGCGGGCGGCGGCCTCGGCGCCGAAGACGCCGCTGCCCCACTCGACGACGTTGAGGTAGATCTCGAGGATGCGCCGCTTGTCCATCACCGCTTCCAGCATGAGGGTGATGACGGCCTCCTGCGCCTTGCGCCAGGGCGTCTTCGAGGCGGAGAGGAACAGGTTCTTCGCCAGCTGCTGGGAGATGGTCGAGCCGCCGGCGACGATGCGGCCCTTCTTTTGGTTCTTCTCCAGCGCCTTCTGGATGCCTTCCCAGTCGAAGCCCTCGTGCTCGGAGAATTTGGCGTCCTCGGCGGCAATCACGGCGCGCTTGAGGTGGACCGAGATGCGCTCGTAGGGCGCCCACTGCTTCTTCAGTTCGGCGCGGGCATCCTTCTCGCGCAACTCATCGAGCCGGAGGGACATGAAGCTGGTGGTGGAGGGGTTGACGAACTTCCACCACACCACCCAGCCGAAATACCAGCCCTGCCATGCGAGCAGCAGCAGGACGAGAACCGCCAGCCCGCGCCGGCTCCACCTCCAGAACGCTTTCATGCCCCTCGCAACAGAGCCAGCACGGGCGCGGTCGGCGGCCTTACGCCGCGCCAGAGGAAGAAGGATTCCGCCGCCTGCTCGACCAGCATGCCGAGGCCGTCGGCCAGCCGCGCCGCACCCTGCGCCCGCGCCGCGGCCAGGAACGGCGTCTCGCGGCCGTACACCATGTCGTAGGCAAGGCTGTGCGCCGCATACAGCCCTTCGGGCAGCGGCGGGGCTTCGTCCGCCAGGCTGGCGGCGGTGGCATTGATGACGAGATCGAACTGCCGGCCGGCCAGTTCGCCGAAGCCGCCGGCATCCATGGCACAACCGCCCGCATGCGGGGAGAACTCGGCCAGCAGCTGCCGCGCCTTGGCGGCCGTCCGATTGGCCAGGGCCAGTGCGGCCGGCCGTTCCGCCAGCAGGGGCAGCATGACGCCGCGCGCCGCGCCGCCGGCACCGAGCAGGAGGATGCGCCGGCCGGCCGGCGGGAACCCGAGATTGCGCACCAGGTCGGCGACGAGGCCAACGCCATCGGTATTGTCGCCATGGATGCCGGCCTGGGAAAAAACCAGGGTGTTGACCGCCTTCGCCGCCTCGGCGCGCGGGGAGCGGGTGCCGGCCAGGGCAAAGGCCTCCAGCTTGAAAGGCACGGTGACGTTCATGCCGCGGCCGCCCGCCGCGATGAAGGCGCGCACCGCCGCCGCGAAGCCGCCCGGCGGCGCCAGGATGGCTTCGTAGCTCATGTCCTGCAAAGTCAGTCCGGCGAAGGCGGCGTGGATCTGCGGCGACTTCGAGTGCGCGATCGGGTTGCCGATGACGGCGTAGCGGTCCGTCATTCCGAGGTCAGGCGGTCGGCCTTGGTGAACACCCAGGTACGGGCGAAGGCGACGATGTCGGTCTGGCGCTTCAGTTCGGCGGAGAAGCTGCCGTAGGGCGCGGCCATGCGCACGATGCGCATCGCCGCCTCGTCGAGGATCTTGTGGCCGGAGGAGCGCTGCACCTCGACGCGCTCGAGGCTGCCGTCGGCCTTGATCTCGACGTAGAGCAGCAGGTTGCCGTAGAGCTTGCCCTTGGCCGCCTCCGGATAGTTGAGGTTGCCGATGCGCTCGACCTTCTGGCGCCAGTCCTCCAGATACTGGGCGGCGGCGTACTCCTCGGTGCGGGCGCCGATGAACTTCTTGCGCGGCCGCTTGTTGTATTCCTCGATCTGGCGCGCGATCTGCGCCTCCATGCGGGCGATGGCCAGGGCGCTCTGCGCCAGGTCGGCGCCGCGCACGCTGGCCTGTTCGGGCTGCACTTCGCTGTGCCTGGCCTCGGCCTGGATGGCTTTCCTGCTCTTCGCCTGGGTCAGCAGCTTCTGCTGCTGGGCTTCCAGCTCCTGCACGCGGCGCTGCGCCTCCATCAGGCTGTCGCCGGGCTGCACCTGCCGGGAGGCCGGCAAGGGCGTCTTGGCGCGGCGGTTTTCGTCGGTATTGCCGCCGCCGTCGAGGTTGGCCTGGGCGCGCGCCTGCGCGTTCACCGGCTTGCGCGCGCTCTTGGCGTTGACCAGCACCACTTCCAGCGTGGCGTTGGTCGCGCGCTTGAGGGCGTCGGGCAGCTTGAAGTGGATGGACAGGAGAACGGCATGGAAGGCCAGCGAGGCGATCAGCGCCAGGGTGAAGCCGCGACGGGAGGGATCCATGCGGGAAAGCCAGCCCGGCCAGGCCAGTCTCATGGCCGCAGTTTGGGGAAGCGTAGCAACTCCGCGCTCTGGCATGGCCTCGAATTCTACTCCGGAAACGTTTCGTCTTCGACGCTTTCCGCGCTGTCCGGTTCGCCGAGCGTCGCCAGGTAACGACACTGCGCTTCTGCCGCCAGCAGGTCGATGCCGGAGATGGCGACGCTGACCCGCGTGCGCGGATCGCAGGCCGGCAGCGACGGGCAGCGCTGGAAGAACGGCAGATGTTCCAGCCGCAGCAGGCTCTCGCGCACGACGCGTGCCGTGGTTTCCCCGACGCCTTCCTGCAGCAGCCAGCGCAGGCACCAGTAGCGCTCCATGCCGCGCTGGAACTCGGCGTAGGCGGCATAGGTGATCTCGAAATCGCGCATCGCCGAGAGCAGCGCCTCGGAGCGCGTCGTGAACGGCGGCGACTCCCCGGAGAGGTGCGCCAGCAATTGCCATTGGTTGACCAGGTCGACATAGCGGCGCAGCGGCGAACTCGACCAGGCGTAGCAGTCGACGCCGAGGCCCTCGTGCGAGAGCGCCGCCGTGGTCATGCGCACCTTGCCGGCGGCCTGCACGCGGTAGATGGCGGCCACCTGCGCTTCGGCCAGCAGCTTGCCCCAGCTGGCGTTGGCGGCAATCATCAGCTCTGCCACCAGCTTGTCGAGCGGCGAACCGCGGCGGCGCTCGACGATGTCGATGCGGCCCTCCGGCTCGGTCCAGTCGACGTGGAAGCTGTACTCGGTGTTCAGCTGGTTGGTCGCGGGCTTGCCGCGGCCGGCTTCCAGCACCGTGGCGAATTCCCACAGCAGGGTCAGTTCGCGCTTGTAGTCGAAGTCCGGCCCGCCCCCGGCCAGCGTCTCTTCGTTGAAGACCGGCTCGATGTCGTGGTGGCGCAGGTTGGCCGCCACCGGCACCCGCTCGACGCGGGAGTTCGCGCCGCGGACGGCGTAGTCCGGCCCCACCTCGAGGTAGAGCGAGAGCGCCGGGCAGTCGCGGCCGGCCGACAGGGTGAAGCGCTCGACCACCTCTTCCGGCAGCATGGTGATCTTGCGGCCGGGCATGTACACCGTGGACAGGCGGCTGCGGGCGATCTCGCCCAGCGCCGATTCCGGGCGGATGCCCAGCCCCGGCGCGGCGATGTGGATGCCGATGCGCCAGCCGCCGCCATCGAGCGGCGTCACCGAGAAGGCATCGTCGATCTCCGTCGTCGCCGCATCATCGATGGAAAAGGCCCGCACGTCGGCCCGCGGCAGGTCGTCCGGCATCCGGGGCGCTTCGTAGTCGCCGAAACCGGTGCCCTGCGGGAAGTATTCGAACAGAAAGCGGTCGAGGTGGTAGTCGTGGCTGGAGGGGAGCGCCCCGCAGCGCGCCAGCAGGTGGGCGGCGGCGAGGCCCGTCTCCTCGCAGGCCAGCTCCAGCGCCTTGGTCTCGAGGCGGTTGCGGTCGGGCTTGTAGAGCAGCGGTTTCAGCAGCGGCGGGAACTCCGCCGGCAGCGTGCCGGCCTTGAGTTCATTGGCCATGCGCTCGATGGCCAGCGCCTGCTGGCGCTTCTTCTCCAGGCCGGCCAGCGCCGCCTTGAGGATGTCCGGCGGCGCCTTGCGGAAGCGGCCCTTGCCCTTGCGGTGAAAGTAGATGGGCGCGGCGTGCAGGCGCAGCAGGATGGCCGCCGCCTCGACCGGCTGCGGCGGGCGGCCGAAGTATTCGCGTGCCAGGTCTTCGAAGCCGAACTCGGCCTCGCCGCAGGCTTCCCAGAGGAATTCCGGCTCGATGCCCTCCGCCTCGGACCCGGCGTGATCGAGCAGTTCGCCCGGCGCCGGGGCGGCGAAGCGCAGCAGCACGTTGGCGGCCTTCACCTTGACGCGCTTGCCGGTACTCGTTTCGATCTGGAGCGAAGTCGCGTTGTCGGCGAGCATGGTGCCGGCCTTGAACGCGCCGTCCTCTTCAAACAGGACATGCATCGGGAGTTGCAGGAAGCAGGAGGGTAGGGCGCGATTATACCCGACGCGCCCTGGCGATCAGGACTTCGCTCTGCGCCACATAGCCCGCGCCCTGCCGGCAGGGCGCCAGTTCCTGCGCCACCTCCTCGCCCAGGCGGGCCAGCGTCGCCTCGGGCAGGCGCGACAGGCCGGCCGCCGCGCCGCCGGCCAGGTCGCGGAAGGCCTGCCAGTAGGCCTGCGGCGTATCGAAGGCGCAGCTGAGGAGGTGGGCATGCAGTTCGACGTCGCCGAAGCCCGCCGCTTCCAGCGTCCGCCGCAGCAGGGCCGGCTCGCCGAAGCGGAAGGGCGACAGGCGCTCGACCTTCGGCGGCGGCAGGAGGCGGCGGATGCACTGCAGGGCGCAGGACACCAGCGGCGCGCGCGCCTCCTCGCCCCACACCGAGAACACGGCGAGGCCGTCCGGCTTGAGCACGCGGCGCATTTCCGCCAGCGCCCGCGGCGCGTCGGGAAAGAACATCAGGCCGAGGCCGCACAGCACGCGGTCGAAGGCGGCATCGCGAAAAGTCAGTCGCTCCGCATCGGCGGCGGCGAACTGCAGGTTGCCCGCCGACGCGCGCCGGCGCCCCTCGGCCAGCGCCTGTTCGGCGATGTCGCTCGCCACCACCAGGCCGCCGGGTATCGCCCGCGCCGCCTCGCACGCCAGCACGCCCGGCCCGCTCGCGAGATCCAGCACGGCCTGGCCGGGCTGCAGGTCGGCCGCGCCGATCAGGGCGGCGTTCAGCCCGGTGCGCAGGGCGGCGCTCTCGGCGTAGCGCGCGGCGATCAGGTTGTAGCCGGTGCGCTCCTCGCGCTTGAAACGGTCAGGATCGAAGCTCATGTCAGCAGTCCGGCAAAGCGCAATACCTCATCCAGGTAGTCCGGCCAGCGCGTGAAGCTGTGGTCGCCGCCCTCGAGCACCGCCTGCCGCGCGCCGGCGTATTTCGCCACCGCCTGGCGATAATCGAGCACCTCGTCGCCGGTTTCGACGAGCAGAAGGAAATCCTGCGGACGGGAAATGCGCGTCACTTCGATGGCGCACAGCGCGTCGATGTATTCAGGCCTGAACTCGAAGGTTTCGCCGGTGTACAGGTTGGTCTGCGGCCCGACGAATTCGGCGAGCGAGAGATGCGCCACCACCGCCGGATTGACCAGCACCGCCTTCAGACGATGCTTCTCGGCGAGATGCGTCGCGTAATAGCCGCCGAGCGAACTGCCCACCACGGTGACCGGCGTGGCAGACGCCGCGATCTGCTTCTCGGCCAGGGCAATCGCAGCGCTCGGAGAGGGCGGCAGCTGCCCGCACCAGAACAGGTGGCCGAGGCCGCGCGCTTCCATGTGCGCCTTCAGCCGCTGCGCCTTGGTCGATTGCGGGGAGGAGCGGAACCCGTGCAGGTAAACAATCATGTCAGTTCGCCGGAACGGTACGGTCGGCCGCCCAGTCGCGCAAGGCGGCCACCCGCTCGGCCATCACGACCGAGAGCGGGCGCGTGCGGCCGACTTCCGCCAGCAGCAGCGCCTGGTCGAGCGGTTGCTTCCGTGCATGCGCCTCGTACAGGGCGGAAACGACGGCCTGCTCGATCTCTGCGCCGGAAAATCCCTCCGCCGCCCCGGCCAGCGCGTCGAGGTCGAACCCTTCCGCCTGCAATTCGCGCCGCGCCAGGTGGATGGCGAAGATCTCGGCGCGCGTCGGCCCATCCGGCAGGTCGACGAAGAAGATCTCGTCGAGCCGGCCCTTGCGGATCAGCTCCGGCGGCAGCTGCTCGATGTCGTTGGCGGTGGCGACGATGAAGACGCGGCCCTTGCGCTCCGACAGCCAGGTGAGCAAGGTGCCGAGGATGCGGCGCGAGACGCCGCCGTCGGTGCCGCCCGACGCATCGCTCGCCAGGCCCTTCTCGATCTCGTCGATCCACAGCACGCAGGGCGCCATGGCCTCGGCCGAGGCCAGCGCCTCGCGCAGGTTGCGCTCCGTCTCGCCGAAGAACTTGTTGTAGAGCGTGGCGAAATCCAGCCGCAGCAGCGGCACGCCCCAGGCACCGGCCACCGCCTTGGCGGCGAGGCTCTTGCCGCTGCCCTGCACGCCGAGCAGCATGATGCCCTTCGGTGTCTGCAGGCCGGCGGCACCCTCACCGACGAACACTTCACGCCGCAATTCCAGCCAGTGCTTGAGCTTCCTCACGCCGCCGACCTGGCCGAAGCTGGCAGTGTCGAGCTCCAGGCTCAGCACGCTGCCGGCGCCAAGGGCGTCGTACTTGAAGCGCAGCACGCGTTCGACATCCTTGCGGGTGATCAGCCCGTCGTCGCGGACGGCCTGGCGCGCCAGCCGGCGCGCGTCGTCGAGGGCCATGCCGGTGAGGTGGCGCGCCAGCAGGTGCAGCGCCTCCTTCTCGCCGCGCACCGGCTCGCCGCCGCCCTGGCTCGCCCACAGCTGCATCTCCTCGCGCAGCAGCGCCTGGATCGCCGCCAGGTCCGGCACGGAAAGCGCGAAGCGTGCGCTCATGCGCGCCAGCTCGGAATCCAGCTCGATGCGCGGGCTGACCAGCACCAAAGTGCGCGCCGCCCTGCCGTGCTCCATGGCGATCTCGCGGATCAGCCGTGCATTGACCGGATCGTCGAGGTAAGGATGGGCGTCGAGCAGGACATAGAGGCCGTTCTGCGGCGTCTTGTCGATGTGGCGCAGAGCATCCTGGAACGCGTAGGTCTGCGTGATCGGCTGGTTGTTGTTGCTGCGCCGCAGGCCGTCGGCGATGCTCCAGACGAACAGCGCCCAGCCCTCCAGGTTGGCCGCCTGCTCGAGCAGGGCCAGCACGCGCGGCTCCTCGTGCGTCTCGATGACCACGAGCGGAAAGCGCGATTGCAGGATCAGCGTCAGGTCGTGCAAATCGTTCATGGCCCGCTCAGGGATTCGTCCAGTCCACCGCGCCCGTGTATGCCGTGCCGAGCACGACCAGGCCGAAGGCGATGCGGTACCAGGCGAAGACCGTGAAATCGTGCGTGCTGATGTAGCGCAGCAGCCAGCGCACGCAGAGGAAGGCCGAGACGAAGGCGGAAACGAAGCCCACCGCCCACATGCCGAGGTCGTCGGCATTCAGCAGCGCCCGCTCCTTCCAAAGCTGATAGGCGGTGGCGGCGAACAGCGTCGGGATGGCGAGGAAGAAGGAGAACTCGGCCGCCGCCTTGCGCGAGAGGCCGAAGAACAGGCCGCCGATGATGGTGGCGCCCGAGCGCGAGGTGCCGGGGATCAGGGCGAAGGCCTGCGCGAAGCCGAGCTTGAGGGCATCCTGCCAGCGCAGCTCATCCACCGACTCGAAGCGGACGACATGCCGGCGCCGCTCCGCCCAGAGGATGAACACGCCGCCGAGGATGAAAGCCAGGGCGACGGGGATGGGCTGGAACAGGTGCGCCTTGATCGCCTTGCCGAAGATGAGGCCGAGGATCGCCAGGGGCAGGAAGGCGATGGCGAGATTGGCGACGAAGCGCTGCGCGCCGCGGTCGCTGCCGAGGCCGCGGGCCACGCTGCCGATCCTGGCGCGGTATTCCCAGCAGACAGCGAGGATGGCGCCGGTCTGCACGACGATGTGGAAAAGCTTGCCGCGCTCGTCGTTGAAGTCGAGCAGGTCGCCGGCGAGGATCAGGTGGCCGGTCGAGGAGACCGGCAGAAACTCGGTGAAGCCCTCGACCGCGCCGAGGATGAGGGCGTGCAGCAGAACGATCCAGTCCATAGGCCGGCGATGGTAGCATGAGCCTGTCGCGTCCCAGCAGGAAGGGTCAAGGACATGAGCATCGATATACCGCGGGAACTCATCGAGAAGCTGGCGCAGACCCGTCGCGTGGCGGTGCTCACCGGCGCCGGCATCTCGGCCGAGTCGGGCATCCCGACCTTTCGCGATGCCCTGACCGGCCTGTGGGCCAACTACGATCCGCAGGAGCTGGCCACGCCGGAGGGTTTTGCGCGCAATCCGAAGCTGGTGTGGGAATGGTATGCCGAGCGGCGGGCCCGCATCGCCGGCGTGCAGCCGAATCCCGGTCACGCCGCACTGGCGGCGCTCGAGAAACGCTATGAGCATTTCACGCTGGTGACGCAGAACATCGACAGCCTGCACCAGCGCGCCGGCTCGCGCGATGTGGTGGAACTGCACGGCAACATCGCACGGGTGAAATGTTCGCGCGAGGAAACCATTGTCCGCGAATTCCCGGACAACGAATCGCCGCCGCGCTGCCCCTGCGGTGCATGGTTGCGGCCCGACGTGGTGTGGTTCGGCGAAATGCTGCCGGCCGACGCGCTGGCGCGGGCCGAGGAGGCGGCCGAGCACTGCGAGGTGTTTCTCAGCATCGGCACCTCGGCCCAGGTCTATCCCGCCGCCGAACTGCCGCTGCGCGCCCTCTCGGCCGGCGCCACCGTGGTGGAAATCAATCCGGAACGGACTTCACTGACGCGCCACGCACACTTCGCCCTGCAGGGTGCTGCGGGGGCCGTGCTGCCGCAGCTGCTGGAGCGGCTGGCTAGCGCTTGAACAGCCCCTTGAGGACATCCTTGGATTTTTCCTGCACCTTTTCCTTGACCTTCTCCTCGACCTTGGCCTTGGCCGCTTCCGCCACCAGGCCGCCGAACTCGATGTTGTAGGCGAGCTTGTCGAAGGGGCCGCTCACCCGCACCGGCACGGTGAGCCCCTTCAGGTGGTCAAGCTCCTTGCCGCCCTGTCCGCCCGAGGTGTTCACCACGCTGGCCTTGGCCAGGTAATCCATGCGGTCCTCGCCGATGTTGATGTCGCCCGCCCCGCCCAGGCGGATGAAGGGCGACTTCATGCTGAGGTCGTCGTTGCGCGCCACGCCGTTGGCGATGCGGAAGGTGGCGGACAGCTCGGAGAAATCGGTCTTCTCGGTCTGCTTCGCCTGCTGCACGGCATCCTTTCGCATCGTGAAGACGGCCTTGGTCTCGCGGAAGGTCTTCGCCAAGTTGATGCCCTTGATGGCACCATCCTTCAGGTTCATGCTCGCCGCGCCATTGAGGCCCTTCTTCATGGCCGCCACGGTGGTGCCGGCGGTCGCGACGTCCAGCGCAACGTTGCCGCGCCCCTCCAGCACGTCCTTGTCGAGGGCATCCTTCATGAGCGGGTTGATGTTGACGTTGGCCAGGTTCTGCTTCAGCGCTACGTGGTTGTTGTTGGCGTTGACCGACAGCGCGCCCGCCAGGCTGCCGTCGTAGAGGTTGGCCGTCAGCGGCGCGACGTCGAGCTTGCCGTTGGCGGCCTTGATCTCCAGGCGCACGTTGCTGGCCTTCACGTTCGACACCTGCAGCTGGCCGATCTTCACCGTGCCGCTGGCGTTGAGCCCCTTGATGGCGGAGAAGTCGAGCGGCTTTTCCGCCGCCGGCTTGCCCGCTGCATTGCCTTCGGCTGCGGCGGGTTTCGGCGGCAGGTACTTGTCGACGTTGAGCCGGTCGATGTCGAGGTCGAAGCCCAGCGCCAGCGGGCTGAAGCGCGAGACGTTCACCTTGGCGGCGATTTTGCTTTCGTCGAACTGGGTGTTGGCGTGCACGGCCGCGGTCTGGCCGTCGATGTCGGCGCGCAGGCCGCCGGTGAGCGGCAGGCGGACAGCTTTCATCGGCATCTGCGGATTCGCCACGTTCAGTTCGCCGTTGAAGGCCGGCAGTTCCACCGTCTGTTTCTCCAGGTTCGCCGCCAGGGCCGAAGCGAGGTTGCCCTTGATCATGGTCTCGCCCTGGCGGGCATCCAGTTCGAGCGTCAGCTTGCCGGCCTGCAGGGACTGACTTTTGCCCTCGACGCCGGACAGGGCGATCTTCGCGTCGACGGCGCGCTGGGCACCTTCCAGCTTGATCGTGGCGCTCACGGCGGCCCCGCTCGCCTTGTCCGCCGCCAGTGCCAGCTTCGGCGCCTCCAGCTTCGCCTCGAAGGCATCGCCCGCTGCCTTGCCCTTTGCCGTCAGCAGGAGCTGTTCCAGCGCAATTTCGTTCGCGCCGCTCAGCTGCAGGGCGGCGGCCGCCAGCGTCAAATCCAGCGACTTCATGTCCGCAACGTCGCCCGTCAGGCGCACGTCCAGCTTCGCGCCGCCGTAGCTCTTCTTGTCGAGGTCGTAGCGGTATTCGCCGCCGGCCTTCAGCGCCGCTGCCATATGGGGCCTGGCTCCCACCAGCGTCGCCGACAGCTCGAACTTGTCGCTGGCGGCGTTCGCCAGGCGGCCGGTCGTCAGGTTGAGGCCGGACAGCGTCAGCTCCTGGCCGGCCTTCTCGTCTCGCCAGACCAGCTCGCCGTTGGCGAACTTCACGCCGGCGACGTCGAAGCGGGCCGGCGGCTCCTTCTCGTCCTTCGCAAGAAGGTCGTCGATGTTCATGCGGCCATCCTTGAAGCGCACCAGCCGGGCCTTGACGCCGTCGAGCTCGACGGTGTCCACCACCACCTGTTTCGACAGCAACGGCATCAGCTGCAGGGAAATGAGGGCATTGCTCACGGAGGCAAATACCTGCTCGCTCTTGTGCTCGGAGAGCGTCGCCTTGCCCAGCTGCACGCCTATCGAGGGAAACAGGGAGAGGGACAGATCGCCCTCGATCTTCAGGCTGCGGTTCTTCTTCTCCTGCACCAGCTGGGAGATCTCGCCCTTCCACTTGTTGGCATCGAAGGTGGCGACGAGGAACGCGGCCGCAGCCGCCAGCAGCACGACGAGCCCCCCCAAGACAAACGCGATGATTTTGACGGCTTTCATGAGTCCCCCTCAGGCAGTGCGGATATCGCAATTCCAGATTAGCAGAGAACTATTGCCGACGCATATTGCGCCGCGGTGCAAATCCGGCAACACTTATGCCGCAACGGTCCAACAGGAAAGGAATGCACATGAGCATCGTCAGCGAATTCAAGGAGTTCGCCATGAAGGGCAATGTCGTCGACCTGGCGGTCGGCGTCATCATCGGCGGCGCCTTCGGCAAGATCGTCGACTCCCTCGTCAAGGACATCGTGATGCCCATGGTCGGGCGGCTCCTCGGCGGCGTGGACTTCAAGCATCTCTACGTCAACCTCGGCAGCAAGACCTTCGAGACCCTGGAGGCGGCCGAGAAGGCCGGTGCGCCTATCGTCAAATACGGCGCCTTCATCAACACGGTGGTCGACTTCATCATCATCGCCTTCGCCATCTTCATGGCGATCAAGGTGATGAACCGGCTCAAGCGCGCCGAAGCGGCGGCGCCGGCGCCGGCCGAACCGACGACGCGGGAATGCCCGCATTGCCTGTCGACCATTCCGCTCAAGGCCACGCGCTGCGCGCACTGCACCGCACAGCTGCAGTAAAGCCTATCGTAACTTGTGTTCACTTTTGAGCTACAATCTCCCCTCCGAAAGGGGAGGGCGAGATGGAGCAGGAGGAACTCGAAGCCAGATTGCGGGATTCGCCCTATCTGCGGCAATCCCTGGCGGAACTCTTCCGATCGATCGAGCAAACCGTGTCGCTCATCGCGGCCGCCGCAGCCCGGCAACTGGATGCGGCGAAATTCGAGGCGGATCTGCTCAGCCTGCAAAGCCAGGCGGCATCCGAGTCGCCGAACCCGACCCGGGACCACATTCTCAACGAAGTGCGGCAACTCCTTCGGGTTTCCAGGCGGATCTGAAAAGGCGGGAAAACTGGCGCGCCCGAGACGATTCGAACGTCCGACCCCTGCCTTCGGAGGGCAGTACTCTATCCAGCTGAGCTACGGGCGCGAGGCTGCACAGGATAGCGGTTTTCCCCTTCAGCGTCCATTCCGAACCGTTATAATTCCCGCTTTAACAGCGAGTTGAGGAAATCCGACATGGCCGAACAGAATGAGCAGTGCGGCGGGCTTTGCGCCTCGCCGGCCCTGATCGCCGTTGCCCTGGTTGCGGCCCTGGCTCTCCCGATCGGCGGTTACTTCGTCGCCAAACTGATCGGCGGCAAGCCCGCCGCCGATCTCGGCGAGGAAGCGGCGATGCGGCGCATCCAGCCGATGGCGCAGGTTTCCCTTGCCGGCAGCGCAGGCGGCGCCAAGGCCGCACGGAGCAGCGAAGAAATCTACAAGGCCACATGCGCGGCCTGCCACGATGCCGGCGTTGCCGGCGCGCCGAAGACCGGCGACAAGGCCGCCTGGGCGGCGCGGATCGGCGTCGGCCTGGAGAAGCTGGCCGCCTCCGGCATCAAGGGCAAGGGCGCCATGCCGCCGAAGGGCGGCGCGGATGTTTCCGATGCCGACTTCACCCGCGTCGTCGCCTGGCTGGCGAACAAATCCGGCGCCGGCTTCAAGGAACCGGCTGCGCCGAAGGCTGAAGCAGCGGCAGCGCCGGCGGCGCCCGCTCCGGCCGCGACGTCCGCACCGGCCCCGGCCGCTGCGGCTCCTGCTCCTGCGCCCGCCGCTCCTGCCGCCGGCAACGGCAAGAAGACCTATGACATGGCTTGCGTGGCCTGTCATGCTGCCGGCGTGGCCGGCGCACCGAAGTTCGGCGACAAGGCGGCCTGGGCGCCGCGCCTGGCCACCGGCCTCGATGCCCTCACGACCAGCGCCCTCAAGGGCAAGGGCGCCATGCCGCCGAAGGGCGGCAATGCCTCGATTCCGGATGCGGACATCCGCGCCGCGGTGGAGTACATGGCGGCCGCGGCGAAGTAAGCGCGGCCCTTTTTGCGCAAGAAGGGGCGGAGTGATCCGCCCCTTTTTTATTTGGCACCGGCCAGCAGGGCGCGCATCTGCGCCAGGCGGGCAGCGCCGGAGGCGCGGTCGGCCGGCTCGGCGGCCTTGCCGCCGGTCAGCTTCAGGTCGTCGCCCATTTCGGCGATGAAGCGCGAGGGCTCGCACTCGCGCCAGTCCTTGCCGGTCTTGCGCCGCTCGCAATGCGAGATCGTCAGGCTGCGCTCGGCGCGCGTGATGCCGACGTACATCAGGCGCCGTTCCTCCTCCACCGTGCCGGCGTCGATCGACTCGCGGTGCGGCAGGATGCCCTCCTCGACGCCGACCAGGAAGACGTGCTTGAACTCCAGCCCCTTGGCGGCGTGCAGGGTGGCGAGTTGCACCTGGTCGCCGCCGTCCTCGGCCTTGTCCAGCATGGAGATCAGGGCCACGGTCTGCGTCAGCTCGAGCAGGGTCTTGCCTTCCTCATCGCCCTTCCTCGACAGCCAGTCCACGAAGTCGCGCACGTTGGCCCACTTGGTCTCGGCCTCGCGCGGGTCGCAGCTGTCGAACAGCCAGGCCTCGTAGGCGATGGCGCGCAGGAAGTCCTCCAGCACCTGGCGCGCCGGCTCGCGCTGGGCGCGCCATTCCAGCTTGTTCACCAGGTTGCCGAATTCGCGCACCGCTTCGAGCTGGCGCGGATTCAGGTAGCCGGCCGCCGCGTCGTCGAAGGCGGCGGCGAAGAGCGAGGCGTGGCGCACGCCGGCGAGCCGCCCCAGCCCCTCCAGCGTGGTGGCGCCGATGCCGCGGCGCGGCGTGGTGGCGGCACGGATGAAGGCGGGATCGTCGTCGCTGTTGGCGACCAGCCGCAGCCAGGCGACGAGGTCCTTGATTTCGGCCTTGTCGAAGAAGGACTGGCCGCCGGAAATGGCGTAGGGGATCTTCTGGTTGCGCAGCTGCTGTTCGAAGACGCGCGCCTGGTGGTTGCCGCGATAGAGGATGGCGTAGTCGCCCCACTTGCCGCGGTGCTCGAAGCGGTGCGCCATCAGCTTCATGACGACCTGCTCGGCCTCCTGCTCGTTGTCGCGGGCGACACTGACCTGGATGGCGTCGCCGTGGCCGTGCTCCGACCACAGGCGCTTGTCGAACAGCTTCTCGTTGTTGCCGATCAGCGCGTTGGCCGCCTTCAGGATGCGCGTCGTCGAACGGTAGTTCTGCTCGAGCTTGATGACCTTCAGCTGCGGAAAGTCGCTCTGCAGGATGCGCAGGTTCTCGACGTCGGCGCCGCGCCAGGCGTAGATGGCCTGATCGTCGTCGCCCACGGCGGTGAAGGCGGCGCGTGCGCCGGCGAGCAGGCGCATCAGGCGGTACTGGCTGCGGTTGGTGTCCTGGTACTCGTCGACCAGCAGGTACTGCAGCCTGCCCTGCCAGCGCAGCAGCACGTCGGCCTCCGACTCGAACAGCCGCACCGGCAGGCGGATGAGGTCGTCGAAGTCGACGGCCTGGTAGGCGCGCAGGGCCTGCTCGTAGTCGCCGTAGAGCCGCGCCGCGGCGAGCCCCAGTTCGTCCTCGGCCAGCGACAGCGCCTCGCCCGGCTCGACCAGCGCGTTCTTCCAGCCGGAGATGCGCCACTGCAGGGCCTTCAGCCGCGCCTTGTCGGCCTCCTTCGCCAGCTCGGCGATCACCGCGCCGCTGTCGGCGGCGTCGAAAATCGAGAAGCGCGGCTTGAGCGCGAGGACCTTCGCCTCCTGGCGCAGGATGCGCGCACCGAGGGCGTGGAAGGTGGACACGTTGAGCGAGTCGAGCGGCTGGCCGGGCAGCAGCCGCTTCACCCGCTCGCGCATTTCCTTCGCTGCCTTGTTGGTGAAGGTGATGGCGGCGATGTGCTCGGCCCTGAAGCCGCGCTGTTCGACGAGATGGGCGATCTTCTGCGTGATGACGCGCGTCTTGCCGGAACCGGCGCCGGCCAGCACCAGCAGCGGACCGTCGAGATACTTCACCGCATCGCGCTGCGGCGCATTGAGTGTCGAAACCATCGGTAAAGTCAGTCCCGCCAGGACGGCGGGGACATTTATCTGAGTGCGCCAAACACCTTCTGCAACAGACTGCTGGCCTGGCCGAGCGGGTTCTTGCGGATCGCCCGCTCCTCCTCGCCGATCATGAGGAACAGGCCGTCGAGGGCCTTCTCCGTGACGTAGGCCTCTAGGCTGGCGTCCTTCTTGTCGATCAGGCCGAGCTTGGCGCCCTGCTTGGCGTAGCGGTTGTACTTCTTCGCCAGCTCGACCCGTTCCGTCGCCTGCCTGACGATGGGCAGGAACTTCTCGGTCAGCGGCGCGGAGGTGGTGCGCTTGAAGTATTGCGTGACCGAGTCGTCGCCGCCGGTGAGGATGCCCTTGGCGTCCTGCAGGGTCATCTGCTTGACGGCATTCAAGAGCAGCTCCTTCGCTTCCGGCACGGCGGCCTCGGCGGCGCGGTTCATGGTGACGATCAGCTCGTCGGCGTATTTGCCCATGCCGAGCTTGCGCATCATCTTCTCTGCCTTCTGCAGGTTCTCCGGCAGGGGAATCTTCACCTTCGGGTTGCCGAGGAAGCCATCCGGCCGGCCGAGGCTGGCCACTGCCGCGTTCGCCCCCTGGGTCAGCGCCTGGCGCAGCGCGCCGCTGCTCTCCTCCGCGCTGACGGCATCCAGTCCGGCAGCCCGCGCGGGCGACAAGGTGACAAGCAGAAACAAAGCGATGAAAATGCGCAAGGGATTGGCCATGACGGAACTCCTGTCTTGATGCCGGCATTCTCGCACGAAAGCAAACGGGGGACACGATGGGCGCGCTGAGCTGGAAGCAGTATTTCATCTACCAGGCCGACTACCAGCACTGGGCCAACGAGGTCCTGTTCGAGTGCCTGGACCGGCTCGACCCGAAGGCCTTGTCCGAACCCCAGGGCCTGTTCTTCTCTACCATCCACCAGACCGTCGACCACATCCTGGTGGTGGAGGAGTTGTGGCGGCTGCGGCTGCAGGGGGAAAGTCCCATCGTCGACTTCAGGACGCTCCACCATCCGGACTGGCGCGAGCTGAAGAATGCCCTGCGCCAGGAGCTGCGCGACCTGCAGCACTGGCTGGAGACCCGCCCCGACAGCTTCTTCGAATCCGAGATCGGCTACCGCAGCAGCGAAGGCAAGGAACGGCGCAACTGGGTGCGCGACGTGCTCACGCACATGATGGGCCACATGGTGCACCACCGCGGCCAGGTCTCCGCCGCCGCCACGCGCCTGGGCGCGCCGGCGCCGGAAATGGACTACATCTACTACAAGCGGGCGGTCGACGCCGCGCTCGCCCAGAAGCGCTAGCGCCTACAGCAGTGGCAGTAATTGCGCCTCGAGCTTGTCTTTGCCGATCCCGCCGATGCGCGAGAAGCGCAGCACGCCTTTCCGGTCGATCAGGTAGAGCGCCGGAATCGCCTTGACCGGCCCGAAAACCTGGGCGTGGGCGGGCCCGCGCATGGCGACCGGGAAGGCGTAATCGTGGTCCTTCCAGAATTCCTCCACAGTGAAGGCGTCGGCATCGATGGACAGGGCCAGGATCTCGAAGCCCTTGCCGCGATGCTTTTCGTAAAGCGACTGCAGTTCCGGCAGCTCCTTGCGGCAGGTCGGACACCAGGTCGCCCAGAACACCACCAGCACCGCCTTGTCCTTCAGCGCCTGCGCGGCGAGGGGCTTGCCGTCGAGCAGCCGGGTTTCGAAGGGCGGCACCGCCTGCCCGATCCTGACCTGGGCCTGGGCGGCGGCAGCGAAGCACAGGGCGGCGACGAGCAGCATTTTCTTCAGCATGGTTACTCCTCAGGAGACGCCGGCAAGATGCGCCTGCATGTCGGCATGGTAGCTCGAGCGCACCATCGGCCCGCAGGCGGCGTGCGCAAAGCCCAGCGCCCGCGCCTCGCGCTCGAACATCGCGAAGACGTCCGGATGCACGTAGCGCAGCACCGGCAGGTGGTGGCCGGAGGGCGCCAGGTACTGGCCGATGGTGAGCATGTCGACGTCGTGGACGCGCAGGTCGCGCATGACGGCGAGGATCTCCTCGTCGGTCTCGCCGATGCCGACCATCAGGCCCGACTTGGTGGGAATGTGCGGGTTGCGCGTCCTGAAGGCCTTGAGCAGGGCCAGCGAGTGCGCGTAGTCGGCGCCCGGCCGCGCCTGCCTGTAGAGCCGCGGCACCGTCTCGAGGTTGTGGTTGAAGACATCCGGCGGCGTGGCGGTGAGGATGTCGATGGCGATGTCCATGCGGCCGCGGAAGTCGGGCACGAGGATCTCGATGCGCGTCGCCGGCGCGGCTTCGCGCACGGCGCGGATGCAGTCGGCGAAGTGCTGCGCGCCGCCGTCGCGCAGGTCGTCGCGGTCGACGCTGGTGACGACCACGTATTTCAGTTTCATCGCCGCCACCGTCTGCGCCAGGTGCGCCGGCTCGTTCGGATCGGGCGGCAGCGGCTTGCCGTGGCCGACGTCGCAGAACGGGCAGCGCCGCGTGCACAGGTCGCCGAGGATCATGAAGGTGGCGGTGCCCTTGCCGAAGCATTCGCCGATGTTAGGGCAGGAGGCTTCCTCGCACACCGTGTGCAGGGCGGCCTCGCGCAGGATGCGCTTCACCTCGCCGAAACGGGCGTGGCCGTTGCCGGCCTTGACGCGGATCCAGTCGGGCTTCTTCAGCGGCACGGCGGCCGGCACCACCTTGATCGGGATGCGGGCGGTCTTGGCCTCGCCCTTCTGCTTGTGCGGTTTGTCGCTGCTCACTTTTCGATCTGTCGTTTCAGTTGTTCCAGCAGGGCCTCGCCGGCGGCCTCCCAGCCGACGGCCACGCCGAGGTCGCGCAGTTGCGTCACCTTCAGCCCCGGATAGCCGCAGGGATTGATCGCCGAAAACGGCGCAAGTTCCATGTCCACGTTGAGCGCCACGCCATGGTAGCAGCAGCCGTTCTTCACGCGCAGGCCCAGCGCGGCGATCTTGGCGCCGCCGACATACACGCCCGGCGCGCCGGCCACCCGCTCGCCGCGGATGCCGTAGCCGGCCAGCAGGTCGATCACCGCCTGTTCGATGCGCGAGACCAGCTCGCGCACCTTGAGGCCGCGCCGCGAGAGGTCGACCAGGAGATAGACAACCGCCTGCCCGGGGCCGTGGTAGGTGATCTGGCCGCCGCGGTCGATCTTCACGACGGGGATGCCGGCGTCGCGCAGCAGGTGCTCGGGCTTGCCGCCCTGGCCCTGGGTGAACACCGGCGGATGCGAGGTGAGCCAGAGTTCGTCCGGCGTGCCGGCATGCCTGCCGGCGGTGAAGCGCTGCATGGCGCGCCAGGTGGGGGAAAAGTCAGTCTCCCCGAGACGGCGCTGGGCAATCCCGCTCACAGCACGACCTTCACCAGCGGGTGGCCCGACAGCTCCTGGTAGAGCGTGTCGAGTTGCTCGCGCGAAACGGCGCGGATGGTGCACGTCAGGCTCATGTAGTTGCCCTTCGCGCTCGGCCGCATTTCCATGGCGGCGGCGTCGAAGTCGGGCGCGTGGCGCAGCACCACTTCCAGCACGGCCTGGGCGAAGCCGTCCTGGCGCTGGCCCATGACCTTGATCGGGAAGTCGCAGGGAAACTGCAGGAGCGATTCTTCACTCACCGGCGCGCATCACCGTCTGCTTGAAGTCCTGATACCAGCCATACATCCGCCTGAAGACCGGGCCGGGCCGGCCCGCATTTTCGTCCCGTCCGACGGGCTGGCCGTCGAGCCGGACAATCGGCAGCACCTCCTTGGTCGAGGAGGTCATCCACAGCTCGTCGGCGGCGCGGGCCTCCGCTTCGAGCACGTCGCGCACCGCGCAGGCCAGGCCATGCCTGGCCGCCAGTTCCAGCACGACGTCGTAGGTGATGCCGGGCAGCATGAGATGGGTCTTCGGCGGCGCCAGCAGCACGCCGTCCTTCACGGCGAAAATGTTCGAGGCGGCGCCCTCGGTCATGCAGCCGTCGCGGAACAGGATCGTCTCGGCGCAGCCGGCATCGACCGCCCGCTGGCGCAACAGGCAGTTGGCCAGCAGCGAGGTCGTCTTCAGGTCGCAGCGCAGCCAGCGCACGTCCGTCGCCGACACCGCGGCGATGCCCGTCTCGCGCTGGGACGGCGGCGGCGTCACCAGCGGTTCGGACATGATGTACACCGTCGGCGCCACCCGCGCCGGGAAGGCGTGGTTGCGCTTCGTGTCCGCGCCGCGCGTGATCTGCAGGTAGACCGACTGGTCCTCGCCGTCGTTGCGCGCGACGATCTCGCCGATCAGCCGCGCCCACTCCGCGTCGTCGTGGGGATTCGCCAGGCGGATGCCGTCGAGGGTATGCCGCAGCCGCGCGAGGTGCTCGGGCAGGCGGAAGGGCCGGCGCGAATAGACGGGGATCAGCTCGTAGGCGCCGTCGCCGAAGAGGAAGCCGCGGTCCATCGCCGACACCTTCGCCTCGGCAATCGGCATGAACTCGCCGTTGAGGTAAACGGTCGTCATTCGAACCACAGGCGCATGGTGTCCCACGCCCGGCCGAGCATGCCGGCCACGGGCACGGTCTCCAGGGCCACGACCGGATACTCGCCGTAGGGCTTGTCGTCGAGGGTGAGCTTGAGGGTGGCGATGCGCTGGCCTTTCTGCACCGGCGCCAGCAGCGGCTGGTTGCTGGTCAGGCTGGCCCTGACCTTCTCCGCCATGCCCTTGGGCAGGGACAGTGTGAAATCCTCGAGGAAGCCGGCCTTGACCGCATTCTGCGCGCCCTTCCACACCTTGAGCTGGGACACCGCCTGGTCTTTCGCGTACAGCCTCACCGAGTCGAAGAACTGGAAGCCGAAGTTGAGCAGCTTCTGCGACTCCTGCATGCGAAGGGTGTCCGAGGCCGTGCCCATCACCACCGACAGCAGGCGGCGCGGCCCGCGCCTGGCCGAGGCGATCAGGCAGTAGCCGGCGCTCTCGGTGTGGCCGGTCTTGACGCCATCGACGGCCGGGTCGGACCAGAGCAGGCGGTTGCGGTTGGCCTGGCTGATGCGGTTGTAGGTGTATTCGCGCAGCGCATAGAGCGGATAGTGTTCGGGATGATCGCGGATCAGCGCCGCCGCCAGCGCGCCGAGATCGCGCGCGGTCGAATAGTGCTGCGGATCGGGCAGGCCGGTGGAATTGACGAAACGCGTGGCCTTCAGGCCCAGCCGCTGCGCCTCGCGGTTCATCGTCTGCACGAAGGCCTCCTCCGAGCCGGCCACCGCCTCCGCCAGGGCGATGCAGGCGTCGTTGCCAGATTGCACGATCATGCCGCGCAACAGCTCGTCGACCGTGACCGGGCGCCGCGGCTCGATGAACATGCGCGAGCCCTGCGCCTTCCAGGCGCGCTCCGACACCGGCACTGCCTGATCGGGCTTGATGCGGCCCTCCTTGAGGGCGGACAGCACCACATAGGCTGTCATCAGCTTGGTCAGCGAGGCCGGCTCGACCCGCTCGTCCGGGTTGTAGGAGGCCAGCGCCTGGCCGGTGGAATAGTCCATCAGCAGCCAGGATTTCGCCGCGATCGTCGGCGCCTGCGGCAGGATCTGCGCCTGGAGTGCCGCAGAAAGGAATAGGGAAAGGAACAGGGCGAGTGCTCTCATCGCGGAACGCAAAACGGGGGAAAGCGGGAATTATACCGTCAGCGCTGAACGACGAAGGGCCTGAAGGCCAGTGTCTCTCGGATGCGTTCGGCGACGCGACCGGCTTCCTGCGCATCGCGGTAGGGGCCGAGGTGCAGGCGGTACATGCCGTCCTTGGGGTGGACGTGGATGGTTTCGCTCAACCAGGTCAGCTGCCTGAGGAGCCGGGCCCGAAAGCTTTCGGCATTGTCGAGATTGCCGAACGCGCCGAGCTGGAGGAAGGTGCCGCGCAGTTCCTCGACGGAAGGCAGCGGCGGCGTGTCGGCGGACACGTCCGCCGGCTCCGGCCTCGCCGCTGCCAGCAGCGTATCCGCAGCGGGCGCTTCCTTCGGGGCCTCTTCCGGCAGCACGCTCTCCACTTCCACCATGGCGCTGCCGCTGGCGATGTAGCCGAGCTTCCAGGCCGCGGCATAGGAAAGGTCGATCACGCGCTCGTGCAGGAAGGGGCCGCGGTCGTTCACCCGCACCACCACCGATTTGCCGCTGGCGAGATTCGTCACGCGGGCGTAGCTCGGGATCGGCAGCGTCGGGTGCGCCGCCGTCATGGCGAACATGTCGTAAACCTCCCCGCTGGAGGTCTTCTGGCCGTGGAACTTGCGCCCATACCAGCTGCCGATGCCGCGTACCTTGTAAGGCTTCAGCTCCTGGGCGGGCACATAGTCCCTGCCCAGCACGGTATACGGCCGGTTGGCGAATCGGTGCAGCGGCTCGGGCCGCGGCTGGGCATCGGGGATGGCATCGAGGTTCTCCGGCAGGCTGTCGGCCGGACCGTCGTCCTGGTAGTAGCCGCCGCCGCGCTTGAGCACGACCTGCGGCTTCTGAGGGGCCGGCTTCGCCGCCGGCGCACCGGATTCGTCCCGCGCGACGGTGCGCGGCGGTTGGCTGCCGCAGGCGGCGAGAAGGATTGCAACCCCGGCGAGGACCAGCCACTCCTTACCCCTCACGTCTCTTTCCTCACTTTTGGACAAGCATGCGGTGCTTGTGTATGGACATCAGTATGCCGACGCCGAGGAACAGCGTCACCAGCGCCGTGCCGCCATAACTGAAGAAGGGCAGCGGCACGCCCACCACCGGCAGGATGCCGCTGACCATGCCCATGTTCACGAAAGCATAGGTAAAGAAGATCAGCGTGATGCTGCCGGCCAGCAGTCGCGAGAACAGCGTCGGCGCGTTCGCCGCGATCATCAGGCCGCGCCCGATGATGAGTGCGTAGAGCGCCAGCAGGAAGGTGTTGCCGAGCAGGCCGAACTCCTCGGAGAGCACGGCGAAGATGAAGTCGGTGTGCCGCTCCGGGATGAATTCGAGGTGCGTCTGCGTGCCGTTTCCCCAGCCCTTGCCGAGGATGCCGCCGGAGCCTACGGCGATGGTCGACTGGATGATGTGGAAGCCCTTGCCGAGCGGATCGGCCTCGGGATTGAGCAGGGTCAGCACCCGCTGCCGCTGGTAGTCGTGCAACAGGGTCCAGACGAAGGGCAGGCTGGCCAGTCCGCCGAAGAACAGCAGCGCCAGGACTTTCCAGGAAAGGCCGGCGAGGAAGATGACGAAGAAGCCCGCCGACAGCACGAGGATCGAGGTGCCGAGGTCGGGCTGCCTGGCGATGAGCGCAACCGGCAGCAGCAGGATGAGGGCGGCAACAACCCAGTCGCGCGCGCGCAGCATCGCCTCGTGCTTCTGGAAATACCAGGCCAGCATGAGCGGCATGGCGATCTTCATGATCTCCGACGGCTGGATGCGCATGAAGCCGAGGTTGAGCCAGCGCCGCGCACCTTTGGAGACATCGCCAAACAGCGCCACGGCGACCAGCAGCAGGACGCCGCCCAGATACAGGGGCAGCGCCAGATACATCAGGCGCTGCGGCGGGATCTGTGCGGCCACGCGCATCACCACCAGCGCCACGGCAAGATTGATGAACTGGTTGTTCATCCGTTCCGGCGAGGCGCTCACCAGCACGAGCAAGGCATAGCCGAGCAGCAGCGCCAGCAGCGCCAGCAGGACCGGATCGATGGGGGCAACGAGACGCTGCCACCATTCGCGCGGCCGGAATGCGAACTCAGTCATCTTCGACGATCTCCCCGTATTCCGGCGCCGCTTCCCTGGGCAACTTGCCGAGCAGGTAGTAGTCGAGCACCTGGCGCGCGATCGGCGCCGCCGTCTGCGCGCCGAAGCCGCCATTCTCCACCAGCACCGCCAGGGCGATCGTCGGCTTGTCGGCCGGCGCAAAGGCGATGAACAGCGCATGGTCGCGCAGCCGCTCGTGCACCTTGCTCGCTTCGTACTTGCCGCCTTTCAGGCTGTACACCTGGGCCGTGCCGGTCTTGCCGCCGGCGACGTACTCCGCCCCGGCGAAGGCGCGCGCGCCGGTGCCCTCCGTGTTCACGCCGACCATCGCCCGCTTGATCACCTCGATGTTGGCCGGCTTGAACGGCAGCGTGCGCAGGGGCTGCGGCTCGATCAGGGTGCGCTCGCCCGTGGCCAGGTTTTCGACGTACTTCACCAGGTGGGGCCGGTAGAGGACCCCGCCGCTGGCAAGCGCCGCCGTCGCCTGGGCCAGCTGGATCGGCGTGTACGCGTTGTAGCCCTGGCCGATGCCGATGGAGATGGTTTCGCCGGCATACCATTTTTGCTGCTCCGGCTTCCTGAAGCGCTCCTTCTTCCAGGCCTGCGAGGGCAGCACCCCCCTCGACTCGCCCTCGATGTCGATGCCGGTGGGACTGCCGAAGCCGAGCTGGCGCATGAAGTTCGCGATGGCATCGATGCCCATGTCGTTGGCAAGCACGTAGTAGTAGGTGTCGCAGGAGTGCACGATGGATTTGTACATGTCCACGATGCCATGGCCGCCCTTCTTGTCGTCGCGGAAGGTATGTCCGCCGAAGGTAAAGAAGCCCGGGTCGGCAATGCTCTGCTGCGGCGTGCGCTTGCCCGTCTCCAGCGCCGCCAGCGCCATGAAGGGCTTGAAGGTCGAGCCCGGCGGATAGGCGCCGTTGAGGGCCCGGTTCACCATCGGCTTGTCCTCCGAGGTGTTCAGCGCCTCCCAGTCCAGCAGATTGATGCCGTCCACGAACAGGTTGGGGTCGTAGCCCGGCATCGACACCAGCGCCAGGATGCCGCCCGTCGAGGGCTCGATGGCCACCAGCGCGCCGCGCCGCTTGCCGAAGGCTTTCTCCACCACCTGCTGCAGCTTCGCATCGAGGGTCAGCACCAGATTGCTGCCCGGGACCGGCGGAGTGCGCTCCAGCACGCGCACGGCACGGCCGCCGGCATCGACCTCGACCTGCTCGAAACCGGTCTGGCCGTGCAGTTCGAACTCGTATTTCTGTTCCAGGCCGGTCTTGCCGAAGTGCTCGGTGCCGCGGTAGTTGTCCTCGGCCTCGTTCTTCTCGATCGACGCCAGATCGCGGTCGTTTACCCGGCCGATGTATCCCAGGGCATGCGAGGCCAGATCGCCGTTGGGATACTGGCGGAACAGGCGGGCCTTGACGTCCACCCCCGGAAAACGGAAGCGTTGCGCGACGAAACGTGCCACCTCCTCGTCGGTCAGGCGGGTGCGGATCGGCAACGACTCGAAATTCCGGCTTTCCTCGAGCAGCTTGCGGAAGCGCTTGCGGTCCTTCGGCTGGATGTCGACGATGTCGGCCAGTTCGTCGATGACGGCCTCCAGGTCGGCCACCTTGCTCGGCATGATCTCCAGGGTGTAGGCGGAATAATTGCGCGCCAGAACGGTGCCGTTGCGATCGACGATGAGGCCGCGGTTCGGCACGATGGGCACCAAGGCGATGCGGTTGTCCTCGGCGCGCGTCCGGTAGTGCTCGTGCTGGATGACCTGCAGCCAGAAGAAGCGCACAAAAAGCAGGAAGAAGGCCAGCAGCACGAGTCCGCCCGCCACCGCCAGGCGTCGCTGAAAGCGCTCGAGCTCCTGTTCAGGGTTCTTGAATTCCGCCAGCCGCATGGTTAGGCGAATCTCATATCGGGCGGTTCTCGTCCTTCTCGATCGGCTGGTACTGCGGCAGCAGCAGGACAAAGGTCAGCGGAAACCAGAGCAGGGCGCCGGTGAAGCTGCCAAGAAAATAGCCCCAGCCGGGAAAGTCCGCTCCGCCGACCAGTCGCGCGACGACCATCACGCCTTGGGTCGCCAGCAGAAGCGGCAGGATGTGCAGCGCCTGCTGGACAAGCGGAAACCAGAGGATGCGTCGCGACAGGCCGCCGGCGGCGAACGTGAGCAGCAGGTAGGCCAAGGGGTGCTGGCCCATCACGCTGCCGGAGGCGACATCCATCAGCAGGCCGGCGAAGAACGCCGTGCCCATGCCGAGGCGCAAGGGCTCGCGCACGCTCCAGAAGGCCAGCACCAGCGCCACCCAATCGGGCACGCCGATGGCGTCGCCGAGCGGGACGAGGTTGAGGAACAGCGCGGCAGCCAGCGAAAACAGGATGAACCACTGCTTGACAGGCAGCAGGATGCGTCGCGAGCTGTGAGTCGGTTGAATGGCCATCAGTCCTTCTTGCGTCCCTTCTTTCCCTTGGAGGGCCTTTCGCGGGTTTCGGTTTCCTCGACCTGCGGCGGCAGCGCCTCGCGCAGGCCGAGGACCAGCACCTGGCCGTGCTTTTCGACGCCGGCCACCGGCTCGCACAGGATGCGGGCAAAGGAATAGGCGGCATCGCGGTCCACACGCACCACCCTGGCGACCGGCAGGCCCGGCTGATAGATGCCGTCGAGACCGGAAGTGACCAGCACGTCTCCAGGCTGCACGTCGGCATTCGCGGCAAGAAAGCGCAACTCGAGCTGGCCGCCGGAAGCGCCGAACAGCACCGTGCGCAAGCCGTTGCGCACGATCCTCACCGGGACTGCCTGATTCTTGTCGGTCACCAGCGTCACCTCGCTTTGCAGCGGGTAGGTGCGCGTCACCTGGCCGAGCACGCCCGCCTCGTCGACCACCGCCTGGCCGGCGACAATGCCATGCTGGCTGCCCTTGTCGACGATGATACGGCGGGAAAACGGATCGCGCGCCGCGTAGAGAATCTCCGCCAGGGTGCCGGATACCGGCTGCCTGGCCTTCATGTCGAGCAGCTCGCGCAGGCGCTGGTTTTCCAGTTCCAGATGCTGCTGCCGCAGCAGCCAGTTGGCGGACTCCAGCTCCTTGCGCTTGAGCTGGGCGTTCTCCCGCTGCACCGCCGCCAGGCTGGAAAAATAATCGCTGAACTGCCCGTAGAGATCGACGGGGGTATAGGCGGCGCGCTGCAGGGGGTAGAGCGCCACGGCCACGCCCTGGCGGGCCATCTCCAGATATCGATACTTGAGGTCGAGCACCAGCAGGGCGAGCGAGAGGGTGACGAAGAAGACCAGCCGCGCCAGCGGCGCAGGACCGCGCTTGAAGAAGGGGGGCGGCTGGTGACCGACGACCGACATCGGCGGCTAGGAACGACAATGCGGCGGCAGGCCGGGAGCCCCGTGCCGCACGCCCTTACTCATTCGCGAAGATGCTCCCGAGCGTATCCACCTTCTCGAGGGCGATGCCGGAGCCGCGCACCACGCAGGTCAGCGGATCGTCCGCCACGATGACCGGCAGGCCGGTCTCTTCCATGAGCAGGCGGTCGAGGTCGCGCAGCAGCGCGCCGCCGCCGGTGAGCACCATCCCCTTGTCGGCGATGTCGGCACCCAGCTCGGGCGGCGTCTGCTCGAGCGCCTGCTTGACGGCGCCGACGATGGCGTTGAGCGGTTCGGTGAGCGCCTCGAGAATTTCGTTGCTGGAAATCGTGAAGCTGCGCGGGATGCCCTCGGCCAGGTTGCGTCCCTTGACCTCCATCTCCTTCACTTCCGAGCCGGGGAAGGCCGAGCCGATTTCCTTCTTGATCGCTTCGGCGGTCGTCTCGCCGATCAGCATGCCGTAGTTGCGGCGGATGTAGTTGATGATGGCCTCGTCGAACTTGTCGCCGCCGACGCGCACCGAGCCGGCGTACACCATACCGCCGAGCGAGATGACGCCCACCTCGGTGGTGCCGCCGCCGATATCCACCACCATCGAGCCGGTGGCATCCGACACCGGCAGTCCGGCGCCGATGGCGGCAGCCATGGGTTCCTCGATCAGATAGACCTGGGAAGCGCCGGCGCCGAGGGCCGATTCGCGGATGGCGCGGCGCTCGACCTGGGTCGAGCCGCAGGGCACGCAGATGATGATGCGCGGGCTGGGCGAGAACAGGCGCGAGTCGTGAACCTTCTTGATGAACTGCTTGAGCATCTGCTCGGTGACCGTGAAGTCGGCGATGACGCCGTCCTTCATGGGCCGGATGGCCGTGATGCTGCCGGGCGTCTTGCCCAGCATCTGCTTGGCGGAATGGCCGACCGCCATGATCGTCTTCTTGGCGTTGGGTCCGCCTTCGGTGCGGATGGCGACCACGGAAGGCTCGTTCAGCACGATGCCCTTGCTGCGCACGTAGATCAGCGTATTGGCGGTGCCGAGGTCGATCGCCAGATCGTTGGAAAAATAGGAGCGGAGAAAACCAAACATCACTTTGTCCCTGCGGGATGCGGAAAATCAATGCCCTATGATACTCTATTGCGCTTCGCAATTTTAGTCCCCCGCACCATGTCCCTCAGCCTCGACCAGGTTCAGCGCATCGCCGACCTTGCCCGCATCGAACTCGCCCCCGGCGAAGCCGAGCAGACCCGCGACCAGCTCAACGGCATCTTCGCGCTCATCGAGGAAATGCAGGCGGTGAACACCGCCGGCGTGGCGCCGATGGCCCATGCCCAGGACGTCGCCCAGCGCCTGCGCGACGATCGTGCGGTCGAAACCGACCGCCACGCCGATTTCCAGAAGATCGCCCCGGAAGTCGAAGCCGGGCTGTATCTGGTGCCCAAAGTCATAGAGTGAACGGGATCCTCCCCCGCCATCCGCCACGATGATCAACGCCAGCCTGAAAGAACTCTCCGCCGCCCTGGCGGCCAAGCAGCTCTCCAGTGTCGAGCTGGCCGGCCAGTTCCTGGACCGCATCGAGCGGCTCAACCCGCTCCTGAACGCCTTCATCACGGTCGACCGTGAAAGGAGCCTGGCCATGGCCCGCGAGGCCGACGCGCGCATCGCCGCCGGCCAGGCCGGCCCGCTCACCGGCATCCCGGTCGCGCACAAGGACATCTTCTGCACCGAGGGCTGGCTCACCACCTGCGGCTCGAAAATGCTGTCGAATTTCGTCAGTCCCTACGACGCCACGGTGATCGAGCGCTTCAGGGCCGCCGGCACGGTGACGCTCGGCAAGACCAACATGGACGAGTTCGCCATGGGTTCCTCCAACGAGACCTCCTTCTACGGCCCGGTCAAGAACCCCTGGGACGCGGCCGTCGTGCCGGGCGGCTCCTCGGGCGGCTCGGCCGCCGCCGTCGCCGCGCGCCTGGCACCCGCCGCCACCGGCACCGACACCGGCGGCTCGATCCGCCAGCCGGCCGCCCTGTGCGGCCTGACCGGCCTCAAGCCGACCTACGGCGTCGTCTCGCGCTGGGGCATGATCGCCTTCGCCTCCTCGCTCGACCAGGGCGGCCCGATGGCAAAGAGCGCCGAGGATTGCGCCCTGCTGCTCAACGCCATGGCCGGCTTCGACGCGCGCGATTCCACCAGCCTGGAGCGGCCCGCCGAGGACTACGCACGGGACCTCGCCAAGCCGCTCGCCGGCCTGAGGATCGGCCTGCCGAAGGAATTCTTCGCCGAGGGCCTGTCGGCCGACGTGGCGCAGGCGGTCGAGGCGGCCATCGCCGAGTACCGCAAGCTCGGCGCCGTCACGGTGGATGTCTCGCTGCCGAACATGAAACTGTCGGTGCCGGCCTACTATGTCATCGCCCCGGCCGAGGCCTCCAGCAACCTGTCGCGCTTCGACGGCGTGCGCTACGGCTGGCGCGCGCCGCAGTACGGCGACCTCACGGACATGTACTGCAAGAGCCGCGCCCAGGGCTTCGGCGCCGAGGTGAAGCGGCGCATCCTGATCGGCGCCTACGTGCTGTCGCACGGCTACTACGACGCTTATTACCTGCAGGCGCAGCGCATCCGCCGCCTCATCGCGGCTGACTTTGCCGAGGCCTTCAAGTCCTGCGACCTGATCATGGGCCCGACCAGCCCCTCGGTGGCCTTCGGCCTCGGCGCCAAGGCCGGCGACCCGGTGCAGATGTACCTCTCCGACATCTACACCATCGCCGTCAACCTCGCCGGCCTGCCGGGCATGTCGATCCCCTGCGGCTTCGGCGCCGGCAGCCTGCCGGTCGGCCTGCAGATCATCGGCGACTATTTCGGCGAGGCGCGCATGCTCAACGCGGCGCACCAGTACCAGCTCGCCACCGACTGGCACCGCCGCGCCCCGGCGCTTTGAGGTCCCGCCATGATGAATAGAAGGCTCGTTCCGCTGCTGCCCGCCCTGCTCCTCGCCGCCTGCGCCGCGCCCGAAAAGGCGCCGCCGGCGGCGGAAGCCCCCCAACCCGCCCCGGTCGCCAAGGCCCCGGCGGCGGCGAAGCCGGCCAGGCCGGGGCCGATCCCGGTACGCCCGCTCAACGTCAAGACCGAATGCAGCTTCCGCGACGAGACCGGCTACAACGGCGCGCTCAAGCTGGACGTGGCGGAGGCGAAGGTGCAGGCCTTCGAGGCAAGGGTGAACATCCCGAAGCGCGGCGCCTGCCGCTTCAACCTGAAGGATTTCCGGCAGACGAAGGAGCTGCCCGCCATCGAGCTCAGCCAGGCCCGGGGCCGCTGCATCGTGCGCGTCTGGGAACAGGGCGAGCGCGTCACGGTCGCCTTCCAGCAGTGCGAGAAAATGTGCTCGGGCAATTCCTACAGCTATCTCTGGCCGATCCTCAACGACCGGGGCAAGGGTTCCTGCGCCTGAGCCGGCCGAACGACCATGCTGCGCAAACTCCTGCTCCTCGCAATCGCGGCCTTCCTCGGTGCCTGCGCCATTCCCGAGCGGGTGACGCCGATCCCGGTGCGCCCGCTCACCGTCAAGACGGACTGCAGCTTCCGCGACGAGACCGGCACCAGCGGCATGCTCAAGCTGGACGTCGCCGCGGCACGGGTGCGCGCCTTCGAGGCGAAAGTGAATTACCCGCAGCACGGCATCTGCCACTTCGTTCTCAAGGATTTCCGCCAGACGAAGGAGATGCCCGCGATCGAACTCACCCAAACCGGCGGGAGCTGCATCGTGCGCATGTGGGAGCAGGGCACGCGCGTCACGGTCGCCTTCCAGCAATGCGAGCGGATGTGCTCGGGCAGCGCCTGGGACCAGCTCCTGCCGCTCATCTACGACCGGCGCGACGGCACCTGCGCCTGATCTGACACGGGATTCTTATGGGCATCGCCAACTGGGAAATCGTCATCGGGCTGGAAACCCACGCCCAGCTCAACACCGCCTCGAAGATATTTTCCGGCGCGTCGACCGCCTTCGGCGCGGCGCCCAACACCCAGGCCTGCGCGGTGGACATCGCCCTGCCCGGCGTGCTGCCGGTACTCAACCGTGGCGCGGTGGAGCGCGCCATCCGCTTCGGCCTGGCGGTGGGCGGGAAAGTCGCGCCGCGCTCGATCTTCGCGCGCAAGAATTACTTCTACCCCGACCTGCCCAAGGGCTACCAGATCAGCCAGTACGAGCTGCCGGTGGTCTCCGGCGGCGGCCTGACGATAAGAGTCAGTGCCGGCGGCACGGCGAGCGAGAAGTTCGTCCGCCTCACGCGCGCCCACCTCGAGGAGGACGCCGGCAAGTCGCTGCATGAGGACTTCCACGGCAAGTCCGGCATCGACCTCAACCGCGCCGGCACGCCGCTGCTGGAGATCGTCTCCGAGCCGGACATGCGCAGCGCCGAGGAGGCCGTCGCCTACGCCAAGGCCCTGCACGCCCTGGTGCGCTGGATCGACATCTGCGACGGCAACATGCAGGAAGGCTCCTTCCGCTGCGACGCCAACGTCTCGGTGCGGCCGAAGGGCTCCGACGTGCTGGGCACGCGGCGCGAGATCAAAAACCTCAACTCCTTCCGCTTCCTGCAAGCCGCCATCGAGTACGAGGCGCGCTGGCAGGTCGAGACGCTGGAGGACGGCGGCCGCATCCATCAGGCCACCGTGCTGTTCGACCCGGCCACCGGCGAGACGCGCGCCATGCGCTCGAAGGAGGAGGCGCACGACTACCGCTACTTCCCCGACCCCGACCTGCTGCCGCTGGAGATTTCCGCCGCCTGGATCGAAACGGTGAAGGCCGCCATGCCGGAGCTGCCGGAAGCCATGAAGTCGCGCTTCGAGCACGACTACGGACTCTCCGCCTACGATGCCGCCGCCCTGACGGCCGCGCGCGAAACCGCCGCCTATTTCGAGCAGGCCGTGGCCGCGGCCGGTGCAGCGAACGCCAAGCTCTGCGCCAACTGGGTGATGGGCGAGCTGGCTGCCCGCCTGAACCGCGAGGAGAAGGACATCGCCGCCGCACCGGTCGGCTCGGCGCAGCTCGCCGGCCTGGTGGCGCGCGTCGCCGATGGCACGCTGTCGAGCAAAATGGCCAAGGAGGTCTTCGACGCCCTGTGGAACGGCGAAGGCGAGAGCGCCGATGCGCTCATCGAAGCGAAAGGGCTCAAGCAGATCTCCGACACCGGCGCCCTGGAGAAGATCATCGACGAGGTGCTGGCCGCCAACCCGAAGTCGGTGGAGGAGTTCCGCGCCGGCAAGGAGAAGGCCTTCAACGCCCTCGTCGGCCAGGCCATGAAGGCCACGAAAGGCAGGGCCAATCCGCAACAGGTCAACGACCTGCTGCGCAAAAAACTAGCCGGCTGAGATCGATAGCGCGATGAGCAGTTGCGCCGCCCAATAGGTCGACAGCGTCGCCGCGCGTGCGGCGCGGAAATGCCAGCGGAAGCGGTCGATCGCCAGCACGGCGTCCGACACGACGAAGAGCCCCGCACCGATCGCCGCCGCCAGCGCCACGACACTTCCTGATGCGTACCAGCGCCCCGTCGCCTGCCCGGCCATGGTGGCGATCACGGCCA
Organism: Denitratisoma sp.; assembly: GCA_032027165.1. Classification (NCBI taxonomy): domain Bacteria; kingdom Pseudomonadati; phylum Pseudomonadota; class Betaproteobacteria; order Nitrosomonadales; family Sterolibacteriaceae; genus Denitratisoma; species Denitratisoma sp. Next base: position 2,940,370 of record JAVSMO010000001.1, on the reverse strand, counting down.
CGTAGACGACCACCGGCGCGCGCAGCGCCGGCTTCAGTCCCGGCCAGACCAGCGCCAGCACCACGCCTCCCGCCGCGAAGTAAGGCAGCCAGAGCAGCGGCGTTGCGGCAAACGGCACCCCGATGCCGAACGCCCAGACGTAGCACAGGTGGGCGACAAGGAAGCTCGCCAGGCCGGCGACGAAGCGGTCGCGGGGCAGCATGAGGAAAACGTCGCCGGCCGTCGAGAACAGCAGGCCGGCGGCGATGGCCCATTGGTAATCGGCCCGCGCCGGCGTGAGCGCAAGCGCCAGTGCCAGGATCAGCAGCGTGGCGAGCGGCTTGAAGGCATAGACCTGCCAGCGCCGGGCGTCGTCGAGATAGTGGGCGCGGATCGCCAGCGCCGCAACCAGGGCGGCGGATGCGGCCAGCGCAAGCTGAAGCGTCGTCATTCCGCCCGAGATCAGCGCGGCCGGGCCGCAGCGCCCGGAGGCGGCGCGGCCGGAGGCTCGCTCTTCCCCGGCACCGTCTTTCTGGTCAGTTCCCGGTAACGCAACTTCTCTTCCTCGAAGCGGGCCTTCAGCGCCTCGATGTCCTTCTGTTTGCCGTCGATGGCCGCCTGCTGCGCCTTCATTTCGGTTTCGTTGTCGCGTAGCTGCGACTGCAGCTGGGACGGCATGGGTTTTTTCTTGTAGAACTCCGCCTCGGCATCAAGTTTTTTCTGGCGCCCGGCCAGTTCGGCCTGCTTGTCCTGCGCGGCCTTGATGGTCTTCTGGACGTCGGCGATGGCGCGGTCGCGCGCATAATCGATGTCCTGTTCGCTGGCATAGGTGGCAAGCAGGGCGCGATTCTTCCGGTCCTGCTCCAGCCGCCTGGCTTCCTCCTCCTTCGCCTTCTTCGCCTCGGCCTCCTTCGCCGCCCGCTGCTCGGCGTTCAGAGGCGCATCGACGCGCCTGACCGTGATGCCGCGCGAATTGATCTCGCGATAGGCCTTGCCGTAGCACTGCTGCGGCAGGACGTCGGAGCATATCTGCTTGCCGTTGTTGTCGGTGCAGCAATAACTGATGCGTCCCTGCGCCGCCACTGACAGGGGCAGCACCGCCGGGAGAAGCATCAGGGCCGAGCCAAGCCTGAGCATCATGTTTTTATCCCATATTGTCGTCGGTACTCGAATACCGCACGCAAATTCTGCGCCAGTTCCGGTCGACCGCCAAGATAGGCCAGCAGGTCGTCCAGGTTCGCCACCGCCACGACCGGGATGCCGTAGGCCTGCTGCACTTCCTGCACGGCGGAAAGCTCTCCCTGCCCGCGCTCCATGCGATCGAGCGCAATGACCACACCGCCCGGGACGGCGCCGGCGGCGCGGATCAGTTCCACCGATTCGCGCACCGAGGTGCCGGCGGAGATCACGTCGTCGACAATCAGCACCCGTCCGGCCAGGGGGGCGCCGATCAGGGTGCCCCCTTCCCCATGGTCCTTGGCTTCCTTGCGGTTGAAGCAATACGGCAGATTGCGCCCTTTTTGGGCCAGGGCGATGGCGGTTCCGGCCACCAGCGGAATGCCCTTGTAGGCCGGCCCGAACAGCATGTCGCAAGGCAGGTTCGAGGCGAGAATGGCCTTGGCGTAGAAGTCGGTCAACCGGTTGAGCGAGGCCCCGTCGTTGAACAGGCCGGCATTGAAAAAATACGGGCTCAGCCGGCCCGCCTTGGTCTTGAACTCGCCGAAGCGCAATACCCCGGTCTCTACCGCAAAAGCAATGAACTCGCCGCTACAATCCATGTTCCCCATCCGGACGCTCGGAAATGCTGCGTATCATAACCCTGAACCTGAACGGCATCCGCTCGGCCGCCCGCAAGGGCTTCTTCGACTGGCTGGCCCTGCAGGAGGCCGACATCGTCTGCCTGCAGGAACTCAAGGCCCAGGTCGGCGACATGCACCGCGAGTTCCTCAATCCCGAAGGCTATTTCGGCTACTTCCACTACGCGGAGAAAAAGGGCTACAGCGGCGTCGGCCTTTACAGCCGGCGCCAGCCCGAGCAGGTCATCGAGGGCTTCGGCGTGCCCGAGTTCGATGCCGAGGGGCGCTACATCGAGGCGGTGTTCGGCAAGCTGTCCGTGATCTCGGTCTACCTGCCTTCCGGCTCCTCCTCGCCCGAGCGGCAGGAGGCGAAATTCCGCTTTCTCGCGCATTTCCGGCCCCACCTGGAACAACTGCGAAGCGCCGGCCGTGAAATCCTGTTGTGCGGGGACTGGAACATTGCCCACCGGGAAATCGATCTTAAAAACTGGAAAGGCAATCTGAAGAACTCGGGCTTCCTGCCCGAAGAGCGCGCCTGGATGGGTGAGGTATTCGGGCCGGCCGGCTTCGTCGACGTCTACCGGCGCCTGCATCCGGACGCCGAGGGCGATGCCTACACCTGGTGGTCGAACCGCGGCCAGGCCCGCGCCAGAAACGTCGGCTGGCGCATCGACTACCATGTCGCCACGCCCGGACTGGCCGCCGCCGCGAGGCGGGCGGCGGTCTACAAGGACGCCTGGTTCTCGGATCACGCACCCCTGACCATCGACTACGAATACGACGCCGGCTGACCGGCGCATTTGCCATGGAGAGCGAAAATCGGTAGCCTTGAAGCCGGATATCACCCATTCATGCGGAGAGTGCAGCCATGACCGAAATGACCCAAGTTAACAAGGACAAACTCATCGCCGATCTCAAGGTCGTCGTCGCCGATGCCGAGGAAATTCTCAAGGCCACCGCCGGACAGGCGGGCGAAAAGATGGCCGACCTGCGCGTCAAGCTGCAGGATCACCTGACCAGCGCCCGYCAGAGCCTGGCCGACGCGCAGGCCGCCGTCGCCGAAAGAACCAAGCAGGTCGCCCGCGCAACCGACGACTACGTTCACGACAATCCGTGGCGCTCGATCGGCATCGCCGCCGGCATCGGTTTCATCGTCGGCCTGCTCATCGGTCGCCGCTGACCGCTTCCTGAATCATGGAGCCCGCACCGGGCAAAAGCCTGGGTTCGCGGTTGCGCGACTACGCAGCCGGCGCGCTGGGCATCCTGCAGACGCGMCTGGAGCTGCTCGCCACCGAGCTGCAGGAGGAGAAGCTCCGCCTCGGCACGCTGCTGGGCTACGCCGCCGCCGCGTTTTTCTTTCTCGGCTTCGGCGCCRTCCTGCTCGCRCTYTTCCTGACCGTCCTGYTGTGGGACAGCCACCGCCTGCTGGCGCTGGGCGTGTTCACCGCCSTGTTCCTCGCCATCGGCATCATCGCGGCCCTGGCCGCCGCCCGCATCGGGCGCCAGGGAACGCGCCTGTTCKCCGCCAGCATCKCCGAGCTGGCGCAGGATCGCGAGATGATCCGGCCGGACAATGAATCCGAAAATCGTTGAACTGGCGCTGAAGAAGCAGCGGCTTCAGCTGAAGGCCGCGGCCCAGCGCGTCATGATCCTGCACGCGCTCGAGTCCGCTTCTCCCGCCTTCGGCGCGGCCGAAAAGGCGCGGGCGGCACTGCACTGGGCGAAGGCCCATCCGGAATGGCTGGCCGGCATCGGCGTCGCCCTGCTGGTGGCCCGGCCGCGTGCGTTCTTCCGCTGGGCCAAACGCGGCTTCTTCGCCTGGCGCTCCTACCGCCGACTGCGAAGCGCCGTCGCCTCGATCCTGCCCGCCCGCTAAGCCATGCCGCAGGAGCCGCATGGCGAAGCACGTCCCGTTGAAATTGCCGCCCGCGGCAGGCAACGTCCTCGCCTTGGTATCCTGCAGCACATGCTCGAGGCGCAAAAGCGGGAGCGCGACCACGTCCTGCGCGAAGTGCTCAAGGCGAAAGGGCTGATGCCGCTGCTGATGAAACAACGCAACGGCAGCCGCTGGTCCGCCGAAGAACGCAGGGAGCTGCTGGACCGCCTGAATGCCCTGTCGCAGATCTCGCCCTACCTGGTCGCCATGGCCGTGCCCGGCTCGATGCTGATGCTGCCGGTGCTGGCCTGGTGGCTGGACCGACGGCGCGGCCGGCGCTAGGGCGACTCCTGCTCACGCAACACCTGCGCGTCGAGCATCCTTCGCACCCACGGCAACAGCAGGTAGGCGGGGAAGGCGAGAAAGAAGGTGAGCAGAAAATACGGCGCATAGCCCATGGCCTGGGCGCCGATGCCGCCGGCCCAGCCGGCCACGGAACGCGAGGCGGCGAACACCGAAGAGAGCAGGGCGTACTCGGCAGCGCTGTGCTCGCGCCGCACGATGGCCATCAGGAAGGCGAGGAAGGCCGCCGTGCCGAGGCCGCCGGTGAAGGATTCCAGCGCGCTGGCCGCATAGATCAGCGCGCGATGCTCCGGCAGGGGCACGCTGCCGAGCGGGATGGCCCAGGCGGCGAGGGCATAGACGAGGTTGGAGACGGCCTGCGCCAGCCCGAGCACCCACAAGGCCCTGAAGATGCCGGCGCGGTCGGCATACCAGCCGCCGGCGAGCCCGCCGGCGATCGACAGCACCAACCCCATGTTCACCGACACCAGGCCGATCTCCGCCGCGGAAAAGCCGGCGTCCACCCAGAACGGCTTGACCATGAAGCCCATCGAAGCGTCGCCCAGCTTGAAGATCAGCACGAAAGTCAGCACCGGCAGGACGCCGGGGCGCTGCATCATGTCGGCGAGTGCGCCGAACAGCGCGCCGGCGGGGGCCTCGCCGTCCTCCGCCGGCCGGCGCGCGCGACCAGCCAGACGCAGCAGGGCGTAGGCCGCGGCGGACGCGGCGGCCATCGCCGGCCACAGCCAGGTCCAGCGCACGGAGAGCCTGAGCGCGCCGTCGGCCAGCCAGAGCGTGCCGAGGAGCACCATGACGAGCGCGGCCGCGCCGTGCGGCTGCGCCAGGAAGGCGCGGACCTCCTGCGCCAGGCCGGCCGTCGGCGGAAGCACGCGCGCCTGCTCGCGCGGCGCCAGCAGGCAGGCGCCGGCGCAGGCGGCGAGGATGGCTGCGGCGCAGACGAAGGCGCCCGTCCAGCCGAAAAAGTCGGAGGCCATCAGCACCACGCCGGAGGTGATCATGCCGGCACGGTAGAAGCCGATGCGCAGGCCGTTGCCGCGCCCCATCTCGTCGCGGCGCAGCAGCTCGATGGTGTAGCCGTCGATGGCGATGTCGTTGGTCGCCGAGAGCACGGCGAAGACGGCGATCGCCGCCCACACCCAGTACGGCAGGCCGGCCGAGGCGGCGAAGGCGATCATCACGGCGCCCATGCCGAGGTCGGCGGCGGCCATCCAGCGCCGGTGGTGGCGGAAGCGGTCCACCGCCGGCGCCCAGAGGAACTTCAGGGTCCACGCCAGGCCGAGCAGCGAGAGGACGCCGATGTCGCGCAGGTCGACGCCCTGCTGGCGGAAATAGACGGGAAAGATCTCGTAGAAGATGCCGAGGGGAAAGCCTTCGGCGAAATACAGCACCGCGACCCAGAAAAACTTGGAGCGCAGCAGGGGCTGTTGCGCGCTCAACCGGCTTTCCCCAGCCGGTAGACGGCGATGCTGGCGTTGAGGTTGAGGTCCTCGGTGACGGTGGCCTCGCCGTCGAAGCCGAGGCGCTCGCGCAGGACGATGCCGCGCTCGGCGCAGAGCGCCTCGAAGTCGGCCATGGTGAAGAAGCGCACGTTGGGCGAGTTGTACCACTGGTAGGGGAGCGTCTTCGACACCGGCATGCGGCCCAGGGCGATCGCCTCGCGATGGCTGCGCTGGCCGAAGTTCGGGAAGCTCACCACCGCCTCGCGGCCGACGCGCAGCATCTCCGCGAGCAATCTCTCGGTATGGCGCACCGTCTGCAGCGAGAGCGACATCACGACATGGTCGAAGAAGCCGTCCTCGATGCCGGACAGGCCCGCTTCCAGGTCGATCTGGATGACGTTCACGCCGTTGCGGATGCAGGCGAGGATGTTGTCCGGATCGTTGTCCACGCCGTAGCCGAGCACGCCCTTCTCGTCCCTCAGGTAGCGCAGCAGGCTGCCGTCGCCGCAGCCGAGGTCGAGCACCTTCTCGCCGGGCCTGATCCACTTGGCGATGACATCGAAATCGAAGCGTCCCAGGACATTGGTCATACCGCAATCCCCTCGAAATAGGCGCGCATCACCGCATGGTAGTGCGGGTCGTCGAGCAGGAAGGAATCGTGGCCGGCGCTGCATTCGACCTCGGCGTAGCTGACGTCGAGTCCGTTGTGCACCAGGCCGTAGACGATCTCGCGCGAGCGTTCCGGCGCGAAGCGCCAGTCGGTCGAAAAGGAGACGACGAGGAAATCGGCGCGCGCGCGGGCGAGGGCCGCGGCGAGATTGCCGCCGTAATCGCGCGCCGGATCGAAGTAGTCGAGCGCCTTGGTGGTGATGAGATAGGTGTTGGCGTCGAAGTAGCCGGCGAACTTGTCGCCCTGGTAGCGCAGGTAGGACTCGATCTCGAAATCGACGTCGTAGCTGAACTTCAGGTCGCCCTGGCGCAGCTTGCGGCCGAACTTCTCCGCCATCTGGTCGTCCGACAGATAGGTGATGTGCCCGATCATGCGGGCGAGGCGCAGGCCGCGCGCCGGCACGACGCCGTGCTCGTAATAGTGCCCGCCGTGAAAGTCGGGATCGCTGAGGATGGCCTGGCGCGCCACCTCGTTGAAGGCGATGTTCTGCGCCGTCAGCTTCGGCGCCGAGGCGATCACCAGCGCATGGCGAATGCGCTCCGGATACTCCAGCGCCCACTGCATCGCCTGCATGCCGCCCAGGCTGCCGCCGATCACCGCCGCCCAGGAATCGATGCCGAGCCGGTCGGCCAGCCGGGCCTGGGCCGCCACCCAGTCCTCGACCACCACCACCGGGAAATCGGCGCCCCAGGGTTTGCCGGTGGCCGGGTTGTCGGTCACCGGACCGGTCGAGCCGTAGCAGCCGCCGAGGTTGTTCACGCCGACGACGAAGAACTTGCGCGTGTCGAGCGGCTTGCCGGGCCCGACCAGGTTGTCCCACCAGCCGACGCTCTTCGGATCGTCCGCATAGCGCCCGGCGACATGGTGGTTGCCGGAAAGGGCATGGCAGACCAGCACCGCATTGGAGCGCGATGCGTTCAGTTCGCCGTAGGTTTCATAGACCAGGTCGAAGGCGGGCAGCACGCCGCCGCCCGCCAGTGTGAGCGGGGTGTCGAAATGCGCGCGCTGCGGCTGGATCTCGCCTACGCTGTTTGACAAGTTGTTCATGCAATAAAAAACCCAGTCGGCTTCAAGCAGCTAAGCAGGACTGGGTCGCCCTCGCTTTAGCCGTATTTTTTAAGCGCCCGCAAGCTGACGGTCAAATCGGCGCTGTGGGGCAAAGTTACCTTGGCCGGGACGGCTTGTCAATTTGCGGCATTCAGCCGCTCCAGCTGCTGGCGCAGCTTCGCGGGGTCGTCCGTGGCGAGCAGGCGGGTCGCCTTGCGGCGCAGCTCGGCAAGATTGCTGCGCAGCACCTCCTGCTTGACTTCGAGGATCTGCGCCGGGTGCATGGAGAACTGGCGCAGGCCCATGCCCAGCAGCAGGCGCGTCAGCTGCGGGTCGCCCGCCATCTCGCCGCACACCGCCACCGGCAGCCCGGCGCGCGCGCCGGCCTGGATGGTATGGGAGATCAGGCGCAGCACGGCCGGATGCAGCGGATCGTACAGGTGGGCCACCGCCTCGTCCGTGCGGTCGATCGCCAGGGTGTACTGGATCAGGTCGTTGGTGCCGATGGAGAGGAAGTCCAGTTTCTGCAGGAATACGCCGAGGGCCAGCGCTGCCGCCGGGATCTCGATCATGCCGCCGACCTCGATGCCCTCGTCGAAAGGCTGGCTGCGCACGCGCAGCTGTTCCTTGGCCTGCCCGATCAGGGCCAGGGTCTGATGGATCTCGTGGGCGTGGGCCAGCATCGGCACGAGCACGCGGATGCGGCCGTGGGCCGACGCGCGCAGGATGGCGCGCAGCTGCGTGAGGAACAGCTGCGGCTCGGCCAGGCAGTAGCGGATGGCGCGCTGCCCCAGCGCCGGATTGGCCTCGGTGCGCTCGACGCCGCGAAGGTTCTTGTCGGCGCCGATGTCCAGCGTGCGGATGACGACCGGCCGTCCGGCCATGGCCTCGGCCACGCTGCGGTAGGCGGCGAACTGCTCCTCCTCGTCGGGCATGCCGTCGCGGTTGAGGAAAAGGAATTCGGTGCGGAACAGGCCGATGCCGGCGGCGTCGACCGCCTTGACCTGGCCGATGTCGCCGGGCAGCTCGATGTTGGCGGAAAGCTCGACGTCGACGCCGTCGAGGGTGGCCGCGCGCGCCTTCTTCAGGCGCTTGAGCTTGGCGCGCTCCACCTCCAGCGCGCTCTTGCGCAGGCGGTACTCCTCGAGCACGCGCGGATCGGGATCGACGATCAGCACGCCGCGCGTGCCGTCGACGACCAGCATGTCGTCCTCGCGGATCAGGTGGCGGGCATGGTGCAGGCCGACCACGGCCGGAATCGCCAGGCTGCGCGCGACGATGGCCGTGTGCGAAGTCGCGCCGCCCAGGTCGGTGACGAAGCCGCCGATCTTCAGCTGCTTGAACTGGATGGTGTCGGCCGGCGACAGGTCGTGGGCGACGACGATGAGCTGCTCGCCCCGCGCGTGCTTCGGCGGATGGCCCGGACGGCCCATCAGCACCTTCAGCACGCGCTCGACCACCTGCACGATGTCGGCCTTGCGCTCGCGCAGGTATTCGTCCTCGATCTGCTCGAACTGCTCGACGACCTGATCCAGCTGCTGCACCAGCGCCCACTCGGCGTTGCAGCGCCGCTCGCGGATCAGCTGGCGCGTCGCCTCGATCAGCATGGGATCGGCCAGCAGCATGTGGTGCAGGTCGATGAAGGCGGTCAGTTCGGCCGGCGCGCCGGCATCGGCACCGGCCATCAGGGCATCGAGCTCGGCCTGCACCGCGGCCACGGCCTGGTCGAAGCGCGCCACTTCCTCATCGACGTAGCGTCCGGGCAGGACATAGTGCTCGACCTCGAGGGTCGCATGCGAGACGAGGTGGGCATGGCCGATGGCGATGCCGTGGGAAACCGCCAGGCCGTGAATGGTGAAACTCATTCCCCCTCGCCAAATCTATCGGCGATCAGCTTGAGGATGGCCTGGAGTGCGGCATCGGCATCGGCACCCTCGGTATCGACGATCACCGTCGCGCCCTTGCCGGCGGCCAGCATCATGACGCCCATGATGCTCTTGGCGTTGACGCGGCGGCCGTTGCGCTCCAGCCAGACCTCGCTGGCGAAGGCCGTCGCCGCCTGGGTCAGCTTGGCCGAGGCGCGCGCATGCAGGCCGAGCTTGTTGACGATTTCGGCCTCAGCCCTGGGCATCGCGCGCGCCCTTCATCAGCATCACGCCGTCGCGGCCGCCCGCGACGGCCTTGGTCACCAGCGTCTCCATGTCCTTGTCGCGATAGGTCAGCGCGCGCAGCAGCATCGGCAGGTTCACCCCGGCGATGCCTTCGATGCGGCCCGGGGCGAGCAGCTTGAGGGCGATGTTGCTCGGCGTGGCGCCGAAGATGTCGGTGAGCAGCAGCACGCCCTTGCCCGAATCGACCAGCCGCATCATGTCGCGGGCGAGCGGCAGGGCGTCGAGGGGATCGTCCTGGCCGGAGACGCCGAGCTGCACGATCTGCTGCGGCCGCTTGTTGAGGACATGGCAGGCGCACTGGACGAGCGATTCGCCCAGGCTGCCGTGGGTAATGAGAAATAGGCCGATCATGATCGTGACGGATGTACCGTGACGATTGTAACCGAAGCGCAGGGGGGATCAGCGCAGAACGAAGCAGAGAAAAGTCAGTCCCGCCAGGACGGCGAGCGCAATGGTCAGGCGGCGCGCCAGGCGGGCCTTGTCCGCCTCCAGCGCCCGCTCGGCATCGACCAGGCGCCGCAGCCGGCGCAGGGCCTCGAGGCCGACGCGGCGGCGCACCATCCGGTCTACCTGTTCGTCGCTCATGGCTCGTCCGTGATCTTCATGTCCGCTGCCAGCATGGTAAGCCGCTGGCGAAATGCTGCCGTGACATGCATCACGCCGTCGCCGTCGATGCGCAGCGCATGCTCGACGCCGAGGCGCTGCGCGAGGCCGCGCCAATCCCCGGCGCCGGCGATGAAGAGGGGCTTGCTGGCGGCGTCCGACAGGGTGCCGGCTCCCGGCCGCGGCGTGATCAGCACGGTGACCGCCTGCACGCCTTCCGCCGGCCGCCCGCTGCGCGGGTCGAGCAGGTGGCAGTAGCGCCGCCCTTCCAGTTCGAAATAGCGCTGGTAATCGCCGGAGGTGCCGACCGCCTCGCCGTCGCGCAATTCCAGCGTGGCCAGCGGCGCGGCGGCGCGCGGATGCTGGATGCCGACGCGCCAGGGCCGGCCGCCCTTGTCGCCGAGGGCCATGACGTTGCCGCCGATGTTGATGAGGGCGTTGTTCGCGCCCATTTGCCGCAGGATGGCCGCCGCGCGGTCGAGGGCATAACCCTTGGCGTAGCCGCCGAGGTCGAGCTGTACCGAACGGTTGGCGCTCGTCACGCGGTTGTCCGCGACCGCCAGATCCGACATGCGCGGCGCGGCCTTCACCAGCGCGTCGACCGCCGCCGGGTCGGGCAGCTGCGGCTTGAACTCGTCGGCATGGAAGCCCCACAGGGCGACCAGCTGGCCGATGGCCGGATTGAACGTCTGGTCGGACTGCGCGGCGATGGCGGCTGCGCCCTGCAGGATGAAAGTCAGTTCCGGCGACACGGCGATGGCACGCTCGCCGCGGGCGATGGCCGCATTCAGCGCGGTCAGTTCGGACGGCTGCCAGGCGTGCAGCAGGCGGTGCAGGCGGTCGAATTCGGCCAGCACGGCGGACAGCGCCTGCTGCGCCTTGTCCGCGGATTCGCCCCACACCGACACCTCGACGCGGGTGCCGAAGACGTAGGCCTCGCGCTGGTGCAGCGCCGGTGCCTTCGCGCAGGCGGTCAGCAGGAAAAGCAGGGAGAGCGCCAGCGCGGCTGTCAGGCGCCGCATGCCTTTTCCAGCGCGTCCATGAACAGGCCCGCCACGTCGAAGCCGGTCTGCTGGGCGATCTCGACGAAGCAGGTCGGGCTGGTGACGTTGATTTCGGTGAGGCGGTTGCCGATGACGTCGATGCCGGCGAGCAGGATGCCGCGTTCGTGCAGCACCGGCGCCAGGGCCTCGGCGATCTCGCGGTCGTGCAAGGTCAGCGGCTGCGCCACGCCGGTGCCGCCGGTGGCGAGGTTGCCGCGCGTCTCGCCCGGCTTGGGGATGCGCGCCAGGGCGAAGGGCACGACCGCGCCGCCGATGAGCAGGATGCGCTTGTCGCCCTGGGCGATCTGCGGCAGGAAATGCTGCGCCATGATGCTGCGCGCGCCGTGGCCGGTGAGGGTCTCGACGATGACGTTGCGGTTGGGATCGTCGCGGCGGACGCGGAACACGCCGCTGCCGCCCATGCCGTCGAGGGGCTTGAGGATGGCGTCGCCGGCGGCGTCGATGAAGGCCTGCAGCGCCTCCGCCTCGCGCGCCACGACGGTCTCCGGAATGAGCTGCGGAAACTCCAGGATGGCGAGCTTCTCGGAATGGTCGCGCACGGCGCGCGGATCGTTGATGACGCGGGCACCCGCCGCCTGGGCGCGCTCCAGCAGCCAGGTGGCGGCGACGTACTCCATGTCGAAGGGCGGGTCCTGGCGCATCAGCACGGCGTCGAAGGCGTCGAGCGGCGCCTCCACCGGCGCCTGCGCCTCGAACCAGTCGCGGTGGTCCTCGCGCACGACGAGGCGCGAGGCGGCCGCCTGCACGCGGCCCGCGCGCCAGGCCAGCGCCGGGCGCATGACGGCATGCACTTCGTGGCCGCGCGCCTGCGCCGCGCGCATCATGGCGACGCTGGAGTCCTTGTAGGCCTTCAACTGCTCCAGCGGATCGAGGATGAACGCAAAGCGCATGGCGGGCCTTCAGGCCAGGTCCGGCGGCGGCGCCGACAGTTCCAGTTCGACGGCGGCGGCCAGCAGCGCCAGGCGCGCCACCACGCCGTAGGCGAAGAAGCGGTTGGGCGCATCGTCGGGCGCGCAGTTGTAGTCGGGCATGGTGCAGCCGCAGTCGAAGGCCAGCGGCTCGAAGCGCATGCCCGGCGCGTTGAGGTTCTCGTCGCGGCCGCGCTCGGTGTTCACCCGGTAGAAGCCGCCGACGACGTAGCGGTCGATCATGTACACCACCGGCTCGGCGACGTTGCCCTCGATCGTCTCGTGGGTGTGCACGCCCTCCTGGATGATCACCTCGGTGACCTGCAGGCCCTCCTTCACCACCGCCATCTTGTTGCGCTGCTTGCGGTTGAGGCCTTTCACTTCGGAAGCGTCGCGCACCGTCATGATGCCCATGCCGTAGGTGCCGGCGTCGGCCTTGACGATGACGAAGGGCTGCTCCTTGACGCCGTACTGGGCGTACTTGGCCTTGACGCGCGTCAGCACCGTGTCGACGTTGCTGGCCAGGCACTCCTCGCCCTGGCGCTCCTGGAAGTTGATCTGGCCGCAGACGGCGAAATCCGGATTGATCAGCCAGGGGTCGATGCCCACCGCCCGGGCGAAGTCGCCCGCCACGCGGTCGTAGGCGGCGAAGTGGCGCGACTTGCGGCGGATGTGCCAGCCGGCATGCAGCGGCGGGATGAGGGTCTGCTCGTGCAGGCCGTCGAGGATCGCCGGCACGCCCGCGGAGAGGTCGTTGTTGAGCAGGATTGCGCAGGGATCGAAACCGTCGAGGCCGAGGCGGCCGTTCAGGCGCCTGAGCGGCTCCAGCAGCAGCGTCGAACCGTCCGGCAGCGCGAGCGGGGTCGGCGCGGCGATCTCGGGGATCAGCGTGCCGATGCGCACGCTCAGGCCGGTGCGCTCGAGGATGGTCGCCAGGCGCGCCACGTTCATCAGGTAGAACTGGTTGCGCGTGTGGCTCTCGGGGATCAGCAGCAGGTTTTTCGCATCCGGGCAGATCTTCTCGATCGCCGTCATCGCCGCCTGCACGCACAGCGGCAGGAAGGCCGGGTTGAGGTTGTTGAAGCCGCCGGGGAAGAGGTTGGTGTCCACCGGCGCCAGCTTGAAGCCGGCATTGCGCAGGTCGACCGAGCAGTAGAACGGCGGCGTGTGCTCGTGCCACTGCGCGCGGAACCACTGCTCGATGGCGGTGGCGCGGTCGAGGAAGGTCCGCTCGAGGTCGAGCAGCGGGCCGGTGAGGGCGGTCGTCAGTCTGGGAACCATGGGCCGATCTTATACCAGTCCGCGCACCGTGAACGGCGCGAAGGCCTCGGGCAGCAGGGCATGCTCCAGGCTGCGCTGGGCGAAGAGGAAGCGGCCGTCGCAGACGAAGCCCAGCTCGGCCCAGTCCACCTCGTTGAGCAGGTCGCGCAGGCGCGCCAGGTCGGCGTCGCGGCGGTGCGGAAACAGGGCGAGGATCGAGCCGTCGTAGTTGCGGCAGTCGTCGAGGAAGAAGGGCTGCGGGTTGCGCGTCTTCTGGTTGACGTAGAGGCGCGGCGCTTCCGACACGTGATGGCGGCGGCCCCACTTCCACCAGTTCGACTCGTCGAACCGCGTCACCCGCCGCGCCAGCAGGCGCTCCTTGAACGGCTCCAGGTAGGCGATCGGCCCCTCGCGGTCGAGGTAGATCATGCGGCGCAGCTCGCCGGTCTGCGCCGTCTTCGAGCAGACGAAATCGGCATTGCCCAATTCGGCGTTGGCGAAGATCTCGTCGGCGCCGGACACCGCGCCGACCTTCACGGCGAAGACGCTGGCGAGCGGTACGCTGTAGATGCCGCGCGTGAGCAGGATCTGGCCGCCGGAGAGCGCCATGCGGCGGCCGTCGCGCAGGCGCCGCGTCACGTTCCCCTTCTCGAAGCGCCAGATGGCGCAGTTGGGCACGACGCCGTCGAAGATGCGCGCGTCGCCCAGTTCCTGGAAGTCGGTCAGGGTGCCCTGGTCGTAGAGCCAGGTGTTCAGCCGGGCGCTGCCCGTGGATTTCAGGAAGTCGCGCGGCGTGATGAAGATCAGCTCGCCGCCGGGCTTCAGGTGGCGCACGCACTTCTCGATAAAGAACAGATACAGGTTGGCGTGGCCGTTGAGCAGCTGCGAGCCGAGGTGCCGGCGCGTGCCGGGCAGGATGTCGCGCGCCTTCACGTAGGGCGGATTGCCGATGATGGTGTCGAACCGTTCCGTCTCGGGAAAGGCAAAGAAATCGAAGTTCAGCGCGCCCGCCGGACAGTGCGCCGGGTCCAGCTCGATGGCGGTGCAGCCCGGGATGCGGGACGAGAAGGCGCCGTCGCCGCAGGCCGGCTCCAGCACGCGGCCCTGGTTGCGGCGCAACGCCAGCATGGCATCGACGATGGCCGGCGGGGTGAATACCTGGCCATGGCGGGCGATGTCGCGTTGCGCCTCTGTGGTCATGGGGCGATTCGGTAGAATTCGGAAGGGGCGCCGGACAGCGCCTGGCTCGAGCAGAAATTGACGACGAATATTAACATGCGGCCCGGCCCGTTCGCGCGCTTCTGCGGCGCGCTGCTGCGGCTTTTCGGCTGGCGCGTGAAGCTGGTCTGGCCGCCGGTGCCGAAGGCGGTGGTGATCGTCTATCCGCACACTTCGAACTGGGATTTCATCGTCGGCATCCTGGCCCGCTTCGCCGTCGCCATCCCGATCGGCTTCGTCGGCAAGCACACCCTGTTCCGCCCGCCCTTCGGCAGCCTGTTTCGCCGCCTCGGCGGCATTCCGGTCGACCGACGCCAAAGCACCGGCTTCGTCGACGGCCTCATCGAGGCCTTCGCCAGGACCGACAGCCTCTACCTGGCCATCGCGCCGGAGGGCACGCGATCGAAGGTCGACCACTGGAAATCCGGCTTCTACCGCGTCGCGCTGGCGGCCAGGGTGCCGCTGGGGCTGGCCTTCATCGACTACGCGCGGCACGAGGTCGGCGTCGAGCAGTGGCTGGTGCTCTCCGGCGACGAGGCGGAGGACCTGGCGCGGATACGCGACTATTACGCGGACAAGCGGGGGAAAAGGCCCGGGATGGAGGGAGACATCCGCTTCAGATAGCTACTGCGGAACCGCCTGGCCCTGCTGCTGCGCCCGCTCCAGCTGCCGGGCCCGTTCCTCGGCGAGCCGCTTGCGCTTCTTTTCCCGCTCGAGCGCCTTGCGTTCGGCCTTCTCTTCCTTCTGCCGGCGCGCCTCGAGTTTTTCCTGGCGCTCGCGCTCGCTTTCGCGGGCGCGAGCGCTGGCCTGCTGCGCCTCCTGCGCCTTCTCGGCCGCTTTCTTCTCGCGCTGCTGCTGCTGTTCGGCCGCCTTTTCCTTTTCCCTGGCGATTTTCTTCTCGCGCTCGGCCTGCTTCTGCGGCGCCTCGGCGGCCTGCTTCGCCTGCTTCGTGGCGCGGTCGCGCTCACGCACCTCGCGCTCTATCCTCTTGGCGTCCACGTCCAGCTTGCGGGCCGCGGCCATGCTGTCGAGATATTCCCGGTGGGCGTCCCGCTGGCAACCCGACACCAGCGTCTTCTTCCAGCAGTCGGTATCCGCTGCCGCGCGCTTGCGCTCCGCCTCCTGTTTGATCCTCGAAGATTCCGACTTGAGGGATTTCGCCCGGTCGAGGAGTTGCTCGCGCTCCGCTTCGGTGATGGTGGCGGGGGGCGGCGCGGAAGCGGAAGAGGGGGCGGGACTCGGCGCCTGTCCCCAGGCGGGGGCGGTCAGGCAGGCAAGGATCAACAGCAGGCGTTTCATGACGGTCTCTCGAAAAAGCATGCGTACAATAGCGCCTTTTTCCCTCGCCGGTCACCCCGGCGTTGTAACAAATTGTGATCCTGCTGCGCAACCTCGCCCTCGCCCGCGCCGGCCGGCCGCTGCTCGAAGGCGTCAACCTCAGCCTGCATGCCGGCCAGAAGGTCGGCGTCACCGGCGCCAACGGCTGCGGCAAGTCCAGCCTGTTCGCCCTGTTCACCGGCGCGCTGCACCAGGAGGCGGGCGACCTCGAGCTGCCGCCCAACTGGGTGATCGCTCACGTCGGCCAGGAGACGCCGGCGCTCGCCACCGGCGCGCTCGACTTCACGCTCGACGGCGACGCCGAGCTGCGGCGCATCGAGGCCGACCTGCGCGAAGCGGAGGACAAGCACGACGGCGAGGCCATCGCCCACCTGCACATGGATTACGGCAACATCGACGGCTACAGCGCCCGCGCCCGCGCCGCCGCGCTGCTGCACGGCCTCGGTTTCGCCGATGCCGATTTCGAGCGGCCGGTGGCGGAATTCTCCGGCGGCTGGCGCGTGCGCCTCAACCTCGCCCAGGCGCTGATGTGCCGCTCCGACCTGCTGCTGCTCGACGAACCGACCAACCACCTCGACCTCGACGCGGTGATCTGGCTGGAGGGCTGGCTGCGCGCCTACCGCGGCACCCTGCTGATGATCTCGCACGACCGCGACTTCCTCGACGCCGTGGTCGGCCACATCGCCCACATCGAGGGGCGGCGCCTGAAGCTCTACACCGGCAACTACAGCTTCTTCGAGCGCGCCCGCGCCGAGCAGCTGGCGCTGCAGCAGGCGATGTACGTCAAGCAGCAGCGCGAGATCGCCCACCTGAAGAGCTACATCGACCGCTTCCGCGCCAAGGCCACCAAGGCGCGCCAGGCGCAGAGCCGCATCAAGGCGCTGGCGCGCATGGAGGAGGTCACCGCCGCCCACGTCGACACGCCCTTCGAGTTCCGCTTCTTCGAGCCGGTCGGCAGCCCCGATCCGCTGCTGATGCTGGAGGACGCGGCGGCCGGTTACGGCGACACCGCCGTGCTGCAGGGACTGACTTTGACGCTGCGCCCGGGCGAGCGCCTCGGACTGCTCGGCCGCAATGGCGCCGGCAAGTCCACGCTGATCCGCCTGCTCGCCGGCGAGGCGCCGCCGCTGGCCGGCATCCGCCGCGAGGGCAAGGGCCTGAAGATCGGCTACTTCGCCCAGCACCAGCTCGAGCAGCTGCGGCCGGACGAAAGCCCGCTCTGGCACATGAACCACCTCGACCCGCGCACGCGCGACCAGGATTTCCGCAACTACCTCGGCGGCTTCAACTTCCACGGCGAGATGGCGACGGCGAGGGTCGGTCCCTTCTCCGGCGGCGAGAAGTCGCGCCTGGCGCTGGCCCTGCTGATCTGGCAGAAGCCGAACCTGCTGCTTCTGGACGAGCCGACCAACCACCTCGACCTGGAGATGCGCCACGCCCTGACGCTGGCGCTGTCGGAATACGAGGGCGCGGTGGTGCTGGTCTCGCACGACCGCCACCTGCTGCGCACCGTCTGCGACAGCTTCTGCCTGGTCTCGAACGGCGGCCTCAAGCCCTTCGACGGCGACCTCGACGATTACCGCAAGTGGCTCGACCAGCCGCAGGAAGCGAAAGCCGGGGCAAAAGTCAGTCCCCCGGACACGGCGAAGGCGGCGCCGGCGCCCGAGCGCAAGCCCTCCGGCAAATCGCGCGCCCTGGAGAAGGAAATCGGGCAGCTGGAAAAACGCATGGCACAATTGGCGGCCGAGAAGCAGAAACTCGACGCCCGCCTGGCCGACCCGGCGCTCTACCAGTCGCCGGACAAGAAGGAATTGCAGGCCTGCCAGCAGCGGCAGGCGGAGGTGGCGGGCGAACTGGCCGAAACCGAAGCCGCCTGGCTCGCCGCACAGGAAAAACTGGAAAAATCGGAGTGACCGTGCACGCACAACGCCGCTACACCCTGACCGCCGCCTGCCCCGACCGCGTCGGCATCGTCGCCCGCGTCGCCACCTTCATCGCCGAGAACCGCGGCTGGATCCTCGAGACCAGCCACCACGCCGACGACGACACGCAGCGCTACTTCATGCGCATCGAGATGAAGGCCGATTCGCTGCCCTTCGATCTCGCCGAGTTCCGCCGCCGCTTCCAGCCGATCGCCGACGAGTTCCGCATGGACTGGCGCATCACGGATTCCGCCGCGAAGAAGCGCCTCGTCGTCCTCGTCTCGCAGCAGGAGCACTGCCTCTACGACCTGCTGGCGCGCTGGCAGTCGAAGGAGCTCGACGTCGAGATTCCCTGCGTCATCTCCAACCACGAGACCTTCCGCGGCTTCGTCGAGTGGCACGGCATCCCCTTCCATCACGTGCCGGTGACGGCGGACAACAAGCGCGAGGCCAATGCCGAGATCGCGCGACTGTTCGAGCAGGCGCAGGGCGACATCATGGTGCTGGCGCGCTACATGCAGATCATCCCGGCCGAGCTGTGCGAGCAATACCCCGGCCGCATCATCAACATCCACCACTCCTTCCTGCCCTCCTTCGTCGGCGCCAAGCCCTACCACCAGGCCTACCGGCGCGGCGTCAAGCTGATCGGCGCCACCTGCCACTTCGTCACGGCCGAGCTCGACGCAGGCCCGATCATCGAGCAGGACACCGTGCGCATCGACCACGGCGACACGGTGGAGGACCTGGTGCGCTACGGCAAGGACATCGAGAAGGCGGTGCTGGCGCGCGGCCTCAGGTACCACGTCGAGGACCGCGTGCTGCTCAACGGCAACCGCACCGTCGTCTTCCGGTAATAAAAACGGGCGCCCCGGTTTCCCGGGGCGCCCGTCACCGACCTTCGAGGGAGGGCGAAGGTCAGTAGTGGTAGGCGCTCTCGCCGTGCGAGGTGATGTCGAGGCCCTCGCGCTCTTCCTCTTCCGGCACGCGCAGGCCGATCGTCAGATCCACGATCTTGAAGGCGACGAAGGAGACCGCGCCGGACCAGACGATGGCGGTGCCGACGCCCCACAGCTGGCTGACGATCTGCGCGCCCATGTTGAACTCGCCGACCTTGTTGGCGACGTAGTCGTACACTCCCGTGCCGCCGAGGTCCGGCGAGACGAAGACGCCGGTCAGGATGGCGCCGACGATGCCGCCGACGCCATGCACGCCGAAGACGTCGAGCGCGTCGTCCGCGCCGAGCAGCTTCTTCAGGCCATTCACGCCCCACAGGCAGAGCACGCCCGCCACCAGGCCGATGACGATGGCGCCCATCGGGCCGACGAAGCCGCAGGCCGGCGTGATGGCCACCAGGCCCGCCACCGCGCCGGAAGCCGAACCGAGCATCGAGGGCTTGCCCTTCAGCAGCCACTCGGCCAGCGTCCAGGACAGCGTCGCCGCGCCGGTCGCCACCAGGGTGTTGAGGAAGGCCAGCGCCGCGGTGCCGGTCGCCTCCAGGTTGGAGCCGGCGTTGAAGCCGAACCAGCCCACCCACAGCAGCGAGGCGCCGATCATGGTCGTCGTCAGCGAATGCGGCGCCATCGACTCCTTGCCGTAGCCGACGCGCTTGCCGACGAGGTAGGCGCCGACCAGGCCGGCCACCCCGGCGTTGATGTGCACCACCGTGCCGCCGGCGAAGTCGAGCGCGCCCTTGGCCCACAGCCAGCCGGCCGCAGCGGTGACCTTCTCCAGCGAGGCGGCGTCGGTGATGGCGTCGGGGCCGTCCCAGTACCACACCATGTGCGCCATCGGCAGGTAGGCGAAGGTGAACCAGATCACCGAGAACAGCAGCACCGCGGAGAACTTCATGCGYTCGGCGAAGGCGCCGACGATCAGCGCGCAGGTGATGGCGGCGAARGTGGCCTGGAAGGCGATGAAGGTSAGCTCGGAGATGACCACGCCCTTGCTGAAGGTGGCSGCSACCGASTCGACSGTGACGCCCTTSAGGAACAGCTTGTCGAGGCCGCCGTAGAAGGAWCCGCCGCCGCCGAAGGCCAGCGTGTAGCCGTAGAGCGCCCACAGCACGCTGATCAWCGAGAAGATGACGAAGACCTGCATCAGCACCGAGAGCATGTTCTTGGCGCGCACCAGGCCGCCGTAGAACATCGCCAGGCCGGGGATGGTCATCAGGATCACCAGCACCGTGGCCACCGTCATCCACGCCGTGTCGCCCTTGTTCGGCACGGGCGCGGCGGCCGGCGCCGCTTCCGCCGCGGCCGCGGCGACGACGGCGGCCGGCGCAGAGACTTCCGCCGCAGGCGCCGCCTTCTCCTCGGCCATCGCCGGGGCGCCGGCCGCGAATCCGACGGCCAGCATGAGGACTGCAATCAGTTTCTTCATGGTTCCCTCCTACAGTGCGTCCGCGCCGGTCTCGCCGGTGCGGATGCGGATGGCTTGTTCGAGGTCGAAGACGAAGATCTTGCCGTCGCCGATCTTGCCGGTGCTGGCGGCCTTCTCGATGGCCTCGATCACCTGCTCGAGCAGGTCGTCCTTGACGGCGGCCTCGACCTTCACCTTGGGCAGGAAGTCGACGACGTACTCGGCGCCGCGATAGAGCTCGGTGTGGCCCTTCTGGCGGCCGAAGCCCTTCACCTCGGTGACGGTGATGCCGGCCACGCCGACGGCGGAGAGCGCCTCGCGCACCTCGTCGAGCTTGAACGGCTTGATGATGGCGGTAACCAGTTTCATGGCGGTTGCTCCCTAGAAAGTGCGGCTGACCGAGAGGATCAGGGTGTCGCGCCCGGCGTTCTTGGTGCTCGTCGCGCCCGGCGCATCGTTGCCGAAGCAGTAGGGCTGGGCGAGGCCGGCGACGTTCGGCGTGCAGCTGCCCTTGGCGTTGGTGCCGACGTAGGCGGCGCCGATCACCCAGCCGGAAATGTCCTTGGTCACGCCGAGCTTCCAGTCGGTGTAGTTGCCGTTGGAGCGGCCGTTGTGGAAGTTCTTGAAGCGCAGGTGGCCGAGGTGGCCGTTGATGCCCCAGCCGTTGCCCAGGTCGTAGCTCGCCGCCAGGTCGATGTAGCCCGAGCCGCTGGTCTTCGGCACCGAGAAGTAGTCGTCGACGGCATGGAAGTACTTCAGCGAGACGAACTTCCAGCTGCCGCCGATGTAGACCTCGGTGTTGTCCACGCGCCCGGTATGCACGCTGGTCGTCCTGGCATTGGTCAGCTGGGTGCCGTTCGTCAGGCTGGCGTTGCTGCCCGGGTAGTAATAGTAGATGGCGCCCACGTCCAGGCCCCAGTCGCCCCAGGTCTTCTTCCAGCCGCCGTAGAAATCCATCTCCAGGTTGCCGGAGGGATAGCCGGCGCCGGAGTTCACATTGGAGTTCCAGTTGCCCAGATAGAAGCCGCTCGAGTGGGCGTAGTCGAAGCCGCCCTGCAGGGCCGGCTTGCCGAAGGTCTGGTCGATGCCGCGGAAGCGGTAGCTGCTGTAGAGGCCGATGTTGGCCGTCAGCGTGTGCGGGCTGGCCTCGGCCGCCGGCGCGGTCTGGGCATGGCCGATCGCGGGAAAAGTCAGTGCGGCGGATACGGCGCCGGCAAGCAAGGTCGGGGTCTTACGCATGATGGGCTCCTTGGATCGAAGTGACAAAAAAGACACTTCCTGCTTTGCATCAAGCGTGCCAGCTTGAAAAACCTTTGGATTTCAACAATATGAAGCGTCGCACGAGATCCGGGAAATCCATCGCGCACCAAGACCTCGCGTGTTTTCCCGCCGCCGCACTAAGCTGGTGCGGCCTGCCGGGGCGTTTTTCGGCATACTGGGCGCGAACGCTTATCGACTTACCTGCCGCCATGCTCGACCCCAAACTCCTCGACGAACTCTCCGCCCGCCTCGCCGAGATCGCCGCCAGCGGCCCGGCGCGCGACCTGGAAAAGAATGCCCGCGCCCTGCTCAACGGATTTTTCGCCCGCCTGGATTTCGTCCCCCGCGAGGAATTCGAGGTGCAGCGCGAAGTGCTCGCCCGCACGCGCGCCAAGCTGGAAGCCCTCGAAGCCCGCCTCGCCGAGCTAGAAACCCGCCGCTGACCCCCTCCCGCCGCCCCGCCGGACGGCCGCTTGACATTTAGTTCTAATGCGTACTAATATAGTTCGCGTTAGAACTAATTGGACCCGCCGCCTTGCCGCGCGAACCCTTCCTGCCGATGCTGAGAGAACTGGCCCGCTGCTACCAGGCCTTCGAGGCCTACTCCGGGGCGCACATACGCGGCCTCGGCCTGACGCCGGCGCAGTTCGACATCGTCGCCACCCTCGGCAACACGCCGGGCATGAGCTTCAAGGAACTGGGCGAAAAGACGCTGATCACCAAAGGCACGCTGACCGGGGTGGTCGACCGGCTGGAAGCGCAGCGCCTGGTGCGGCGCGATGCTTCGCCCGAGGACGGCCGCAGCATGATCGTCAGCCTGACGCCGGCCGGCGCGCGCCTGTTCGACCGCGCCTTCGTCGCCCACCTCGACCACCTGCGCCAAGCGCTGGGCAGCCTTAGCCCGGCGCAGCTGCAGCGCGTCGAAGCCGCCCTGCGCGGCCTGCGCGAGGCCTTCGAGGCCGCGCCCGGCGCGGAACCTTCAACCACCCGCGGCGGTCGCAGGAAAGCCCGTCGCACAGGAGAACAAGAATGACCCTGCCGACCATCGGCTACACCCGCACTTCGATCGCGCTGCACTGGCTGATCGCGCTGCTGATCTTCTGCGCCTTCCCGCTCGGCGTGTACATGCACGAGCTGCCCTTCTCCCCGGGGCGGCTGAAGCTCTACTCGTACCACAAATGGATCGGCGTCACGGTGTTCCTGCTGGCGATCGCCCGCGTCGCCTGGCGCATCGGGCACCCCGCGCCGCCGCCGCCCGCCGGCATGCCGGCCTGGCAGCGCATCGCCTCCGTCGCCACCCACCATTTGTTGTATGTGCTGATCCTCGCCGTGCCGGTGTCCGGCTGGCTGATGAGCTCGGCCAAGGGTTTCCAGACGGTGTACCTGGGAATAATTCCCCTGCCCGACCTGTTGACCAAGGACAAGGAACTCGGCGATGCCCTGACGACGGTGCACCAGGTGCTCAATTTCACGATGGCGGCGCTGGTGATCACCCACCTCACCGCCGCGCTCAAGCACTTCTTCGTCGACCGCGACGAGGTGCTCGGCCGCATGATCCCGCTGCTCGACAGAAGGAAAGCCTGATGAAGAAAACCGCAACCGCCCTGGCGATCGGCGCCCTGTTCCTCGCCCCGGCGCTCGCCCAAGTCGACGCCGCGAAAAGCAGCGTCATCGCCGTCTCGAAGCAGATGGGCGTGCCGGTGGACGGCCAGTTCAAGCGCTTCACGGCGCAAGTAAGCTTCGACCCGGCCAAGCCGGCGGAAGGGAAAGCCAGCGTCGAGATCGACATCGCCAGCTTCGACCTCGGCGCCGAGGACTTCAACCGGGAGACGGTCAAGCCGGAATGGTTCAATGCGGCGAAGTATCCGAAGGCGACGTTCGTCACCAGCGCCATCAAGCCGGCCGGCCCGGGGAAATACGAGGCCGCCGGCAAGCTCACCATCAAGGGCATCACGCGCGACGTCGTCGCACCGGTGAGCTTCAAGACCGAGGGCGGCCAGCAGGTCTTCGAAGGCGTGCTGCCGATCAAGCGCCTGCAGTTCAACATCGGCGAAGGCGAGTGGAAGGACACTTCGACCGTCGCCGACGACGTGCAGATCAGGTTCCGTATCGTTGCGGCGAAGAAGTAGCCGCGCCAACTGCAGTCCACACCCACCATGGAGAACTTACGCATGAAACTGAAAGCCCTCGCCGCCGTCCTGTCGGCACTGACTTTTGCTCCGGCTTACGCCGCCCCCGAGACATATGCACTGGACGCCAATCACACCTTCCCGCGCTTTTCATACAGCCACTTCGGCTTTTCCAAGCAGGTGTCCCGCTTCAACAGGACGGCCGGCACCGTGGTGCTGGACAAGGCTGCAAAATCCGGCTCGGTCGACGTCACCATCGACATGAAATCGGTGGATACCGGCAGCGAAGCCTTCGACAAGCATATCCAAGGGGCCGATTTTCTGGACACGGCGAATCATCCGACGGCGACCTTCAAGTCCACCCGGGTGACATTCGATGGGGACAGGCCGGTGAGCGTGGAAGGCAATCTGACCATCAAGGGAATCACCAAGCCGGTCACCCTCAGCGTCACCTCTTTCCTGGCCAAGCCGCACCCGATCCTGAAAAAGGACGCCTTGGGCGCCAACGCCACCACCATGATCAAGCGCAGCGAATTCAACGCCGGCAAGTTCGCCCCGAACGTCGGAGACGAAGTCACACTGGAAATCGCCATCGAGGCCATCAAGGCCGACTGAGCACAAAGTCTCTTTTGACAGACATCAAGGCCGGGCAGGATGCGATTTGACATCCTGCTGCGGTTTTCACGGGCCGGCCCCGAACTTGCCGTCGCGATCACGGAATACCCTGCCGGGACAGGGCAGGGAGATGCCATGCAAGGAGTGCGCGATGGAATGGATTTTGTGGGACGAGGCAATGAATACCGGGCATGCCGGCCTCGACGAGGACCACCGGAAACTGGTGGCCCTCATCAACCGGCTCGCCGACGGCCTGACCCATCACAAGGGCGCAGCCTTCTGCCGTGAGGCATTCGGGCAGCTGGTGGAGCACGTCCAGCAGCATTTCGCCATGGAAGAACGCCTGATGGCCGAGCACGGCTACCTGGATGCCGAGCGTCACAAGGCGCATCACGCCACGCTGTTTGAAGAAGTGAGGGTTCTTTCGGACGCGATCGAAGCGATCGACGTCGGCGCGCCTCCCTCCGTCTCCCTGCTCGACTTCCTGGAAGTCTGGCTGAAACACCACATAGACGGGCTGGACAGGAGCCTGGCGGCAGCCATTCCCGGGAGCTGAGCGGGCGGGCTGCTCTGCTGCGGGCTCACCGGCTGAGCCTGTTGTCATTTAAACTTGCCGGCATCATGTCGCTCGCCGTCCTCAAGAGCCGCGCCCTTGCCGGCATGTCAGCCCCCGAAGTCACCGTCGAGGTGCACCTCGGCCGCGGCCTGCCGTCCTTCGCCATCGTCGGACTGGCCGACACCGAGGTGAAGGAGGCGCGCGAGCGGGTGCGCGCGGCGATCCAGAACGCGCATTTCGAATTTCCTGCCTCACGCATCACCGTCAACCTCGCGCCGGCGGACCTGCCCAAGGAATCCGGCCGCTTCGACCTGCCGATCGCGCTGGGCATCCTCGCCGCTTCGGGGCAGATCAGCGGCAAGCATCTTGCCGCGCACGAGTTCGCCGGCGAACTCTCGCTCACCGGCGAGCTGCGGCCGATCCGCGGCGCGCTGGCGATGTGCCTGGCCGCGCGCGGGCAGGCGCGCAGTTTCGTGCTGCCAGCGGAGAGCGCCGCCGAAGCCGCGCTGGTCGGCACGGCGGCGATCCTGCCGGCGAAATCCTTGCTGGAAGTCTGCGCCCACCTCAACGGCCAGCAGGCGCTCGCGGCATATGCCGCCCGGCCCGCAGCCGCGGCGCCCGACTACCCCGACCTGTCGGACGTGAAGGGCCAGGCCCAGGCCAAGCGCGCGCTGGAAGTCGCCGCGGCAGGCGGCCACAGCCTGCTCATGATCGGCCCGCCCGGCACCGGCAAGTCGATGCTCGCCACACGCTTTCCCGGCCTGCTGCCGCCGATGGGCGATGAGGAGGCGCTGGAAACCGCAGCCATCCATTCGCTGAACGGCGGCTTCCGCATCGAACAGTGGAAGCGCCGGCCCTGCCAGGCGCCGCACCATTCCGCCTCGGCCGCGGCGCTGGTCGGCGGCGGATCTAATCCGCGCCCGGGCGAGATCTCGCTCGCGCACCACGGCGTGCTGTTCCTCGACGAGCTGCCGGAGTTCGAGCGGCGCGTGCTGGAGGCGCTGCGCGAGCCGCTGGAATCCGGCCACATCCGCGTCGCCCGCGCCGCGCACCGCGTCGACTATCCGGCGCAGTTCCAGCTGGTGGCGGCGATGAACCCGTGCCCGTGCGGGCACTTGGGCGAATCTCGCTGCCGCTGCACGCCGGATCAGGTGGCGCGCTACCGCGCGAAATTGTCCGGCCCGCTGCTCGACCGCATCGACATGACCATCGAGGTGCCGGCGCTGGCCGAGGGGGAATTGCAGGGGAAGGTGGATGGCGAATCCTCGGCGGCGGTGCGGTCGCGGGTGTCGGCGGCGCATGCGGCGCAGGTGGCGCGCCAGGGCAAGCCGAACAGCCGTCTCGCCACCAAGGAAATCGACAAGCTGTGCGCGCCCGACGAGGCCGGCGCGCAGCTGCTCAAGCAGGCCATCGCGCGCCTCGGCCTCTCGGCGCGCGCCTACCACCGCGTGCTGAAGGTGGCGCGCACGATTGCCGATCTGGCCGGCGCCGAGCGTGTGTCGAGCGCGCACGTCGCCGAGGCGATCCACTATCGCCGTCTTGCGGGGACTGACTTCTAGTTGGCGGTCTGTTTGCAGTAGGTCTCGCGCGCAAACAGGATCAGGACCAGGGACAGGATCACGCAGGCGTACATCATGGTGAAGCCGGCCTGCCAGGCGGCGGCATCGTAGAGGCGCACGCCGTTGGCGCTGGCGCCGCTCCAGCGGCGGTCGAGCATCCAGCCGACCGCCGGCTGCAGGAACATGCCGCCCATCAGCGGGCCCATGTTGCAGACGCCCGAGGCCGTGCCCATCAGGCGTGGCGGCACCGACTCCTTGGCAAAGGCGAAACCGATGATGAGGTTTCCCGAGAGAAAGCCCGTCACCACCAGCAGCGCCGCCAGCGGCCACACCGGCAGCGGCAGGAAGATGATCGCCGTCCAGCAGACGAGCACCAGCGCGGCGGTGACGACGTAGATGGGCTTCCTCCGGCCCATGCGCTCCGACCAGGTGCCGAGGATGGGCCCGCCCAGCGCCCAGGCGACGAGGAAGCTCGAGGTGATCGCCGCCGCCGTCTTCGTCTCGAGGCCGTGCACCTGGCGCAGGTAGGGCACGCCCCAGAGGCCGGCGAAGGTCAGCACCGAGCCGGCGATGCCGATCGGCACGACCACCAGGATCCAGGTGTTGCGATAGGAGAGCACCTCCATCAATCCGCGCCAGATGGAACCGTGCTGCCCGGTGCCGTGGCCGGCGCCGTGGAAGTGGCTGGCGTAGCCGGCCTCGGCCGGATCGTCGCGCACGCGCAGCCAGATGGCGGCGCACAGCGCCGCGGTCACCAGGGCGGAGACACCCATCACGGCGCGCCAGCCGAAAGCGTCGACCAGCATGCGCAGCGGCACGCCGGCGAAGACGCCGCCGACCACGCCCATGAACAGCGCCATGCCCGAGGCCAGCGCGAACTGGCGCGGCGCGAACCAGTGCGTGGCGAGCTTCAGCATCGAGACGAAGGCGACGGCGACCGAGGCGCCGATGAGCAGCCGCCCGGCATTGGCCCACCACAGGGTCGGCGCGAAGGCGAACAGCGCCGTGCCGAGCGCCGCCACGCCGGCGCCGCTGGCGAGCAACTTCCGCGGACCCCAGCGGTCGGCGATGATGCCCGTCGGGATCTGCATCGCCACGTAGGAATAGAAATAGAAGGCCGAGAGGTTGCCCAGCGCCGCGGCGCCGATGGCAAAGTCGTTCATCAGCTGGTCGGTGATGACGGCGGGTGCGACGCGCTGGTAGAAGGCGATCAGGTAGAGCAGGGCGCCGAGGCCCCAGACGAACCAGGAGAGCCGTGCGGGTGGTAGCTGACGCTCGCTCATGCGAAGGCCTGCGCCCACCACAGCCGCGCGCGCAGGCCCCAGCCGGTGGTGTAGCCCATGCCGGAGAAGCGGATGACGCGACGGCTATCGACGACGAACCAGGCCGGCGTGGCGCGCACGCCGAGCGCCCAGGCGATCTCGCCGCGCGTGTCGACCAGCGCCGGATAGGCCAGGCCGTGCTCGTGCATGAACTTCGCCACGGCCTCGACGTTGCCGGACTGCATGGCCAGGGTCAACACCGGCCAGTCTTCGGCGATGCCGGAGATGGTGCCCTCCTGGGCGCGGCAGATCGGACAGGTGCTGGACCAGACGTAGAGCAGCAGGGGCTTGCCGCCGGCTTCGTGGAGGACAGCGTCAAGGCTGACGGGGCGACCGTCGGCGAGCTGGCCGGCGATCGGCGGCATGCTGCCGGCCTGCATCTCGCGTCCCTGCCAGAGCTGCAGGGCGACGAAGGCAATCAGAAAAACCCAGATTTCAACAGGCAGGCCGAAGCGCCGCCGCGACGGCGGTGCCGGTTCCATCGCATTCATGTTGCGGCAAGCTTCAGCACTGTTCCCAGGGCAGCCCTTCGAAGCGCCAGCCGGCCTTGGTGCCGCGCCGGTGGTTATCGTCGAGTTCGCCCTCGAAGCCGTGCAGGACGTTGTAGACCTGGCTGAAGCCGGCCTCTTCCAGCGCGTGGCCGGCGGAGACCGAGCGGTTGCCGCTGCGGCAGATCAGCACGATGGGGCGGTCGACGCTGGCCGCCTTCTTCACGTGGGCGACGAAATGCGGGTTGATCTCCCAGTCCGGGCCGTCGTTCCAGGGAATCATCATAGCGCCGACCGGATGGCCGACGAAGAGGAACTCCATCTCGCTGCGGCAGTCGATGAAGAGCGCGGTCGGATTGTCGTGCAGGAACTGGTAGGCTTCCTTGGGTTCGAGATGCTTCATGATCATTCTCCGATGAGGCGATTCGAGTATAGCAGAGGCCTTCCGATGGCTTGGCCGCAGCAGTCCTGCAGGATTACACTCTCCGTCAGTAAGGAGATTCGCCATGTTCAGATCTTTCCTCATTCTGGCCGCAGGCATGCTGCTGGGCGCCGGCTGCACCCACCTCGGCGTCGGCGGCCTTGCGCCCGGCCTCGCCACCGAAGCGGACGTGCGGGCAAAACTCGGCGCACCCGGCATAAGCTGGACGGAGCCGGACGGCGGCAAGCTGCTCGAATATTCCGGCCAGCCCAACGGCACCTTCTGCCACCTGATCGCCATCGGGCCGGACGGCAAGGTGCGCGAGATCCGCCAGGCCTTCACCGAGGCGAATTTCCGCCGCGTCGTGCCCGGCCTGACGCGCGACGAAGTGCGCCGCCTGCTCGGCCGGCCGGAAGACACCCTGCGCTTCCACCTCAAGCCCGACGAGGAGGTGTGGACCTGGCGCATCGACGAGACCACCGAGAAGATCGAATACTTCATCGCCTATTTCGGCCGCGACGGCAGAATGCTGCGCAGCGAGCGGATGGTCGAATACAAGGCCAGCGGCCCGAGTTTCTTCTAGTCGAAATTGACAGCCCCGCCCGGCCGGGGTAAGGTTGCATCGCGCCGATTTGATATCAGCTTGCGGGGCGCGTTAAAAATTCCGCTAAAGCGAGCGCAGACCCGTTCGCCGCACCGACGAACGGGTTTTTTACTTTTGTTCACGCCATTGCCATGCAGCCCGACCGCAGCGAATTGCTCCGTACCCTCCTCGCCCAGCGCATCCTCATCC
This sequence comes from Denitratisoma sp., assembly GCA_032027165.1. Taxonomy (NCBI): domain Bacteria; kingdom Pseudomonadati; phylum Pseudomonadota; class Betaproteobacteria; order Nitrosomonadales; family Sterolibacteriaceae; genus Denitratisoma; species Denitratisoma sp. The sequence goes on along the minus strand of JAVSMO010000001.1, from coordinate 2,911,215 downwards.
TCGACGGCGCCATGGGCACCATGATCCAGCGCCACGGACTGGCCGAGGCCGACTATCGCGGCGCGCGCTTCGCCGACCATGCGAAGGAGCTGAAGGGCAACAACGACCTGCTGCTCTTGACGAAGCCGGAAGTGATCCGCGGCATCCACGGCGACTACCTCGCCGCCGGCGCCGACATCGTCGAGACCAACACCTTCAACGCCACTTCGATCTCGCAGGCCGACTACGGCCTGGAAGCGCTCGCCTACGAGCTGAACGTCGCCGGCGCCAAGGTGGCACGCGAGGCCGCCGACGGCTATTCGACGCCGGACAAGCCGCGCTTCGTCGCCGGCGTGCTCGGGCCGACCTCGCGCACCGCCTCGATTTCGCCCGACGTGAACGACCCCGGCTTCCGCAACGTCACCTTCGACGAACTGGTGGCGGCGTACACCGAAGCCGTGCGCGGCCTCTGCGATGGCGGTGCCGACCTGATCCTCGTCGAGACCATCTTCGACACGCTCAACGCCAAGGCGGCGCTGTTCGCCGTCGAGCAGCATTTCGATCGCATCGGCCGGCGCCTGCCGATCATGATCTCCGGCACCATCACCGACGCTTCCGGCCGCACGCTCTCCGGCCAGACGACGGAGGCCTTCTGGAACGCGCTCAGCCACGCGCGGCCGCTGTCCTTCGGCCTCAACTGCGCGCTCGGCGCCAAGGAACTGCGCCAGTACGTCGAGGAGCTCTCGCGCGTCGCCGACTGCTTCGTCTCGGCGCACCCGAACGCCGGCCTGCCCAACCCGCTGGCGCCGACCGGCTACGACGAGACGCCGGAAATGCTCGCCGGCGAGATCGCCGACTGGGCGAAGCACGGCCTCATCAACATCGCCGGCGGCTGCTGCGGCACGACGCCGGCGCACATCGCCGCGATTGCGCAAGCGCTGGAGGGCATCGCCCCGCGCCGTCCTGCGCAGACTGACTTTTCCCTGAGGCTGTCGGGACTGGAGCCGTTCAACGTCAACGAAGACTCGCTGTTCGTGAACGTCGGCGAGCGCACCAACGTCACCGGCTCGAAGGCCTTCGCCCGCCTCATCCTCAACGGCCAGTTCGCCGAGGCCGTCGCCGTGGCGCGCGCCCAAGTGGAAGCCGGCGCCCAGGTCATCGACGTCAACATGGACGAGGCCATGCTCGACTCGCAGGCGGCGATGGTGAAGTTCCTCAACCTGATCGCTTCCGAGCCGGACATCGCCCGCGTGCCGGTGATGGTCGACTCCTCGAAGTGGGAGGTGATCGAGGCGGGCCTCAAGTGCCTGCAGGGCAAGGGCATCGTCAACTCCATCTCGCTCAAGGAAGGCGAGGCGAAGTTCCTCGAGCAGGCGCGCAAAGTCAGGCGCTACGGCGCGGCGGTGATCGTCATGGCCTTCGACGAGCAGGGCCAGGCCGACACCTATGATCGCAAGATCGGCATCTGCCGGCGCAGCTACGACCTGCTGGTGAAGGAAGGCTTCCCGCCCGGCGACATCATCTTCGACCCGAACGTCTTCGCCATCGCCACCGGCATCGCGGAACACGACAACTACGCCGTCGACTTCATCGAGGCGACGCGCTGGATCCGCGCCAACCTGCCCGGCGCCAAGGTCTCCGGCGGCATCTCCAACGTGAGCTTCAGCTTCCGCGGCAACGACCCGGTGCGCGAGGCGATCCACACCGTCTTCCTCTACCACGCCATCCAGGCCGGGCTTTCGATGGGCATCGTCAACGCCGGCCAGCTCGGCGTGTACGAGGACATCCCGGCCGACCTGCGCGAGCGCGTCGAGGACGTCGTCCTCAACCGCCGCCCCGACGCCGGCGAGCGCCTGGTCGAGGTCGCCGCCAGCGTGAAGGGGTCGGCGAAGGAGTCGACCCAGGACCTCGCCTGGCGCGACAAGCCGGTGCGCGAGCGCCTCGCCCACGCCATGGTGAAGGGCATCACCGACTTCATCGTCGCGGACACCGAGGAGGCGCGGCTGGAATCGAAGCGTCCGCTCGACGTCATCGAGGGTCCGCTGATGGACGGCATGAACGTCGTCGGCGACCTCTTCGGCGCCGGCAAGATGTTCCTGCCGCAGGTCGTGAAGTCGGCCCGCGTCATGAAGCAGGCAGTGGCCCACCTGCTGCCCTTCATCGAGGCGGAGAAGGCTTCGGGCGGCGCCCAGGCCAAGGGCAAGGTCGTCATGGCCACCGTCAAGGGCGACGTGCACGACATCGGCAAGAACATCGTCGGCGTGGTGCTCGCCTGCAACAACTACGAGGTGGTCGACCTCGGCGTGATGGTCGCGACGGACAAGATCCTCGCCGCCGCGCGCGAGCACAAGGCCGACGTGATCGGCCTCTCCGGCCTCATCACGCCCTCGCTCGAGGAGATGGCCCACGTCGCATCCGAAATGCAGCGCCAGGGCTTCACGCAGCCGCTCTTGATCGGCGGCGCCACCACCTCGCGCGCCCACACCGCCATCAAGATCGCGCCGAACTACGCGGGCACCACGGTGTACGTGCCGGACGCTTCGCGCGCCGTCGGCGTCGTCTCGCAACTGCTCTCGGCGGGACAGAGCGCCGCCTACCGCGCCGAGGTCGCCGCCGACTATGCGAAGGTGCGCGAGCAGCACGCGCAGAAGAAGGGTGTGCAGCTCGTCGCGCTGGAAGCGGCGCGCGCCAACCGCTTCAGGTTCGCGGGCACGCCGGCGAAGCCGAAGGCGCTGGGCGTGCAGGTGCTGGCGAACTACGACCTCGCCGCGCTGGCGCCCTGCCTCGACTGGGCGCCCTTCTTCCAGACCTGGGATCTCGCCGGATCGTATCCGGCGATCCTCGACGACCCGAAGGTCGGCGAGACGGCACGGCAGGTCTTCGCCGACGGCCAGGCCATGCTGAAGCGCATCGTCGCGGAGAAATGGCTTGCCGCCAATGGCGTGTTCGGCCTCTTCCCGGCCAACAGCGTCGGCGACGATGTCGAGATCTACACCGACGAATCGCGCCGGACGGTGCGCCTGACCTGGCACAACCTGCGCCAGCAGCAGGTGCGGCCGGCAGGGAAACCGAACTACTGCCTGTCGGATTTCATCGCGCCGAAGGACTCGGGCGTCGCGGATTACGTCGGCGCCTTCGCCGTCACCGCCGGCCTCGGCATCGAGAAGAAACTGGCCGAGTTCGCGGCGCAGCACGACGACTACAACGCCATCCTGCTGAAGGCGCTCGCCGACCGCCTGGCCGAGGCCTTCGCCGAGCACCTGCACCGGCGCGTGCGCCGCGAGTACTGGGGCTATGCCGCCGACGAGGCGCTGTCCAACGAAGAGATGATTGCGGAGAAATACCGCGGCATCCGCCCCGCCGCCGGCTACCCGGCCTGCCCCGACCACACCGAGAAGGGCCCGCTGTTCGCCCTGCTCGAGGCGGAGAAGCACACCGGCATGGCGCTCACCGAATCCTTCGCCATGCACCCGGCCGCCTCGGTATCCGGCTTCTACCTCGCCCACCCGGACGCGCGCTACTTCGCCGTGACGAAGATCGGCCGCGACCAGCTCGAGGACTACGCGAAGCGGAAAGGGATGACGCTGGCGGAAGCGGAGCGCTGGCTGGCGCCGGTGCTGTAGGTCGGGCTATACGCCCCACACTACCGGTTCGCCTTCCTTCAGGGAGAATTCCAGCAATTCGATGAGCGGCACGGCGCGGCGGGCCAGGCTGACGTACTCGCGCTTGCCGCCCTCCGGCGTCTTCTCGAAAAGGCGCTCGTCGTGGTCGACGACGGGCTTTTCGGCCTTGTCCTGCGCCACGGCGGCCTTCAGGCGGGCGATGGCCGCGGGCAGCTGCTCGACGGTGACGATGCCCTTGTCGGCAGGGTCCTTGCCCATGATCTCCATGAGGGTATGGGCGACGTCGCCGAACATCATGACGTCGCCGGCGGCTTTCGATTTGAAGACGATCAGCATGGGTGAGGATTATACGGCCCGCTGATAGAATTCCGCTCATGAATACCCTCAAGCACCTTTTCGAGAACAACCGCGCCTGGGCCGAGCGCATTTCGGCCGAGGACCCGGCCTTCTTCGACAAGCTGTCCCACCTGCAGTCGCCGGAGTACCTGTGGATCGGCTGCTCCGACAGCCGCGTGCCGGCCAACCAGATCACCGGGCTGGCGCCGGGCGAGGTATTCGTGCACCGCAACGTCGCCAACGTCGTGGTGCACACCGACCTCAACTGCCTCTCGGTGATGCAGTTCGCCGTCGACGTGCTGAAGGTGAAACACATCATCGTCTGCGGCCACTACGGCTGCGGCGGCGTGCGCGCGGCGCTGTTCGGCGATCGCCTCGGCCTCATCGACAACTGGCTGCGCCACATCCAGGACGTGCGCGACCGGCACGCCGGCCTGCTGTCCAGGCTCGCCGACGAGGCGGCGGCCGACCGCCTGTGCGAGCTCAACGTCATCGAGCAGGTCGCCAACGTGGCGCAGACCACCATCGTGCGCGACGCCTGGGAGCGCGGCCAGCAACTCGCCGTGCACGGCTGGATCTACGGCCTCTCCGACGGCCGCCTGCGCGACCTCGGCATGACGGTCGAGCGCCTCGACGCGCTGGCGGAGCGGCACCAGGCCGCGCTCAAGCAGCTCGCATGACGCGCCTCGACGCGGTCTACGTCGGCGGCATCCGCCCGCTGCCGCCGGAAGGGCATCCGAGCGGAATTTTCAAGACGGCAGTCAGCGGCCCCCTCCTGCTCGGCCCGGAAGGACTGGAAGGCGACGAACAGGCCGACCGCCGCGTGCACGGCGGGCCGTGGAAGGCGCTGCACCACTACGCCGCGGAGAACTACGCGCGGCTCGCCGCGGCCTTCCCCGACAAGGCGGCGCTGTTCGTGCCCGGCAGCTTCGGCGAGAACGTGTCGACCGCCGGCTGGGACGAGGACACGGTGTGCGTCGGCGACGTCTTCCGCATCGGCGCCGCCACGGTGCAGGTGAGCCAGCCGCGCCAGCCCTGCTGGAAGCTCAACCACAAGTTCGGCGAGGAGGCGCTGATGCGCTTCGTCGCCGAGCACTGCGTGGCCGGCTGGTACTACCGCGTCCTGGAAGGCGGGCCGATCGCGGCAGGGGATGACTTCGAGCTGATCGAGCGCAACGCCGAGCCGGTTTCCCTGCGCCACCTGTGGTTCGCCTTCCGCGCGCACCGACCCGATCCGGCGGAGCTGGCCATGCTGCGCGAGATCCCGGGCTTGTCGCCCAACTGGGTGCAGAAACTCGACGAGCGCGTCACCTGGCTGAAGCAGAACCGATGAGCGGCAATCTCTGGATCAAGGTATTCCTGCCCTTCGCCGCCGGCTACTACCTCTCCTACCTGCTGCGCACGGTGAACGCCGTCATCGCGCCGGAGCTGGCGCGCGAACTGTCGCTGTCGGCCGCCGACCTGGGCCTGCTCACCAGCGCCTACCTGCTGACCTTCGCGGCGTTCCAGATCCCGCTCGGCCTGCTGCTCGACCGTCACGGCCCGCGCAAGGTGGAGGCCGGCCTGCTGCTGGTCGCCGCAGCCGGCACCCTGCTGTTCGCCTTCGGCACCTCGGCCACCCAGCTCACCGTGGCGCGCGGCCTGATCGGGCTGGGCGTCTCGTCCTGCCTGATGGCCGCCTTCAAGGGCTTCGCGCAGAACTTCCCGCCGGAGCGGCAGGCCTCGCTGACCGGCGCCATCATGGCTTCCGGCGGACTCGGCGCGATCACCGCCAGCCTGCCGCTGGAGTTCGCCCTGCCGCTGATCGGCTGGCGCGGCGTGTTCGTGGGACTGACTTTCCTGCTGGCGCTGGTCGCGGCCTGGCTCTTCTTCAGCGTGCCGCAGCGCGACGTCGGCGTCGCGCGCGAAAGCCTGTCCACCCAGCTGAAGGACGTCGCCGGCATCCTCGCCCACCGCACCTTCTGGCGCTATGCGCCGCCGATGACCCTCGTCACCGGCGGCTTCATGGCGGTGCAGGGACTGTGGGCGGTGCCCTGGCTGATGAACGTCAATGGCCTGACGCGCCACCAGGCGGCGGAAGTCCTCTTCGCGCTGAACCTCGCCATGCTGGTCTCCCACCTCGGCATCGCCACCTTCGCGACGCGGCTGGCGCGCGCCGGCATCCGCCCGCCGGCGCTGCTCGTCGGCGGCTATGGCCTGGCGCTCGCCGTGCAGGCGGCGATGGTGGCCGGCCTGGAGCCGGCGGCGCTGCTGTGGTTCGTGTATGGCCTCGGCGTCTCCGGCGGCTCGCTGTCGTATGCGCTGCTCTCGGCCCATTTTGCGCCGTCGCTCTCCGGCCGCGTGACGACGACGCTCAACCTGATGCTGTTCATCGGCGCCTTCGTCCTGCAATGGGGGCTGGGCGTGATGATCGACGGATTGATCCTGGCCGGCTTCACGGAGGCGACCGCCTACCGCAGCACCTTTGCCATCATGCTGGCCCTGCAGGTGGCGGCCTACGCCTGGTTCTTACTGGAAGGCCGCCGCAAGTAATCAAAACTCCAGCGGGTCGACGTCGATGTGCCAGCGCAAGGCGCGCGATGTCTTCAGCGCACGGATGGCCGCCAGCCATTGCGCGAGGAAGGCCTGCAGCGCCGGCCGGCTGCGCGATTCGACCAGCAGCTGGGCGCGCTCGAGGTGGGCCAGACGGTGCAGCCGCATCGGCACCGCGTCGTAGAGCGACACCTGGCCTTCCGACAATTCTCCTCCCAGTTCCGACGCCATCTTCAGGAAAGCGAGCGCCTGCTTCAGCTCCGGCGCTTCGGCGCGCAGCATGGCCTGGTGGGTGAAGGGCGGAAAACCGGCGCGCTCGCGCTCGGCGAGCTGGGCGTCGGCGAAGGCGGCGAAATCGTGCGCCGCCAGGGCGCGGTAGAGGGGGTGCTCGGGATACTGGGTCTGCACCAGCACCTGGCCGGGCAGGGCGGCGCGGCCGCTGCGGCCGCCCACCTGCATGAGCTGGGCGAACAGGCGCTCGGGCGCGCGGAAGTCGGCGGCGAACAGCGCCGCGTCGGCGTTCAGCACGCCGACCAGGGTCAGATTCGGGAAGTCATGGCCCTTGGCCAGCATCTGCGTGCCGACGAGGATGTCGGCCTCGCCCTTGTGGATGGCCTCGAGCACGGCGTGCCAGCGCGACTGACTCTTGGCGCTGTCGCGGTCGACGCGCAGGATGCGCGCCTGCGGGAAGCGCGCCGCCAGCGCCTCCTCCAGCCGCTGCGTGCCGCGGCCGAAGGGATGCATGTCCTGGTTGCCGCAGGTCGGGCAGGCGACGGGGATGCGCTCCTCGCGCCCGCAGTGGTGGCAGCGCAGCCGCTTGTCGGCCAGATGCACCACCATGTTCGCGGCGCAACCGGGGCAGCGACTCACCCAGCCGCAGGATGGACAGGCCAGCACCGGCGCGTAGCCGCGGCGGTTGAGGAAGATGAGGCTCTGCTCGCCGCGCTCCAGCCTCGCGGCAATCGCCCGCAGCAAGTGCTCGCTCATGCCGTCCTGCAGCTTTTCGCGCCGAATGTCGACGCAGCGCACCTCGGGCATGGCTTCCGCAACCGCCCGTGCGGTCAGTTCGAGCAGGGTGTAACGGCCGGTCTGCGCGGCAGCCCAGCTTTCCAGCGACGGCGTCGCCGAGCCGAGGACGATCGGCACGCCGCGCTGCTTCGCCCGCCACACCGCCACGTCGCGCGCCGAATAGCGCATCCCCTCCTGCTGCTTGAAGGAACGATCGTGTTCCTCGTCCACCACGATCAGCGCGAGGCGCGGCAGCGGGGTGAACACCGACAGGCGGGTGCCGAGCACGATGTCGGCGTCGCCGTTCAGGGCCTGGAGAAACCCCGCCGCGCGCGCCCCCCCCGCCAGACTGCTGTGCAGGCTCACCAGCCGCGCGCCGGGAAAGCGATTGCTCACCCTAGCCTCGAGCTGCGGCGTCAGGGCGATCTCAGGCACGAGCAGCAGGGCTTGTCCGCCTTTTTCGAGCGCTTGCCCGATCAGCCGCAAATAGACTTCGGTCTTGCCGCTGCCGGTGACGCCGTGCAGCAGGTATGGGGTGAAGCGGCCGAAGGCCTGCGCGATGCCGTCCACCGCCCGGCGCTGCTCATCGAGCAGGTCGGGACCGGCAGCCGTCCTGCGGTCCGGCACCGCATGCTCGATACGCAGCCAGCCTTTTTCCAGCAAGTGCGGCATTTGCTTGCCGGCGGCGACGGACACCGTGCGCAGTTCCCGGCGCGTCATCACGCCGTTCGACTCGAGTGCCGCCAGCAGGCGCGCGGCGATGCTGCGCTGCGCAAGCTGCGGCAGCGCATTTCGCCCTTCTTCCGTGATGCGGAACATATCGCGGTCGGGCAGGCGCGGCAGCGCATCGCGCCGCCGCAGCGCCGGCGGCAAGGCCAGGGCGATGACTTCACCGATGGGATGCTGGTAGTAGCGGCTGCAGAATTCGGCCAGCGCCAGCCAGTCCGCCGGGAGCGGCGGTGCATCGCGCAGGATGGCGCGCACCGGCTTGAGTTTTTCCGGCGGAAGATCGCTGCCCGCGAGCACTTCCAGGATCACGCCGATCTTTTCGCCGCGCCCGAAAGGTACGCTCGCGCGTCGGCCGACATCGGATGCATCCGCATCGTGCGCGAAATAATCGAAGCCGCTCGGCAGCGGCACATCGAGCGCAACGCGGACGATCGGCGCATTCATTTCGAGAAATTTTTTTGTTGCGCTCGGCTTGGTTTCACATCTTCGCGCGAAGTATTGAAATCACCGCTAAGGTACTGCAATGAAAGCGCAATATTCTTGTCCACAAAATCTGTGGATAACTTTGTGGGAAAACTTTTCGTTATCGCCTTAACTCCGCTTCAGACAAGGAATTTCTTTGCTTTGCTCATAAAATAGACTACAAATAGTCATTAAAAATCAAAAGCATGAGATTTTGAATGAGACCCTGCTGAAAATCGGACATTTTCCCGGGCTGGAACAGGCTGTTGTGCATAAGTCAACCCCTCACGCCCTTTTGAAACATCTTTTTTTGCGTTGTTTTCCGGCTGTTTTTTGTGGCGTCCCGCGCGCCCCGGGGCGTGCGGGAAAGTCCCGGAAACCTAGAGCTGGCGCTGCTTGCGGCTGTGCTCGTGCACGGCATTCACGAGCGCCGAGACATGGTCCGGCGGCGTGAACTGGGAAATGCCGTGGCCGAGATTGAAGACATGGCCGCTGCCCGGACCGAAGGCGTCGAGGATGATGCGTGCTTCCTGCGCAATTTTTTCCGGCTGGGCAAACAGCGCCACCGGATCGAGGTTGCCCTGCAGCGCCACCTTGTCGCCGACGCGGCGGCGCGCCGCGCCGATATCGGTGGTCCAGTCGAGGCCGACGGCATCGCAGCCGATCGCCGCGATGTCCTCCAGCCATTGGCCGCCGCCCTTGGTGAATACGATGCTCGGGATGCGCGCGCCGCCGTGCTCCCGCTTCAGCCCGGCTACGATGCGTTGCATGTACGCCAGCGAGAACTCCTTGTAGGCGCGATGGCTGAGGGCGCCGCCCCAGGTATCGAAGATCATCACGGCCTGGGCGCCGGATTCGATCTGGGCATTGAGGTAAGCGGTCACTGCCGTGGTATTCACTTCCAGCACATGGTGCAGCAGATCGGGCCGGTCGTAGAGCATGGCCTTGATGGTGCGGAAGTCCTCCGAGGCGCCCCCCTCGATCATGTAGCAGGCGAGGGTGAACGGGCTGCCCGAGAAGCCGATCAGCGGCACGGAATTGTCCAGCGCGCGGCGGATTTCCGCCACCGCGTCCATTACGTAGCGCAGCTCGACGCCGGGGTCGGGCGCGGCCAGGTTGCGGATCTCCCATTCCTCGCGCAGGGGCCGCTCGAACTTCGGCCCCTCGCCTTCGGCGAAATACAGGCCGAGGCCCATGGCGTCGGGCACGGTGAGGATGTCGGAGAACAGGATCGCCGCATCGAGGTCATAGCGCGCCAGCGGCTGGAGGGTCACCTCGCAGGCCATCTGCGGGCTCTTGCAGAGGTTCATGAAGTTGCCGGCGCGGCGGCGCGTTTCGCAGTATTCGGGCAGGTAGCGGCCGGCCTGGCGCATCAGCCAGATCGGGGTGTGCTCGGTCGGCTGGCGCAGCAGGGCGCGCAGGAAGGTATCGTTTTTGAGCTTGTTCATCTTGCAAGTTTACTACTTGCGCCAGAAAGCCGGGGTCAGGACGACCAGAAGCGTGAATATTTCGAGCCGGCCGAGCAGCATGGCAAAGCTGCAGATCCAGACCTGAAAGTCGTTGAACACGCCGTAATTGCTGTCCGGCCCGACCAGGCCGAGGCCGGGGCCGGTGTTGTTGAAGCAGGCCACCGCCGCCGAGAAGGCGCTGACGATGTCGGCGCCGCTCGCCGCCAGCGCCAGGGTGAAGAAGATGGTGCTGGCCATGTAGAGGAAACCGAAGCCGAGCACGGCCAGGATGATCTTGTTCGGCACGACGGTGCCGCCCAGCTTGACGAATGTGGTGGCGTGCGGATGCATGGCATGGATGATCTCGCGGAAGACCTGCTTGTACAGGACGATGGCGCGCATCATCTTCAGGCCGCCGCCGGTGGAGCCGGCGCAAGTGACGAAGCTGCACAGGAACAGCATCCACAGCGGCGCGAAGAACGGCCATTTCGAGTAGTCGGTCGAGGCATAACCCAGCGTCGTCGCCACCGACACCGTGTTGAAGGCGGCGTGGCGCAGCGCGGTGGCGAACTCCGCATAGAAGCCCGCCTGCCAGATGTAAACGGCGACCAGCAGCACGCTTCCCCCGAGCACGCCCAGGTAAAAGGGCAGTTCGCCGTCGCGCAGGTAAGGGCGCAGGCTGCGGCCGGAGAGCGCGGCGAAATGGGTCACGTAGCTCATCCCCGACGCCAGCGCGAAGCCGATGGTGACGGCCTCCAGCGCCGGCGAATCGAAAAAGCCGAGGCTGGCGTCGTGGCTGGAGAAGCCGCCCAGCGCCACCGTGCTGAAGGCGTGGGTGAGCGCGTCCAGCCAGCCCATGCCGAGCAGTCCGTAGACCAGCGCGCACAGCAGCGTCAGTCCAATATAGATCTTCCAGAAGCCCTTGGCGGTCTCCGCCACGCGCGGCGTGATGCCGGCATCCTTGATCGGGCTGGGCACCTCGGCGCGCATCAGCTGGCGGCCGCCGACGCCGAGCAGGGGCAGGACGGCCACCGCCAGCACGATGATGCCGAGGCCGCCGATCCAGTGCAGCTCGGTGCGCCACAAGTTGATCGAGGGCGGCAGCCGGTCCAGGCCGCTGAGGGCGGTCGCGCCCGTCGCGGTGAGCCCGGAAACCGCCTCGAAATAGGCGTCGGCAAAGCCCAGCCCCGGGATGCCCAGCATCAGCGGCACGCTGGCAATGATCGGCAGCAGCACCCAGCACATCACCACCAGCAGGATGCCGTCGTTGGCACGCAGCTCGCGCCGGAAGCGCTGCGTCGCCAGCGCCGCAGCGCCGGCGCCTGCCAGGGTTCCCAGCAAGGCCTCGTCGAAGGCGGCCAGGGCGCCATCGCCGATCCACCAGGACACGCCGATCGGCAGCAGCAGGGCCAGTCCGAATATCAGCGCGATGCGCGCGAAGACGTTGAGGACGGCGAGCAGGCGTTCCATGTCACTTTCTCCAGAACGCCGGCGAGAGCACCACCAGCAGCGTGAAGATTTCCAGGCGGCCGAGCAGCATGGCGGCGGTGCACACCCAGGTCTGGAAGTCGGTGAGCGACTTGTAGGTGGTGGCCGGCCCCACCTCGCCGAGGCCGGGGCCGGTGTTGTTGAAGCTCGCCACCACCGCGGAGAAGCCGGTGACGACGTCCTGGCCGGAGAAGACCATCAGCAGGGTCAGGGAAACGACGATCACCATGTAGACGAAAGCGAAGGCCAGCACGGCGAAGATGATCCTGTTGGGCAGCGGCGCGCCCGCCAGCTTCACCGTGTGCACGGCATTCGGGTGCACGGTATGGATCACTTCCCGCATCACTTGGCGGAAGACGATGATGGCGCGCATCATCTTCAGGCCGCCGCCGGTGGAGCCGGCGCAGGTGACGAAGCTGCACAGGAACAGCATCCACAGCGGCGCGAAGAACGGCCACTGCGCATAGTCGGTGTTGGCGTAGCCGGTGGTGGTGGCGATGGACACGGCGTTGAAGGCCGAGAAGCGCAGCGCCGTGGAAAAGTCCGGAAAGGTGCCCGCCTGCCACAGATAGACGGCGATGCCCAGCACGCTGGCGTACATCACGCCGACGTACCAGCGGATCTCCGGATCGGCCCAGTAGAAGGAGAAGGAACGCCGTCGCGCCGCCATGAAGTGGGTGGCGAAGTTCATGCCGGCCAGCGTCATGAAGACGATGGCCACCGCCTCGACGGCCGGCGAATTGAAGAAGGCATAGGACGCGTCGTGGCTGGAGAAGCCGCCCAGGCCGAGGGTGGTGAACATGTGGATCACCGCGTCGCCCCAGTCCATGCCGGCCCAGGCGTAGCCGAGGGTGCAGGCGACCGCCAGCACGAAGTAGACCAGCCACAATCCCCGCGCCGTCTCGGCCATGCGCGGCGTCAGCTTGGATTCCTTGATGGGGCCGGGCGACTCCGCCGTGAACAGTTGGCGGCCACCGACGCCGAGAAGCGGCAGGATCGCCACCGCCAGCACGATCAGGCCCATGCCGCCGAGGAACACCAGGAAGGCCCGCCACAGGTTGATGGAAAACGGCAGGGTGTCCAGGCCCTCGATCACGGTCGCGCCGGTGGTGGTCAGTCCCGAGACCGCCTCGAAGTAGGCGTCGGTGAAGCTCATCGCCGGGAAGAACAGCAGCAGGGGCAGCGCCGCGAAGGCCGGCACCACGACCCACACCAGGGACACCAGCAGGAAGCCGTCGCGCACGCGCAGCTCGTCGCGATGCCGCCGCGTGAGCAGCCAGAGCATCACCGCCGCGGTGAGCGTAATGACAAGGCCGACCGCGAACGCCGCGAATGCCGCATCCCGCCCGAACCAGGCGACGGCGGCGGGCAGCAGCAGGGTCAGCGCGAACACCAGCAGCACCAGCGCGAAGACGCGCAGGACCGCCAGCGCATTGCTCATCGGCCGCCCCCGCCCGGCTACAGGAAGGCGAAGCCGACCTGGAAGAGCTTCTCGACCTTCGGCACGAGGCTCTTCGAGACGACGAAGACGATGACGTGGTCGCCGGCTTCGATCACCGTGTCGTGGTGCGCCATGATCACCTTGACCGGCCGCGCCCCGGCGCCCTCTTCCTGCGGCGCGCCCGGCTCCGGCAGGCCACGCACGATGGCGCCGATGGTGGCGCCCTTGATCACCGGCAGCTGCTCGATGCGGCGGCCGACGACCTGCGAGGATTTCTCGTCGCCGTGCACCACCAGCTCGAGCGCCTCGGCGGCGCCTCGGCGCAGCGAATGCACCGCCGCGACGTCGCCGCGGCGCACGTGCGCCAGCAGGGTGCCGATGGAAGTCTGCGCCGGCGAGATGGCGATGTCGATCTGGCCGCCCTGCACCAGCTCGGCGTAGGCGCGCCGGTTGATCAGGGAGACGACGCGCTTGGCACCCATGCGCTTGGCCAGCAGCGCCGACATGATGTTGTTCTCGTCGTCGTTGGTAAGCGCGATGAAGAGGTCCATCTGGTCGACGTTCTCGTCCTCGAGCAGCTTCTCGTCGGTCGCGTCGCCCTGCAGCACCAGCGCGTGGCTCATGTTCTCCGCCAGCCACTCGGCATGGCGCTTGTTGTGGTCGAGCACCTTGACCTGGTAGTCGCGCTCGATGGCGCGCGCCAGGCGGTAGCCGATGTTGCCGCCGCCGGCGATCATGATGCGCTTGACCGGCTTGTCCATGCGGCGCAACTCGCGCATCACCTGGCGGATGTTCTTCGTCGCCGCCAGGCAGAACACCTCGTCGCCGGCCTTGATGACGGTGTCGCCCTCGGGAATGATCGGCGTGTCCTTGCGGAAAATGGCGGCGACGCGCGCATCGACCTGCGGAATGTGCTTGCGCAGCTCCTTGATGGGATGGCCGACGAGCGGGCCGCCCTCGAAGGCGCGCACCGCCACCAGGCTGACCTGGCCGCGGGCGAACTCCAGCACCTGCAGCGCCTCGGGCACCTCGATCAGCTTGACGATGTAGTCGGTGACGATCTGCTCGGGGCAAATGGCGAAATCGACGGCGAAGTTCTCCGGCGTGAACAGCTCGGCGTAGTCGGCGAAGTCGGAAGAGCGCACGCGGGCGATGCGCGTCGGCAGGTTGAACAGCGCGTGCGCCGTCTTGCAGGCGCACAGGTTGGTCTGGTCGCTCTGCGTCACGGCGATCAGCATGTCGGCGTCTTCCGCGCCCGCCTGGCGCAGCACCGACGGGCTCGAGGCGTTGCCCGCCAGGGTGCGCAGGTCGAGGCGGTCCTGCAGCGAGGCGAGCCGCGCGGCGTCGGTGTCGACGATGGTGATGTCGTTGGCTTCCGACACCAGGCTTTCGGCCACCGAGGTGCCGACCTGGCCGGCGCCAAGAATGATTATTTTCATTGCTCATCCCCTTTTCTGCCGAGCGCGATGCCGAGTGCCTTGAGCTTGCGGTAGAGGTGCGTGCGCTCGAGGCCGGTCTTTTCCGCCAGCCGCGTCATGTTACCGCCCTCGAGTTGGAGGTGGTGTTCGAAATAGATGCGTTCGAAGGCTTCGCGCGCTTCGCGCAGCGGGAGGTCGAGCGGCAGCGCCTGTGCCGCTGCGGAGGGATGCGGCGCCAGCAGGCGCGACACCTCCTCGGCGGCAATTTCCTCCTCGAGCGCGCCCAATGCAAGGGAGCGTATGGCGCTCCGCAGTTCGGCGTAGCCGCCCGTCCACATTTGATTGCGCAATGCATTCAGCGCAGCCGTGGACAAGCGGCGCAGCGGAACTTCACCGGCCTCGACGAGATGAGTAAGTATCTGCGCGGCAATCTCCGGCACCTCGTCCCGCAGCTCGGCCAGGCCCGGGGCGCCCAGGCTGACTTCCGCCAGGCGGCGCGCGAGTGCTTCGTCGAAGCCGGCCGAAGCCAGCTCGGCTGCGCTTTGTGCGCTGGCCGCAACCAGCCGCAGATCGAACTTCTCCAGGCGGTCGAGCGCGAACGCCAGGTTCTTCTGCTGCAGCCGCGAGAGCGCCGACAACTCTGCGGCGAACAGCATGCCGCCCGTGGCCTGCTCCAGGGCCTCGAGCGCCAGCGGCTGGCCGTGACTGGCCAGGTCGAGCCAGGCCTTGCCCGGCGCCTGAAGGCTGCGGGCGCACAGCTCGGCCAGGCTGCCGGGACCGGTCTTCAGCATCAGGGCGCGGCTTCTCGCGGCGACCTGCTCCAGGCGTTTCTTCAGGTCGCGCAGCGGCGCGGCGCGGGTAAAGGCCGCCAGGGTCAACTCGGTGCGGGCAGGCGGTGCGGCCGACTTCTGCAAGGCGCGCTTGACGGCCGAAAGCAATTTCTGCAGGGCGATCGGCTTCTCGAGAAAATCCTGCGCCCCGATCCGCGTGGCCTCCACCGCCGTGTCGATGGTGCCGTGGCCGGACATCATCACCACCGGCATGTTGAGCTGGCCGGCAGCCGACCATTCCTTGAGCAAGGTGATGCCGTCGGTGTCCGGCATCCAGATGTCGAGCAGCACCAGGTCCGGGCGTGCGGCATTGCGCGCCAGCCGGGCGGCGGCGGCATGCTCGGCCAGCTGCACGTCGTAGCCCTCGTCGCGGAGGATTTCCGAAAGCAGCTCGCGGATGCCGATCTCGTCGTCAACTACCAGTATCTTTGCCATGCTGTTCCGTTTCTCACGCCGCCTGCGGCAGCCGTATCCTCACCTGCGCGCCATGCGGAGCGGCGTTGGCGATCTCGATCTGGCCGTGGTGCTCGTCCACGATCTTCTTGACGATGGCCAGGCCCAGCCCGGTGCCCTTCGCCTTGGTCGTCACGTAGGGTTCGAAGGCGCGGGCGAGTATTTCCTTCGGAAAGCCGCCCCCGTTGTCGCTCACCGAGAGCACCGCGCCGCGCCCCTCGGCGCGCGTGGCGATGCGTATCTCCGGATCGGCTACCTCGGCCAGCGCATCCTCGGCGTTGGCCACCAGATTATGGATGACCTGGCGCAGCTGTGCCGCGTCGCCGGCGACGCGCGGCAGGCCGTCGGCAAGCTCCACCGCCAGATGCGCGCGCGAGGTCTCGTAGAGGCCGAGCACTTCCTCGACGAGGGCATTGAGGTCGAGCGCTCCAAGCTGGGGCGGCGGCATGCGGGCATAGTCGCGAAAGTCGTTCACCATGTGCTTCATCGCCTCGACCTGGTTCACGATCGTCTGCGTCGAGCGTTCCAGCATTTCGCGCTCCGCGCCGGACAGCTTGTCGGCCAGCTTGTGCGCCAATCGCTCGGCGGAGAGCTGGATCGGCGTCAGCGGATTCTTGATCTCGTGTGCCAGCCGCCGCGCCACCTCGCCCCAGGCGGCGGAGCGCTGCGCGGCAATCAGCTGGGTGATGTCGTCGAACACCACCACACAGCCGCCGCCGGAGGCCTCGGGCAGGCGCGAGCCGCGCACCAGCAGCGCCTGCGGCACGCCGGCGCCGTTTTGCATCTCGATCTCGCGCTGCCACTCCCCCGATTGCTCGGTGCAGCCGGCGACGATGGCTTCGCTCAATTCCCGGTGACGGGTCCAGCCGGCGATGGGCTGATGCTGCGCATCGGCCAGATCGTCGTGCAGGATGGCGCGGGCGCCGTCGTTGGCGGCACGCAGCCGGCTGTCGGCATCGAAGGCGAGCACGCCTGCCGACAGGTTGCCCAGCACGCTCTCCAGGTAGGCGCGCGCGGCTTCCGTCTCGGCCCGGCTTTTTTCCGCCTGGGCGCGCGCCTCGTCGAGCTGGCGCGTCATCTGGCTGAAGGATTGCGTCAGCACGCCCAGCTCGTCGCGCGTGGAAACGATTTCGCGCGGCGAGTAGTCGCCGGCGGCCACCGCCTCGGTGCCGCGGGCCAGGATGGACAGCGGGGCGGAGAGCCTGCGCGCGAGCAGGAAGGCCAGGGCGATGGCGGTGAACAGGGAGAGCAGCAGCGCCAGGGTCAGCGTGAGGGTGTACATCCACTTCAGGCTGCTCTTCGCCAGCGACAGCTCCTGGTAGTCGCGATAGACCGCCTGCACGCTTTCGGCGCTGGCAGCGATCGAGGCCGGCACCGCCTGGGTGAGTTGCAGCACGCGCGTCTCGCCGGTAAAGGAATACGCGGCCACCGGTACCAGAACGCGCATCGTCAGTCCGGTCGTGGCATCGCCTTCCACGGCGCTGACACTGAGGCCCTGGCGCGCCTGGCGCAGCTGCGACGGCGAGGGCAGGTCGGGCAACAGGGAAGCGCGTTCGCCCGTGCTGCTGGCAATCACCTGGCCGCCCGCGGAAAGCAGGGTGGCCGTCTGCACGCCGGCCTGTTCGCGCAGCCGGTTCAACTGAGCCGATCGCATCGCGGCCGAGGCTTCGCCCAGCTCGAGCGCCATGGTGCCCGCCTTCTCCGACAGGTCGGCCAGCAGGTAGTCCAGGGCATTGCGGCCGAGATTGAGGCCGCCTTCCAGTGCCTTGTCCACCCGAACGTCGAACCAGGATTCGATGCTCTTCACGGCAAACTGCAGCGAGACGGCATACACCAGCGCACCGGGCACCACCGCCATCAGCGCGAACATCAGCATCAGGCGCAGCTTGAGGCGGGAGCCGAAGACCTGGGCGCGATGCTCGCGCCAGAGCTGGCGCAACTGCCACAGAACCAGGCCCAGCAGGGTGGCAGCGACGGCGGCGGTGAAGCCCAGCAGCAAACGGTACTCGCCGGCGAACAGCGCCGTGTTGGCGGACGCCGACGTCAGCAGGAAGAGCAGGATGGCGGCGAGCGCCGCGGCGACGATGAGCAGGATTCTCATTTGGCCAGAGTCTCGCTCGGCGGCGTGAAGCTCCAGCGCTTCACCTCGGCCGTGATGTTCCATTCCTTGTTGCCGATGGCGGTGACCTGGAACGGTTTGGGCAGCTGGGTCAGGTCCAGCTTCAGGCGCAGGGCGGCGTTGTACGGTTCTCCCGCCTTCAGCAGCGCCCTGTCCGCCACTGCCCAGTTGCGCAACCGCGCCAGCACGCCAAGCGCCTCTCCCAGCGAGACAAAGTTCTGGTGCAGCGCCCCCGTCGACAGGCGATACTGGCGGGTCAGCGCGTTGTAGGACAGGCGCCAGGTCTGCTGCCTGCCGGCGACATGCTCGTCTACCCAGTACCAGCGCGCCTTGCTCAGGGTGAACTCGGCGACGAAATACAGCGGCACCCCGTGCGCGACGACCTCCTCCAGGCGCTGGCCGATGTCGATGCCGAACTCCGCATCGACCAGCCAGGCTTCCTCGCCTGCGGTGATCTTGGCGCTTTTCACCTCGATCTCTGCGGCACTGCCGGCGAGGGAAAGCAGGGACAGCGCGAAGAACAGCAGCGCCGCGGCTATTCGGCACGCAGGCCGGTCAGGCCTGCTTCTCGAGGAGGGCGTAATAAAAGCCGTCATGTTCTTCGTTGGGCAGCAGCTGCAGCTCGGGCATGCCCGCGACCGGCAACCGCATGCAATCTTCTTGTCGCGCGGCGAAGGCCGCGACCTGGCGGCCGTTCTCCTCGGGGAAGAGCGAGCACGTCGCATACAGCAATTTACCACCGGGCGCGAGCACCCGCCACAGCGCATCGAGGATTTCCTCCTGCGCGCGGGCGAATTGCGCGATGTCCTTTTCGCGCCGCAGCCACTTGGCGTCGGGGTGGCGGCGAACCACCCCGGAGGCCGTACACGGCACATCGGCGAGGATGCGGTCGAATTCGCGGCCGTCCCACCAAGCCCCGAGCTCGCGGCAATCGGCCGGCGCCACCTTCGCCAGCAGACCGAGGCGGAACAGGTTCTCCGAGACGCGCAGCGCGCGGCCGGCATCGGCATCCAGCGCCAGCAGGTCGACGTCCGCCAGCTCGAGAACATGCGCCGTCTTGCCGCCCGGCGCGGCGCAGGCGTCCAGCACGCGCATGCCGTCGTGCGCGTCGAGCAGCGGCGCGGCGCGTTGCGCACCGCCATCCTGCACGGAGCACAGCCCCTCGGCGAAGCCGGGCAGGCGCTCCACCGGCACGGGCCGCTCGAGCAGGAGCGCCTCGCCGTCGAGCGGGCGAGCCGCCAGGCCCGCCGCCTCGAGCCGCGCCAGATAGTCAGTCGCCGCGATACGGCGGCGATTCACCCTCAGCGTCATCGGCGGACGGCCGTTGCCGGCTTCGAGGATCGGCTGCCAGCCGTCCGGATAGGCACGGCGCAGTCGGCCAATCCACCAGCGCGGGTGTTGCCAACGGGCGGCCTCGTCCTGCCCGGCGGCAGCTTCCAGCTCGGCCTGCCTGCGCAGGAAGTTGCGCAGCACCCCATTCACGAGCGCCTTGTACTTGCCGTGCGAGCGCGCGCCGGCGGCCTCGACGGCCTGGTCGACGATGGTATGCGCCTCCTCCGGCCGCACCGCCAGGCGCGACAGCGCCACCAGCAGCAGCCCCCGCACCGGCCCGTCCCGCAGCGGCTTGTCCATCAGCTGCGACAGGTAAAAATCGTCGCGCCCGAAGCGCCGCAGGGCGGAGTAGGCCAGGTCCTGCATGGCGCCGCGCTGCCCGGACGACAGGTCGGGCATGCTCCGCCAGAGGCCGGCCAGGGCTTCATTCAGGTTGCGGCCGGTAAGAACTTCGGCAACGGCCCCGGCAGCGCCGTGCAGGGCGTAGGCAAGCGATGTTTCAACGAGGGGCATGGGCTAACGGGGCCGGTCGCGCGAGGGGATGCGGTACATGTAGGCGGCAAGCAGCATGCCGAACAGCGCCAGCGCCGCCTGCAGTTCGGGCCAAGGGACAAAGAAAAGGATGGAGATGCTCAGCGTCGCCGCCATCATGGCAATGGCAGCGAGCTTGACGCGCCAGGGAATGCTGCGATGGCGCCGCCACTCGAGGATGGTCGGGCCGAACGTCGGGTTGTTGAGCAGCCAGTTGTAGAAGCGCGTCGAGGCGCGCGCATAGCAGCCGGCGGCCAGCAGCATGAAGGGGGTGGTCGGCAGTACGGGCAGAAAGGCGCCGGCTATGCCCAGCAACACGAACAGGGTGCCCAGCGCGACGAACAGCAGGCGCACCGCCGGCGAGTCGTGCCTGTTCATCTCGGCGCTGTAATCGATGTTTTCCCGGCGTTTCCGCATCGGTCCGTTCCCCGGAGAAGGGGCGATTGTACGCGTCGGCGGAGATCCCCGGCTAAAGGCAGCCATTGGCCGCGGACTTGCTCCACGACATTGCGTTTTCATGGATTTTCCTTTATCCTGCGCGGCCTTACGTAATAAACAACCATGTCGCCCAAAGGGCCGCGGAAAGGTTTTTAGGGGAGAGAAATTGGGGGAAAACCGCAAAGCGCTGGCCTTTTCCGGCCGCATCGTCATGGTGGGCTTCGGCTCGATAGGACAGGGCACGCTGCCCTTGCTGCTGCGCCACATCGACCTGAAGCCGGAGCAGGTCGTCATCGTGACCGGCGACGAGAACGGCCGCAAGGTGGCCGCCGAATACGGCGTCGCCTTCCATGACTCCCCCCTGACTCCCGCCAATTTCCGCACCCTGCTGGAGCCGCGCCTGGGGCGCGGCGACCTCCTGATCAATTGTTCCACCGACGTTTCCAGCGTCGCCCTCATCACGCTCTGCCAGGAGCGTGGCGCGCTCTATATCGACACCTGCATCGAGCCCTGGGCCGGCGGCTACACCGACGTTTCGGTCACGCCGGCAGCGCGCTCGAACTATGCCTTGCGCGAGACGGCGCTGAAGCTCAAGCGGCCTGGCACGCCGACGGCCATCATCACGCACGGAGCCAATCCGGGCATGATTTCGCACCTGGTCAAGGAAGCGCTGCTCAACATCGCCCGCGACACCGGCCGACCGGCAGCCGCCCCGAAGGACCGCGCCGGCTGGGCGCGCCTGGCGCGCGACCTGAACATCCGGACCATCCACGTTGCCGAGCGGGACAGCCAGGTGGCCGAGCCGCGCAAGGCACCCGGCGAGTTCGTGAACACCTGGTCGGTGGAGGGGTTCGTCGGTGAAGGCTGCCAGCCTGCGGAACTGGGTTGGGGCAGCCATGAGAAGCATTTCCCCGCCGACGGACGTCGTCATGAAGCCGGCTGCAAGGCCGCCATCTACCTGACACGCCCCGGCGCCAGTACGCGGGTGCGCACGTGGACGCCGCTGGCCGGGCCGATCCATGGCTTTCTCATCACCCACAGCGAATCGATTTCCCTGGCCGATTTCTTCACCATCGGCGACGGCAGCAGCCCGGAATATCGGCCAACGGTGCATTACGCCTACCACCCCTCGGACGACACGGTGCAGTCGGTGCACGAGCTGGCCGGCCGCAACTGGCAGATGCAGGCATCGCACCGGCTGGTCAAGGATGAAATCATTTCAGGCGTCGACGAGTTGGGCGTGCTGCTGATGGGCCACGAGAAGGGCGCCTACTGGTACGGCTCGCGGCTCTCAATCGTGGAAGCGCGCCGCCTCGCCCCGCACAACAGCGCCACCAGTCTGCAGGTGACGGCGCCGGTGGTGGCCGGCGTGATCTGGGCGCTGCGGCATCCGGACCGCGGCGTGGTCGAGCCGGAGGAAATGGATCACGCCGAGATCATGGATTTCATCCGGCCGTACCTCGGCCAGGTGGTCGGCGAATACAGCGACTGGACGCCCCTGCAGGACCGCGGCAGGCTGTTCGAGGAAGACCTCGACGGCGACGACCCCTGGCAGTTCAAGAACTTCCGCGTCGTCTGATTCTTTTGTCGTAAGTCAAAGTCCGGGCGGTACCGGCACCGCAGAATTCCTGCATCATTCGCGTGGAGGAGGCAGGGTGGACCGTCCGCTAATCATCCGCAAGACCGCCGCCGATCTGCGCGTGCCGCCGAACCTGTCGGACTACGCCGCGACGCGCGCCGCATTCAGCTGGGACGCCGTGCGCGCCGAGCTGGCCGGCCTGCCGGGCGGCGGGCTCAACATCGCGCACGAGGCCGTCGAATGCCACGCCCGCGGACCGCTGCGCGACAAGGTCGCCTTCCGCTTCCTCGGCGCCAGCGACTCCCGCGACATCACTTATGGCGAGCTGTCGCGCCTGAGCAACCGCTTCGCCAATGTCCTGAAAACGCTGGGTGTCGGCAAGGGCGAGCGGCTGTTTTTGCTCTCCGGCCGCATTCCCGAGCTCTACGTCACGGTGCTGGGCAGCTTCAAGAACGGCACGGTGGTCTCCCCGCTCTTTTCCGCCTTCGGGCCGGAGCCGATCGCCACCCGCATCAGGCTCGGCGAGGGCGCGGTGCTGGTCACCACGGAGCTCCTCTATGAACGCAAGGTGGCGAAGATCCGCGAGCAGCTGCCGACGCTGCGCCACGTGCTGCTGGTGGGCGAGGAGGGGCAGGCGACGAACATTCCCGGCACGCGCGACCTCGGCACGCTGATGGCGCAGGCCGCGGACGAATTCGACATCGTGCCGACGCAGGCGGAGGACCTGTCGCTGCTGCACTTCACCAGCGGCACCACCGGCACGCCGAAAGGCGCCATGCACGTGCACGGCGCCGTGGCGACGCATTACGCCACCGGCCGCTACGCCCTCGACCTGCACGCCGACGACATCTACTGGTGCACCGCCGACCCGGGTTGGGTGACGGGCACCTCCTACGGCATCATTGCGCCGCTGCTGCATGGCGTCACCTCGATCGTCGACGAGGCGGACTTCGACGCCGAGCGCTGGTACCGCATCCTCGACGAGGAAAAAGTCAGCGTCTGGTACACGGCGCCGACCGCCATCCGCATGCTGATGAAGGCCGGTGCGGAAATCGCGCGCAAGCACAGCTATCCCAACCTGCGTTTCGTCGCCAGCGTCGGCGAGCCGCTCAACCCTGAGGCGGTGTGGTGGGGCAAGGAGGTGCTGGGCCTGCCGATCCACGACAACTGGTGGCAGACCGAAACCGGCGGCATCATGATCGCCAACACGCCGGCCTTCGACATCAAGCCCGGCTCCATGGGGCGACCGCTGCCCGGCATCGAGGCGGCCATCGTGAAGAAGGAGTCGGACGGAAAAGTCAGTCCCGTCGACACGGCGGACACGGAGGGCGAGCTGGCGCTGAAGGCGGGCTGGCCTTCGATGTTGCGCGGCTATCTGCACAACGAGGAGCGCTACAAAAAATGCTTCGCCGGGCCGGACAATGCCTGGTACCTCACCGGCGACCTGGCGAAACGCGACGCCGATGGCTACTTCTGGTTCGTCGGCCGCGCCGACGACGTCATCAAGTCGGCCGGCCACCTGATCGGCCCCTTCGAGGTGGAGAGTGCCCTGATGGAGCACCCGGCGGTGGCCGAGGCCGGCGTCATCGGCAAGCCCGACGAGGTGGTGGGCGAAGTGGTGAAGGCCTTCGTCTCGCTGAAGAAGGGCTTCGAGGCGAGCGAGGCGCTGCGCATGGAGCTGCTCGGCCATGCGCGCAAGAAACTCGGCGCCGCGGTGGCGCCGAAGGAGATCGACTTCCTGCCCTCGCTGCCGCGCACGCGCAGCGGCAAGATCATGCGGCGGCTCCTCAAGGCCCGCGAACTGGGACTGCCGGAAGGCGACACGTCCACATTGGAGTCGTCGTGATTCAGCCGCCGTCCGGCCCCGTTCCCTGGGACAAGGATTTCGCGCAGAAGCTGCTCTTCGACATGCTGCGCATCCGCCGCATGGAGGAAAAGTGCGCCGAGCTCTACGGCGCGCAGAAGATCCGCGGCTTCCTGCACCTCTACATCGGCGAGGAGGCCTGCGCCGTCGGCGCGCTGCATGCGATCCTGCCGGAGGACAACATCGTCGCCACCTACCGCGAGCACGGCCATGCCCTGGTGCGCGGCGTGTCGATGGATGTGATCATGGCCGAGATGTTCGGCAAGGCCGCCGGCTGCTCGCGCGGGCGCGGCGGCTCGATGCATCTCTTCGACGCGGCGACGCGCTTCTTCGGCGGCAACGCCATCGTCGGCGGCGGGCTGCCGCTGGCGATCGGCTTCGGCCTGGCGGACAAATTGCAGAAGCGGCAGGTGGTCACCGCCTGCTTCTTCGGCGAGGGCGCCATGGCCGAGGGCGCCTTCCACGAATCGATGAACCTCGCCGCGCTGTGGCAGCTGCCGGTGCTGTTCTGCTGCGAGAACAACCTCTACGCCATGGGCACGGCGCTGGCTCGTTCCGAGGCACAGACCGACCTCTGCGCCAAGGCGGCCAGCTACGCCGTGCCGACGCTGAAGGCCGACGGCATGGATGTGGTGGCGGTGCATGAAGCGATGAAGCTCGCCGTCGCGCACGTGCGCGACGGCCTCGGCCCCTTCTTCCTCGAGTTGCAAACCTACCGCTTCCGCGCCCACTCGATGTTCGACCCCGAGCTCTACCGCGACAAGGCGGAAGTGGAGGAGTGGAAGACGCGCGGCCCGCTGCACACCTTCTCGGCGCGGCTGAAGGCAGAGGGCAAGCTCACCGAGGAGGAGTTCCTCGTCTTCGACGCGCAGGCGAATGCCGAGGTGCAGGCGGCGGTGGAATTCGCCGAGGCTGCAGCGTGGGAGCCTGTGGAAGATTTGTTGAAAGACGTGTACTCGCCATGAAAATGACTTACCGCGAAGCGGTGCGCCAGGCCATGCGCGAGGCGCTTGCCGCCGACCCGCGCGTCTTCCTGATGGGCGAGGACGTCGGCAGGTACGGCGGCACCTACGCCTGCTCGAAGGGCTTCCTCGAGGAATTCGGCCCGGAGCGCATCCGCGACACGCCGCTTTCCGAACTGGGCTTCGTCGGCGCCGGCATCGGCGCGGCGCTGGGCGGCCTGCGACCGATCGTCGAGGTGATGACGGTGAACTTCAGCCTGCTGGCGCTCGACCAGATCGTGAATACCGCGGCGGCGCTGCGCCACATGTCGGGCGGCCAGTTCTCCGTGCCGCTGGTGCTGCGCATGGCCACCGGCGCCGGCCGCCAGCTCGCCGCGCAGCACTCGCACAGCCTGGAGAACTGGTACGCGCACATTCCCGGCATCCGCGTGCTGGCGCCGGCGACCATCGCCGACGCGCGCGGCATGCTCGCCCCGGCGCTGGCCGATCCGGACCCGGTGGTGATCTTCGAGCACGCCCAGCTCTACAACCTGGAGGGTGAACTGCCGGACGACTGGCACTGCGACATCGCCTCGGCGGCGGTGCGCCGCGAAGGCACGGACATCAGCCTGATCACCTACGGCGGCTCGCTGCCGAAGACGCTGGCCGCCGCCGAGCAGCTCGCCGCGGAAGGCATCCAAGCGGAGGTGATCGACCTGCGCGTGCTGCGGCCGCTGGACACCGACACCCTCGCCGCCTCGCTGCGCAAGACGCACAAGGCCGTGGTGGTCGACGAGGGCTGGCGGAGCGGCAGCCTGGCGGCGGAGGTGATGGCGCGCATCGTCGAGCAGTGCTTCTTCGACCTCGACGCGCCGGTGGCGCGCGTGTGCAGCGAGGAGGTGCCGATTCCCTACGCAAAGCACATGGAGGAAGCGGCGCTGCCGCAGGTGCCGAAGATCGTCGCCGCCGCAAAACAGGTGACTGGAAAATGATCGAATTCAAACTGCCGTCCCTCGGCGCCGACATGGACGAGGGCAAGCTCCTCGAATGGAAAGTCAGGCCCGGCGACACGGTGAAGAAGGGCCAGGTGGTGGCCATCGTCGACACCTCGAAGGCGGCGGTGGACGTCGAGAGCTGGAGCGAGGGCACCGTCTTCGAGCTGCTCATCGAGCCGGGCGAGACGGTCCCCGTCGGCACGGTGATGGCGACCCTGCTCGAGGCAGGCGAAACGCCGGAGACGGCGAAGCGCACGCCGCGTGCGGCGCCGACGCTCATGGCGGCGGCTGCACCGTCCCCCGTGCCTGCAGTCACGGCGCGCCCCGCTGCGGCGATCGCCGGCCGCCGCCGCATCTCGCCGGCGGCGCGCAAGCATGCCGAGGAGCTGGGCGTCGACATCGAGACCGTCGCCGGCACCGGCCCCGAGGGCGCCGTCACGCTGGCGGACGTCGAACAGGCAGCCGTGGCCAAAGTCAGTCCTGCCAGGACGGCGCCGGTTCCCGACAAGGCGGCGGAAATGCGCAAGGCCATCGCCACGGCGATGAGCCGCTCGAAGCGCGAGATCCCGCACTACTACCTCTCCGAGCCGGTGCCGATGCGCCGCGCGACGGAGTGGCTGGCGAAGGCCAACGAGGGCCGCCCGATCACGGCGCGCCTGCTCATGGCCGTGCTGCAGCTGAAGGCGGTGGCCCTGACGCTGAAGCAATTCCCCGAGATGAACGGCTTCTTCCGCGACGGCGCCTTCCAGCCCGCCGCCGCCGCGCACATCGGCGTGGCGATTTCGCTCAGGCAGGGCGGCCTCATCGCGCCGGCCATCCACGACGTCGGCGAAAAATCGCTGGAGCAGCTCATGCTCGACCTCGCCGATCTCGTCAAGCGCGCCCGCGCGGGATCGCTGCGCAGTTCGGAGATGTCCGACCCGACCATCACCGTCACCAACCTCGGCGAGCAGGGCGTGGCGGCGGTCTACGGCGTCATCTATCCGCCGCAGGTGGCGCTGGTCGGCTTCGGCCGCATCGTCGATCAGCCCTGGGCGGTGGATGGTGCGCTGACGGTCATGCCCGCGACGACGGCCAGCCTCGCCGCCGACCACCGCGTATCGGACGGCCATCGCGGCGCGCTCTTTCTCGCCGCGCTGCGCGATCAACTGCAAGAACCGGAGAACCTGTAATGGAAGAACAAGAACTGCGCGCCGTGGTGATCGCCACGCTGAAGACCATAGCGCCGGAAGTGGAAGACGGCGACCTGCGCGCCGACCGGCCGCTGAGGAACCAGGTCGACCTCGACTCGATGGACTGGCTCAACTTCCTGATCGGCCTGCACGAGAAGCTGAAGGTGGACATCCCGGAGGCCGACTACGCGAAACTCGTCACGCTGGGCGACGTGCTCGATTACCTCAAGAAGAAGCTCAAATAGAAAGGGCGGCCGCAGCCGCCCTTTTGCCTTCCGTTTCCTCGGTCACGCCATCGCGCGCAGGCGCGCGATGCGCTCCTCCGTCGCCGGGTGCGTGCTGAACATGCCGCGCAGGCCGCCGCCGGAGAGCGGGTTCATGATCATCATCTGCGCCGTCTCGGGATGCGCCTCCGCCGTGTGCATGGGGATGCCGCGGGCGTAGGCGTCGATCTTGGCCAGCGCGTCGGCGAGCGCATGCGGGTCGCCGGAGATCTCGGCGCCGCCGCGGTCGGCCTCGAATTCGCGGGCGCGCGAGATGGCCATCTGGATCAGCATGGCAGCGATCGGCGCCAGGATCATGACGACGATGGCGACGATCGGGTTGGCGCGCTCGCCGTCGCGCGAGCCGCCGAAGAGCATGCCGAACTGCGCCAGCGAAGAGATGGCGCCGGCGATGGTGGCGGAAATCGTCGAGATGAGGATGTCGCGATGCTTGACGTGCGACAACTCGTGCGCCATGACGCCGCGCAGCTCGCGCGCCGAGAGCAACTGCAGGATGCCGGTGGTGGCCGCCACGGCGGCGTGCTCCGGATTGCGGCCGGTGGCGAAGGCGTTGGGCTGCACCTCGTCGATGAGGTAGACGCGCGGCATCGGGATTTGCGCGCGCCGGGCCAGTTCCGCCACCATGTTGTAGAGATAGGGCGAGGAGGAGGCGTCCACTTCCTGCGCGTTGTACATGCGCAGCACCATCTTGTCCGAGAACCAGTAGGCGAAGAAGTTCATGCCCGCGCCGAGCAGGAAGGCGATCAGCATGCCCTGGGCACCGCCGATGGCGCCGCCGACGGCGGCGAACAGCGCCAGGATGCCGGCCATGAGGATCGCGGTTTTCAGCCAGTTGCCGAACATGGGTTCTTGTCTCCAGTCAAAATGGAACGCAGTGACTAGATGGGGCAGGCGCCGGAAAATTCAATCCGTCGCGACGGCGAAGCGCTGCCCGGGCTTGAGATCGAAGCCGCGCAGGAAATCGGCGGCCGGCAGGCGTTTGCCGCCGGCTTTCTGCAATTCGATCAGGCGCAGCGCACCTTCGCCGCAGGCGACGACGATGCCGTCGCTGCCGGCGGCCAGGACGCGGCCGGCTTCACCTGTTTGCGAAACGGGTTCCGCCGCCCAGACCTTGACGATCTGGCCGTCGATCTGCGCCGCCGCGCCGGGGAAGGGGTTGAAGGCGCGCACCGCGCGGTCCAGCTGCGCGGCGGGCAGTCGCCAGTCGAGCGCGGCTTCGGCCTTTTCCAGCTTGGCGGCGTAGGTGACGCCTTCAGGGGTCTGGATTTCGCCGGGCAGCGCCCCGCGTTCCATCCGGCGCAGCGCTTCCACGATCAGGCGTGCGCCCAACCCGGCCAGCTTGTCGTGCAAGGTGCCGGCGGTTTCGGTGGCCGCAATGGGCAGACTTTCCTTGAGCAGCATCGGACCGGTGTCGAGCCCGGCCTCCATGAGCATGATGGTGACGCCGGTTTCGGTATCGCCGGCCAGGAGCGCGCGCTGGATCGGTGCCGCCCCGCGCCAGCGCGGCAGGAGTGAAGCATGGATGTTCAGGCAGCCCAGCCGCGGGATGTCGAGGACGGCCTGCGGGAAGATGAGGCCGTAGGCGGCCACCACCATGACGTCGGCCCCGGCATCGATGATGGGCAGGCGGGCTTCCTCGGATTTGAGGGAGGGGGGCTGGTGCACCCGCAAACCATGCTGCAGGGCAAGTTGCTTGACTGGGCTGGCTTGCAAGGACATGCCACGTCCCGCAGGGCGATCCGGCTGAGTAAGCACTAACGGCACATCCTGTCCGGCAGCCAGGATGGCCTGCAACGAAATGGCGGCAAAATCCGGCGTCCCGGCGAAGATGACGCGCATCACGCCGTGATGCGCGCCTGCTTGGCCAGCTTGGCTTTGATGCGGCCCTGCTTGAGCTGGGAGAGGTGCTCGACAAAGACCTTGCCATCGAGATGATCGATTTCGTGCTGGACACACACCGCCAGCAGGCCTTCCGCTTCCAAGGTAAATGGCGCGCCCTGCGGATCGAGGGCACGCACCTTGACCCGTTCGCTGCGGGTAACCTTCTCGTAGATGCCCGGCACGGACAGGCAACCTTCCTCGCAGACCTGCTCGCCGGAACGTTCGAGAATCTCCGGATTGACGAAAGCGAGCAGCTTCGATTTGTCTTCCGACACGTCGATGACGACCACTCGCTTGTGTACATCAACCTGGGTGGCGGCCAGACCGATGCCCGGTGCCTCATACATGGTTTCCGCCATGTCGGCGATCAGCTTGCGGATGGATTCATCGACCTGCTCCACGACGGCAGCTTTCTTGTGCAGGCGAGGATCGGGATAACGGAGAATCGGCAGAAGGGCCATAAAAAGCTTGCGGATTTAGGTAATTAGGTGCAACAATTAATGCAAACCTGTAAAAGTCGGGGCTAGCGTGCTAGACTTCGACGAGAATCCGGTCCCCGGCTCGGGAACCTTGCGCGAGGCCAAGATGATGATTCGCATTATATCTGCGCTACTTCTGAGTTTTTCAACCGCCTGTGCCTTGGCACAGGATGCCAAGCCACTCCAGCTAGCCGACAACGCGCCCGACCGCCATATCGTCGTGCCGGGCGATACGCTATGGGGCATTTCCGGGAAGTTTCTCAAGGAACCCTATCGCTGGCCGGAGCTGTGGCGCATGAACAAGGAGCAGGTGAAGAACCCGCACCGCATCTACCCGGGCCAGGTGCTGGTTCTCGACCGCAGCGGCACCGATCCGCAATTGCGTCTCGAAACCGTGAAAATCGAACCCAAGGTTCATTCGGAACAGCTCTCACAGGCAATTCCGAGCATTCCTCAGAMSWKMAWSKMSMSCYKMMKRTCCAKKCSGAWSRWRYYKSMMRRGSMWKSSCKRRMAKMCSSSMSRAWRMYMKYKRSCMYKYMSKRWSMMSGYSKMTRSWKCKGSMMGRRSRKSSRMKSMWRKRTRMGCSGAMWRWMGKKSMMRCACARGMWGWSSSMGKYYWYMYSKSYCMCSRMGSCSGTSWYYRMKCSMGMRRSCWRRRRRRSMAWYSSAMAMSAKGSSWKMTMTYYCGKYMCRSCMAMSCKSKKMKCSRWMSKSRAACCRRSSAMGSYRKMKGYMRYSAMGSSYKYKMWSKMGRTMSGSMYMMRYKMSYSGCKGAKGSCGRMCYMGCGMSMYKRRATSWTSCSMYRSSCGYCCMRSRWAYCKRMMWMRMWGAYCSRSKGAYRSSWMSCRSSCRTSYRKRKWKSMKYCAMKRMGMSCSSCMSSYWCYMKMYMRKMASMTTSARKSSCRGSWCSCSGSMMKSYRTSGMRSCSKSMMRKRWACYSGYCRTYWWTCSMWMKKGMSGCKRRMKYSYKKWMCGCGRKRKRRMMKMRASGMSSRMCATSWRMTKGCCRYCYRWSSSMWMSGKSSYGMKSKTCKYYWYCSSSRYSKYMRMSMRMMKWKCMWMWKCRMWKKKSMKSSMSRWCRYWMSKSCSKKGKKKKYKTCYKMYRYSKYKYSSACSSCRTWWSYKMCGCGSKRGWGSKRWCYSRCMKCSTRSKYRCGCCWKAMSYKYRSKSYGRRMRYYRRCKSSSMGMCKSRSYGCRSSYKWCYCKCSSRMCKSGSWYTKSCSGMSAGGMKMWKCGCMGCCWGCYSGSCRMCWYYGGCCYKSMCGATYKSRTCYKSRCMGSYRGMRCMRCTRCKYTKYCRYGMKSSWYWWSGCSMRAKCRRSMMGRMMMKCKYCTKKSCTRSRRWGCSSRRMRMSRSMWYSMYGMSSCYSKCSSMTGSGSCSWMSMSSCRRSSMMTGCYWKMMKYRMCSKRSCCGMYKMSKSYTWTSYRYRWSRMSKGCYSGRTGSASCYGMYCMRCMCMCCSKCCYWYRYRWKMRWSGKYKCRCSSAACKSCWCRMYGCMSRGRSMSTCSMMWKCGWYGGCYYKCGCMAYSMCACKCSMCRRKGCSSRSCYRACSMKKRWSMSYKSSCYGSCGCYYKGYMYSRWSSCGGMCKCACMWYSSKSMGSSSYSYGSSGCWMGGSMTCGAYRSKSSSRSWSATCGSSRCSGGCWKCGMKSSWRWSKWTCSMSSSYSSMMSYRRKMRSYRSCSSSWKMKATCGCSKCWMMMSSSSSCRYMAYCAGSSRSTKKCSMSWSRRMWYGCSSRSMWKGRMGKMAWMSTYWSCSMRYYSCMRYYSSRYMMKYYSSSRYYYMRSGMRMRKYTSYCKSGYMGYWRWSGCRKCRKMWCGSRSCKSYYSMSYSRTYRCCKSSWGGYKGRSSSGSSRGMRSGSMSSSGMYSKSTYMKCMMTYCCTGGCTCGATCCATTCGCCCCTGTCGAAGGGTTGTCACAAGTTGATCAAGCAGGGCGCCAAGCTGGTGGACGATGCCCGCGACATACTGGACGAGCTGGGCTTCTGCGCCGCAGCGGAAAGAAAATCCGCGGCTGCGCCGCAACCGGACAGCGAATCGGCAAAGCTACTCGATTGTCTTGGCTACGATTCTTGCGATGTAGACACGCTGGCCCTGCGCTCCGGCTTGACGACCGAGAGGCTATACGCCATCCTGTTGAAAATGGAACTGGACGGCAGGATCGCCAGCCTGCCGGGAGGACGGTTCCAACGCATCGGCCCATGAACAGACGACACGCCGCCGCCATGTTCGACATACTTGTCTATCTCTTCGAAAATTTTTTCCACGCCGAAGCCTATCCCGAACCCGAGCAACTTGCCCTGAAGCTTTCTGCCGCCGGCTTCGAGGACGAAGAAATCAGCGAGGCCCTGCAGTGGCTCGACGGCCTGCAGGAAGCGGGCACCGACAGCCTGCCCGCGATCGCCGCCGACAACGACTCGGTTCGCTGCTACGGTTCCGAGGAAATCGCCAAGCTCGACACGGACTGCCGGGGGTTTCTGGCCTTTCTGGAGAGCGCCGGAGTACTGAACCCGCTGACGCGCGAACTGATTCTCGAACGGGCGATGGCCCTGTCCGACCACACGGTGTCGCTGTCGAAGCTGAAAATCATCGTGCTGATGGTGCTGTGGAAGCAGCATCAGGCAATGGACACACTGATCCTGGAAGAACTGCTTTCGGGCAATGATGCGCATTATCTGCATTGAGCGCACACCCCCCCGGCTTGCCAGTCTGCGGCGCAGTCCTTATCATCCCGCCCTTTCCACGCCTTGACGGCAGCGCCCACCCGCGCCGCCGGACCGCATGAGCAAACAACTGATCATTGCTGAGAAGCCCTCCGTTGCCCAAGACATCGCCAAGGCGCTGGGCGGCTTCACCAAGCAGGGCGAATACTTCGAGAGCGACGATTACGTTCTGTCGTCGGCCATCGGCCATCTGCTTGAACTGACCGTGCCGGAGGAATACGAGGTCAAGCGCGGCAAATGGTCGTTCGCGCACCTTCCCGTGATTCCGCCGCACTTTGCACTCAATCCGATCGAAAAGACCGAAGACCGCCTCAAGCTGCTGGCACGCCTGATCAAGCGCAAGGATGTCGGCGGCCTCATCAATGCCTGCGACGCGGGACGCGAGGGCGAACTGATCTTCCGCTATCTGGTGCAGCACGCCAAGACCGACAAGCCGATCCGCCGCCTCTGGCTGCAGTCGATGACCCAGAGCGCCATTCGCGAAGGTTTCGCCCACCTGCGCAGCGACAAGGAAATGCGGCCGCTGGCAGATGCCGCGCGCTGCCGCTCCGAGGCCGACTGGCTGATCGGCATCAACGGCACACGCGCCATGACGGCCTTCAACTCCCAGGAAGGCGGATTCCACAAAACGCCTGTCGGCCGCGTGCAGACGCCGACGCTGGCCATACTTGTCGAACGGGAAGAGCGCATCCGTGCCTTCCGGCCGCGCGACTATTGGGAAGTGGAGGCGGAATTTGCCGCCGTTGCCGGCACCTACCGCGGCCGCTGGTTCGACGACAATTTCGCCAAACCTGAGGACGAGCACGCCAAGCCGGAACGCCTGTGGGACGCCAAGCGCGCCGAGGCCCTGCGCAAGAAGTGCCTCGGAAAGCACGGTACGGTGGAAGAGGAGAGCAAGCCGACGACACAGCTGTCGCCGCTGCTATTCGACCTGACCTCACTGCAGCGCGAAGCCAACGGCCGTTTCGGCTTTTCCGCCAAGACCACCCTGGCACTAGCGCAGGCGCTTTATGAAAGGCACAAAGCGCTGACCTATCCGCGTACCGACTCGCGCTACCTGCCGGAAGACTACATCCCCACGGTCAAGGAAACACTGAAAAGCTTTTCCGGCACGCCTTATGCCGTCTTCGCCGGCCAGATCCTGAAGGGCGGCTGGGCGCATCCAAACAAGCGCATCTTCAACAACGCCAAGGTGTCTGACCACTTCGCCATCATCCCGACCGGAACGACGCCGAAGAATCTTTCGGACGCCGAGCAGAAGCTTTATGAGCTCGTCACCAAGCGTTTCCTGTCCATCTTCTTCCCGCCAGCGGAATACAACGTGACGACGCGCATCACCCGCGTCGAAGGCGAAGCCTTCAAGACGGAAGGCAAGGTACTGGTCGCCCCCGGCTGGCTCGCCATCTACGGCAAGGAAGCCCAGGGGGAAGACGAGACCCCAAGCCTGGCGCCGATCAAGCCGAAAGAGCGCGTCTGGGCCAACGATGTCGAGGTCAAGGCGAACCAGACCAAACCGCCGGCGCGCTTCACCGAAGCAACGCTGCTCACGGCGATGGAAGGCGCCGGCAAGCTGATCGAGGAGGAGGAGTTGCGCGAAGCCATGTCGGCGCGCGGACTCGGCACGCCGGCCACGCGGGCGGCCACCATCGAGGGGCTCATCCAGGAAGAATACGTGCACCGCAACGGCCGCGAACTGCAGCCGACGGCCAAGGCGTTTTCATTGATGGTCGCCCTGTCGACGCTGGGTATCGACGAACTGCATTCGCCAGAGCTCACCGGCCACTGGGAATACAAGCTGAAGCAGATGGAGCAGGGCGAGCTAGAGCGCAACGAATTCATGGACCACATCGTCGAGCAGACGCGCGAGATGGTGGATCGCATCAAGCACGGCGAGATTCCGGAGGAGGTTTTCAGCACGCTCTCCAGCCCCTGCCCGAAGTGCGGCGGCGTAATGCAGGAGAACTACAAGAAGTTCCAGTGCAAGAAGTGCGACTACTCTCTATGGAAGGTCGTCGCCGGCCGCCAGTACGAGCCGGAAGAAGTCGACGAGTTGCTTTCCAAGCGTGTTGTCGGCCCGCTGCAGGGATTCCGCAGCAAGATGGGGCGTCCGTTCGCTGCCATGATCCGACTCAACGCGGAGCACCAGCCCGAGTTCGACTTCGGCCAGGGCAGTTCAGGCGACGGCGAGGCGGAAACGGTGGACTTCAGCGGCCAGGAGCCGCTCGGCAAATGCCCGAAGTGCGGCGGCGGGGTCTACGAGCACGGCATGGCCTATGTCTGCGAGAAAGCCGTCGGCTCCGCCAAGACCTGCGATTTTCGCTCCGGCAAGATCATCCTTCAGCAGCCGGTGGAACGCGAGCAGATGGCCAAGCTGCTTGCAGGAGGCCGCACCGACCTGCTCAAGGGCTTCATTTCGAACAAGACGCGTCGCAAGTTCTCCGCCTACCTGGTCAGGGGAAGCGACGGCAAGGTTGGCTTCGAGTTCGAGCCGCGCGCACCGAAGGTCGGGGCGAAGAAAACCGCCGAGGAGGCGCCCAAGGCGCCGGCCAAGGCCGCGAAGACGCCCAGGGCCAAGGCCCCGGCAAAAGCGCCGGCCAAGAAGAAAACCGCGAAGAAGTCCTAAGGCTTCAGACGAAATCGCCGACGAAGGGATTGCTCTCCCGTTCATCGCCGAAAGTCGACAGGGGTCCGTGTCCCGGGATGAAGGTCACGTCGTTACCGAGCGGCCACAGCTTTTCCCGGATGGAGCGAATCAGCGTGTCGTAATCACCGCGCGGGAAATCCGTCCGTCCGATCGAGCCCTGAAACAGCACGTCGCCGACCACGGCGATCTTCGCTGCCCGATTGAAGAAGACGACATGCCCCGGCGTATGGCCGGGCGTATGGAGCACCTCCAGCGCCACCTGCCCGAAGGTCACGACATCGCCGTCTTCCAGCCAGCGATCCGGAACAAAGGCCTCGGCGCGCGGAAAACCGAACATCTGGCTTTGCTGCGGCAACTGATCTATCCAGAACGACTCCTCGCGCTGCGGCCCTTCGACGGGCACGCCAAGCCGGCGCTTGAGTTCTGCCGTTCCCCCGGCATGGTCGATATGGCCGTGAGTGAGAAGAATCTTCTCCACACCGAGCCCAAAGCGGGCCACGGCCGCCTGGATCACATCGAGGTCGCCGCCTGGATCGACCACCGCTGCCTTCTTGGTCTGCTCGCACCACAACAGCGAGCAGTTCTGCTGGAACGGCGTGACGGGAATGACGCGGAACTGCATCAGACGTCGATGTTGCGCGCGTACAGCGCATTGCCCTCGATGAAGGCGCGGCGCGGCTCGACGTTGTCGCCCATGAGGGTGGTGAATATCTCGTCGGCGGCGATGGCATCGTCGATCTGCACCTTGAGCAGGCGCCGCGTCGACGGATCCA
Organism: Denitratisoma sp.; assembly: GCA_032027165.1. NCBI lineage: Bacteria > Pseudomonadati > Pseudomonadota > Betaproteobacteria > Nitrosomonadales > Sterolibacteriaceae > Denitratisoma > Denitratisoma sp. The sequence goes on along the minus strand of JAVSMO010000001.1, from coordinate 2,875,703 downwards.
TCGTCGTTTCCCACAGCTGCTCAGGGTTCATCTCGCCCAAGCCCTTGTAGCGCTGCTTGGAGAGGCCGCGCTCTACTTCCGCCAGCAGCCATTCCATGGCATCGGCAAAACCCTTGACCGCCTGAGATTTCTCGCCGCGGCGCATCACGGCGTTATTGCCGATGAGGCCTGACACCAGTTGCGAGGTATGGCGAATCTGCTGATAGTCGCCCGAGAGAAGAAACTCCTCGTCGATCACACCGGTCTTCAGGTTGCCGTGAAGGATCTTCTCGAGAATCAGCTGCCAGCGTTCCGTCTTGTCGTCGAAGCGCGCTTCGACCTTGACCGCAGCCGGCAAATGAGCGGACAGGCGTTCGGCAGAAGTACGGGCGGCAGACTCGTCGGCCAGGTCTATCGCAATGCCGTGAGCCAGCAGGACATGCAGGACCTCACCGTCGATGAAGCTGCCCAGACGGGAAATCACCGCCTCGGCCAGCAAATAGGACCGTGCCAGTTCTGCCAGTGCTTCACCGCGTATCGCCTCGGCGCCTGCCTGCGGCACCAGTTCGGCTCCATCTAGCGCAAGGCCGAGAAGGTGCTGGTTGAGTTCGTGATCGTCCTTGATGTAGCGCTCGCTCTTGCCGTGCTTGATCTTGTAAAGCGGCGGCTGGGCGATATAGATGTGGCCGCGCTCGACCAGTTCCGGCATCTGGCGATAGAAGAAAGTCAGCAGCAGCGTGCGGATGTGCGCACCATCGACGTCCGCATCGGTCATGATGATGATGCGGTGGTAGCGGAGCTTCTCCGGCTTGTAGTCATCGCCCTTGCCAATGCCCGTGCCGAGCGCCGTGATCAGGGTGGCAATCTCCTGCGAGGACAGCAGCTTGTCGAAACGCGCCTTCTCGACGTTAAGTATCTTGCCTTTGAGCGGCAGGATGGCCTGGAACTTCCGGTCGCGGCCCTGCTTGGCGGAGCCGCCCGCTGAATCGCCCTCTACCAGGTACAACTCGCACAGGGAAGGGTCCTTTTCCTGACAGTCGGCAAGCTTGCCGGGCAGCCCGATGCCATCGAGTACGCCCTTGCGCCGCGTCATCTCCCGCGCCTTGCGCGCCGCTTCGCGCGCGCGTGCCGCATCGATGATCTTGCCGGTGATGATTTTGGCATCGGCCGGCTTTTCGAGCAGGAATTCTGCCAGCTTCTGACCGACGATCTCCTCGACCACTGGACGCACCTCGGAGGAAACCAGCTTTTCCTTGGTCTGCGACGAAAACTTCGGCTCGGGTACCTTGACGGATAGCACGCAGGCGAGCCCCTCGCGCATGTCGTCTCCGGTAGTCTCGACCTTGGCCTTCTTTGCCAGTTCGTTGTCCTCGATATATTTGTTTACAACACGGGTCATCGCAGCGCGCAAACCGGTCAGATGGGTGCCGCCGTCCTTCTGTGGAATGTTGTTTGTGAAGCAGAGCACCTGCTCCTGGTAGGAGTCATTCCATTGCATGGAAACTTCCACCGTGATCCCATCTTTCTGTCCGCTCGCATGGAAGATGTTGCCGTGCAGGACAGTCTTGGTCCGATTGATGTACTCGACAAATCCCTTCACGCCACCCGAATAGGCGAAGTTCTCCTCCTTGGCACTGCGTTGGTCGATCAGGCGAATCTTGACGCCGTTATTGAGGAAGGACAGTTCGCGAAGCCGCTTGGCCAAAATGTCGTAGTGGTATTCGATATTGCCGAATGTGGCTATGGAAGCGAGGAAATGAACTTCGGTTCCGCGCCTTTCTGTAGTACCGACAGCCTTGAGCGGTTCGACAGCAACGCCGTCACGGAACTCCATCGTATGCTTTTTGCCGTCGCGGCGAATGGTCAGACGTAGCCACTCTGAGAGTGCATTCACCACTGAAACACCAACGCCATGCAGCCCGCCGGAAACCTTGTAGGAATTGGAATCGAATTTGCCACCGGCATGCAGTTCGGTCATGACGATTTCCGCGGCCGATCGTCTTTCCTCGTCATCTTCCTTTAGATCGGTCGGGATTCCGCGACCGTTGTCGGAAACCGAAATTGAATTGTCCGTATGGATGGTTACAACGATATCATCACAATGGCCGGCCAACGCTTCGTCGATGGCGTTATCAACCACTTCAAACACCATATGATGCAAGCCTGTTCCATCAGAGGTGTCTCCAATGTACATACCCGGCCGCTTTCTGACGGCTTCCAAGCCCTTGAGAATTTTAATGCTGGAAGAGTCGTAACTGCCGTTGCTATCCTGGCGGGTGCTTTCGTCCTGACTGTTTTCGGACATTAATTACATACTCCTAAGGAGCTTCAGATGCGCATCGGCATTACGACATATTTGAAGCTGTCGTTGCCGGGCAGGGTGATAAGGGCGCTTGAATTCGCATCGGCCAATCGGATCTCGACATGCTCACTGGAAACATTGTTGAGCACATCGAGGAGATATGTGACATTGAAGCCTATATCCAGTGCCTCTGCATCATAGGCTATCTCGAGTTCTTCCTGAGCTTCCTCCTGATCGGCATTGCTGCTGATGATCTTTAGGCTCCCTGGCGCCAGTACTACCCGGACACCGCGAAATTTTTCATTAGTAAGAATGGCAGCACGGTGCAACGACTGGAGAAGCGTTGTCCTCGATATCGTAATGACCTTGTTGTGGTTCTGTGGAATGACGCGCTCATAATCCGGAAATTTGCCATCGATCAGCTTAGAGACCAGTTCGATGTCGCCGAAGCGGAATACCGCTTGGTTGGGAGAAAGGCGAATTTCCAAGGAATCGTCATTATCCGCCAACAAGCGGGACAGCTCGATAATTGTCTTGCGGGGCAGTATGACTTCTGTGCGCGTCTGGGATTCGGATAAATGTTCGCTGGCGTAGGCGAGACGATGCCCATCCGTCGAAACCACGCGCAGTTCATTACCTGTCACTACTAAAAGCAGCCCGTTGAGGTAGTACCGGATATCCTGCTGAGCCATGGCATATTGGACAAGCCCTATCAGGCGCTTGAACTGCTTTTGGGTCAGCTGCAGGCAGACCTGTTCGCTATCGGTCTGAGCCATGCGCGGATAGTCCTCTGCAGGCAGTGTCTGCAGGTTGAAGCGGCTTTTGCCAGCGCGTACCTGCATGCGCTTGTCCGTCAGTTCCAGACTCACTTCCGCGCTATCCGGCAGTGAGCGAAGGATATCTTGAAGTTTTCTCGCTCCAACGGTAATCGCGGATTTTTCCGTACCTGCCGCACCGGCGGTATGCGTTCGGATCTGAATCTCGATATCAGTCGCCAGCAAGGTCAGTTGATCGCCGCTTTTCTCGATCAAGACATTGGACAGGATCGGCAGGGTGTGACGTTTCTCGACGATGCCGCAAACCGATTGAAGCGGCATGAGGATATTGTCACGCTGGGTTTTAATAAGGAGCATATATAAATCTCCAACTAGTTATTAGTACACCGGCCATTTCTGTTGAAAATGACTAAAATTCTAAATAAATCATATTGTTGTTAAGTTGATAAAGATATGGATAAAGGATATGGGGTCTGTGTGGGAAATGTTGATGAAAATTATCCACAAGGTCCTTTTGGTAGTTATCCACAAATCATCATCAAGTTATTCAGCCTTTAAGAACCTGGGTTAGTACCAAAAGATCATGATTGATCGAAGTATCCTTAAGGCGCAGGTCAGATATGGTGCGACAGGCGTGCAGAACAGTTGTGTGGTCGCGTCCGCCGAATGCTTCACCGATGGCAGGCAGGCTTGCTGGCGTAAGTTCCTTGGCCAGCCACATGGCGATTTGGCGTGGGCGGGCAACTATACGTGTCCGTTTTTTTGAATGCATATCTGAGACTTTTATCTTGTAGTACTCCGCCACAGTTTTCTGAATCGATTCGAAAGTAATCTGGCGATTGTGTGCGTTCAGAAGGTCTTTAAGGGCTTCCTTGGCAACTTCCAGATTGATTTCCCGACCATGAAAGCGGGCAAATGCCAGAACTTTTTTCAATGCTCCTTCCAATTCCCGCACATTCGAACGCAAATGCTTGGCAATCAAGAATGCAACATCCTCATTTACATCGATGCGCTCTGCTTCGGCTTTCTTTTTCAGAATCGCTACGCGCATTTCCAGTTCCGGTGGTTCAATGGCCACCGTCAGTCCCCAATCAAATCTTGATATCAGCCGGTCTTCAAGCCCAGTGATGTCCTTGGGATAAGTATCGCAAGTAATGACAATCTGTTTCTTTGCTTCAATTAGCGCGTTGAAAGCATAAAAAAATTCTTCTTGCGTACGGTTTTTGTTGTTGAAGAATTGGATATCGTCAATGAGCAGCAGATCGAGAGAACGGTAGTAGCGTTTAAAGACATCAAACGATTTCTGTTGGTAGGCACGTACGACGTCTGCATAATAGTCTTCGGCATGGACGTAACGAATCACCTTATCGGGGTTCTGTCGATAGACTTCATTGCCGAGAGCATGAATCAGATGGGTTTTGCCGAGACCGACACCACCATATACGAATAGGGGGTTGTAAGAAATTCCCGGATTTAGCGCCACCTGATACGCTGCAGCGCGGGCAAGATCGTTGGCACGACCGGTTACTAAAGTGTCGAAAGTGAAGGTAGAGTTGAGTCTTGTCTTTTCATAAGCCGAATCGGAACCATTTGGTTGGAAGACCGGAATGGGAGTGGACGTAATACCGACGGTTTCATTTTTGGTGGTAACTGCAAGCGGCGGGACATCCTGTCTTTCGATCTCTGAGGGTTCCGGTAAATTGATGGAAATCTGAACGGGTTCGGCAAAGAACTGTTTGGCCAGATCCTCGAGGCGGCGCAAATAACGCTCACGCACCCACTGCAATACGAAACGATTGGGGGCAACAAGCTTCAGGCTCTGGTTGGATTCATCACCATTCTCGAGGCGCAGCGCCTTGATCCAGGTATTGAATTGCTGGGGAGGGAGTTCCTGCTCAAGTTGCCGAAGACAGGATGACCAAAAAGCATTCATTCTCAGAGATCCGCCAACATGCCGCAGCATGGTGAACGTCGGTTAATTGCGTACAAAATAATTATTTGATTATTATAGTTATTTTTATGTAAACCGCTAACCTGAATTGGGTCCTGCGATAAACTCCAAGTGGCGAATTCTAGCGCTATTCCGCAAGAGTTATCCACAGGCGGTCAAAAAAAATGGTCTTGACAAATCAATGAAGAAAAGATGAAATCGCGTGTTCTTCATTTTGCATAGACGGCAGCCATGAAACGCACATACCAACCTTCCGTAATCCGGCGTAAACGTACCCATGGTTTCCTCGTTCGCATGCGTACGCGTGGGGGACGCGCTGTTATTCGTGCCCGTCGCGCCAAAGGACGCGCTCGCCTCGGCGTCTGAAACGGCGGTGGCGGGTGTCGATCTAGGCTTCCGCGGCGAACATCGGCTACGTAAAACGGATGAGTTCTCATCCGTTTTTGCTTTTCGCAAGACCCTTCGCGGCAAGCATTTCGATTTGCTTCATCGACCGAATTCGGCTGCTACAGCAAGGATCGGCTTGGTGATCGCAAAAAAGTTTGTTCGCTCTTCCGTGAATCGCAATTTGATCCGTCGCATTGTGCGAGAATCCTTCCGTCTGTCCCGTTCGAAACTGCCGCAAAGCGATATCGTCGTTCGTGTTTCGGTACGCATGGATACGCCCAATAGGTATGCCTTGCGTGCCGAGATCGATGAGTTGTTTGCTCGCCTGACCCGATGAACAAGTTGCTGGTCCTGCTAGTGCGCATTTACCGACTGGCAATTAGCCCGCTGATTGGCCGGAATTGCCGGTTTCACCCGAGTTGTTCGGAATATGCCCTTGAAGCCCTTGAAAAACATGGTGGGTTCAAAGGATCCTGGCTTGCTGCGAAACGCATATCACGTTGCCACCCGTGGAGTCCGGGCGGATACGATCCTGTACCTTGAACAAATAATTACAAGAGCCGATTGATGGACAATCAACGCCTGATCCTCCTGCTAGTCTTCATTTTTTCTCTCTTCATGCTATGGGATGGCTGGCAGAGGCAGAACCAGCCGACAGCAGCAACCAAGGCGCAATCGGTGCAACAGACGGCCTCACAAGTCCCCGGTGCTGCCCCCACGCCCAGCACCCCCCTGTCAGCGGCGCCAACATCCCCATCCAGTGTTTCTGCCCCTGAACAGGCAACAGTTTCGGAGACTGGCACCAAGACCTTGGTGAAGACGGATATTTACCTTGCCGAGATTTCCTCTGTGGGGGGAGATCTGGTGCGTCTGGAACTTACCCAACACAAGGCCACCGAGGATAAAACCAAGCACTTTGTCCTGATGGAAATATCCAAGGATCGTACCTATGTCGCACAAACCGGACTGATTGGAGAGGGCTTGCCCAACCACAAGACCGAATTCAGGCTGGTACCCGGTGTCCAGGAACTGAAACCCGGTTCCGACAAGCTCGAAATCAGGCTGGAAGCACCGGAAGCGAACGGCCTCAAAGTTGCCAAAATTTACACCTTTCATCGTGGCAGCTACCAGATCGATGTCGGCTACGAGATTGCCAATCAGCGCCAGGCACCGCTGGCCGCCCATGCTTACTACCAGCTCACGCGCGATGGAAGGGTGCCGGAAGCCAGCATGACCAATATCGCCACCTTTACCGGGCCGGCGATCTATACGGATGAGGGCAAGTTCCAGAAAGTGGGATTTGCCGATGTCGACAAGGGCAAAGCCAAGTTTGTGCAAAAGGCCAAGGATGGCTGGCTGGCCATGGTGCAGCATTATTTCGTCGCTGGCTGGACACCACAAGGCAGTGACGAACGTGAATTCTTCGTGCGCAAGGTCGCTGACAATTTGTTCTCAGCCGGAATCATTATGCCGGTTGCAACGGTTGCAGCCGGTCAGATTATCCGGATAGGCGTGCCGCTCTATGCCGGCCCGCAAGAACAGGCCAAGCTGGAAAAGGTCGCTCCGGGTTTCGACCTGGTGGTCGACTATGGCTGGCTGACGGTGATTGCCTCCCCCATCTATTGGCTTCTTGAACTGATCCACCGTTTCGTCGGCAACTGGGGCTGGTCGATCATCCTGCTGACGGTGCTGATCAAGGCGCTGTTCTTCCCGCTCTCGGCCGCGAGCTACCGGTCCATGGCAAAAATGAAGGTGGTTACACCCAAGTTAATGAAAATTAAAGAACAATTTGCCTCTGATCGTAATCGCATGAACCAGGAGATGATGGAACTCTACCGCAAGGAAAAGATAAATCCTTTAGGTGGTTGCCTGCCCATCATGGTGCAAATTCCAGTCTTTATTGCCCTCTATTGGGTGTTGCTTGGCAGTGTCGAGATGCGCCATGCCCCGTGGATGCTGTGGATACAGGACTTATCGACCATGGACCCCTACTATGTGCTGCCGATCATTATGGGTGTTTCGATGGTCATTCAGACCAAGCTGAACCCGACGCCGCCCGATCCGATCCAGGCGAAAGTCATGATGGCCATGCCGATCGTGTTTACCTTCATGTTCCTCTGGTTCCCGTCCGGCTTGGTGCTGTACTGGATAACCAACAACATCCTTTCGATTGCCCAGCAGTGGCAGATCACGCGCCTGATCGAGGGTGGCAAGCAGAAAGCAAGCTGATCTGATTGCTGCCGTTGCCACCGCGCCCGGTCGCGGTGGCATCGGTATCGTACGCTTGTCCGGACCCGAACTTGCACCGCTGGCCTGCCTTCTGACCGGATTTCTTCCGCAACCCCGTGTCGCCACTCTTGCCCGTTTTCTCGATGCGGCGGGAGACGAGATTGACGAGGGCATCGCTCTCTACTTTCCCGCCCCCCATTCATATACAGGGGAAGACGTGCTTGAACTGCAGGGCCATGGCGGACCGATGGTGATGCAGTTGCTGCTGCAACGTTGCCTTGAATTGGGTGCGCGCCTGGCGGAGCCCGGTGAATTTACCCGGCGTGCCTATCTCAATGAAAAACTGGATCTGGCGCAAGCTGAAGCTGTGGCCGATTTGATCGAGGCGACTACTGCGGCCGCGGCCCGTTCCGCAGTGAGGTCGCTCAGTGGCGAGTTTTCGCGGAAGACGCATGAGATAGTGGAACGACTCATTGCCTTGCGAATGCTGGTTGAGGCTACTCTCGACTTCCCCGAGGAAGAAATCGATGCCTTGCGCAAGCCCGATGTGACGGGAAAACTGGACTGCCTGACTGAGGATGTCCGGAGGCTGTTGGGGGGGGCGCGTCAGGGCAGTCTGCTTCGAAACGGTCTGCATATTGTCCTGGCGGGCCAACCCAATGTAGGCAAGTCCAGCCTGCTCAACCGACTGGCAGGTGAGGATCGTGCCATCGTGACGGCCTTCCCGGGTACGACTAGGGATGCGCTGCGAGAGACAATTCAGGTAAGCGGCATACCCCTGCATATCGTTGACACCGCTGGTTTGCGGGAGGCGGAGGATGAGGTCGAGCGCCTTGGCATTGACCGAAGCTGGAGGGAAATTGAGCGGGCAGACGTGGTGCTGCATCTGCTTGATGCCCGGACCGGCATGACGCCAGCTGATCTGATGATCGCATCGCGGTTGCCGGCAGGCGTCGAACAAATCCAGCTATTCAATAAATCCGATTTGGTAGAACACCCTTGCGGGCGCGAGATATTGAATGATCGAGTGACCCTTTGGCTTTCTGCGAAGACCGGGGAGGGAATGGGGGCGCTTGAGCAGGAATTGTTACGGATCGCCGGGTGGCAAGCGGGCGCCGAGGATGTTTTTCTGGCTCGAGAGCGGCACCTCCAGGCGATCCAAAATGCCTTGACCCGCCTGCTCGCCGCCCAAGCCCAATGGGATCATCTGGAGCTATTTGCAGAGGAATTGCGTTTGGCGCAAGAGGCACTGGACAGGATTACCGGGGAATTCACGCCAGATGACTTGCTCGGAGAGATCTTCTCCCGGTTCTGCATAGGCAAGTAAGACGGAGAAGGCGGATTGTTCCACGTGGAACCGATCGACCTCATGTTGTTGTGCGCCGCCGCATTCACTGCCGGCCTCATTGACGCTGTTGTTGGGGGAGGTGGTCTGATCCAAATCCCCGCGCTTTTCAGTGTCATGCCTCAAGCGCCACCGGCCACAATTTTCGGAACCAACAAACTGGCCAGCATTCTCGGTACTGCCAGTGCCGCCCTGCGTTACGCGCGCCGTATCGAGGTGCCTTGGCGGGCAGCCCTGCCGGCGGCCCTGTCGGCATTCGTTCTGTCCTATTTCGGTGCCATGACTGTCGCACTGCTGCCCAAAGAGTGGCTGCGTCCGCTGGTCCTGGTTCTGCTGATAGGGGTTACCGCATACACCTATGCGAAAAAAAATCTGGGAGCGGTAGACCAATATCGTACGCACGGCAGGCGTGACATGTTGCTGGCGGTATTCTTTGGTGGCGTAATCGGCTTTTATGATGGATTTTTCGGTCCGGGCACGGGAAGCTTTTTGATCTTCATGTTCGTTCGTTTCTTCGGCCTGGATTTTTTGCGTGCTTCGGTTTCTGCCAAGATCGTCAATGCCGCCACCAATTTGGCTGCGCTGTTGTTCTTCGGGGCAAATGCGCACGTTCTGCTGGTTACGGGCATGGCCATGGCTGTTTTCAATATTGGTGGATCGCTGTTTGGGTCACATCTGGCAATACGCCATGGCGTCGGATTTGTCAGGCGTGTCTTTCTTGGTGTGGCAGGGGTGTTTATCCTTAAATTTGCCTGGGACACCTTTAAAGAACTCTAATCTGCCGGAATTAATGATTCAGCAATAGACATGCATACATTATTTCTTGTATCATGTGAAAAGCGCGCCAATTATTTGAACGGTAAACAAAATATTTTCTGGCGTGTGGCGCAAAGATATTTTGCGTACCTAAACTTAACTTGTATGATTGTCATAAGGCGCCTATCCACTAAAGCGCCGCCATTGTTTTCGTTAGAGGAGGAGTCAATGAGGATGAAATCCCTTGTTGCCGCGCTGCTTTCAGCTGGTGCGGTCACGATTGCCCATGCCGATATCACCGTTGGCGTACTGGTTTCCGCGACGGGACCTGCCGCTTCGTTGGGCATTCCCGAGAAGAATACGTTTGCCCTGATGCCGGCTACCATCGCCGGCGAGAAAGTGAAATACATCGTTCTTGACGATGCTTCGGATACCACGACGGCAGTCAAGAACACCCGCAAGCTGCTCAGCGAAGACAAGGTGGACGTGATCATCGGGTCGACCATTACGCCGAACTCCCTGGCGATGGTCGATGTGGTGGCGGAAGCAGAAACGCCGATGATTTCGATGGCCGCTTCCGCGCGCATCGTTGAGCCGGTGGACGCCAAGCGGCGCTGGGTATTCAAGACGCCGCAGAATGATGTGCAGATGTCCACCGCCATCACCGAACACATGGGCAACAACGGCGTGAAGACGGTGGCCTTCATCGGCTTTTCCGACGCCTACGGCGAAGGCTGGTGGCAGGAGTTCAGCAAGATCGCCGAGATACGCAAGATGAAGATGGTGGCGAACGAGCGTTTCAACCGCGCCGATACCTCCGTGACCGGCCAGATCCTCAAGATCATGTCGACCAACCCGGACGCCATCCTGATTGCCGGCTCCGGCACGCCAGCCGCGCTGCCGCAGAAGACGCTGAAGGAGAAGGGCTACAAGGGCAAGATCTACCAGACGCACGGCGTTGCCAACAATGATTTTCTGCGCGTCTGCGGCAAGGATTGCGAGGGTACTTTCCTGCCTGCCGGCCCGGTGCTGGTGGCTGCGCAATTGCCGGATTCGAACCCTGTGAAGAAATCCGCCCTCGAATATATCGGCAAGTACGAGAAGGCGCATGGCCCCGGAAGCGTGTCCACCTTCGGCGCACACGCCTGGGATGCCGGTCTGCTGCTGGCCAACGCCGTCCCCGCCGCGCTGAAGAAAGGCAAGCCAGGCAGCAAGGAATTCCGCGCCGGCCTGCGCGATGCGCTGGAAGCCACCAAGAATCTTTATGCCGCTCATGGTGTGTTCAATATGACGCCAACCGACCATCTCGGTCTCGATCAGCGGGCGCGCGTGATGGTCAAGATCGTAGGTGGCAAGTGGGTGGTGCAGAAGTAAGTTAGAGGCATCGCTCCAGGCGGAGCGAAGGCCGGTGCGTGAGGGCGCGCCGGATAATTGAAGTACGGGAGAGGGCGCTGGCCGTGAGCGGTGACGTACAATCACCGCTCACGCAGCGTCCTTTTTTTACCAATAAAAGACAAGAAACGATGGACTTGCAAATCGCATTGCTGCTCGGCCAGGACGGCATCGTCAACGGCGCCATTTATGCGCTGCTGGCGCTGGCGCTGGTGCTGGTGTTTGCCGTCACGCGGGTCATTTTCATACCCCAGGGCGAATTCGTTGCCTACGGCGCACTGACTCTGGCGGCCTTTCAAGCGGGGAAGACCCCGGGTACGCTCTGGCTCCTGCTCGGCGCCGGTGCCCTGGTTGCAGTTATTGACACTGTCATGGCTGTACGCAGCGGTAGCCTGGGACGGCTGAAACGCATCGCCCTTTGGGATCTGGTTCTGCCTGCCCTGGTGGCCGGACTTGTCCTCTGGCTGGAGCCGGGGAACCTGCCGCTGGTCGCGCAGGTGGCACTATCGCTGGCCATCGTCGTCCCGCTCGGCCCGATGGTCTATCGCCTGGCCTACCAGCCGCTGGCGGAAGCCTCGGTGCTGGTGCTGCTCATCGTCTCGGTGGCGGTGCATCTGGCCCTCGTCGGTCTGGGCCTGCTCTTCTTTGGCGCCGAAGGCTCGCGCACCACGCCCTTCAGTGAAGCGCAGTTCAATCTCGGCACGCTGACGGTCAATGGCCAGACGCTGTGGGTGCTCGGTGCCAGCGCCGTCCTGATCGTTGCCCTCTACCAATTCTTCGGTCGCACGCTCTACGGCAAGGCGTTGCGCGCCACTGCCATCAACCGGGTCGGTGCCCGCCTGATGGGCATCTCCACCACCATGGCGGGCAAGCTGTCCTTCACGCTGGCAGCGGGCATTGGGGCACTTTCCGGCATCCTCATCGCGCCGATCACGACGGTCTACTACGACACCGGTTTCCTCGTCGGTCTGAAGGGTTTCGTCGCCGCCATCATCGCGGGTCTGGTCAGCTACCCGCTTGCCGCCGCCGGAGCCATCCTTGTCGGATTGCTGGAATCTTTCTCTTCCTTCTGGGCCAGTGCCTTCAAGGAAGTCATCGTGTTCACCCTGATCATTCCGGTCCTCGTGTGGCGCTCCTTCACCTCCCATCATGTGGAGGAGGAGGAATGAAAGCGCGTCTGCCCTTCCTGGTATTTCTGGGCCTGCTGGTCCTGGGACCGGCGTTCCTGCCGGAGTTCTATGTCACGCTGCTCAATTACATCGGCTTGTATTCCATCGTCGCGCTCGGCTTGGTCCTGCTGACGGGCGTCGGCGGCCTGACGTCCTTTGGCCAGGCGGCCTTTGTCGGACTCGGTGCCTATGCCACGGGCTATCTGACGACCGCCTACACCGTATCGCCCTGGCTGGCCTTGCTGGTCGGCCTGGCCGTGACGGCCGCAGTAGCGCTGATACTGGGCTTTCTCACACTGCGGCTGTCCGGCCACTATCTGCCGCTGGGCACCATCGCCTGGGGCCTCAGCCTGTATTTCCTTTTCGGCAACCTCGAGTTCCTCGGCGGGCACACCGGCCTGACCGGCATCCCCGTCCTCGAATTGGCCGGTTTCAAGCTGGATACCGGCCGCGAGTTCTATTATCTGATCTGGGCGGCTCTGCTCGGTGCCATGCTGGCGACGCAGAACCTGCTCGATTCGCGGGAGGGGCGCGCCATTCGCGCGCTGAAGGGCGGCGGCCTGATGGCCGAGAGCATGGGCGTCAACACGGCCCGCACGAAGACCATCATCTTCCTGATAGCTGCGCTGTTCGCCTGCGTCTCGGGCTGGCTCTACGCCCATCTTCAGCGATTCGTGAACCCGACGCCCTTCGGCCTGCACATCGGCATCGAGTATCTCTTCATGGCCGTGGTCGGAGGCGCCGCGCATGTCTGGGGCGCATTGGTTGGTGCCGGCCTCATCACCATCCTCAAGCAATGGCTGCAGGATGTCCTGCCGAAGATCTTCGGACAAAGCGGCAATTTCGAGGTGATCTTTTTCGGCATCATGCTGATCTTGGTGCTGCAGCGTGCGCGAGAGGGCATCTGGCCCTGGCTGGTGCGACTGGTTCCGGTGCGGCAGGGACAGCGTACGGTCGCCGAGGCGGAGGCGCTGCCGCGGCGCGAGATGCCGGTTGCCGGTACGGTGCTGCTGGAGGTGAAGGACGCCCGCAAGCAATTCGGCGGCCTGGTCGCCAACAACAACATGAACCTGACCGTGAAGGCCGGCGAAGTGATGGCCCTGATCGGCCCCAACGGCGCCGGCAAGAGCACCATGTTCAACTGCATTTCGGGCGTCGATCCGGTCACCTCCGGCGAGATCCGCTTTCTGGGCGAACGCGTCGACGCGTTGACCTCCCGCGAGATCGCGCGGCGCGGCATGGGCCGTACCTTCCAGCACGTGCGCCTGCTGCCGACCATGAGCGTGCTGGAGAACGTCGCCATCGGCGCCCATCTGCGCGGATCGAAGGGCGTGCTCTCGGCCTCTCTGCATCTCGAGCGCGCCGAGGAGGCCCGCCTGCTGGCCGAGGCCAAGCGTCAACTCGAGCGCGTCGGCCTGGGCGAGCATTTGTTCGACGAGGCGGGCAGCCTGCCGCTCGGCCAGCAGCGCATTCTCGAAATTGCCCGTGCGCTCTGTTCCGATCCCTGCCTGCTGCTGCTCGACGAGCCGGCGGCCGGCCTGCGCTATCTGGAGAAACAGTCGCTGGCCGAACTGCTGCGCAAGCTGCGCAGCGAGGGCATGGGCATCCTGCTGGTGGAACACGACATGGATTTCGTCATGGGCCTAGCCGACCGCGTTGTCGTCATGGAGTTCGGCGAGAAGATTTCCGAAGGCCTGCCCGAGGAAGTACAGAAGGATCCGGTGGTGCTGGAAGCCTATCTCGGAGGGGTGGAATGATGACGACCCCAATCCTGGAAATCCGCGAGCTGTGCGTCTCCTACGGCAAGGTCGAGGCGCTGCACCACATCAACCTCAAGGTGGAGGCGGGGAAGATCGTCACGGTGATCGGACCCAACGGCGCCGGCAAGACCACCATGCTCTCCGCCATCATGGGCCTGCTGCCCTCGAAGGGCGAGATCGAATTCCAGGGCGAGGTGCAGCGCGACATCGAGGTCGAGCATCTCGTCGCCATGGGCATGACGCTGGTGCCCGAGAAGCGCGAGCTGTTCGGCGAGATGAGCGTGGAGGACAACCTCCTGCTCGGTGCCTTCCAGCGCTACCGTCACGGTGACCGCGACGAGGGCAAGACCATGGACCAGGTCTTCGCCACCTTCCCGCGGCTCAAGGAACGGCGCACCCAATTGGCCGGCACGCTCTCCGGCGGCGAGCGGCAGATGCTGGCGGTGGGCCGCGCCCTGATGGCCAAGCCGAAACTGCTCATGCTCGACGAGCCGAGCCTCGGCCTCGCCCCGCTCATCGTGCGCGAGATCTTCCACATCATCGCCGACCTGAAGAAGACCGGCGTCGCCATCCTGCTCGTCGAGCAGAACGCGCGCGCCGCGCTGCAGATCGCCGACTACGGCTACGTCCTCGAGACCGGCAGCGTTGCCCTGGAAGGCGACAGCCGCCAACTGGCTGACGATCCGCGCGTCGTCGAAACCTACCTTGGATTGGGCGGAAAGAAGCAGTAAGTTTATGTAAGTTAAAGATTAAACAGGGAAATGTTTCACGTGAAACATTTCCCTGTTTTTTTGCTCGCTCCTCGCGTATCATGGCGCCTCCCTGAAGCGATCTCCGAGCCATGCTGTTTCCCACGCGTTATGACGTCATCATTATCGGCGGCGGCCATGCCGGCACCGAAGCGGCGCTCGCCGCGGCACGCGCCGGCTGCCGCACGCTGCTGCTGACGCACAACATCGAAACGCTGGGCGCGATGTCCTGCAACCCCTCCATCGGCGGCATCGGCAAGGGGCACCTGGTCAAGGAAGTCGACGCGCTCGGCGGCGCCATGGCGGCGGCCACCGACGAGGCCGGCATCCAGTTCCGCATCCTCAATTCCAGCAAGGGACCGGCGGTGCGCGCCACGCGCGCCCAGGCCGATCGTGTCCTCTACAAGGCGGCGATCCGCCGCCGCCTGGAGAACCAGCCCAATCTGACGCTGTTCCAGGCGGCCGTTGACGACCTCACCGTGTCCGGCGACCGTGTCACCGGCGCCGTCACCCAGCTCGGCCTGCGCTTCGAGGCCGAAACCGTGGTGCTGACCGCCGGCACCTTCCTCGCCGGGCTGATCCATGTCGGCCTCGATCACTACCAGGCCGGCCGTATGGGCGATCCCCCGGCGGTGAGCCTCGCCGCGCGCCTACGCGAGTTGAAGCTGCCCGCCGGTCGCCTGAAGACCGGCACGCCGCCGCGCCTCGACGGGCGCAGCATCGATTTCTCGATCATGACCGTGCAGCCGGGCGACGACCCGGCACCGGTGTTTTCCTTCCTCGGAAATGCTGCGCAGCATCCGCGGCAATTGCCCTGCTGGATCACGCATACCACCCAGCACACGCACGACATCATCCGTGGCGGTCTGGACCGATCGCCCATGTTTACAGGAGTCATCGAAGGAGTGGGTCCTCGCTATTGTCCCTCCATCGAGGACAAGATCCACCGCTTCGCCGACAAGACGAGCCACCAGATCTTCCTCGAGCCGGAAGGCCTGACGACGCACGAGATCTACCCGAACGGCATCTCCACCAGCCTGCCCTTCGATGTGCAGCTCGAGCTGGTGCACTCCATCCCCGGCCTCGAGCACGCCCACATCCTGCGCCCCGGCTACGCCATCGAGTACGACTACTTCGACCCGCGCGGCCTGCATTCCTCGCTGGAAACCAAGGCCATCCGGAACCTGTACTTCGCCGGCCAGATCAACGGCACCACCGGCTACGAAGAGGCCGCCGCCCAGGGCCTGCTCGCCGGCCTCAACGCCGCCCTGCGCGCCAAGGGCGAGGCACCGTGGTGCCCGCGCCGCGACGAAGCCTATCTCGGCGTGCTGGCCGACGACCTCATCACCCGCGGCGTCTCCGAGCCCTACCGCATGTTCACCAGCCGCGCCGAATACCGCCTCAGCCTGCGCGAGGACAACGCCGACCTGCGCCTGACCGAAGCCGGCCGCCGGCTGGGCCTCGTCGACGACGTGCGCTGGGACGCCTTCAGCCGCAAGCGCGAGGCCATCGCCCGCGAGCAGGAGCGCCTGAAGACGACCTGGGTGAATCCTAAGACGGTCGATGCCGCGAACGCCGAACGCGTCCTCGGCAAGCCGCTCGAGCACGAATACAGCCTGGCCGAACTGCTGCGCCGGCCCGACGTGAGCTACGCCAGCCTGATGACGCTACCCGGCGCGGGCGAGCCGATCGTCGATGCGCAGGCCGTCGAGCAGCTGGAGATCCAGGCCAAGTACCAGGGCTACATCGACCGCCAGGCCGAGGAGATCGCCAGGAGCCGCGAGCAGGAAGACACGCCGCTGCCGGACGACCTCGACTACCGCACGGTGCGCGGCCTCTCGATCGAGGTGCAGCAGAAGCTCAACCAGCACCGGCCGGAAACCCTCGGGCAGGCCTCGCGCATCCAGGGCATCACGCCGGCCGCCATCTCGCTGTTGCTGGTGCACCTGAAGCGGCGCGGCTCATCGTTGCGGGAATCCCGCAGGCGCGCATGAGCAGGGTAGAACAAATGTCGCGCGGCCTGGCTGCGCTGGGCCTGGATTTGCCGCCCGCCGAGCAGGAGAAGCTGCTGGCCTTCGCCGCGTTGCTCGGCAAGTGGAACAAGGTGTACAACCTCACCGCGCTGCGCGACGAGGAACAGGTGATCAGCCACCACCTGCTGGATTCGCTGGCGGTGCTGCCGTACTTGGGCAACGCGAAACGCCTCGCCGACATCGGCAGCGGCGGCGGCCTGCCGGGCATCCCGCTCGCCATCGCGCGGCCGGACCTGCAGGTGGCGCTGGTGGAGAGCAACCAGAAGAAATCGGCCTTCCAGCAGCAGGCGAAGATCGAGTTGCGCCTCGCCAACGTCTCGGTGCACTGCGCGCGGGTCGAGGCCTGGCAGCCGGCGGAGAAATGCGACGTGGTGATCTCGCGCGCGTTTTCCGATCTCGCCGAGTTTGTCAAGCTGTCCGGCCATCTGCTCGCCGAAGGCGGCGCGCTGCTGGCCATGAAGGGGGTGCACCCCTACGAGGAAATCGCCCAGCTGCCGGCCGGCTGGCGCGTGGCGGAGGTGACGCCATTGCAAGTGCCGGGCGTGGAGGGCGCGCGCCACCTGGTGCGCGTGATAAGGGAGCAATAAAAAAATGTCCTATATATTTGCAGTCGCCAACCAGAAGGGCGGGGTCGGCAAGACCACCACCACGGTGAACCTCGCTGCGGCGCTCGCCGCCCAGGGCCAGCGCGTGCTGCTGGTCGACCTCGACCCGCAGGGCAACGCTACCATGGGCAGCGGCGTGGACAAGCGCACGCTGAAGAACTCGGTCTACCACGTGCTGCTTGGCCTGACCTCGCTGGCCGAGGCGCGCCAGGCATCCGAGACCGGCAAGTACGACACCCTGCCGGCCAATCGCGATCTTGCCGGCGCCGAAGTGGAGATGGTCGACCTCGACAACCGCGAGACGCGCCTCAAGCACGCCCTGGCGATGCACGACAAGGACTACGATTTCGTCCTCATCGACTGCCCGCCCTCGCTCAGCATGCTGACGCTGAACGGCCTGTGCGCCGCCAACGGCGTCATCATCCCGATGCAGTGCGAGTACTACGCGCTGGAGGGCCTCTCCGACCTGGTGAACACCATCAAGAAGGTGCACGCCAACCTCAACCCGGACCTCAAGATCATCGGCCTGCTGCGCGTCATGTTCGACACGCGCAGCACCCTGTCCAACCAGGTCAGCGCGCAACTCGAGCAGCATTTCGGCGACAAGGTGTTCAAGTCCATCGTGCCGCGCAACGTGCGCCTGGCCGAGGCGCCGAGCTACGGCATGCCCGGCGTGGTGTTCGACCGCGCCGCCAAGGGCGCGCAGGCGTATCTCGCCTTCGCCGCCGAGATGATCGAACGCGTCAAGACATTCTAGGGAGACAAAATACATGGCTACCAAACCGAAAGGCCTCGGCCGCGGGCTCGACGCCCTGCTCGCCGGCAACAGCAACGAGCCGCAGCGCCAGGACACCTTGCGCGTCGACTACCTGCAGCCCGGCAAGTACCAGCCGCGCACGCACATGGACCAGGAGTCGTTGAACGAACTGGCCGCCTCCATCAAGGCCCAGGGCGTCATGCAGCCGATCCTGGTGCGCCCGGTCGACGGCGGCCGCTACGAGATCATCGCCGGCGAGCGCCGCTGGCGCGCTTCGCAGCTGGCCGGCCTGCACGAGGTGCCGGTGCTGGTGCGCGAGATCCCCGACGACGCGGCGCTCGCCATGTCGCTCATCGAGAACATCCAGCGCGAGAACTTGAACCCCCTGGAAGAGGCGATGGGCATCCAGCGCCTCATCGACGAGTTCGGCATGACCCACCAGCAGGCCGCCGATTCCGTCGGCCGCTCGCGTCCCGCCGCCAGCAACCTGCTGCGCCTGCTGCACCTCGCCAAGCCGGTGCAGGACCTGCTCATGTCAGGCCAGATCGACATGGGCCATGCCCGCGCGCTGCTGCCGCTGGCCAAAGCCAGCCAGGTGCAGCTCGCCCACCGCATTTCCGCCAAGGGCTATTCCGTGCGCGAAGCCGAGCGCATGGTGCAGCACGAGCTCAATCCGCCCAAGCAGAAGGCCGCCGCGGCGAAGAAGGAAGACCGCGACGTGGCGCGCCTCGAGGAGGAACTCGCCGATTCGCTCGGCACGCAGGTGAAGATCAAGATGAGCGCCAAGGGTGCCGGCCAGATCGCCATCGGCTTCTCCAGCCTCGACCAGCTCGACGGCCTCCTCGAGAAGCTGCGTTAATTGTTCTCCGCCGCCGCCTCCCGCGGCGGCGTCGGCGCGAAGTAGCTGGCGGCGATCACCAGCAGCGCCACGCCGAGCAACGACACCGTGCGGCCCAGCGTGTTCACGTGGGCCGTGTCCACCAGCATCAGCTTCAGGCCGACCACCCCGAGCAGTCCGAAGCCGGCGAACCACAGCGTGCGCAGGCCGCGGCGCGTCGCCTGGATCATCAGGCCGAGGGCGAGCAGGGTCCACAGGATCGACCAGCTCGCCTGCAGCGCCACCGAGTCGACCAGGGCGTGCCAGACGAAGGGCACGCCCAGCCAGTGGTGCACCGTGCGCGCCGCACCGGCGCTGACCCAGACGAAAGTCAGCCCCCCCAGCACGGCGAAGAGAAGGCCTTTCGCGCGGGACTGCTCACGCACCCAGGCGAACAGCGTCGCCAGCACGAGAATCTGCGCAAGGTCGAGCGGATTGAGCAAGGGGATGTAGGTCCACCCGCCGGCCGTGCCGGAGTAATCGAAGTTGAGCACGCAGGTCCACGCCGCCAGCGCCAGCACCACCGGACTCGAGCCCAGACTCAGATAGGCGTTGCGGTTCGTTGCGAGCGGCCATGCGTCGATCCGCGCTGCATAGTGCGCCGCCGCGAGCTGCAACGCCGGCACCACGCCCCAGCCGAGCATGCGCGCGAGGCGGATCTCGGGCAGCCCTTCCTTCAGCTGCCAGCTCGCCTCCCAGCCGGCGAGCGCGGCGAGCACGCAGAAGCCCAGCGCGTGGCGAAGCTTGAGCCACAGCGTTTCACCTTCATCCTCCTGGCGCTTCAGCACTGCGAAGTGGCCGGCATACGCCAGCAGCCAGCTGATCCACGCCGCATCGGCGAAAGGATGGCGCTTGAGGTCGAGCACCGCCACGGCGCCGCCGGCCAGCACCAGCGGCAGCAGGACGGCGGCCCGGCGTAGAATCAGCCAGTCGAGCCGTTTGCCGGCGAACTCGGCCGCCACCAGCGGCAGGGCAACCAGTGCCAGCGAGGCGGCGAAGCGCCAGGGCCGCTCGACGAAGACGTCGATCTCGTTGAGCCCCGTTCCGTAAAGCCACAGCGCGCTCCACAGCAGCATCGCGGCGGAGAGGAATTGCGGCGCCGCCTTCGGATTCATACGGCTGGCCGCGTAACTCCCGATCAATCCGGCGACCGCCACCAGCATGCCGCCGACGAAGACGTCGTTGGCGAGCGCCGTGACGTGACGGAGCTCGTCGACGTGCAGCAGGAAATAGCCGCCGGCGACGAGCTGCAGCGCCAGGCCGGCCAGCGCGATGCGCGTGCGTTCGCGTTTCGCGCCCATCCACGCCGCCGCCGCGCCTTCCAGCGCCCACAGCGCCACCGTCGCACGCGCGCCGAAGGCAAAGGGCACGGCCAGCGTCAGCAGCGCGGCGCCGACCCAGCGCTGGCTCTCCGCCAGCACCGACAATTCATCGCTGCCGCGCCGGGCGACGAAGGTGGCGATCGCCAGGTAGTACAACCCCGCAAGGCCGGCCGACCAAGCGAGGCCGTATTCGAAGGGCTCCACCAGCGGCACCTGCAGGAAGCCGCACACCACCGGCGTGCCGAAGATCAGCACGGCATCGACGCGGTCCACTGCCGCGGTGCCCGGCGCCGCACGCAGCGCGAACACGATCGGGATCAGGCTGTAGATGAGGAACAGGACGACGAGGAAGGGCTCGGCCGTCGAGAAATACTCCGGCCGGTAGAACTTCAATCCCCAGTTCACACCGATGGCGAAGGTGAGCAGGAAGCCCGCCACGTTGAGCGAGCGCCACGACCTGAACCAGCTCAGGCCGAAGATGAACAGGTTCAGCAGGGTGAAATAGGAGAACAGCACGACGTGGTTGCCGGTGTCGCTCGAAGCGAGGATCGGCGCAAGGAAGGCGCCGATCAGGCCGAGCACCGCCAGCGAGCGGCCGTCCTGGATCGCGGCCAGCAACATGCCGCCGACGCCGAGTAGCACGAACAGCGCGAAGGCCGCGGCGGTGCCGATCAGCGCGTAGCGCGTCAGGGCGAAATAGACGACGAGATACAGCACCGCCACGCCGCCGCCCTGCAGGGCGAAGCCGAACATCTCGTGGCCGGCGCGCTTGCGCCAGCCGAGCACGCCCAGCGCCACGCCGAACAGCGCCGCGATGCCGAGGCGCGCCTCCGCCGGCAGCACGCCGAACTCGGCGGCGAGCTTCAGCGCCGAGCCGACGCCGAAGATCAGCAGCACGACGCCGATCTTCGCCAGGATGTTGCCGCCGAAGAGCAGCTTCGCCAGCCAGCCCGGCTCCTTTTCCGTCGCCGGTTCCCCGGCAGGCGGAACAGCCGCCGCTTCCTCCGGCAAAGTCAGTCTCTGCGGGACGGCGGTTATCTCGGCCTGAGGCTCGGCGTTCGTTTCCGCGGCCGGCGGCGCTTCGACGGCAGGGGCTTCCGCCGGCTTGGGCGGCGCGGCCTGCAGTTCGTCCAGCATCTTGTAGAGCCAGCGCATCTTCGCCTCGAGGTCGGCGTAGCGCCGCTCCGACTCGCGCCGCGCCTTGCCCAGCCGCCATTCCAGCAGGACGTAAATGAAGATCAGCGCGACGAAAAAGCCGAAGACGGTTTCCATTCCTGCCTCCTTAGTGGGCATCCCCGCGGAGATTGGCGACGATTTCCTGCAACGCTTCCGGCGTAGCGGCTGCCGGCGCCACCGCCGGCGCCACGCACAAACTGACTTTCGAGAACAGGCCGCGCCGGAACGGTCGCGTCATGGCCGGCCCGTCCTTGCGCGAGAAGAAGCTGCCCCACAGTCCCTTCAGCGCCATCGGCACCACCGGCACCGGCGTGCGTTCGACGATGCGGGTGATGCCCTTCCTGAACGGATACAGCTCGCCCGTGTCGGTGATGCGGCCTTCCGGGAAGATGCCCACCAGGTCGCCGGCCTCGAGCGCCTTCGCCACCTCGTCGTAGGCCTTGTCCAGCAACGCCGGGTCTTCCTTCGCCGGGGCGATCGGGATGGCGCGCCCTTCGCGGAAAACAAAATTGATGATCGGCAATTTGAAAATCTGGTGGTCCATGACGAAGCGGATCGGCCGCGGGCTGGCCGCCATGATCACCAGCGCGTCCACGAAGCTGACGTGGTTGCAGACGATCACCGCTGCGCCTTCCTCGGGAATGTGCTCCAGCCCTTCCTTCTTCAGGCGGTACACCGAGTGGATCAGCAGCCACACGATGAAGCGCATGAGAAATTCCGGCACCAGCCGGTAGATGTACAACGCGACGACGGCATTCAGCAGCGCCGTGGCGAGCAGCAGCTGCGGGATGGTCAGGCCCGCCGCGAAAAGGCCGATGGCGATGCCGGCCGCGGCGACCATGAACAGCGCATTGAGGATGTTGTTGCCGGCGATGATGCGAGAGCGGTGCGAAGGCTCGGAGCGGATCTGGATCAGCGCATACAGCGGCACGATGTAGAAGCCGCCGAAGAGGCCGATGAGGAACAGGTCGGCGAGGATGCGCCAGTGGCCGGCATCGTGCAGGAAGGCCGCCAGCGCCATCGGTTCGTGCTGGAGGTGCGCGGCCAGCGCGAAATAGAGGTCGATGCCGAACAGCGTCATGCCGATCGAGCCGAAGGGCACCAGGCCGATCTCCACCTTGTGGCCGGACAGGCGCTCGCATAGCAGCGAGCCGACGCCGATGCCGATCGAGAAGACGATCAGCAGCAGCGTCACCACCGACTCCTGGCCGGAGAGGATGTCCTTCGACAGGTTGGGGAACTGCGTGAGGAAGATCGAGCCGTAGAACCAGAACCAGGAGATGCCCAGCACCGAGAGGAACACCGTGCGGTTGCCGCGCATGAACCGGAAGTTGCGCCAGGTCTCGGTGAAGGGGTTCCAGTTGATCCTGAGCGACGGATCGGCCGCCGGGGCGAGCGGTATGAAACGCGAGAGCAGGAAACCCGTCGCCGAGATGCCCATGGTGACGAGGGCCGCCGCGGTGACCCCCCAGCCCTCCTGCGCCACCAGCCAGCCGCCCAGCATCATGCCGGCGAGGATCGCCACCGAGGTGCCCATCTCGACCATGCCGTTGCCGCCGACTAGTTCGGATTCCTTCAGGTGCTGCGGCAGGATGGCGTACTTCACCGGGCCGAACAGCGCCGACTGGACGCCGCCGAGGAAGAGGGCGGTGAACAGCAGCGGCAGGCTGTGCAGGAAGAAGCCCGCCGCGCCGAGCGCCATGCAGCACAGCTCGATCGCCACCGTGATGCTGATCAGGCGCGACTTCTCGTACTTGTCCGCGAGCTGGCCGGCGGTCGCCGAGAACAGGAAGAAGGGCAGCACGAACAGCCCCTGCGCCAGGTTCTGCAGGATGTCCGTCGACATCGTCGTGTAGCTGGCGGTGGAATAGGTGAGCAGGATCACCAGCGCCTGCTTGAAGACGTTGTCGTTGAGCGCGCCGAGGAATTGCACGCCGAAGAAGGGCGCGAAGCGCCGCTCCTTCAGCAGGCCGAACTGACCGGATGACATGAACCTTTCTCCCTGGTATCCGTTGTTGTTAGTCGAGGCGGACCAGCACCCGCTTGCTGGCCGGGTCGCGCGACGCGACGAAGGCAAACACCGATTCCACCGTCACCGTGTCGATCTTGCCGGCCCAGCGCCGCTCCGACGGATGGTCGTCGAAGGCGATGTTGGCGCGGAACATGCGGCCGCCCAGGCGCGTCATCGCGGGAATTTCCAGCGTCGTCGGCGCGTAGCCGCTGGCCTTCAGCCACTGCTGCGCCTCGGCGCGACTGACTGACGGGCCGGGCCCCGTCGCGTCGGCCATCACTTCCAGCGCCCACTGGTTGGAGTTTTGGTAGCGCGTCGAGAACGGATAGGCGAGCATGTTGTAGTTCGGCTCGTGCAGGCGGACGAAATTGCCCTCGCGCAGGCTGGCGGCGACCTTCTTCTGCATCTCCTCGCCCGGCACCACGATCAGCCCTTCCCAGGCGAACAGGTCGTCGAGGAAGAAGTTGGCGAGGCCCTCGTTGAACAAATCGGAAACGGCGGTGCCGCACTGGTTGAGCATGTGCACCACCAGCCAGCGCCCCTGCGGATGGTCGCGCCAGGCGAAGCCGAGATGCGAATAGCGCAGCCGGTATTTCGACAGGTCCTGCCCGACGCGCCCGATCAGGGCGACTTCGGCGCCCGAGGCCTCCAGCGCATCGCGCGTTTTCAGGGCTAGGCGGAAAGCCTTCTGCAGCGTTTCGGCCGTAGGCGGGTTTTCCGAGCAGGTCTGGCCGGCCTGGGCGCGGCCGCCCAGCAAAAACAGGCAGGCCAGGACGAGGAAGAGCGCTTTTCTCATTCAGCCGCCCCTCAGTGCTTCACGCGGGAATGGTGGATCAGCGATTTGCCGACCTCATTGGGAATGAAGGCGATGATCTTTCCCGAGGCGACCAGGGCCTTGCCGGTGGACTCGGCGACCACCGAGACCGCCGTGCCGACGGCGACCGAGGCGTTGCCGGAAAGGTCGGCCGCCACCTTGACCGAGACGGTGGCCGCCTCGGAGGCATTCTTCAGCACCAGCACCACGGCATCGCCTATCTTCTCGATGGACTGGACCGTCAGCATCGAACCGACCGCCATTACCGAAGCGGTTCCGGCGACGACCACGCCGACCGCGCGCGAGGCGGCGGCGGAAGCGTTGCCCGAAGCGCGCGAAGCATCCTGTGCAAAGGTCGGAGCGGAAAACAGCAGGGCGGCGGACAGCAGAACGACAGACTTCAGCTTCATATCTTCTCCTTCTTCTTTTCAAAAAACGATCGGGTCATGAAAACGGACGGTGCGAAGCGCCGGCCCCTGAACGACAGGTGGCGCTTCAGGACGAAGTCGAACAGCAGCGGATTGTGTTTCCGGATTTCGCCCAGCACCGGCACGGCGGACTGCGGTATCAGGCCGAGCTGCACCATATAAGTAACGGAAAACAGCGGCATCACGCCGGGCAGCGGGTAGTCCGAGCCGTTGTGCAGGCGCGCATGCCAATCCTCGCGTGCGAGCACGGTTTCCAGCGCCGGCCCGGCGCGGTTCAGTTGCGTCATGGCCGAGATGTCGCCGTTCAGCTTCGGGCCGTAAGTGGGGTCGTCCATCAGGCGGGCGAAGAGGTCGAAGCTGTCGACATAGGGCCCGTTTTCGCCCTTGTCGAGGTCGCGGTCCTGGCCCATCGAGCCGCAGTGGGCGATCACGGCGCGCACGCCATGGTCCAACGCCCGGCGCAGCAGCAGGGGGTTGCCGAAGTGCTGCGTGTTGCCGCCGTGCACCGCGCGTTCCTCGCCGGCATGGCTGATCAGCGGCAGATCGAGCTTCGCCAGCGCCGCGAAGAAGCGGTCGCACAGGGGCGAGGCCGGGTTCATGCCCTGCGCGGCGGGCAGCCACTTGATGGCACGGGCGCCGCCGGCCGCGGCGCGCTCGAGTGCCTCGATACAATCCGGGCGGTAGGGATGGATCGAAGCCACCCATTCGAAATATTGCGGGTACTTGCGCGCCATGTCCCGCGCGTAGTCGTTCGGCACGAAGAACGAACTGTTGTCGCGGTCGACCGTGCCGTCCTCGCGGTGGTGGTAATCGAAAGCGAACAGCATCAGCTTGACGCCCGGCCGCATGCCTTCCAGCAGGTTGTGCATGCGCTCGATGTAGCTCTGGTCGACCCGGCCGGGGGCGTCGTGGGCGCAGCCGGCGTTCAGGAAGAACAGCCGCTGGGCGTACTGGATCGGGTACACCATGGATTCCAGCGACGGGCTGATCCAGATGCCGCTGCCCGAATCCCCGGTGCCGACGAGGTGGGCGTGGCAGTCCCAGACCTGGGCCGGATCGAGCCCTTCCCAGGCAGCTTCGACAAGTTCGTGATCGGCCACTTCGCGCGGAAGGGCCGCCAGGCATGGGTTCATCAGGCCATGCTCGGGCCAGAAACGCCAGGCGGCTGCGCCGGCAAGTCCCAGGCCGGCAGTGCCGGCGATCATCAGGAAGCGGCGGCGGTTCATGCGTTGTGCTCCAGGTAATCGAGCACATTGCTGAGGACTTCCCGCAGGAAGTCCTTGTTGATCCAGAAGTAAACCTCCTTGCCTTCCTTGCGGCTGTCGAGCACGCCGGCTTCGCGCAGGATCTTCAGGTGGTGCGACACGGCGGAGCGGGAAAGCGTCGATACCTCGGCGATCTGGCCGACATTCAAGCGCTCGCCGGGTTCGAAAGTCAGCAGGATGCGCTGGCGATGCTCGTCGCCGAGCGCGGTGAATACCCTGGACATGTGCTTCCAGGCAGACGGGATGGCGCGGGAGTAGTCGGGATTCATAACGAAGAATTTAGTTATTTAGTTATATCTTGTCAATGACAAATTTTGCTGCGTCGCACCAATATGGGTATTGAACCGATCTATTTGATAACTGGAGATTTAATTGGCTTGCATACCAGCAACCACGCGGTTTTCCGGTTTGACAGATCTTTTATAAGACTATAAAATCCGCCGTCTTTGTAAGCGGCGGCCGCGTTGCGCAGCGCGAAGTTTTGCAGCGCGCAAATTCGGGTTGTCGAGCGTGGTGAAGCCGGCATGCTGATGTTCCGGGCAGTTTTTCTGCAAGCGGTCGCAACCCTGGTGGTGGCGGCAATCGCGGGGCTCCTGGCAGGTAAGCACGGCGCGGTTTCGGCGGCACTCGGTGGTGCCGCGATCGTCCTGCCCAATGCGCTTTTCGCCCTGCGTCTGTTCGCGGAAAGCCGGAAGCCGGGCGGCGCTTCACCCGCCGCGTTCTTTGTCGGGGAATTCATGAAAGTCGCCGCAACCATCGCGTTGCTGGCGGCGGCCGCAAGCCTGTACCGCGAAATGCATTGGCTCGCATTGATCGCTGGTCTGGTAGTGGCCCTTAAAGCGAATCTATTGGCACTTTTGAGCAAAAAGTTCTGAACATGGCTACCGAGCACGCTCCCACCGCTTCCGAATACATCGTCCACCACCTCACCTTCCTCACCAACAAGAAGCAGGTTGGCCTGGTCGACTGGTCGGTCCTCCACCTCGATACCCTGTTCTTCTCCATCGGCCTCGGCCTGCTCGGCGTGTTCATCCTCGCCCGCCTTGCCGCCCGCGCCACTTCCGGCGTGCCGGGCCGCTTCCAGGCCGCCGTCGAGATCGTCGTCGAAATGGTCGCCGACCAGGCCAAGGGCATCGTGCATTCGCCCGAGTCGCGCAAGTTCGTCGCCCCGCTGGCGCTCACCGTGTTCATGTGGATCTTCCTGATGAACGCCATGGATCTGCTGCCGGTCGATCTGCTGCCGAAAATTTGGTCCTGGATTTTCGGCGCTGCCGGCCACGATCCGCACCATGCCTACCTGCGCGTCGTGCCGACCGCCGACTTGAACGCCACGCTCGGCATGTCCTCCGCCGTGCTCCTGCTCTGCCTCTACTACAGCGTCAAGATCAAGGGCCTCGGCCACTGGATCCACGAACTGTTCACCGCCCCCTTCGGCGCGCATCCCGTGTTGTGGCCGATCAACTTCGCCATGCAGCTGATCGAATTCGTCGCCAAGACCGTCTCGCACGGCATGCGACTCTTCGGCAACATGTACGCCGGCGAACTGATCTTCATGCTGATCGCCCTGATGGGCGCGGCCTGGGCCGGCACCCTCGGCTCCGGCCTGCTCTGGATCGGCGGCGTCATCGCCGGCACGATCTGGGCCATTTTCCACATCCTGATCATCACCCTCCAGGCCTTCATCTTCATGATGCTGACCCTGGTGTATGTCGGTCAGGCGCACGAGAGTCACTAATTACTTAACCCGTTTTTTGTCTTAAACCTCGTAACCAAAGGAGTTGTCATGGAACAAATCATTGGCTTCGTTGCTCTGGCCGCCGGCCTGATCATCGGTCTGGGTGCCGCCGGCGCCTGTATCGGCATCGGCATCATGGGCAGCCGCTTCCTCGAGTCGTCGGCCCGTCAGCCCGAGCTGATGAACACCCTGCAGACCAAGATGTTCCTGCTGGTCGGCCTGATCGACGCCGCGTTCATTATCGGCACCGGTATCGCCCTCTGGTACACCACTGCCAACCCGTTCCTGCCGAAGTAATCGACCCCCGTCCAATCAAGGAGCGATTACCGTGAATCTGAACGCAACGCTGTTTGCCCAGCTGGTTGTGTTCTTCATTCTGGCGTGGTTCACGATGAAATTCGTGTGGCCGCCCATCATGAAGGCACTCGACGAGCGCGCGAAGAAGATCGCCGACGGGCTATCGGCTGCGGACAAGGCGAAATCCGAACTGGCGCTGACCGAGAAAAAGGTCGTCGATGAGCTGAAGAAGGCCCGCGAATCCGCCACCGAGCTGCGTGCCGGTGCCGAGAAGCAGGGCGCCCAGCTGATCGAGGAAGCCCGCCAGGAAGCGGCGCGCATCATTACGCAAGCCCGCCAGGCCGCCGAGGCCGAGGCCGGCGTCGCCGCCCAGCGCGCCAAGGAGGCCCTGCGCGAGCAGGTCGCCGCCCTCGCCGTCGCCGGTGCCGAGCGCATCCTGCGCAAGGAAATCAACGCCCAAGTCCACGCCGACCTGCTCGCCAACCTGAAACAGGAACTCAAGTAAGCCATGGCCGAGAACATCACCCTCGCACGCCCCTACGCCGATGCCGCATTTCAATTGGCGCGGGCGACCAATGCGCTGGGTCCATGGCAGCAGGCGCTCGACCGCATGGCGGCCGTCGCCGCCGACGCGCAGATGGTGGAATGCATCGGCAATCCCCGCCTGCTGCCGGCGCAGGTCGCGCAGCTGTTCCTCGACGTCGTCGGATCGGTCTCTGCCGAACAGCAGAACTTCGTCCGCCTCCTCGTCGACAACGAGCGCCTGCAGGTTCTCCCCGAGATCCGCGACCTTTACGTCGAACTGAAGAACGGGCAGGAGGGTGTGCAGGAGGCCGACATCGCCTCCGCCTTCCCGCTAGACGATGCCACGCTGAAGAATCTCGTCGCCGAACTGGAAGCACGCTTCAAGTGCAAGATCCAGGCGACGGTCAGCCTCGACCCCGAGCTCATCGGCGGGGTGCGGATCGCCGTCGGCGATCAGGTCATCGACGCTTCCGTGCGCGGCAAGCTCGCAGCCATGGCCACGGCGCTACAGAGCTAAGAAACCAGGAGTCAAGACATGCAACTCAATCCCTCCGAAATCAGCGACCTGATCAAGAGCAAGATCCAGAATCTGCAGCTGGCCGCCACCGCCCGCACGGAAGGCACCGTCGTCTCCGTGACCGACGGCATCTGCCGCGTGCACGGCCTGGCCGACGTCATGCAGGGCGAAATGCTGGAATTCCCCGGCAACACCTTCGGCCTCGCCATGAACCTCGAGCGCGACTCCGTCGGCGCGATCATTCTCGGCGAATACGAGCACATCACCGAAGGCGACACCGTCAAGTGCACGGGCCGCATCCTCGAAGTGCCGGTCGGTCCCGAGATGGTCGGCCGCGTCGTGAACGCCCTGGGCCAGCCCATCGACGGCAAGGGCCCGATCGCCGCCAAGCTCTCCGAGCCGATCGAGAAGATCGCCCCGGGCGTGATCTGGCGTAAATCGGTGTCGCAGCCGGTGCAGACCGGCCTCAAGTCGGTCGACTCCATGGTGCCGATCGGCCGCGGCCAGCGCGAGCTGATCATCGGCGACCGCCAGACCGGCAAGACCGCGGTGGCCATCGACACCATCATCAACCAGAAGGGCAAGGACCTGTTCTGCGTCTACGTCGCCATCGGCCAGAAGGCCTCGACGGTGAAGAACGTGATCCGCAAGCTGGAAGAGACCGGCGCGATGGAATACACCATCGTCGTCGTCGCCACCGCCTCCGAGTCCGCCGCGATGCAGTACATCGCCCCGTACTCCGGCTGCACCATGGGCGAATACTTCCGCGACAACGGCCAGGACGCCCTGATCATTTATGACGACTTGACCAAGCAGGCCTGGGCCTACCGCCAGATCTCGCTGCTGCTGCGCCGTCCGCCCGGCCGCGAAGCCTACCCCGGCGACGTGTTCTACCTGCACTCCCGCCTGCTCGAGCGCGCCGCCCGCGTCTCCGAAGCCTACGTCGAGAAGTACACCAAGGGCCAGGTCAAGGGCAAGACCGGTTCGCTCACCGCGCTCCCCGTCATCGAGACGCAGGCCGGCGACGTGACCGCCTTCGTGCCGACCAACGTCATCTCGATCACCGACGGCCAGATCTTCCTGGAGACCGACCTCTTCAACGCCGGCATCCGTCCCGCCATCAACGCCGGCATCTCGGTGTCCCGCGTCGGCGGCGCCGCCCAGACCAAGGTCATCAAGAAGCTCGGCGGCGGCGTGCGTCTGGCSCTSGCCCAGTACCGCGAACTCGCGGCCTTCGCCCAGTTCGCCTCCGACCTGGACGAAGCCACCCGCAAGCAGCTCGAGCGCGGCCGCCTGGTGACGGAACTGATGAAGCAGGCCCAGTACTCGCCGATGCAGGTGGCGGAAATGGCCGTGACCCTGTTCACCATCAACAAGGGCTACTTCGACGACGTCGAGGTGAAGCGCGCCCTCGCCTGCGAGGCCGCCCTGCACCAGTACATGCGCCAGAAATACGCCGACCTCATGAACAAGATCGAAAGCACCAAGGACCTCGACGCCGATGCGGAGAAGGCCCTCGATGCCGCCGTTCAAGAGTTCAAGAAGACCTGGGCGTAACCACTAGCCGGAGCCAACCATGCCAAGCGGCAAGGAAATACGCACCAAGATCAAGAGCGTGCAAAACACGCGCAAGATCACCAAGGCCATGGAGATGGTCGCGGCCTCGAAGATGCGCAAGGCACAGGAGCGCATGAAGGCCGCGCGTCCCTACGGCGAGAAGATCCGCCGGCTGGCCGCCAACCTGTCCCACGCCAACTCCGAGTACAAGCACCCCTTCCTCAAGAAGATGGGCGAAGTGAAGCGCGTCGGCCTGATCGTCGTCACGACCGACAAGGGTCTGTGCGGCGGCCTCAACACCAACGTGCTGCGCATCGCGCTCAACAGCCTGAAGGAATGGGAAGGCAAGGGCGCCGCCGACATCCGCGTCACCGCCATCGGCTCGAAGGGCCTCGGCTTCATGCAGCGCCTCGGCGCCAAGGTCGTGTCCAACGTCACGCACCTTGGCGACACGCCGCACCTCGAGAAGATGATCGGCCCGGTGAAGGTCATGCTCGACGCCTTCCAGGCCGGCGAGCTCGACGCCGTCTACATCGCCTACACCCGCTTCCTGAACACCATGAAGCAGGAGCCGGTGCTGGAACAGCTGCTGCCGCTCTCCGGCGAACAGCTGCGCCCGACCGAGCACGGCTGGGACTACATCTACGAGCCGGACGCCCGCGCCGTCATCGACGAGCTGCTGGTCCGCTACGTCGAGGCACTGGTGTACCAGTCGGTGGCCGAGAACATGGCCTCCGAGCAGAGCGCGCGGATGGTCGCCATGAAGGCCGCCTCCGACAACGCCGGCAACGTGATCAACGAACTGCAGCTGGTCTACAACAAGACCCGCCAGGCCGCGATCACCAAGGAAATTTCCGAAATCGTCGGCGGCGCAGCAGCCGTCTAAGAATTTGTTAATTGGGGAAATACGATGAGTCAAGGAACGATCGTACAGTGCATCGGCGCCGTGGTGGACGTCCAGTTCAAGCGCGAAGACATGCCGAAAGTCTATGACGCTCTCAAGATGGACGGCTCCGAGCTGACGCTGGAAGTGCAGCAGCAGCTCGGCGACGGCGTCGTGCGCACCATCGCGCTGGGCTCCTCCGAGGGCCTGCGCCGCGGCATGGTGGTCAGCAACACCGGCAAGCCCATCATGGTGCCCTGCGGCAAGGCCACCTTGGGCCGCATCATGGACGTGCTCGGCGCGCCCATCGACGAAGCCGGCCCGGTGGCCACCGAAGACCGCCGCTCCATCCACCAGAAGGCCCCCGCCTTCGACGAGCTGGCCCCCAGCCAGGAGCTGCTCGAGACCGGCATCAAGGTTATCGACCTGATCTGCCCGTTCGCCAAGGGCGGCAAGGTCGGCCTGTTCGGCGGCGCCGGCGTCGGCAAGACGGTGAACATGATGGAGCTCATCCGCAACATCGCCATCGAGCACTCCGGCTACTCCGTGTTCACCGGCGTGGGCGAGCGCACCCGCGAGGGCAACGACTTCTACCACGAGATGAAGGAGTCCAACGTTCTCGACAAGGTCGCCCTGGTGTACGGCCAGATGAACGAGCCCCCCGGCAACCGTCTGCGCGTCGCGCTGACCGGCCTCACCATGGCCGAGCACTTCCGCGACGAAGGCCGCGACGTGCTGCTGTTCGTCGACAACATCTACCGCTTCACGCTGGCCGGCACCGAAGTGTCCGCGCTGCTGGGCCGCATGCCCTCCGCCGTGGGCTACCAGCCGACGCTGGCCGAGGAAATGGGCCGCCTGCAGGAGCGCATCACCTCCACCAAGACCGGCTCGATCACCTCGATCCAGGCCGTGTACGTGCCCGCCGACGACCTCACCGACCCGTCGCCGGCCACCACCTTCGGCCACCTCGACGCCACCGTCGTGCTCTCGCGCGACATCGCCGCGCTGGGCATCTACCCCGCCGTGGATCCGCTGGATTCCACCAGCCGCCAGATCGACCCCAACGTCGTCGGCGAGGAGCACTACTCCACGACCCGCGCCGTGCAGGCCACGCTCCAGCGCTACAAGGAACTGCGCGACATCATCGCGATTCTGGGCATGGACGAACTGGCCCCGGAAGACAAGCTCGTCGTCTCCCGCGCCCGCAAGATCCAGCGCTTCCTCTCGCAGCCCTTCTTCGTCGCCGAAGTGTTCACCGGTTCCGCCGGCAAGTACGTGCCGCTGAAGGAAACCATCCGCGGCTTCAAGATGATCGTCAACGGCGAGTGCGACGCCCTGCCCGAGCAGGCCTTCTACATGATCGGCACCATCGACGAAGCCTTCGAGAAGGCCAAGACCCTGCAATAACGGACTTCCCTCCCTCTCCCGCAAGCGGGAGAGGGCCGGGGAGAGGGCAAGAGGGAAATAGGGAAAGGTAACCATGGCAATGACCGTACACGTCGACATCGTCAGCGCGGAAGAATCGATCTTCTCGGGTCTGGCGGAGTTCGTCGTTCTCCCGGGCGAAGCCGGCGAGCTGGGCATCATGCCCGGCCACACGCCGCTGCTCACCCGCATCAAGCCGGGCGTCGTCCGCGTCAAGACGCAGGACGGCCACGAAGAGCTGGTTTTCGTCGCCGGCGGCATGCTCGAAGTGCAGCCCAACCTCGTCACCGTGCTGGCCGACACCGCCATCCGCGGCAAGGACCTCGACGAAGCCAAGGCCCTCGACGCCAAGAAGAAGGCCGAGGAAGCGCTGCAGAACAAGACCTCGCAACTCGAGTACGCCAAGGCCCAGGCCGAACTGGCCGAAGCCATCGCCCAACTCGCCGCCATCCAGAAACTGCGCAAGCCGCGGCACTGAGCGAAAGTAACAGCAAATAAAAAAGGCAGCTTCGGCTGCCTTTTTTATTTGTTTTCATTAAGTTAGTCAGGTTAAAACCTATTAACTTACTAGCCATTTACTAATTTGCTATCGAATTAGTAGACAAGCCCTGACCTGGCTAGTAACCTACTAATCAATTACTAATTCAATAGCAAATTAGTAGGTGGCCATGAAAATCCCAATATCGCCCCCCTCCGAATGGGCTATCTCCGGAAAGATCCCACCTGAACGGATGAGCCGGATCATGGAGAACTATTCTCCTCTGGCGGCGGGCGAATACCTCCACTGGGATCAGATACGTCATCGTGCCCCGCCGAACGACCTTTCATTGGAAGAATGGTGGTTTGCGATTAAGATGGCGCGCCTTGGCCAGTCCCGGCAACTTCCGTTACTGGATAAGGCTGGCAAACCCTTCTTGCTGGCAATGCCGGAATCCGTGTTGATTCATTTGCATCACATCGACCGCGATGCCGCAGGCGAGATACGCGCAGCCGCAGAGATCAATACTCCGGAACAGCGTAATCGTTATCTGCTTCATTCGCTCATCGAAGAAGCCATCACCTCAAGTCAGCTAGAAGGCGCTGCCACTACGCGGAAAGTTGCCGAGTCCATGCTGCGCGAACAACGCAAGCCGCGTGACCGCAGCGAGCAAATGATCTTCAACAACTACCAGGCGATGGAAATCATTCGGGGCATGAAGGATGACCCAATAACGCCCGAGCGAATCCTGAATCTGCACCGCGTTCTTACGGAAGGTACGCTCGATGACCCCGCCGATGCTGGACGCTTGCGTCTAAACGATGACGTGCATGTCGTCGATCACCGAGACGGTACTCTTCTGCATCAACCGCCCCCCTTCGGCGAATTACCGGAACGTCTCGAGCGGCTATGTGCGTTCGCCAACGCTGACGAAAACGCCGTGCCCTTCGTGCATCCGGTGCTGCGTGCGATCCTGCTTCACTTCATGATTGGCTACGACCATCCGTTCGTGGATGGCAATGGCCGCACTGCACGGGCGTTGTTCTACTGGTCCATGGCGCGCAGTGGCTACTGGTTGATGGAATTCCTTTCGATCTCCCATTTCCTGCGTGCCGCACCTTCGCAGTATGTGAAGGCGTATCTCTACACAGAGACCGATGGCAGCGATACCACCTACTTCGCTCTGCACCAGCTCGATATCATCCGCAAGGCCATTGAAGCGCTACATGACTATCTCGCACGCATGGGTGAAGAACAGCGCAGCGCCCAGCGCTTGCTGTCAACTTCTCCGGCTCTGCGCAACAAATTCAATCACCGTCAAGTCGCCCTGCTGGGGCATGCCCTCAAACATCCGGGTGAAATCTACCGAATCGACACACACCAACGTGTGCATAGCACTGCCTATCAAACGGCGCGCTCGGATCTGTTGAATCTTGCCAAGCTGAACCTTTTGATAGCGGACCGCAGCGGCCGAGCCATGCTCTTTACTGCACCGGGGGATTTGCAGGAACGGATTGTGAATATGGCGAGCTAAGGCCCCGCCCGTGCTAGCATTCCCGTCGTCATTTCCAAGATGAGACTCTAGTCTTGGCGCCACAACCAGAACAAAAAGCGAGGGAGGAGATCGACCGGCTGCTATCGGCAGCGGGTTGGCATGTCTGCGACGCCGATAAAGCCAACATCCACGCCGCGCGCGGCGTGGCCATTCGCGAGTTTCCCCTCCCAGGCTATGGCTTCGCCGACTACCTGCTTTACGTGGAGGGCAAGGCCGCCGGGGTAATCGAAGCCAAAAAGGAAGGCGTCACCCTTACCGGCGTCGAGACTCAATCCGACAAATACACCAAGGGCCTGCCCGCCGGACTGCCGCGCTGGGGCAATCCCTTGCCCTTCTCTTATCAATCGACCGGGGCGGAAACCCGCTTCACCAACGGTCTCGATCCCCAGCCCCGCTCCCGGCCGGTGTTCGCTTTTTACAAGCCCGACCTGCTGGCCGAATGGCTCGCCTACCTCCCCTCTCTCGCAAGAGGGAGAGGGGCCGGGGGAGAGGGCGCTTTTACTGCCGCCCCGCCCTATGCCACTTTTCTCAGCCCCCGCGCCCCCGAAGAGCCGGCGCTGAGCCAATTGTCGGTCGCATGAAGGGCATCCTAAAAGGTAAGCTTGGTGCTATTGCGGCCAGTTTATGAAGGACTAGCTAATACATGACCCCAGCCAATTTTCAGCAACTTTCAAACTTCATCTGGTCCGTCGCCGATCTGCTGCGCGGGCCGTATCGCCCGCCGCAATACGAGCGCGTGATGCTGCCCCTCACGGTTTTGCGCCGCTTTGATTGTGTGTTGGAGCCCACCAAGGCCGCCGTGCTGAAAAAGCACGCGGAACTGGTAGCGAAGAACAAAGAATTCAAAGCCAAGAAAAAGGAGCCGATCAGCGTTGATCCTATCCTCAATAATCTGGCCAAGGACGAGGACGGCAATCCGCTCGGTTTCCACAATCACAGCCAGCTCGACTTCCGTAAACTGAAGGGCGACCCGGACAACATCGGTCGCCACCTGACCGACTACATCAACGGTTTCTCTGAGAACATTCGCAAGATTTTCGAACGCTTCGAGTTCGAGAAGGAAATCGAAAAGCTCGAAGAGGCCAACCGCCTCTATCAAGTAGTCGCGCAGTTTGAAAGTATCGACCTCCACCCCCGGCACGTGGACAACATCACCATGGGTCTGGTGTTCGAGGACCTGATCCGGCGTTTCAACGAAGCGGCGAACGAAACGGCCGGTGACCACTTCACCCCGCGCGAGGTCATCCGGCTCATGGTCAACCTGCTGCTGGAGCCCGATACCAAGGTGCTCACACAGGCAGGCGTCATCGTCACCATTTGCGACCCGGCATGCGGCACCGGTGGCATGTTGGCCGAGTCGCAAAACTGGATCCGCGCCCACAATGAACACGCCACCGTCAAAGTCTACGGCCAGGACTACAACCCGCGCTCCTACGCCGTGGCTGCGTCCGACCTGCTCATCAAAGGCCATCGCGACAGCCGCATCGAATACGGCAACACGCTTACGAACGATCAGTTTCCGGACATGCGCTTCGACTACCTGCTCGCCAACCCGCCCTTCGGCGTGGACTGGAAAGGCGAGCAGAAGATCATCGAGCGCTGGCCCAATTTCCGCGGCTACAGCGGCAAGTTGCCGCGCGTCAACGACGGCGCACTGCTGTTCCTGATTCACATGATTTCCAAATTTCAGGACTGGCAACCCGGCAACCGCGACAAACCCGGCTCGCGCGTGGCTATCGTTTTCAATGGTTCGCCCCTGTTCACCGGCGGCGCCGGCAGCGGCGAGAGCGAAATCCGCCGCTGGATCATCGAACATGACTGGCTCGAAGCCATCGTCGCCCTGCCCGAGCAGATGTTCTACAACACCGGCATCGGCACCTTTGTGTGGGTCGTCACCAACCGCAAGGCAAAACACCGCAAGGGCAAGATTCAGTTGATCGACGCCCGCGAACGCTGGGCGCCGATGAAGCGCAGCCTCGGCAACAAGCGCCGCTATCTGGACGAAGACGCCATTACCACCGTTACCCGCGAACACGGCGCGCTGGACGACTCCAAAACCAGCAAGATTTTGGACAATGCCGATTTCGGCTACCGGCGTATCACAGTGCAGCGGCCGTTACGTCTGCGCTTCCAGATCACGCAGGAAACCAAAGAGAAGTTTCTCGATGCCTGCCCAGAACTGCTCGACGCCTTCCTGGCCGTCGAAGAAGTGCTGGGCGGCGAACCGCGGCTCGACTGGAACGCCACTTGGGAACAGGTGCAAGACATCGTCAAGGCACTGCCGGAAGATGTCGAAGGCTGGGCCAAGGGCGCAAAAGGCACGGCGCAAAAGAAACTCTTCCGCGAGGTGTTCACCGCCGTCGATCCTGAAGCTGAACCCGCCATCGCCAAACACCACAAGATAGAAAAGCTCGACACCGCCGCGCTGTTCCCCAACCAGTCCTTGCCTGCACTCAAGCCCGCCGAATTGGAAGCGGCGCTGGGGTTGCACACCGACGGCAAGGGCAAACACATCGAATACGAACCCGACCCCGCGCTCAAAGACGCCGAGAACATCCCCTTGAAGGAAGACATCGTCAGCTACTTCCTGCGCGAAGTGCGGCCCTACGTGAACGACGCCTGGATCGATCGCGAAACGCTGGACGAACAAGACGGCGGCATCGGCAAGGTCGGCTACGAGATCAACTTCAACCGCGTGTTCTTTCAGTACCAGCCGCCGCGGCCGTTGCACGAGATCGACAAGGAGCTGGAAGCGGTCGAGAAGCGGATCATGGAGTTGTTGCGCGAGGTGACGGAGTGAAGGAACTGTCTATCGCACAAACTCTACCCGGCGAATGGGAAACGATTCGCTTCCGATATGTCGCGAATACCTCTAAAGGAAGGTTACCCGAGAAATTAGAGGATGAGCCGCGCGTCGAGACGGGGGGCGTACCATACCTTTCAATGGAGTATCTGAGAGGTGACTCAGAGCCTACGGAGTTTGTTTTTCCGAATGGCATGGTTACTGCGAATGAAGGTGACATCCTTCTGTTGTGGGATGGATCAAACGCTGGTGAATTCC
Organism: Denitratisoma sp.; assembly: GCA_032027165.1. NCBI lineage: Bacteria > Pseudomonadati > Pseudomonadota > Betaproteobacteria > Nitrosomonadales > Sterolibacteriaceae > Denitratisoma > Denitratisoma sp. The sequence goes on along the minus strand of JAVSMO010000001.1, from coordinate 2,837,587 downwards.
TGCACGCCAAATTCGGCGCTGTATCTTCGACAGCGGCCTTGCTAATCCCTGTCAAATTTGATCGAAGCTACCTGTTTTGGTTATGTAAAGGCATTGAGCCGGTTCTTAAGACATTCACTATTGGAATGGGAATTCCTCACGTTGATGGCGAATATCTGAAGGACCTGCAACTACCATTTCCAACGGACGAGAGATTTCAGAAAGCAATTGCCGACTACCTCGACCGAGAAACCGCGCGCATCGATGCGCTGGTGGCGGAAAAGGAAAAGATGCTGGACCTGTTGGAAGAAAAACGCGCCGCCCTCATCAGCCGCGCCGTCACCCGCGGTCTCAGGCCCAACGTCCCCCTCAAACCCTCCGGCCTCGACTGGCTGGGCGATATTCCGGCGCATTGGGGAATCGAGCGAGCGAAGAATCTATTCTCTGTTCGCGATCAACGTTCGGAATTGGGCGATGAGGAGTTATTGACCGTTTCGCACATAACGGGTGTGACGGCTCGGTCGGAAAAGGACGTTTACATGTTTCAGGCTGACGATAAAGCGGGATACAAGCTGTGTTACCCCGGCGATTTGGTAATTAATACGTTGTGGGGGTGGATGGGCGCGATGGGGGTAACGCCCCTCGAAGGTATCGTGAGCCCGGACTATCACGTTTACACATCAAAGGGCGATCTGTTGCCTGAGTTTGTGGAACTACTCTGTCGGTCGAGACCCTTTGTGGCTGAGGTAAGTCGTTGGTCTAAAGGCGTCTGGTCATCAAGGCTTAGATTGTACCCAGAGAACTTCTTTGAAATGCGTTTACCTATGCCCCCAGCGAATGAACAGCGCGCGATAGTCAAAGAACTCGAACTGAATCATTCCAAGACGAAGGTCCTGGTCGATACTTTGTTCCGTTCTATAGAGCTTGCGAAGGAGCACCGCGCAGCCCTTATCACCGCCGCCGTCACTGGCCAAATCCCATTGGAGGAAATGGCGGCATGAAGCTGGAACGCCTCAGCCTCGCCCACTGCGGTGGTTTTGAACAACTAGACATCGGCTTCGAGTCGGATGTGACGTTGATCGCGGGCGTGAACGGCGTAGGTAAGTCCACGTTGTTGCGCGCGCTGGCAACCGTGCTTTCTCGCGCGATCCCGGAATTCACGCCGTCGCGTTCGACGGCGATCTATTTCACCGATGATGACATTTTCAGCGATAGAACCTCGTTGGAAGTTTCGGCGCGACTGCGCCTCGGCGATCAGACGCTCAATGCCGGGGTGCAGCGCGTGCGCGCGGCCGAGAATGAAAGTGACCGCTTTATCCTCTTGCGACAGGAGCAGTCACCCACCGAAGCCGTGCGTTTCACCGAAGCCTTGCGGGCGCGCACCCTCACCGGCGACCTCGAAGCGGGCATCAAAGAAACCCGCGCTGCACTGTCCGCGCTCAAGACGGCCGCCAATCCGCCGCTCGCGGTGTATTTCACCCCCAAGCGCCAGTTGCCGGGCCAGCCGCGAACCTTGCCGGCCGTAAAGCCGTTTGACCCGTCGCTGGCCTACGGCCGCGCCCTGCATGACCGAGAAGTCGAGTTGCGCGAGTTCATGCACTGGTTCCGTACTCAACAGACTCTGGGTGCGGAAAACGAGCCGCGTCGACTGAAGGTGCTGGATGCTTTGCGTAACGTGGTTCATGAGCTGGTGCCGGAATTCACGAATCTGCGCATACAGGAAAAGCCGCGTCTGGGGTTCGTCGTCGACAAACGCGACCAGCCGTTTTATCTGCACCAACTATCCGACGGCGAGCGCGGACTGCTGGCCTTGGTCTTCGACCTCACCCGGCGGCTGGCCATCGCCAACCCGGACAGCGACAACCCCATCGCCGAGGGCGTGGCGCTGGTGATGATCGATGAGATTGAATTGCATCTGCACCCGAAATGGCAACGTGACGTGTTGGGGCGGCTGCGAAAGTTGTTCAAGAGTTGTCAGTTCGTGGTGACGACCCATTCACCTCTAGTTTTGGGCGAGGTTGAAGCCCGCTGTGTGCGTTTTCTGGAATACCAAGATGGCAGGGTTGTCGTGACAGTACCGGCGGAGGCCTATGGTATGGATGCCAACCGCATCTTGCAGGAGCTTATGGGTGCACCGGTGCGTACCAAGAAGATTGATGCTGAGCTGAAAGTGTTGTTTGAATTGATCGATAAGGAAGAATTTGACGCAGCGCGCAAGAAGATTACCGAGTTGGAGAAGCCGCTTGGCGAAAGCGAACCGGAACTGACGCGCGCCAGCTCGTTGATCAAGTTTCTGGAAGGGTCGGATTAATGCGGAACATTCAGAAGAATGCCGAACCCCATTCACTCACCGAGCATCGCCTTAAGGCTCACGCCGATTTCGACAATTACGCCGACAAGGCAAACCTGCGGAAATATCTGGTCGTGGAGCAGCGGGGTTTGTGCTGCTACTGTCAGTCTCGAATCCGGCCGGACACTGCGAGTATGAAGATCGAACATTGGCAGTGTGAGGCAAGATATCCGGCTAGGCGCCTTGATTACAGAAACCTGCTCGGCGCGTGTTTGGGTGGCAAAGGTCGCCCCGGGCGAGAACAACACTGTGACACCAGCAAGGGCGATACCGATATTGTTCTATCCCCCGCGGACCCGGCCTGTAACGTAGAGCGTCTTGTTCAGTTTCTCGGTGATGGCCGCATCAAATCCGATCAGGCACACATCGATCGCGAACTGAATGATGTGCTGAACCTCAATTGGTCATGCTTGGTCAACAACCGCAAAGCAGTCCTGGAGGCGTTCAAGGATGCACTTCACTATGGGCGCATCGGCAATCCGGCCCATGAATTGCGGAAGTGGGATGGTTCGTTGGCGGGTGAGTTGGCGGAGTACAGTCAGGTCGTCGTGTACTACCTGAGGAAGAAACTGCGGATGGTGCCCGCATGAAACAGACCAGCGAAGCTGCGTTTGAAACGGCCATTGAGGCAGTGTTGTCGGCCGATGGCTACAGGAAGCTACTTTCGGACGAATTCAATCGCGAGCGGGCGATCTTTCCCGCTGTCGTGCTGGAATTCGTTTGCAGCACCCAGGCGAAGACATGGGAGAAGCTGCAAGCCTTGCACGGTGACCAGACCGGCGAGCGGGTGCTGGAGGCGCTATGTAAATGGATAGAGATACATGGCGTGCTCTCGACACTCCGTCACGGTTTCAAGTGCTTTGGCAAAACACTGCGGGTCGCGTTCTTCCGTCCTGCTCATGGGCTCAATCCAGAACTTGAGGCGCGTTACGCGGCCAATCAACTGGGTATCACCCGGCAGCTGCATTTCAGCCCGACCAGTGAGAAGTCGTTGGATGTCGTGCTATCAGTTAACGGCATACCGGTCGTAACGCTGGAACTCAAGAACCCGCTTTCGGGACAGACGGCCGCCAATGCGATCCATCAATACCGGAACGATCGCGACCCGCGTGAGCCGATTTTTCAATTTACCAAGCGCACATTGGTGCATTTTGCCGTTGATACGGAAGAGGTGCATATGACCACGCGCCTTGCCGGGTCCGGTACACATTTCCTGCCATTCAATCGTGGCAACCAGGGCGGCGCGGGCAATGAACCGGACAAGGTAGGTCGCAACTACAAGACCGCGTATTTGTGGGAAGAGGTCTTGCAGCGCGATAGCTTGATGGATTTGCTTGCGCGCTTTCTTCACCTCGATGTGGAGGAGAAGACCACGGACGACGGCAAGAAGGTTCGCAAGGAAACGATGATCTTTCCGCGCTATCACCAGTTGCAGGCGGTACGTCAGATGGTGTCGGCCGCGGCGAAGGAGGGTGTGGGGCACAACTATTTGGTGGAGCACTCGGCGGGTAGCGGCAAGAGCAACACGATAGGCTGGCTCGCGCATCGGCTCTCTTCGCTGCACAACGACAAGGATGAGCGCATCTTCGACAGTGTCGTGGTCATTACCGACCGTGTTGTTCTCGACCGCCAGTTACAAAATACGATTTACCAGTTTGACCACCGCCAGGGTGTGGTGCAGAAAATCGACGAGGACTCGCGCCAACTTGCGGAGGCGCTGGAAACGGGCGTACCGATCATCATTACCACGCTGCAAAAGTTTCCGTTCGTCACCGGACAGTTGATGAAACTCGCCGAAGAACGTGGAGAGGGTGGCAGCTATTTGCCGACCCGTAAGTATGCGGTGATCATCGATGAGGCGCACAGCTCGCAGTCAGGTGAAACGGCCACCGAGCTCAAAGGGGTGTTGGGCGGAGCCGAGCTGAGAAAGAAGGCGCAGGAATTGGCGCAAGAGGAAGGTGAAGTGGAAATGGAACGTCTATTTCGTTCCATGGCCAAGCGTGGTCATCAACCGAACATGAGTTTCTTTGCGTTCACCGCTACGCCGAAACACAAGACACTGGCGATCTTTGGCCGCAAGGGTGAACCGTTTCACCGCTACACCATGCGGCAGGCGATCGAAGAACGGTTCATCATGGACGTATTGGCCAGTTACGTCACTTATAAAACCTATTACAAGTTAGTCAAAAAGGCCGAGGACGATCCCAACGTTGAGCGCAAAAGAGCGGCAAAGTCGCTCGCCCGCTTTCTGCGACTACACCCACACAACATTGGCCAGAAGACAGAAATCATGGTCGAGCATTTCCAGCAGCATACCCGGCACAAGATAGGTGGCCATGCAAAGGCCATGGTGGTGACGGGATCACGGCTGGAGGCAGTGCGCTACAAACAGGCATTCGATGAATACATCGCCGCGAAAGGTTACACCATCAAGACACTGGTGGCGTTTTCCGGTACCGTCGAAGACGACAAGATTCCGGAGAAGATCTATACCGAAGTGGAAATGAACGAGGGGGTAAGAGAAAAGGAGTTGCCTGATACATTCGCTAAGCCTGAGTACCGCGTATTGCTGGTGGCCGAGAAATACCAGACAGGATTCGACCAGCCGTTGCTGCATACGATGTACGTCGACAAGCGGCTTGGCGGCATTCAAGCCGTGCAGACCTTGTCGCGCCTGAACCGAACGCACCCGCTCAAGGATGATACCTTTGTGCTGGATTTCGTGAATGATCCCGCCGACATACAGGAGGCGTTTCGCCAGTATTACGAAGGGTCGGTGATGGGGGAGCAGGTAGAGCCGGAGAAGCTGTATGAGGTCAAAGCCGAACTGGATGCCTCGGGAATTTACCAGCAGACCGAAGTTAGCGAGTTCGCAGCGATATTCTTCGCACCCAAGCGCCGCCAGAGTCCAAACGATCACAAGAACATGAATGCTGTCCTCGATCGGGCAGTTGCGCGCTTTCTGCAACTGCAGAATTCGGAGGAGGAAGAAGCCGAGTTGTGGCGAGGGAAGGCGCAAGCTTTCCGCAACTTGTACAGCTTTTTAAGCCAAGTGATTCCCTATCAGGACAGCGATCTTGAAAAGTTGTTTACCTATTTGCGGCATCTCGCGCTGAAGTTGCCAAAACGCAAGACCGGGCCCGGATATCAGTTTGATGAGGAAGTCGAACTCGATTATTACCGTCTGCAGAAGATCAGCGAAGGATCGATTAACCTCAGCGAAGGTTATGCGAAGCTGCTTAATGGGCCTGGAGAGGTTGGCTCAGGAATGGTTCGAGAGGAGCACGTTTCACTATCCCGACTGATTGACATCATTAATGAGAGATTCGGTGGTGAGCTAAACGAGGCGGATCAACTTTTCTTTGACCAGATCGAAGAAGCAGCGAGTCAAAGTGAGGTTTTGCAAAAGGCTGCGGAAGTCAATCCTCTCGATAAGTTTCAGCTGGTTTTTCGACAGATATTGGAATCTTTGTTTATCGAGCGCATGGAGCTGAATGAAGAGCTGTTCGCGGATTACATGAGCAAGCCGGAGCTACAAGAGTTGGTGGCAAAGTGGTTGGGAAGCCAAGTTTATGAACGGTTATCAAAATCGGTAAGGCAAGCTCAGTGAGCCATCCCGTAATTAGATCCCAGAGCAAGTATGACTCGGCCCATTTCTGGGCCACAGTCTGCTGTCGCGATGCACGCGCTCTAATTTGCTCCCGGCGAATTTGCCAGGATCCGGCCAAGCTGTGGCGGATAGTGTCGATCTCATCGACAAGGACCAGCGGGTGTCGATTGGCGCCGACGGCCGCTTACGCGCCTGCGCCTACGAAGACCTCATCAACCGCGACAAGGCAAGCCTGGACATCTTCTGGCTCAAAGACGAATCCCTGTCGGAATCCGACAGCCTGCCCGCGCCCGAAGTGATCGCACAGGAAATCGTCGAGGACCTGGAGGCGGCGCTGGAGCAGTTTCGGGAGATTCTGGCGGATATGGGTTCAGAAACGGCCGAGGCAGTTAAGTAGCTACCGTACTTGTAAGTAGTCAGTTCGTTTATCGCCGTCCTACAGAGACTGACTTTTTCTAGAGATATGAGTGGCCATATGGCGCCCACCTTGGAACTGCTGCTCCTTTTTGGTATTTGGATAGCCCCGCTTTACCTTTTCGTCCAGATCATTGTGTATTGGCGCAAGCGCCAGAGCAGCACGGACCGCCGATCTCCGCTGACGCGCGGCCTGCTTCGCTCGCCTGGGCAAACGATCAGCGAACAGTTGGACGAAGCCCGCCTTGATACTTTGGGGTATATGTCTGTTGGTGCGGCCGGCCCCCTTTTAGCCTATGCCATGTACTTGGCAGATCGGCTTCACAGGCCAGAGCCTTCCACGTTAATTATCTGGATGTGTGCGCTGACTGGGGCATTTTTGTGGGGCTTCTGTCTTTTTAAGGCTAATCGCCTCATCAAAGAACGCATCAAGCTGCAGCTAGGCTACGAAGCTGAGGTAGCGGCTGCGCAAGAACTTAACACGCTCGCCCACGATGGTTACTGGGTGTTTCACGATTTTCCCGCTGAGAAATTCAATATCGATCACGTAGTGGTTGGTCCCTCCGGTGTTTATGCGGTCGAAACCAAGGGGCGCCCTAAGCGCACCGGAGGTGGAGACAACAAAGGCTGGGAAGTCTTATACGACGGACGCAGCTTGAAGTTCCCGGAATGGACGGAGACCGCACCGCTTCAACAAGCGGCTAGACAAGCCAAGTGGTTGAAGGAGTGGCTATCGAGTGCCGTTGGAGAACCCCTGCAAGTTGAGCCGGTCTTGATGTTGCCCGGTTGGTATGTGCGTAGGACAGCATCGGAAGGAATTGCGGTGCTGAACCCCAAGAACGCGGGTGGGTATTTCAATCTCATCGCCAAGCAGACCCTCTCGGAAAAGCTGATCAAGCAGATCGTCCATCAACTCGACCAGCGTTGCCGAAACGTGGCACCGAAGGCTTATAGCGCGCCAGAAGAGTAAACGACGTCTTGCCCGATAACCTTCTCCCCCCACCCAACACCCCCTTCGGCCACCCCCTGCGCAGCCTGTGGTCGCTCGACCCGGGCATCCGTTTCCTCAACCACGGTTCCTTCGGCGCGGCGCCCTTGCATGTGCTCGCGGCGCAGGCGCGCTGGCGCGAGGCGATGGAGCGCGAGCCGGTGCGCTTCATGGTGGATGAGCTGCCGCCCGCGCTGTTGGCGGCGCGGGTGCGGCTGGCCGGCTTCGTCGGCGCCGTGTCGCAGCGACTGACTTTTGTCGAGAACGCCACGGCGGGCGCCAACGCGGTGCTGCGTTCGCTGCGCTGGCGGGCGGGGGAGCGCATCGTCATCGCCGACCACGCCTATCCGGGCGTGAAGAACGCGGCGCGCTTCGTCGCCGAGCGCCATGGACTGACTTTGACGGAGGCGCGCGTGCCCTGGCCGCTGCCGGGGCCGGAGGCGGTGGTGGCGGCGTACGCGGAAGCGCTCGCCGGCGGCGCGCGCCTGGCGATCGTCGACCATGTCTTCGCGCCGCTGGCGGCGGTGTCGCCCGTCGAGGAGATCGTGCGCCTGTGCCGCGCGTGCGGCGTGCCGGTGCTGGTGGACGGCGCGCACGCGCCGGGGATGCTGCCGCTGGCGCTCGATGCGCTGGCGGATCAGGGCATGACTTGGTACGTCGGCAACTGCCACAAGTGGCTGTGCGCGCCGAAGGGCTGCGGCTTTTTGTATGCGACGCCGGAGGGGCAGCGCGACCTGCACCCGACGGTGGTGTCGAACTTCTACGGCGAGGGCTACGAGCAGGAGTTCGCCTGGCCCGGCACGCACGACCCGAGCGCGCGGCTGGCGGTGACGGCGGCGCTGGAATTCATCGAGGCCTTGGGTGTCGACTGCTACCAGTCCGAGCTGGTCGGCCAGGCGCGGGCGGCGGCGGAGCTGGTCGCCGATGCGTGGAAGGTTGCGCCGGGCGCGCCGTCAGGCATGTGCGCGGCGATGGTGTCGCTGCCGCTGCCCGTCGACGAGGCCGGCAGCGAGGAGGCCGCGCGCCGCTGGCGCCGGCGGCTGCTCGACGAGCACCGCATCGAGGTGCCGGTCTTCCCCATCGCCGGCCGCCTCTGGGCGCGCCTCTCGGCGCAGGTGTACAACGAGCTGTCGGACTACGAGGCGCTGGCGCGGGTGTTCGGGTAGGGAATTATATGCAGGTTATAGCCGGCATTATTCTTGACATTAGCTTGTTATAGCCGGCACAATAAGCTCGCATAGGCAGGTTATAGCCTGCTCAAGGAGCGTCTGATGATTGATTCAAATAAGAAACTCAAGCGAATGCAGCTTTCCGATACGCTGCAGGCTTACCCGAGCCCGGAGGCAGCCATGCCGCCGCGGGGTGGATGGGTGCGTGCGATCCGTGAAGCGCTGGGCATGACGCAAGCGCAACTGGGTGCGCGCGCCGGTATCAGCCGGCAATCGGTGCAGGATTTCGAGCGGACCGAGGCCGAACGCCGGATCACCCTTGAGAGCTTGGATCGCCTGGCGCGGGCGATGGGTTGCCGCGTGGTCTATGCGCTGGTGCCGGAGGGGGGCACCCTCGACGACCTGCGCGAGCGCCGCGCCGACGCGCTTGCCGAGGCCATGCTGCAACCGACGGACCATTCCATGAAGCTGGAGGCGCAAGGCGTGTCGGCAAAGGAACGCGAGCGCCAGCGCAAGTTGCTGGCCGAATCCTTGCTGAGTGGCAGTGCGCGCAAGCTATGGCAATGAATCTCGACTATCCGCCCGGCGCCACGCCGCTCGATCCCGACGAGGCGGCCGGGCTGATTCCCTCGCACATCGCCAACCACGGCCAGTTGAATGAATGGGAGATGGTGAACATCATCGAGGGGGAGCGATGGGCTTTCGGGCGGCGACACAGGAATCTGCTCGGAAACGAGTTCGTCTGCGCCTTGCACAAGCGCATGTTCGGCACCACCTGGCGCTGGGCGGGAAAATTCCGCACCACCGAAAAGAACATCGGCGTGGACCCGCTGCGCATCCAGCCAGCCTTGCATGATCTATGCGAAGACGTGAAGACGCAGCTTGAATGCAAGAGCTACCCGCTCGACGAAATCGCGGCGCGGTTCAGTCACCGGCTGGTGGCGATCCATCCCTTCGCGAACGGAAACGGCCGGTTGTCGCGAACCATGGCGGATTTGCTGCTGGTGCAGCACGGCGAGCCGCGATTCTCCTGGGGTGCGGGGAACCTGGTTGCCGACGGCGAAGTGCGGCAGCGCTATCTCGCAGCACTGCGCGCTGCCGACGGCAAGGACTACGGACCGCTGCTGGCGTTCGTGCGTTCGTGATCGGGTGTTGCGAGCCGCCGGACAGCGAGGCGCTGGCGCGGGTGTTCGGGTAGGGGCGTTCAGGCCGCCAGTTTCGCGCTGGCGAGACGGTTCAGGCTAACGCCCTGCTCGGCGGCCTGGATGGCGAGCGAGCGATGGACTTCCGGCGGAATGCGCACGCGGAACTCGCCGCTGTAGTGCTTCTCCGCCAGCGGCACGGGAACGGTTTCGCCGGAGGCCTGCATGTCGGCCACCGCTTCGGCGACGATCTGGCGGATGCCCTTCAGGGCGGCTTCGGGTGTTTTTGCCAGCCAGGACAGCGACGGGAATTCGGCGCACAGGCCGACGTGTTCGCCATCCTCGGCGGACCAGGTGACGCGATAGGTGTAGTGATCAGCGCTCATGGCGCATGGCCTCCAGCTTGTCGATCGCCAGCAGCACCTGCCTGACCTGATTCCTGAGTTCGCTGAACCGGACATTGGCCGGTTCGCGCCGCATCCGGTCGAGGATTTTCGGGATGGCCGTCATCGAGGATGGTACCAATAGTGACACCACAATACAAGGCTGTCACCATTGTCCTGCAGGGGGCAGTTCACCAGGTGAGCCAATGCGCCGTGTTGCGGAGGCTGACTTTCCCCGAGCCTTAAGGATTCTCAATGTCCTATTAGTGTCATGGACAATTTAGGCGATTCGTAAGAAATGGCATGGTGCTTCTAGTTATTTGTTATTGATGACTAATTACGCCAATAGTGGCGGCAGGAAAAAAATATTGAAACCTGAATGAACCCTTCTTAATCCTGTTTGTCTAGGACAATACGAGCCACATGACTCGTTCTACTGTTCAACTACTGGAGGATTGGAAAATGCAAGTTTCGAAATCGATCAGGAATCTGGCCGCCGGTCTGGCGATCTCCATGGCTGCCACGGCGGCCGTTGCCGAAATGAAGAAGGACATCGTCGATACCGCCGTTTCGGCGGGCAGCTTCAACACCCTCGTCACCGCCGTCCAGGCCGCCGGCCTGGTCGATACCCTGAAGGGCCCGGGCCCGTTCACGGTGTTCGCGCCGACCGACGAGGCGTTCGCCAAGATTCCCAAGGACCAGCTCGACGCCCTGCTGAAGGACAAGGAAAAGCTGCGCGCCGTGCTGACCTATCACGTGGTGTCGGGCGCGGTGATGGCCAAGGACGTCGCCCCGGGCCAGGTGCCGACCGTCCAGGGCCAGCCGCTCAACGTGGACGTCAAGTACGGCAACGTGATGATCAACCAGGCCAAGGTGGTGAAGACCGACATCGTCACCAGCAACGGCGTGATCCACGTCATCGACAGCGTCGTGCTGCCGAACTGAACCGTCTCCTCCCTGGATGCCCCCCCGCCATCCACCCTTGCGGGCGGCTCCGGCCGCCCGCTTTTTATTTCAGGCGAACAGCCAGGGCTTCGTGCAGGGGCAGCACTTGCACCTTGTCGTGCAGCGCATAGGACCGATTGCCCGGATAGATCACCCATAGCAGATCGAGCTTGAGGTCGGCCAGGGCATGGCGCATGGAGGGCGTAAGTTGCGGTGCGTCGGCGCGCTTGATTTCGATGCCGAGACGCCGGCCCTCCCTGATGAACAGCCCGTCCAGTTCCGCGCCGGTGTGGGTCGCCCAGAAATAGGTCTCGTCCGGCTCGAGGCCGCGGATCAGCTCTTCCATCACGAATCCTTCCCACGAGGCGCCGCATTTCGGGTGGGCAAGCAGGGCGTTGCGCGCATCGATGCCGAGCAGCCGGTGCAGCAGGCCGGAATCGCGCCAGTACAGCTTGGGCGCCTTGACTTGGCGCTTGCCGATGTTTTCGTGCCACGGCTGCAGCTGCCGGACGAGATAGCTGCCGTCGAGCAGATCGAGGTAGCGCCGCACGCTGGATTCCGAAATGCCGAGCGAGCGGGCCGGCTCCGCGGCATTCCAGACCTGCCCGTGGTAATGCGCCAGCATGGTCAGGAAGCGCATCATCGCTGCCGGTGCGAGGCGCATGCCCAGCTGCGGCAGGTCGCGCTCCGCCAGGGCGAGCAGGAACTGCCGGCGCCAGGCTTGGCTGTCGGCCTGGCTGCGTGCCAGATACGAGCGCGGAAAGCCGCCCCGGAGCCAGAGCGTATCGGCAGCCTCGAGGCCGGTCTCGGCCAGGCCGAACCCGCCTACCTCGATGACTTCGATGCGGCCGGCAAGGGATTCGCTGGATTGGCGGAGCAGGGCAGGGGATGCGCTGCCCAGCACCAGGAAGCGGGCCGGGGTGTCCGGCCGGTCCGCCAGGACGCGCAGGACCGGAAACAGGTCGCCGGAGCGCTGGATCTCGTCGATGACCACCAGGCCGGCAAGCGGCGCGAGGGCGGTCATCGGTTCGGCCAGGCGGGCCAGGCTGACCGGATCCTCCAGGTCGAAATAATTGGGCGAATCGTGCGCGACGAAGCCGCGCGCCAGCGTGGTCTTGCCGACCTGACGCGGCCCGACGAGGGCGACGACGGGATTGCGGGCGAGGGCCTGCCCGATCCGCCGGCGAAGCGCTTCCCGGTTGATCATGGCCGGGAATCTACCATGAAATTCGGTCAGTAACTAGTGGAATTTCGTGGTTGATTCCCGCAGGCGGCTATGAGGCTCAGGCGAACAGCCAGGGCTGCGCGGCCTTGTGCTTGGCTTCGAAGGCCTTGATCTCGTCGGCGTGCTGCAGCGTCAGGCCGATCTCGTCCAGGCCGTTGAGCAGGCAGTGCTTGCGGTGCGGCGTGATGTCGAACTGGAACCACTCGCCGGCGGGGTTGCGCACGGTCTGCGTCTCGAGGTCGACGCGCAGCCGGTAGCCCTTCTGCGCGGCGCACTCGCGGAAGAGCTGGTCGACGATGGCGCTTGAAGCCACGATCGGCAGCACGCCGTTCTTGTAGCAGTTGGAGAAGAAGATGTCGGCGAAGGACGGCGCGATGATGACGCGGAAGCCGTAGTCCTCGATGGCCCAGGGCGCGTGCTCGCGGCTGGAGCCGCAGCCGAAGTTGTCGCGCGCGAGCAGCACCTGCGCGCCCTTGTAGCGCGGCTGGTTGAGGACGAAGTCCTTCTTCAGCGGGCGCTTGCTGCAGTCCATGCCGGGCTCGCCGACGTCGGCGTAGCGCCACTCGTCGAAGAGGTAGGGGCCGAAGCCCGAGCGCTTGATCGACTTGAGGAACTGCTTGGGGATGATGGCGTCGGTGTCGACGTTGGCGCGGTCGAGCGGGCAGACCAGGCCGTCGAGGGATTTGAAGGGTTTCATGGCGGTTCCTTATTGCTTGCGGATGTCGACGAAGTGGCCGGCGATGGCGGCGGCGGCGGCCATCTCGGGGCTGACGAGGTGGGTGCGCCCGCCGGCGCCCTGGCGCCCTTCGAAGTTGCGGTTGGAGGTGGAGGCGCAGCGCTCGCCCGGGGCGAGGCGGTCGGCGTTCATGGCCAGGCACATCGAGCAGCCCGGCTCGCGCCACTCGAAACCGGCCTCGATGAAGATCTTGTCGAGGCCCTCGGCCTCGGCCTGGCGCTTGACCTGGCCGGAGCCCGGCACGACCAGCACCAGCTTCACATTCGCCGCCTTCTTCTTGCCCTTGGTGTATTTCGCGGCGGCGCGCAGGTCCTCGATGCGCGAGTTGGTGCACGAGCCGATGAAGACCTTGTCGACCGCGATCTCCTCGATCGGCGTGTCGGCCTTGAGGCCCATGTACTGCAGGGCGCGCTCGATGCCGGCGCGCTTCTGCGCATCGCTTTCCTTCGCCGGGTTGGGCACGCGGCCGCCGACCGGCAGCACCTGCTCGGGCGAGGTGCCCCAGGTGACCTGCGGCTCGATCTTCGCGGCGTCGAGCTCGACCACCGCGTCGAACTTGGCATTGGCGTCGGACTGCAGGGTCTTCCAGTAGGCGACGGCCTTGTCCCAGTTTGCGTCCTTCGGTGCGAACTGGCGGCCCTTGAGGTATTCGAAGGTCTTCTCGTCGGGGGCGACGAGGCCGGCGCGGGCGCCGCCCTCGATGGCCATGTTGCAGAGGGTCATGCGGCCTTCCATGGAGAGGGCGCGGATGGCGCTGCCGCCGAACTCGACGGCGTAGCCGGTGCCGCCGGCGGTGCCGATCCTGCCGATGATCGCCAGCGCGATGTCCTTCGCCGTGACGCCGGGACTGACTTTTCCGTCGACCCTGATGAGCATGCGCTTCGAGCGCTTGCCGACCAGCGTCTGCGTGGCGAGCACGTGCTCGACTTCGGAGGTGCCGACGCCGAAGGCCAGCGCGCCGAAGGCGCCGTGGGTGGAGGTGTGGCTGTCGCCGCACACCACGGTCATGCCGGGCAGCGTCGTGCCGTTCTCCGGGCCGATGACGTGGATGATGCCCTGGTTGGCGTGCTTGAAGGGGAAGTACACCAGGGCGCCGAAGTCGCGGATGTTGGCGTCGAGCGTCTCCACCTGCAGGCGCGAGATCGGGTCCTTGATGCCCTCGTCCCAGTGGTCGGTCGGCGTGTTGTGGTCGGGGTTGGCGACCACGCTCGAGGAACGCCAGGCCTTGCGGCCGGCCAGGCGCAGGCCCTCGAAGGCCTGCGGGCTGGTCACCTCGTGCATGAGGTGGCGGTCGATGTAGAGCAGGCACGTGCCGTCGGATTCCTCGCGGACGACGTGCGATTCCCAGAGTTTGTCGTAAAGCGTCTTGCCAGCCATGATGGTTCCTTCTATTGCAGGTGTTACTTGAAAGTGATGTTCGTCATTCCCGCGAAAGCGGGAATCCATGGGTCCCCGCTTTCGCGGGGACGACGGGAGCGGGTGTACGCCGCTCCTGCTCGCGCACCAGCTTGTACTCGATGGAATCCACCAGGGCGTGCCAGGAGGCGTCGATGATGTCGGTGGACACGCCGATGGTGGTCCAGTGCTCGCGGTGGTCGGTCGATTCGATGAGCACGCGCACCTTGGCGGCCGAGGCCTGGTCGGAATCGAGCACGCGCACCTTGTAGTCGGTGAGGCGGATCTCGCCGATGGCCGGGTAGAAGCGCTCGAGCGCCTTGCGCACGGCCTTGTCGAGGGCGTTCACCGGGCCGTCGCCCTCGGCGGCGGTGATCTCGGTCTCGTCGCCGACGCGGATCTTGATCATCGCCGAGGAATTCATGCCGTTGACCGAGGGCTCGTTCACCATCACCTTGAACTCGACCAGCTCGAAAAAGGGCGTGTACTTGCCGAGCATCTTGCGCACGACCAGCTCGAAGGACTGCTCGGCGGCTTCGAAGTGGTAGCCCTCGTGCTCGAGCTGCTTCAGGCGGTCGATGATCTTCTTCGTCTCGGGCGAATCCTTGCCGATCTTCGGGTCGACGGCCCGGATGCGGGCGAGCAGCGTGCTGCGGCCGGCGACTTCGGACATCAAGGTGCGGCGGCTGTTGCCGACGAGGTCGGGGTCGATGTGCTCGTAGGAGACCGGGTTCTTCACCACGGCGTCGATGTGCATGCCGCCCTTGTGGGCGAAGGCGTCGGCGCCGACGTAGGCGGCCTTCTCGTTGTGCGGCATGTTGGCGATGTCGGACACCGCGCGCGCCACCGTGGTGAGCGTGGCCATGTTCTGCGGCGGGATGCACTCGAAGCCGAGCTTCAGCTGCAGGTCGGGGATGATCGCGCACAGGTTGGCGTTGCCGCAGCGCTCGCCGATGCCGTTGATGGTGCCCTGCACCTGCGTCGCGCCGGCCTGCACCGCCATCACCGAGTTGGCCACCGCCATCTCGCAGTCGTTGTGGCAGTGGATGCCGATCGGCGTCTTGAACTGGCCGACCACCTTCTTCGTGACCTCGAAGACGACGTCGGGGAAGGTGCCGCCGTTGGTGTCGCACAGGCACAGGCTGTCGGCGCCGGCGTCGGCGGCGGCCTTCAGGGTGGCGAGCGCGTAGTCCGGGTTGGCCTTCCAGCCGTCGAAGAAGTGCTCGGCGTCGTAGACCACTTCCTTGCCCTGCTGCTTGAGGTAGCGGATGGTGTCGCCGATCATGCGCAGGTTCTCGTCGAGCTTGGTGCGCAGGATCTCGGTGACCTGGTAGTCCCAGCTCTTGCCGAAGATGGCGACGGCGTCGGTGCCGGCGGCGAGGATCGAGCGCACGTTGCCGTCGTCCTCGGCCTGGATGCCGATCTTGCGCGTGGCGCCGAAGGCGATGAGTTTGGCGTTCTTCAGCTTCATGCCGCGCACGCGCTCGAAGAATTCCAGGTCCTTCGGGTTGGAGCCGGGGTTGCCGGCCTCGATGTAGCGCACGCCGAGGGCGTCGAGCCGCTCGACGATCTTGACCTTGTCCTCCACGGAATACGAGATGCCCTGGGCCTGGGCGCCGTCCCGCAAGGTGGAATCGTAGATGGAAATCCGTTTCATCCCCGTATTTTACAGGGAGAAGGGGTCAGGCGCCGGTCAGTTCCCCGGCCAGTTCGCCGAGCCGGCGCACCCCCGCTTCGATGGCCGGCGTCCACGGGTTGCCGCAGTTCAGGCGCAGGCAGTTGCGGTAGAGGCCGCTGGGCGAGAACAGGTCGCCGGGCACGCAGGCGATGTTCTCCTCGGCGGCGCGCTCGAAGAGGAGGCTGGTGTCGACCTTGCCGGGCAGCTCCAGCCAGAGCACCACGCCGCCCTGCGGCCGGGTGATGCGCGTGCCCTCGGGGAAATGGCGCGAGACGGCGTCGGCGGTGCGCTCGACCTGCTGCCGGTAGGCGCGCCGCAGCGCGCGCAGGCTGCGGTCGTAGGCGCCGGTCTCGAGGAAGCGCGCCAGCACGTTCTGCGTGATCGGGTTGGTGGCGCCGCTCGCCAGGGTTTTTTGCCGCATCACCTCGGTGGCGAAGCGGCCGGCGGCGACGTAGCCGCAGCGCAGGGCCGGCGTGATCGACTTCGAGAATGAGGCGCAGAGCATGACGTTGCCGCTGCGGTCGAAGGCCTTGGCCGGCCACGGCCGCCGCTCGCCGAACTGCAGGTCGCCGTAGATGTCGTCCTCGATCAGCGGCACGCCGCGCGCGTCGAGCAGGCGCACCAGGCGCTTCTTGTCGGCGTCGGAGAGGATGGTGCCGAGCGGATTGCTCGAGTTGGTGACGAACAGGCAGGCCTTGACCTTGCCGTCGCGCGTGGCGAGGTCGAGGGCGTCGACGGAGAGGCCGCGGCGCGGGTCGGTGGGGATCTCCAGCGCCTTGAGGCCGAGCGACTCGATGAGCTGCAGCATCAGGTAGTAGCTCGGCGACTCGACGGCGACGGTGTCGCCGGGCTTCGTCACGGCGCGCAGGCAGAGGAACATTGCCTCGCTGCAGGAGTTGGTGACGACGATCTCGTCGGCGTCGAGCGGGCCGCCCCAGGCGAGCGAGCGGCGCACCAGCTGGCGCACCAGGGCCGGCTCGTTCATGTCGGTGTGGCTGTTGCTGCGCAGGAGGTTCGGCTGCTGGCGGGCGACGCTCGCGTAGAGGCGCTGGATCGCCGCCACCGGCAGCAGCGAGGTGTCGGGCAGCGCCGCGCCGAGCGGCACGACGCCGGGGCGGTTGTTGAGCTGCAGCACGCGCAGGATGCGCTGGGAGAGGTCGACCTTCACCGGCCGCGCCGGCGTACGGCGCGCCTCCGGCTCGGCGCGCGCCAGCGGGCGGCGGCGCACGAAGAAGCCGGATTGCGGCCGCGCCTCGACCAGGCCGCGGTCCTCCAGGGTGCGCAGCGCCTGCAGCACGGTGGACACCGAGAGGCGCTTCTCCTGCGAGAGCTTGCGCACCGAGGGCAGGCGGTCGCCGGGGCCGAGCACGCGGCGGTCGATGAGGCCGGCGAACTCGTCGGCGAGGGTTTCGTAGCGGAGGCTGCGCTCTTCCATGCTGGATCTCCCGATGACCCCGCCATCGTAGGCGGCGCTGCCGGGACGGAACAGATACAGTTGCGCCCCGGATCGACCGGCACAGTTTGCCAAAACGCGGAACTGTATTGGTAACAATTTCGTGTTGCTGTATCTGTATCGGTGGCGGGCGGAAACCTAGACTGGCTGCATCGTTTCCCGCAGGGGGCCGCCATGGATCACTACTGTCTGCAGCTTGCGCCGATATCCCTCGCCGACGGCGAGACCCTCGTGCTGGAGGACGCCCGGGGCGTCGTCATCGACGCCACCCGCGGCCTGCTCTGGGTGACGGTGACCGGCGAGCCGGGCGACGTCTTCCTCTCGCCCGGCCAGAGCTGGTGCGTGCCGGGCCGCGGCCGCGTCGTCATCGAGGGCGCGACGAAGTCGCTGAATGAACTGCGCGTGCACTGCCCGGCTTCCTTCCTGCAACGGCGCGTGCGCCCCTTCCTCGACCGCAGCCTGGTGTGCCTCTGCGCGGGCCTGCGCCGCGAGGGCAAGGCTACGGCTTGACGACGACCGGCGTGCCGTCGGTCACCAGGTTCCAGATCTCCTCGATGTCCGGGTTGCTGACGGCGATGCCGCCGGTGGTCCAGTCGCTGCCCTTGAGGGCGACGGCGAGCGGGCCGAGCCAGTCGGGCGTGCCATGCAGCTGCAGGCCGCCGCCGGCGTGTTCGGCGGCGGACGGCGACTGGCGGGCGAGACGCAGGGCGAGGTGGTTGGGGCTCTTCGGGTTGCGCCCAATGATGACGTAGCGGCCGGCCGGCGCGCTGCTTTTCGCCCCGAGCGAGATGCGGTAGCTGCGCACGACGCGCTTGCAGCCCATCAGCGTCAGGCGGCGCCGCGTTTTGTCGACGACCAGCTTGTCCACCCGCGGCACCAGGATCGGCCGCGGATAGCCGGAGTTGTCGTCGAAGGCGCGCGTGTTGGCGAGGGCGACGGAGAAGCAGAGGGCGTTCATGTCATGGCTCCTTTCAGAGGGCTTGGGCGGTGACGACGTAGCGCAGCGGGCCGCCGGCGCGCAGGGCGTCGAAGGGGTAGCAGGTGATCAGCGTCAGGCGCGTCTCGCCGGGCGCCTGTGCCAGCACGCGGGTCTCGGACTTGTCGACGATCTCGGCGCCGGCGACGCGGTA
The DNA here is from genome assembly GCA_032027165.1 of Denitratisoma sp. Lineage (NCBI taxonomy): Bacteria > Pseudomonadati > Pseudomonadota > Betaproteobacteria > Nitrosomonadales > Sterolibacteriaceae > Denitratisoma > Denitratisoma sp. Next base: position 2,818,990 of record JAVSMO010000001.1, on the reverse strand, counting down.
GCGCCGTGTCACGGAGACTGACTTTTGCACGACGATCTCTTCGCCCGGCTTCACGTCGCGCAGGAAGGCGAAGTGGGTGTCGCGATGGGCGCCGACGACGCTGTTGCCGGCCTCGCCCGGCAGCGGCGTGCCGAAGACGTGGCCGGGGCCGAAGGCGATGGTGCGGCCGTTGGCACCGGCCAGCACGTAGCGCTCGATGCCGCGGTCGGGCACCGTGAGGCGCGCCACCGGCCAGGTGTCGGCCCAGGGCCAGGGTTTGGCGTGTTGTTCGCCTTCCAGCGTGCGCGCCCAGGCCTGCTTGATCAGCACTTGCGCCAGCCAGGCTTTCGCCTGGATGTATCCGCCCTGGCCGAGCTGCCAGAGGCTGACGCTGAAGGCGACGGCGGCGAGCCAGAGTTGCCAGCGGCGCGGCAGGAGGTAAGTTCGGCCGCGCACGACGGCGCGGGCGGGCTCGGCGTGCATCGCCGCGGGCCAGGCGCATTCGACGCCGAGGGGCCAGTCTTCGCGCGAGGCGGGTCGGCTGAAGGTCATGGCTTTCATCTCAGGCCCTCCTCAGTGCAAGCGGCTCACGGCGCGCGGTGACGTACAGGCCGATCGCCAGCAGCAGGCTGAGGCAGCCGGCCAGCAGGTTCCACAGCGAATCGGTGGCGCCCTGCGGCAGCTCGCCGAAGACCTTGCCGTACTCCCAGCCTTCCGGCAGGTTGGTCGGGATGGCGCCGGACTGGAGTTCGTCCTCCTTCGGCCGCACCGGCGTCTTGTCCACCGCGACGAGGCTGGTGTACTTGCTGACGAGGTGGTGGGCGAGGGCGACCTCGATCACCGCGTCGCGCACTTCTTCCTCCTTGGCGCCGTCGCGCTGGCTGTCGATGAGGGAGGCGATCTTCTCGCGCGCCCACAGCACGCCCATGCCCTTGCCCGTGCGCGCGTCGGCAAGCGGGAGGATGGCCTGCCAGGGTGTGTCGCCGCGCAGGCCGGAGAGCTTGATGTCGCCTTCCGCCTTGTCGAGCGCGGCGGAGACGACGATCGGCTCGCCCAGGTAGAGATCCGGCACGCGTTTCGGCCAGGCTTCGACGCTGCCCGGCCAGGCGATGTCGACGCCCTTCAGCACCGGCGATTCGAGCTTGGCGAAGAGGCTCCCCATCTTTTCCTTCACTTCCTCGATCTTGCCGATGTAGGTGAAGGTGCCGCGGCCGGTCTGCGCGGCCTTGCTCATGAAGTGGCTGTTGGGCGCCGAGCCGATGCCGACGGTGAACAGGCGCGAGTCGCCGAGCTTGTCCTTGATCAGCTTGAACAGGTTGTCTTCGTTGCCGACGGCGCCGTCGGTGAGGAAGATCACCTGGCGGACGCGGCCGGGGTTCTCGCGGCCGTTCAGCGCGAGGTTGAGGGCCAGCGCCATCTCGGTGCCGCCCTGCGCCTGCAGCTTGCGCACCCAGCGTATGGCGTGCTCGCGGTGGGCGGCGCTGGCCGGGCGCGCGTCGGCGTAGAGGGCCTTGGCGTAGGAGTTGAATTCGACGACGTTGAAGCTGTCCTGCTCGGAGAGGCGCGCGATGGCGAGCTCGAGGGCGTCGCGGGCCTGGGCGATGGAGCTGCCCGACATGGAGCCGGAGGTGTCGATGACGAAGACCACTTCGCGCGGCAGGCGGGCGGCGGCGACCTCCTTCGCCGGCGGCATGACCATGAGCAGGGCGTAGCGCTTGCCACCTTGGTTTTCGGTGAACAGCGCCGCCTGCGGGGCATGGCTGGCCGCCGGCGTCCACTTGAGTTCGAAATCCTTGTTGGCCGGCACGCTGCCTGCGGCCAGCTCGACGATGCGGCCGCCGCCCTCCGTCTCGTGCTGCACGATGGCGTGGTAGGGGCTGTCGACGCGGGCGAGCGGCACGCCGGCATCGAGCACGACCTTCAGGCGCACCGGGTTGGTCGGCGCATGTTTGGCCGGGTCGAGCACCGGCGGCGTGATGCGCGCGGCATCGGGCACCTGGTCGGTGTTGTTCGCCCAGCCCGTGCCCGCGCCCTGGCCTTCGGCGGGCGCGCCGGGGATGTAGCGCGGGCCGACCACCATGGGGAAGCGCAGGCTGAAGCTGCCGCTCAGTTGGGTAACCTCGTATTTGAGGGTCTGCTGGTATTCGATCTCGACGACGATCTCGCCGCGCGGCGGGATGTTGGCCACGTTCGTCGTGAAGATGTTCGGCCGCTCCTGCTCGACCAGCGCGGCGCGCCGGCCCGACGACTTGGCCTGCTCGTACCGGGCGCGCGCGGCCTGGCGCTCCTGGATGTCGCCCTCGACGATGCGGTCGCCGACTTTCATGCGCAGGTGGTCGACCGCGGCGTTCTCCGGCAGCGGGAAGACGTAGATGCCTTCGAACCAGGTGTCGTAGGGGTTGCGGTAGGTCTGCCTGACGACGGCGCGGGCGACGATGCCGGAGACCTCGATCTCGGCCTCGGTCGCCACCGCCGGCACGGCGAGGGTGGCGCCCTCGGATTTGAGCAGCAGCGTGCCCTGCTGCACCTCTTTCGGCTTCATCGGCACGAGTTCCGATGCCTGCGCGTCGTGGGCCAGCAGCAGCACCACGCCGGCCAGCGCGATCGAGGTGGCCAGCCCGATGGCGAAGGCCAGCACGACCTTGGCGACGAGTTCGACGAACAAAAGCTTCCTGCGGCTGACGAAGAAGCCCGACACCGTGTTCATTGTTTTTCTCCTTCCCGTTTGACGACGCTTGCATTGAAGCCGGGAAGGCGGGCGGGAGCCGGGAGGGAAAAGGGCGGGGCGGCGAAGAATTGTGGCAAAAATATGGCAATGAAAATGACCATCCCCCCGACCCCCTTCCCGCGGAAGGGGGTGACGGTTGTTCGCTGCGCTCCATGCCGCTGACTGGCCCCGCCTTGGGGCGGCCCGGCGACGGGGCCAGCGCATTTAATTCGGGTATATTCCAGCGCATGCCGAAACGCATCGCCATCGTCGAGGACGAAGCCGCCATCCGCGCCAACTACGCGGAGGCGCTGGCGCGCCAGGGCTATGAAGTCGCCGCCTACGCCGGCCGGCCGGAAGCGCTGGCGGCGTTCCGCACGCGGCTGCCGGACCTGGCGGTGATCGACATCGGCCTCGGCGACGAGCCGGAGGGCGGCTTCGAGCTGTGCCGCGAGTTGCGCGCGATGAGCCCGCGCCTGCCGATCATCTTCCTCTCGGCCCGCGATTCGGACTTCGACATCGTCTCGGGCCTGCGCCTCGGCGCCGACGACTACCTGACCAAGGACATCAGCCTGCCGCATCTGCTGGCGCGCATCGCCGCGCTGTTCCGCCGCGTCGACGTGCTGGGCGAGCCGCAGGCCGAAGAGGAGGTGCTCGAGCGCGGGCCGCTCAGGCTGGATGCCAAGCGGCTCGTCGCCACCTGGAACGCCGTGCCGGTGGAACTGACTTTGACCGAGTTCTGGATGGTGCACACCCTGGCGAAGTTTCCCGGCCACGTGAAGGATCGCGACCAGCTCATGCACGACGCCAAGCTGGTGGTGGACGAGGGCACCATCACTTCCCACATCAAGCGCATCCGCCGCAAGTTCCAGGCCGTCGATCCGGCGTTCGACCGCATCGACACGGTGTACGGCATGGGCTACCGCTGGAAGGCATGAACTTCCGCATCACCCTCAGGCTGAAGCTGGCGCTCGTCGCGCTGACGCTGCTCGCCCTGCCCTGGGTCGGCTACCGCTACGTGCAGGAGATGGAGCGCTTCCTGCTCGAGGCGCAGCAGCAGGCGCTGCTGGCGACGGCGCGCGCGGTGGCCACCGCCCTGCACGAACGGCCGCAGCTGATGCGCCTGAAGGTCGCCGAGGACGACGCGGCGCGGCGCGCAGCGGAGGAGGGCCTGAAGCAGGCGGCGGAGCGGGCGGACATAACCGGCCAACCGGCGGTGGTCGAGGAGATCGGCCGCGAGTCGGTGATGACGGAACAGCAGTCGGTGGCGGAGATCACCGCCATCCTGCGCGGGCTGGAGCGCTCGACGGGGCGCATCTGGGTGGTGAACCGCGAGCTGAAGCTGCTGGCGCTCGCCGGCAGCCTGAAGCCGAAGGCGAAGCCGGAGAGCGACGGCGCCGACGGCGCCGCAAGATTGTGGCGCGACATCCTCGCCCGCATCGTCTCGCGTCCGGATGCGGACTTCGACGAGGCGCTCGACGAGGACGTGCTCGCCACCGGCCGCGAGATCACGCGCGCCCTGCTCGGCGCGCCGGCGACGCGCGTGCGCAACAGCGCGGACGGCCGCGCCGTCATCGTCTCGGCGGCGCACCCGATCTGGCGCCGCGACAACGTGCTGGGCGCGGTGGTGGTGGAGGAGACCACGCATTCCATCCTCTCGGTGCGCAGCCAGGCCATGGAACGCCTGCTGCTCGCCACCATCGCGGTGTTCGCGCTGGCCGCCGCCGTGCTGCTCGGTTTCGCCACGCGCCTGTCGAACCGCATCCGCCGCCTGCGCGACGAGGCGGAGAGCGCGGTCGACGCGCACGGCCGGCTCAAGCAGCTCGTCTCGGGCTCGCGGGCGGGCGACGAGATCGGCGACCTGTCGCGCAGCTTCTCCGCCGTGCTGGCGAAGCTGGCCCAGCACCACGGCTACCTGGAGAGCCTGGCCGGCCGCCTGTCGCACGAGCTGCGCACGCCGATCGCGGTGGTGCGCTCGTCGCTGGAGAACCTGCGCCTGGAGCCGGACCCGGCGCAGGCGCAGGTCTATCTCGGCCGCGCCGAGGAAGGCCTCGCGCGCCTGTCGAAGATCCTCACGCGCATGAGCGAGGCGACGCGCCTCGAGCAGAGCCTGCGCAGCGAGGCGCGCGAGCGCTATGACCTCGCCGCGGTGGTGACGGAATGCGTGAGCGGCTACCGGCTCGCCTATCCGCAGCACAGCTTCGACCTGCAGCCGCCCGACCAGCTGCTGCAGGTCGACGGTTCGCCCGACCTGCTGGTGCAGCTGCTCGACAAGCTGGTGGCGAATGCGGTCGACTTCGGCCGCGCCGGCACGCCGGTGCGCATCGGACTGCTGCGGGCGGGGAACGATGCGCAGCTGGTCGTCGCCAACGCAGGTCCGCCGCTGCCGGCGGAGGTGCAGGGCCGGCTGTTCGAGGCGATGATCTCGTCGCGGCCCGATCGCGGCGGCGAACGCAACGATGGGCCGCACCTCGGCCTCGGCCTCTACATCGCGCGCCTCATCGCCGAATTCCACGGCGGCACGATCGCCGCCGCCAACCAGGCGGATGGCGTGGCCGTGACGGTGACGCTGCCGCTTGCGGCGGGGTAACATGCAGCGGTGATTTCCAGTTCGGACCCCGTTTTCGATCTGCTCATCGTCGGCGCCGGCATCAACGGCGCCGGCCTCGCGCGCGACGCCGCCGGGCGCGGCCTCAAGGTGCTGATCGTCGACCAGGGCGACATCGGCGGCGCCACCTCCTCGGCGTCGACCAAGCTCATCCACGGCGGCCTGCGTTACCTCGAGCATTACGAATTCGGCCTGGTGCGCGAATCGCTCGCCGAGCGCGAAATCCTCCTGTCGATCGCGCCGCACCTGGCGCACGAGCAGCGCTTCGTCATCCCGCACACGCCGGCGCAGCGGCCGCGCTGGATGATCCGCCTCGGCCTGGCCCTCTACGACGGCCTGGCGCGCGGCTCCAGCCTGAAGCGGGCGGAAGCGCTGAGCTTCCGCGGCACGCCGTTCGGCGCGCCGCTGCGGCCGGAGTTCGCGCGCGGCTTCGCCTACTCCGACCTCGCCACCGACGATGCGCGCCTGACGCTGCTCAACGCGGTGTCGGCGGCGCAGCTCGGCGCGCGGGCGATGACGCGCACGCAGCTGGTCGGCGCGCGGCGCGCGGGCGGCCAATGGAAGGCCGTGCTGCAGGCGGCCGACGGCGCGCAACGGGAATGCGCGGCGCGCATCCTGGTGAACGCGGCGGGACCGTGGACCGCGGAGCTGCGCAAGGCGATCGCCGGCGATGCCGCCGGACCCGAATCGCTGCGCCTGGTGAAGGGCAGCCACCTCGTCGTGCCGAAGCTCTACGAGGGCGGGCAGGCCTACCTGCTGCAGAACGACGACGGCCGCATCGCCTTCGTGATTCCCTTCGAGGACGAATTCAGCCTGGTCGGCACGACCGAGGTGCCGCTCGACGCGCCGGATGCCGCGCCGCGCATGGACGCCGCCGAGGCGGGCTACCTGTGCGGGCTGGTGAACCGCTTCTTCCGCACGCCGCTGCAACCGGAGCAGGCGGTGTGGTCGTTTGCCGGCATCCGCGCCTTATACAACGCTGGCGACGACGGCAAGGGCAATGTCTCGGCGGTGAGCCGCGAGTACCGCCTGACGGTGGACGGCGGCGCGGGCGAAGCGCCGCTCTTGTCGATCTTCGGCGGCAAGCTCACCACCTACCGGCACCTTGCCGAGCGGGTGCTCGAGCGGCTGAAGCCCTGGCTGCCGGGCCTGCGCCCTCCATGGAGCGCGTCGGTGCACCTGCCCGGAGGCGGATTGGGCAAAAGCGGCCTGCCCGGCCTGCTGCTCGAACTCTCCCGGCGCTATCCGAAGCTGTCGCCCGACCTGCTGCATGCGCTGGCGCACCGACACGGCACCCTTGCCGGGCGCGTGCTCGGGCAGGCGCAGACGGAGGCGGGGCTGGGGGAATATTTCGGCGGCAGCCTGTACGCCGCCGAGGTGGACTACCTGGTCGCCCACGAGTGGGCGCGCGAGGCCGACGACATCCTCTGGCGGCGCACGAAGTGCGGGCTGAAAACAAGCGAGGCGGCACGGGGCCGCCTCGCCGACTACCTGCGGGAAAAGCTTACAGCGGCTTCTTGATGGTGATGGCGCCGCGGATTTCCGCCGGGCCGTAGCCGACGCCCTTGTCGTTCGGGTAGAGCTCCTTCAGCTTGGCCTGGGTCGCCGGGCTGATGCGGTCGGGCGTGCCGTGGCATTGCAGGCAGAGGTCCTGCGTCGGCAGGGCCTTCATGTAGCGGTACATCTTCACGCCGTCGACCGTCACGACTTCGCCCTTTTCCAGCCCGGTCGGCTTCTCGCCGGCGGCGGTGCGCTTGTCGAAATCCTTCAGCACGGCTTCTTCCCAGGCATCGGGTACGGCCTTCGGGTTGCGGTTCTTCAGGCTGACGCGGCGGATGGCCCAGCCGGTCTTTTCCGAGGCGGCCTTGGCCATGGCCGGGGCCTTTTCGCGGCAGACGCCGATGGCGCCTTCGGGGCCGCCCTTCTTGATTTCCTCTTCGAGGACGGTGAGGAGTTTCGGCGGAATGCCCGAGGCGACGCCACGGGCCTCGGTCAGCAGCTTGTCTTCGGCAGCGAAGGCGGGGGCGGCGGCGATGGCCAGCGCCAGGGGCAAGGCGATTCGAATGGTCTTGTTCATGTTCTCCTCCCAGGAAAAAGTGCGCGGGCCATTGTCCATGAGGGCCGCGCGGGCTTCTGTAACCTAAGTCACACAGGATTACTTGTCGAAGGCGGCGATGCGCCGCTCGAGGGCGTCCGCATCGCGGCGGAGCGCATCCACCTCGCCGGCGAAGGCGCTCATTGCGGCCTTGTCGACGCCGGCGGGCTGCTCGTAGCGCAGGTATTCGGCGACATTCTCCGCCAGGCGCCGCGCCGCATCGGCCTGCGCCGCGGCGATGCCGCCGGCGGTCTTCACGATCCGGTGCGCGGCGATGTCGCCGACCGCGCGGCCGAGATCTTCTTCGGCGTCCCAGTCCAGCTTGCGCAGGACGAAGCCGAGCGCCTCGGCGAAATCGGCGGCACCGGTGATGTGGGCGTCGCGCATCATGGCGTCGCGCCCCTGCAGCAGGGCCAGCGCCGCGCCGGCGGGCAGGACGATCTCGACGGCGGGTTCGCCCGTGCCGAGCGATTCGAAGGTGCCGTCGGGCGCGATGCGGAACGCGAGCGGCAGCGGTCCCAGCACGAGGCGCGCGCGCCGGCCGGCGAAGGGGGCGAGCTTCGCGCGCGCCCAGGGCGCGGCGGCGAGCAGATGGTTGAAGGCCTGAAGGAGGGCGAGGTCGAGCACGGATCGCTCCAACGAAAAGGGGCCCGCAGGCCCCCGATCCGGTTTGCGGCGTTCAGTTGGCCTGCTGGATGCCGGCGACCGCCCAGCCGCGGCTGCCGTCGACCGGCTTGGTCAGGTGCCAGGTTTCGTCGAAGGCTTCCGGCGCGGCGCCCTCGGTTTCGCGGATGGCACCGTGGAAGCGCACGCTGGCGACGTACTGCGCGCCTTCCTCGGCGACCTCGAGCAGTTCCGCGTTCAGCGTGACGACGTCGGTCTGCTGCGGCGCGTCGCCGCGCTCATTCATCTGCAGGCGAATCTCGGCAAAGACTTCCGGGGTGGTGAAGTTGCGGATGTCCTCGATGTTGCCGGTATCGTGGGCCGCCTGCAGGCGCACGAAATTGAGCTTGGCCTGGCGCAGGAAGCCGTCGACGTCGAAGCCGGCCGGGATGTTGCCGGCGGCCGAAGGATGTGCAGCGCCCGCGGCGGGCTGGGCCTCGAAGCGCAGCGGGGCGTTGCCCGCGCCGGCTCCGGCGTACTGCAGGGACTGACTTTGCGGCATGCGCTTGCGCGTCAGCAGCCGGAACACGAACACCGCCGCCGCGACGAGCAGCAGGATCATGACGAAGGAAGCGAGTTCCTCGCCCAGGCCGAGGTGGGAGAACAGGGCGGCCAGGCCGAGGCCGGCGGCCAGGCCGGCGACCGGGCCGAGCCAGCGGCTGCCGCCGGCGGCCGGTTGCGCCGCCGCCGGCTGGGTCGGGGTGGTGGCCGGCGCCGCGCTCGGCTTGGCAGGAGCGGGAGCCGGCGCGCTGCGCTGCATGCCGAAGCTCTTGCTGCCGCCCATCCTTCTGGCTTCCGCATCGCCGACGGCGAAGCCCAGCCCGACAAGGGCGGCAAATACGGCGATCAGGGCATTTCTCATGGCGTCTCCTCTCAGAATTTGTAACCGCGATGCAGGGCGACCACGCCGGCCGCCATGTTGAAGTATTCGACCTTGCCGAGGCCGGCTTGTTCCATCATGCCCTTCAGCGTTTCCTGGTCGGGATGCATGCGGATCGATTCGGCCAGGTACTGGTAGCTGCCGGGGTCGTTGACCACCTTGCTGCCCAGCCAGGGCAGCACCTTGAAGGAATAGAAGTCGTAGGCCGGCGCCAGCGGCTGCCAGACCTTCGAGAACTCCAGGATGAGCAGGCGGCCTCCGGGGCGCAGCACGCGCGCCATCTCGGCCAGCGCCTTTTCCTTGTGCGTCATGTTGCGCAGGCCGAAGGCGCAGGTGACGCAGTCGAAGTGGTCGGAGGGGAAGGGCAGCTTCTCGCCGTCGCACTGCGCCGCCGGCATCATGAAGCCGTGGTCGATCAGGCGGTCGCGGCCGCGCACGAGCATGGCGTTGTTGATGTCGGTGAGCCAGACCTGGCCGCTGCTGCCCACTTTTTTCGCGAAGGCCAGCGAGAGGTCGGCCGTGCCGCCGGCGACGTCGAGCACGCGGTCGCCCGCGCGCACGCCGGAGACCTCGATGGCGAAGGCCTTCCACAGGCGGTGCATGCCGAGCGACATGAGGTCGTTCATGAGGTCGTACTTGTCGGCGACCGAATCGAAGACGCCGGCGACGTGCTTCGCCTTCTCGGCCTCGTCGACCTGCTTGTAGCCGAAATGGGTGGTCTTGTCTGTCATGCTGCGCCGTGTCGTGGGGACTGACTTTTCAATGCGAGCCGCAGCTGCCGCCGCCGCAGCCGCCGCTGCCGCAGCCGCCCTCTTTCGGCAGTTCGGGATAGTCGGCCGGATCGCGGCTGGCGCCGGCTTCCTGCATGCGGTCGAGGTACTCCTGCCAGAGCCGGTCGCGGCTGGCGCCCAGCCAGTAGAGATAGTCCCAGGAATAGATGCCGCTGTTGTGACCATCCGAGAAGGTCGGCTGGATGGCGTACATGCCGACCGGCTCGACGTGCTGGATTTCCACGTCGCGCTTGCCGACCTGCAACGTCTCCTGGCCGGGGCCATGGCCGCGCACCTCGGCGGAGGGACTGTAGACGCGCATCAACTCGTAGGGCAGCTCGAAGCGGCTGCCGTCGCTGAAGGCGACTTCCATCATTCTGGACTTCTGGTGCAGCTTGATTTCGGTGGGGATCGGGGTGTCTTTGTCGAGTCCGCCCATGTCAGTCTCCAGGCGTGAAATGAGACGGCAATCATACCCCAGAAGACCGCCCGAATAACCGCGCTTACAGGCGGGTGAAGGCGATGCGCTCGAAGTCGGCCCCGCTGGCCATCAGCCTGTCCAGCCGCAGCCGGGCCGGGCGGTCGGCGAAGGCTTCGATGACGCGCCCGGCCTGGAACCAGCCGCGCGGCAGCACCAGCGAGGCGGGTTCGTCCAGGGCGGGCACGGCGGGCAGCAGGAAGGCGCGCACATAGCGTTCCGAGTGCGAGACGTTGGCGCCGGTCGGCCGCACGGCGATCCCCTGCGGCAGGCCCGGCAGGACGTGGATGCCGACGAGCAGCTCGTCCTGCAGCATCAGGTTCCAGCTGACCTGCGCCAGCAGGAAGTGCCCGCCGTCGGGCGGCTTGAGGCCGAGCAGCTGGCCGTGGCCGATGCGGGCGCCGGCCTCGCCGCGTTGCAGGCGGAAGCCGGAGACGGACTGGTTGGCGACTTCCCAGCGCTCCAGCGGATAGCCGATGTTCACCTGCGCGGCGCGCACGTTCAGTTGCGTCGGGTCGACCTGGTCGCGGAAGGTCCAGATGCGCTCCATGTCGCCGCGCGAATACATGCGCACGTGCTCGGGCTGGTGGAACTCCGCGCCGCTGACGTGGAAATGGATCGCCTCGAAGCCGAGGCAGCAGTGGGCGACGCCGCTGGCGGCGCGACGCTGGAAGCGGCGCGGCGTGGCGTTCAGGCACCAGGGCTTGTAGAGCTTGAGGAGCAGGCGGCTGGCGGTGGACGGCGGGCAGTCCTCGCCGAGGCCGAGCACGGCGGGATTCGTGCCCTTCTTCAGGCTGGCCAGCAATTTCTGGATCTTCGGCGCGAGCTTGCGGGTGTCGAAGTGGCGCACCGCGTCGGTGTGCGGCAGTTGTTCGAGCGGACGGGCGCTGGCATCGGCCATCAGGTCGATGCCGAAGGCGCGCGTCTCGATCGCCTCGCCGAGGGGATTGATCGAAGTCAGCGAAGCGAAGCGCCGCGCCCAGCGGCAGATCCAGGCGAATTCGTGGGCACTGCGGCTGTAGGGACCGGACAGGTCGACCAGCAGGATGGCGGCGTAGGCTTCGGCGGCGCTCTGGCTCTTGCGCACTTCGTTGAGGGGCTCCGGCACCGCCGTCTTGTCGATGCCCCATTCCTCCGCCGTCGCATAGTAGCCATGCAGGTCGATCCAGGCGCCCGGCGCCGGCTCGCGGCGGGCGCGGAAGCATTCGAGGATGACTTTGCCGGCGTAATGCACGCAGCGCTGGCAGATGAGGGCCAGCCGGTCCTGCACCCGCGGCTCGTTCGCGCCCAGCTGCGCCACCTGGGCATAGGCGCGCGCCATGGCCTGCCAGAGGGCGATCACCTGGCGGAAGGCTTCCGCCTCCGCCGGGGCCGGCGGCAGCGGCCGGGCGGCGTAGCGCTGCGCGATCTCTCCCTGCAGGAAGGCGAGCGGCGCGCGCATCGTTTCGAGCACGTCGAGATAGGCGGCGGCGCCGGGCGGGCGGCGCTTGAGCCCGTCGAGCAGCATGGCAAGCGTCTGCTGCGCCGCGCGCGCATTGGTGAGCGGCAGCCCGGCGATCAGTGCCGCGCAGGCGTGCGGGTCGGCGGTATCGACGGCCAGCGGTTGGCGGACGGCCACATTCATAGATTGTCGAAGGCGCAGCGCTCGAAATCGCTGCCGCGGTCAAACTGCCGGATGAGGCGGATCTGGCGCGAGGACTGCTCGTAGAGTTCGATGATCCGGCCGGCGCGGAACCAGCCGGCCGGCACGATGACGGACTCGGGGTAGTTCAGCGCGGGCACGGCCGGCAGCCTGAAGCCCGGCCGGTACTTTTCGTTGACGGCAGCCAGGCCGGTGCCGCGCAAGGCAACGGACTGCGGGTGGCCCGGCATGATCTGGATGCCGGCCTGCAGCTCGCTGCCGCCGGTCAGGCGCGACCAGCGTGCCACGGCGAGCAGAAAGTTGCGGCTGCCCTCCGGCATGATCGCCACCATCTGGCCGCCGCCGACGCGTCCGCCGGGCTGGCTGAGCGGGCGCATCAGGCGAAAGCCGGTGGCGGATTCGTCGAGCACCTGCCATTCCTCGACCATGAAACCCTGCATCTGGCTGTAGTCCTCCTCGTGCCGGGTGGCGACGCGGCCGAAGGTGGCGATTTCGTCGGCCTGGGTCTTGGACATGGCATCGGCCTGGCCGGGCTGGCGGAAGATTTTTCCGGACAGGTAGTAATGGATGGCATCGAGGCCGGTGACCATGCGGCAGATGCCTTTGCCGGGACGGCGCGGATGCAGACGGGCGGCACCGCCCTTGCACCATTGCTGGTAGAGATGGCGCAGCAGGTTCTCGCAGGCGGGCTGCACGGCGTCCTCGCCGAGGCCGAGCGAGGCCGGCGATTCGCCCTTCTGCAGGTGGGCGATGCGGCGCTTGATGCTGCGCGACAGGTCGGACAGGTCGAGCCAGCGCAACTGGCCGCTGCCTTCGGCAGCCCATGCCTCGGGCACATCCGAGGACAGGTCGACGAGGAGCGGCGGCACCCTCGGCTCGGCGGGCGGGGCGTTCAGCACGACCACCTTGCCGCCCCAGCGATGCAGCCAGCGCTCGACCTGCATGAGCTGGCGTGCGGACAGCTCATAGGGGCTGGCCCGATGCAGCAGCAGGGTCTGCGCATAGGCGGCCGTGACGCTGGAGGCCGGGTGCTCGGCCTGCAGGGAATCGTTCACCGGGTGGGACAGCGCGCCGAGATCCTCCGCTGCCGAGAAGACGCGGTGCAGCACCTGCCAGAGCGAGGCGGGCGGGTCGGTGGGAGCGCGATAGATGTCGAGCAGTTCCGCGCGCAGGGCGCCGATGACGCGCTGGGCGATCAGCGCGGCATGCGGCCGCAGGTCGGCCTGGCCTTCCAGGCAGGCGGCCAGGCAATGCAGGTAGCCGGTCTGCACCGCCTGCCAGAGCGTGCGGTTGGCGTCCATGCCGGCCTGTTCGGGCGGTGCCAGCGGCAGCGGCCGGCCGGCGAACTTGCGCGCCGATTCGGTCTGGGCAAAGGAGATGGGGTCGCGCAGCAGCTCGAGGATCTTCAGCCGCTCGGCCGGCGCGATGGCGTAACGGTTGAGCAGGTTGAGCTGGCGCAGCAGCAGGGCCTGGGCCTGGGCCGGATTGGCCAGCGGCTGCGCGGAAAGCCAGTCGCGGCAACTGCGCGCGTTGGCGAAGGCCGGCGGCTGCTCCGGGCCCAGGGCCGGCAGGTCGAATCCGATGGCGCTCATTCTCCTCCTTGTTCCTCTGCCAGGGCGCGGATAAAGGCAATCCGCAGGGCGGCGCCGTCGACGGCGCTTCGTGGTTTTGCTTCGCGCTCCGCCCTGCCCCAGACCGGATTGGGGAAGTGGCGGTCGTCGCGCCAGCGCGGGATGACGTGCCAGTGCAGGTGCGGCACCACGTTGCCAAGGCTGGCGAGGTTGACCTTGTCCGGCCGTGCGGCCGTGCGCAGCGCCGACTCGGCGGCGAACACCACCGACATCAGGTGGCGGCGCTCGACGGCGTCGAGATCGGTCATTTCGGCCACGTGGCGTTTCCAGACGACCCGGCAGAAGCCGGGGTAGTCGGCATCCGCCACGAGCAGCAGCCGGCAAAGCTCATCCTGCCAGAGGATCTCCCCGCCTGCTTCGCGGCACAGCTGGCATGCATCCACCACCGACATCGCCCGATCCCTGCCTATGCGAAAAGGACGGATGCATTCTACCCCGCCCGCCGCTACAATCGAATGGCATCCCCTCAACTCTTCCAAGGAGTTTCCCATGCGCCCCCAGGCTTTCGCGCGCCGCTGCCTCGCCGCCCTTTTTCTTCTGCTGGCCGCCGGTGCCTGGGCCCAGGCCGGCACGCTGGACAAGATCAAGCGCACCGGCGTCATCTCCCTGGGCCATCGCGAAGCCTCGATCCCCTTCTCCTACCTCGGCGACAACCGGCAGCCGGCCGGCTATTCGGTCGAGTTGTGCCAGCGCGTGGCGGAGAGCGTCAGGCGGCAGCTCGGCCTGGCTGCGCTGCAGGTCAAGTGGGTGCTGGTGACGCCGGGCAATCGGGTGGAGAAGCTCAACAGCGGCGAAATCGACCTGGAGTGCGGCTCGACGACCAACACCCTGTCGCGCCAGGGGCAGGTCTCGTTCAGCCTGCTGACTTTCGCCGACGGCGGCAGCCTGCTCATGAAGGCCGACTCGGGTCTGCTGGGCATCGCCGACCTGGGCGGCAAGCGCATCGGCGTCGTGCCCGGCACTACCACCGAGGGCAGCCTGCAGGATGCGCTGGCGCGCCACAAAGTGAAGGCGGAGGCGGTGAAGTTGAAGGACCACGCCGAGGGGCTGGTGGCGCTGATGGCCGGGAAGATCGACGCCTATGCCTCCGATCGCGTCATCCTGGTCGGGCTGGTGCTCGGCTCCGGCAACCAGGCAAGCCTGCGCCTGTCGCACGACCTGTTCTCCTACGAGCCGTATGCGCTGATGCTGCGGCGGAACGACTCGGCCTTCCGCCTTGCGGTCAACCGCGAGCTGGCGCGCCTCTACCGCAGCGAGGAGATCTACGCCATCTACGATCGCTGGCTCGGCGTGCTCGGCCCGCCCGGACCGCTGCTGAAGGCGCTGTATTTCCTCAACGGCCTGCCGGAGTAGGCGCTCGACGGATTGCGCACCCCGTGCGCGGCGCGGGTTTGGAAAGTCAGTCGCCGCAGGACGGCGGACGGCGCCCTCAGTAGCCGGACACCTTGAGCAGTTCTTCCAGGCTCGCCTCGGAATAGCCTTTGAGCGTGCGGCTGCCTGCGACGATCAGCGGCACGCCGCGCCCGCCTTGCTGGCGGAATTCCCGCTCGTAGGATTCCGAGACCGTGATGTCGCGCTCGGTGTAGGGGATGCCGCGCCGTCCCATGTGCGCCTTCGCCTGCTTGCAGTAGCCGCAGGTCGGCGTGGTGTAGATCACCAGGCTTTCGCGGGTGCCGGTCAAGCTGGCTTGCCTGCCGCCCGTCAGCACCGGGGTGCCGGAGTAGGTATTGATGGGCGTGGTGACCGGCCGGGCCTTCGCTTCGGCCGGCGGCCGGTCGCCATAGTGGGTGCGCCCCTGGGCGTCGACCCACTTGTAGGGTTGCGCGCAGACGGGAGCGCTGGCGAGGGCGCAGGCGAGCAAGAGCAGGGGGCGGGCGAGCATCGTTGGCCAAGTCGGTTGCAATGGCAAAAGCATGCACCATTGCGCCGGTGTTGTCAGCCCCGTTCCGACAGCGCGAGGCGGATGCCGAGGCCGATGAACAGCACGCCGGTGGCGCGGTCGAGCCAGCGGCCGACGGCCGGGCGGGCGCGCAGCCAGCCGCCGAGCGTGCCGGCATACCAGCCGAGGGCGCCGAAGATCAGCACCGTCTGGACGGCGAAGAGCGTGCCGAGCAGCGCCGTCTGCGCCGCCGCATGGCCCCGCGCGGGGTCGATGAACTGCGGCAGGAAGGCGAGGAAGAACAGCGCCACCTTGGGGTTGATGGCGTTGGCGACGAAGCCGCGCATGAGGTAGGGGCGCATCGCATCGTCGGCCTGCCGGCCGTCGGCGTCCGCGGCGAGCGCGGCGCCGGGGCTCCTCAGCGCCTGCACGCCGAGCCAGACGAGGTAGGCGGCGCCGGCCAGCTTGAGCGCGGTGAAGGCGGTTTCCGAGGCGGCGATCAGCGCCGTGACGCCGAGCGTCGCCCACAGCGTGTGGGTGAAGCAGCCCAGCGCGCAGCCGAGGCCGAAGCCGATGCCGGCGCGGCGGCCGCGCGACAGGCCGAGGCTCAGCACGGACAGGTTGTCCGGGCCGGGCGCGAGCGTGATCAGCGCGGCGGCGGCGAGGAAACCCGCGATCTGCGCGAACGAAACATCGATCACAGCAGCACCCGCTCGATGCCGCCGGCGTTGGCGCGGGCGACGTAGTTTTCCAGCCAGTCCGGCCCGAGCAGGTGCTTCGCCAGCTCGACGACGATGTAGTCGGCGTCGGTGCCGGTGTCGTCGGCGTAGCGGTGCAGGCCCTGCAGGCAGGACGGGCAGGAGGTGAGGATCTTCACCGGCTCGCCGCCCGGCAAGCGCGCGATGCCGCGCACGATCTCTTCCTGCTTGCGGAAGCGCACCTGGGTGGACACGTCGGGCCGCGCCACCGCCAGGGTGCCGGATTCGCCGCAGCAGCGGTCGTTGAGGTCCACGCGGCTGCCGAGCAGCTGCGCCGCCACCTTGGTGCCGTTGTGCACCTTCATCGGGTCGTGGCAGGGCTGGTGGTAGAGATAGCGCACGCCCTGCACGCCCTCGATCTTCACCCCTTTCTCCATCAGGTACTCGTGGATGTCGAGCAGGCGGCAGCCGGGGAAGATCTTGCCGAATTCGTATTTCTGCAGCTGGTCCATGCAGGTGCCGCAGGAGACGATCACCGTCTTGATGTCGAGGTAGTTGAGCGTGTTGGCGACGCGGTGGAACAGCACGCGGTTGTCGGTGGTGATCTTCTGCCCCTGGTCGGCCTCGCCCGCCGCCGTCTGCGGGTAGCCGCAGCACAGGTAGCCGGGCGGCAGCACGGTCTGCGCGCCCAGCTCGAAGAGCATGGCCTGGGTGGCGAGGCCCACCTGCGAGAACAGCCGCTCGGAGCCGCAGCCGGGGAAGTAGAACACGGCATCCGAATCCTCCGTGACCTTCTGCGGGTCGCGGATCACCGGCACGATGGTGGCGTCCTCGATGTCGAGCAGCGCGCGCGAGGTGCGCTTCGGCAGCCCGCCCGGCATCGGCCGGTTGATGAAGTGGATGACCTGCGTGCGCACGCTGGGCGCGCCGAGCGTGGCGGCCGGCTGCCGCGTGCTGCGCCCGGCCAGCCCCGACCATTTCGCCAGCCGGTAGCCGAGGCGCTGCGCCTTGTAGCCCCACTCGATCATGCCCTTGCGCATCAGCTTGATCGTCGCCGGATCCTTGATCGTGAGGAAGGCCATCGCTGCCGCCTTGGCCGGCACGAACTTCTTGCGGCCCTGCTCGCGCAGGAAGTTGCGCATGGCCACCGAGACGTCGCCGTAGTCGATGTCCACCGGGCAGGGCTTTACGCAGCGGTGGCAGATGGTGCAGTGGTCGGCGATGTCGTTGAATTCGTCGAAATGGGCGAGCGAGACGCCGCGCCGCGTCTGCTCCTCGTAGAGGAAGGCCTCGACCAGCAGTCCGGTGCCGAGGATCTTGTTGCGCGGCGAGTAGAGCAGGTTGGCGCGTGGCACGTGGGTCGAGCAGACCGGCTTGCACTTGCCGCAGCGCAGGCAGTCCTTCACGCTGGCCGCGATGTTGCCGATTTCCGACTGCTCGAGGATCAGCGACTCGACGCCGAGCAGGCTGAAGCTGGGCGTGTAGGCGTTGCCCAGGTTGGCGCCGGGCAGCAGTTTTCCTCTGTTGAAGCGGCCCTCCGGGTCGATGCGGTGCTTGTAGTCGACGAAGGGCGCGATTTCCTCGGGCGCGAGGTAGTCGAGCTTGGTGATGCCGATGCCGTGCTCGCCGGAGATGACGCCGCCGAGGTTTCTCGCCAGCGCCATGATGCGGTCGACGGCGGCGTTGGCCTCCTGCAGCATCTCGTAGTGGTCGGAGTTGACCGGCAGGTTGGTGTGCACGTTGCCGTCGCCGGCATGCATGTGCAGCGCGACGAAGACGCGGCCGCGCAGGATCTCGCGGTGGATGCCCTCGATGCGTTCCAGCACCGGGCGGAACAGCGTGCCGTCGAAGATGTCCTCGAGCTGCGGCTTCAGCTCGCGCTTCCACGACACGCGCACCGAGTAATCCTGCAGGGTGTGGAAGACGGTTTGTGCAGCCCCCTTTGCAAAGGGGGCCGGCGGCGAAGCCGACGGGGGGATTTGCGGCGGCCGAGAAATCCCCCCTGACCCCCCTTTTTCAAAGGGGGAAATGTCGGCTGCCGGCGCGTCGAGGTTGTCCAGCAGCCATTGCCAGCGTTGCCGCACCGTTTCGATCAGCTCCAGCGCCTGCTCGCGGCGGTCGCCGATGAGTTCATCGGCGTCGAGGTTGGCGTCGCCGGCGTGCAGCGGCAGCTCGCCCTGCAGGAACTCGGCGAGGGCCTCGCACAGGCGCAATTTGTTGCGGATCGACAGCTCGATGTTGATGCGCTCGATGCCGTCGCAGTAGTCGCCCATGCGCGGCAGGGGAATCACCACGTCCTCGTTGATCTTGAAGGCGTTGGTGTGGCGGGCGATGGCGGCGGTGCGGGCGCGGTCGAGCCAGAAGGTCTTGCGCGCTTCCGCGGTGGTGGCGATGAAGCCCTCGCCGCCGCGGGCGTTGGCGATCCTCACCACCTGCGAAGCCGCCTGCATGACCGCCGTCTCGTCCTCGCCGACGATGTCGCCGAGCAGCACCATCTTCGGACGGCCGTGGCGCTTGGCCTTCGAGGCGTAGCCGACGGCCCGGACGTAGCGCTCGTCGAGGTGCTCCAGTCCCGCAAGCGTGGCGCCGCCGGGGCGCGCCTCGAGGAAATCCTTGACCTCGACGATGGCGGGCACCGCCTCGCGCACCTGGCCGTAGAACTCGAGGCAGACGGTGCGCGTCACCGGCGGCAGGCGGTGCAGGATGAAGCGCGCCGAGGTGATGATGCCGTCGCAGCCTTCCTTCTGCACGCCGGGGAGTCCCGCCAGGAACTTGTCGGTGACGTCCTTGCCCAGGCCGGTCTTGCGGAAGCGGCTGCCGGGAACTTCCAGCGTTTCTTCCGAGAGTAGCGCGCCCGTGGCCGAATCGCTGCGGCGCAGGCGGAACTTCGCCAGCGCCTGGTCGTGGATCTTGCCGAGGTTGTGCTCGAGGCGCTCGACCTCCAGCCAGTTCCCGTCCGGGCCGACCATCTTCCAGGAAGCCAGGTTGTCGAGCGCCGTGCCCCACAGCACGGCCTTCTTGCCGCCGGCGTTCATGGCGATGTTGCCGCCGATGCAGGAGGCGTCGGCCGAGGTCGGGTCGACGGCGAAGACGCGGCCGGCTTCCTCGGCGGCCTCCATCACGCGCCTTGTGACCACGCCGGCGCCGCAGTGGACGGTCGCGTAGGGCCGGTCCGTGCCGGGCAAAGTCAGTTCCTCCACCACGCCGAGGCGGTCGAGCTTCTCGGTGTTGATGACGACCGAGCTGGGCGTCAGCGGCACGGCGCCGCCGGTGTAGCCGGTGCCGCCGCCGCGCGGGATGATGGTCAGGCCGAGCGCGATGCAGTCCTTCACCAGGCCGGGGATCTCGTCCTCGCTGTCCGGGCAGAGCACGACGAAGGGGTATTCGACGCGCCAGTCGGTGGCGTCGGTGACGTGCGAGACGCGCGACAGGCCGTCGAAGCAGATGTTGTCGCGCCGCGTGTGCTTCGAGAGGGCGCGCAGCACTTTCGCGCGCAGGGCGGCGGTGGCGGCGAAGGCGGCGGCGAAGCGCTCGACGGCCACGTGCGCCGCCGCCAGCAGCTGCGCGACGCTCTCGTTGCCCTGGCGGCGCTTCTCGATCTCGGCGAGGCGGTGGCGCAGGGCGTCGATCAGCGCCTCCCGCCGCTCGCGGTTGTCGAGCAAATCGTCCTCCAGGTAGGGGTTGCGCTGCACCACCCAGATGTCGCCCAGCACTTCGTAGAGCATGCGCGCCGAGCGGCCGGTGACGCGCTCGGCGCGCAGCTTGTCCAGCACCTGCCACGCCTCGGCCCCGAGCAGGCGGATGACGATCTCGCGGTCGGAGAACGAGGTGTAGTTGTAGGGGATTTCGCGCAGGCGGGCGGTCATGCGGGCGGGAACGGCTGCAAAGAAGCGAATTTTAACTTACCGCAACGCAACACGCAGCGGAATCAAACCCTTGTGGCCCGCATGGCCTTGAGAGCCGGCGCCGGCGCTGTTACGCTTGCCGGCCTATGGCTATCGACTATCTCACCCGGATCCTCAATGCGCGGGTCTACGACGTGGCGATCGAATCGCCGCTCGAACCGGCGCCGAACCTCTCCGCGCGGCTGCACAACACCCTGCTGCTCAAGCGCGAGGACATGCAGGAAGTGTTCTCCTTCAAGCTGCGCGGCGCCTACAACAAGATGGCGCACCTGCCGCCGGCGGCCTTGAAGCGCGGCGTCATCACCGCCTCGGCCGGCAATCACGCCCAGGGCGTGGCGCTGGCGGCGCAGCGGCTGGGCTGCAAGGCGGCGATCGTCATGCCGGTGACGACGCCGCAGATCAAGATCGACGCCGTGGCGGCGCGCGGCGCCGAGGTGGTGCTGGCGGGCGATTCCTACGACGAGGCCTACAGGGCGGCGCTGGAACTGGAGAAGAAGCGCCGGCTGACCCTCGTGCACCCCTACGACGATCCCGAGGTGATCGCCGGCCAGGGCACCATCGGCATGGAGATCCTGCGCCAGTACACAAAGCCGATCCACGCCATCTTCGTTCCCATCGGCGGCGGCGGGCTGATCTCCGGCATCGGCGCCTATGTGAAGCGCCTGCGGCCGGACATCAAGGTGATCGGCGTCGAGCCGGTGGAAGCCGACGCCATGGCGCGCTCGCTTGCCGCCGGCCACCGCGTGCGTCTTTCCCAGGTCGGCCTGTTCGCCGACGGCGTGGCGGTGAAGCAGGTCGGCGAGGAGACCTTCCGCCTGTGCAAGGAAGTGGTCGACGACGTGATCCTGGTCGACACCGACGCCATCTGCGCCGCCATCAAGGACGTCTTCGAGGACACGCGTTCGATCCTCGAGCCGGCCGGCGCGCTGGCCATCGCCGGTGCCAAGGCCTGGGCGGCGCGGCACAGGCTGCGCAATGAAACGCTGGTGGCGGTGGCTTCAGGCGCCAACACCAACTTCGACCGCCTGCGCTTCGTCGCCGAGCGCGCCGAGGTCGGCGAGCACCGCGAGGCGGTGCTGGCGGTGACGATTCCCGAGACGCCGGGCAGCTTCAGGAAGTTCTGCAGCCTGCTCGGCGCGCGCAACATCACCGAGTTCAACTACCGCTTCGCCGACCCGCGCGAGGCCCACGTTTTCGTCGGCGTCCAGGTGGGCAGCCGGGCGGAGTCGCTCAAGCTGGTGGAGGCCCTGCGCCGCCACGGCCTCGACACGCTCGACCTGACCGAGGACGAGATGGCCAAGCTGCATGTGCGCCACATGGTCGGCGGCCACGCTCCCGTGGAGAACGAGCTGATCTACCGCTTCGAGTTCCCCGAGCGGCCGGGTGCGCTGATGAAGTTCCTCAACAGCATGAGCGCCAGCTGGAACATCTCGCTGTTCCACTACCGCAACCACGGCGCCGACTACGGCCGTGTGCTGGTGGGCATGCAGGTGCCGCCGCGCGAAAAGGCGACCTTCCGCGCCTTCCTGAAGGACCTCGGCTACGCCAACTGGGACGAAACGAAAAACCCGGCCTACAAGATGTTTTTGGGCTGAAGCCGCCCGGCTTCGACTGAAAATACGCCCGCTTCCGTGACGATGAAGTCCATCGGCAGGTCATGGGCCTGCGGCCGGATGCTGTCGATGCGCGCCAGTTCGAAGCCGATGCCGACGGCGCGCGGGCGGGGGGAGCGCGCGGCCAGGCTGCGGTCGAAATAGCCGCCGCCGTAGCCGAGCCGATAGCCGCCTGCGTCGAAGGCGTTGAGCGGCATGAGGATGGCGTCGGGCTGCAAGATTTCGCCCCGCGCCGGGATGTGGATGCCGTAGCGGTCCTCGATCATTTCGCTGTGCGGCGCCCATTCGCGGAATTCCAGCGGCAATCCGTTGTCCACCACCACCGGCAGGCAGGCGCGCAGGCCGCGCGGCAGGCGCGCCGCAACCAGGGCGCGGGCGTCGAATTCGCCGCGGAACGGCCAGCAGAAGGCGAGCACGGCGGGATTCAGGGCGTCAACCAGCGCACCCAGGTGGCGTTCTATCTGGCGCGACAGCTGCGCATGCAGTTCGGCAGGCAGCGCCTCGCGCGCTGCGATGAGGCGGTTGCGCAGGGCGTTGCGGAAGCTGCGGAGCGCATCTGCGGCGGCAGGGTCGGTCATGGACGGTGTGCTATCCTGAAATACGAAAGCGATGGTGGGCAGTTTGAAGCAACTATATCGAATGAAGCGGCTGCTGTGCGCCCTGGCGCTGGCAGCCATGGTGCCGGCACTCCATGCCGCCGCGTCGCCGGACGACCGCGTGCTGGCCGCGAAGGACGCCGTCCAGCGCGGCGACCGCGCCAAGCTGGCCAAACAGCTCGAGGCGGTGCGCGGCCATGAACTCGAGCCCTATGTCGAATACTGGCTGCTGCGCCTGCGCCTGGAAGAGGCCGGCGCCGACGAGTTGCGCGGCTTCCTTTCCCGCCAGGCCGGCAGCTACCTGGCCGACAAGCTGCGCGGCGAATGGCTGAAGGTGCTCGGCAAGCGCCGCGAGTGGGATGCCTTCGACGCGGAGTATCCGCCGCTCGTCCAGCCCGACCAGGAAATCACCTGCTACGCCCTGCAGAACCGCCTGCGCCTGGCCGACCTCGGCGCGCTGGAGGAAGCGCGGCCGATGTGGTTCGCCGCCGCCGAGCTGCCCGAGGCCTGCGTGCCCGTCATGGAGCAGCTGATCGCCGACAAGCGCCTCGGCACCGACGACATCTGGGAGCGGATGCGCCGCCTGCTCGAAGCGAAGAAGCTCGGCGCGGCGAAAACCACCGCGGCCTATCTGCCGGCCAGCCAGGCGCCCTCCGCCAAGACCCTCGATGCGATCGCCGACAAGCCGATGCGCCACCTGGCCCTGCTGCCGTCCGGCTTCGCCGCGAGCCGCCAGGGCCGAGAAATGGCGCTGTTCGCCGTGCAGCGCACCGCCCGCATCGATCCCGTCCAGGCGGCCCTGCAGTGGGAGGGCATCAAGGACAGGTTCTCCGCGGCGGATCGCGGCTACATCTACGGCCAGCTCGGCTGGCAGGCCGCCCTGAGGCACCTGCCGGAGGCGGCCGGCTGGTATGCCCTGGCCGGCAACGCCCCCCTCACCGAGGAACAGCTGGCCTGGAAGGCGCGCGTCGGACTGCGGGCGCTCAACTGGCCGCTGGTGCACGAGGCGATCGAGCAGATGCCGAAGGCCCTGCAGGCGCAGCCGGACTGGATCTACTGGCTCGGCCGCGCCCATGAGGCGCTCGGCCGGCAGGAGGAGGCGCGGGCGCTCTATCGGCGGATTGCCGGCCAGCCGAACTTCTACGGCAACCTCGCCGACGACGAACTCGGCCGTCCCATCATGCCGCCGCCCCTGCCGCAAAAGCCGGCCGGCGAGGAAGTGAAGGCCGTCGCCGCCCTGCCGGGCATCCGTCGCGCCCTCGCCCTGTTCCGCATCGACATGCGCCTCGAGGGCATCCGCGAGTGGAACTGGACCCTGCGCGGCATGGACGACGGGAAACTGCTGGCGGCGGCGGAGCTCGCCCACCGGCACGAGATCTTCGACCGCGCCATCAACACCGCCGACCGCACCCTGGCCCAGCACGATTATTCGATGCGCTACCTGGCGCCGTTCCGCGAGCACGTCGAGCCGAAGGCCAAGGCGCTGCAGCTCGACGAGGGCTGGGTCTACGGCCTGATGCGGCAGGAGAGCCGCTTCATCACCAACGCCAAGTCGGTGGTGGGCGCCAAGGGCCTGATGCAGCTGATGCCGAAGACCGCCAGCTGGGTGGCGAAGAAGATCGGCCTCAAGGACTACCACCACGGGCGCACGAACGACACCGACGTCAACGTCACGCTCGGCACCAACTACCTGAAGATGGTGCTCGACGAGCTGGACAGCCATCCGGTGCTGGCCTCCGCCGCCTACAACGCCGGGCCGGGCCGGGCGCGCAAGTGGCGCGATGCCGTCCGGCCGATCGAGGGCGCCATCTACGCCGAGACGATCCCTTTCAACGAGACGCGCGACTACGTCAAGAAGGTGATGAGCAACGCGGTGTACTACTCGGCCCTGTTCGACGGCCAGCCGCAGTCCCTCAAGCGCCGGCTCGGCACCATCGCGCCGAAGAACGGCGACGCGCCGAAGATCGAAGACCTACCGTGACTGCTTGATCGCCAGCACCGCCTGGTTGCGCAGCGCGCGCAGCATGGAGAGGACGTTCTCCGGGATCACCAGCTCGCCGGCGCGTGCCTTGTCGGCGTAGATCAGCCCGACCGGTGCGTTCTTGATCACCAGCGGGAAGAGGATGAAGGTCTCCGCCGCCACGGTCTTGCCGAACCATTCCGGGATGTGGCCGCTGATCTTCGGGTCGCGAATGTCGGAGATGAGGATGTCGGCGCCGCGCGAGAGGGCCACGTCGAAGATGTCCTTCCTGCCGCCGAGGGGGAAGCGGAAGCGGCGAATGATCTCCTCGATCTCCGGGCCGAAGCCGAACTTGGCCGCCATGCTGTTGCTGCGCGCATCCTTGATGCACAGCAGGACGTGCTGGAAGCCGATGCCGCGGTACATGGTCTCGATGATGATGCGCAGGATGTCGGCGAGGGCATAGTCCCCCACCAGCGAGCCGGTGATGTCCTGGATGCCGGCGTTGAGGATGGCCTGGGCTTCTTCCAGGCTGGGGCCGGCTGCCTCCTCGCCGGCCGGCGCCGGGAGCGCCTCGGCAGGCAGCGCCGCCGCGACTGCTGTCCGCGTCAGGTTGCCCGGGATGCTGGAGATGACCGCCGCGTCCGTCCCGGCTGCCGCCCCCCTCTCCGGCTGCTGGCCGCTCCAGGCGCCGATCTGCCGGCCGAGCGTGCTCTGCTGCAGGTTGAGGCGGATGGCCGCCGTGTAGTTGACGACCTCTTCGAGCGAGTGCTTGACGGTCTGCTGGAGCTGCTCGTTATCGAAGGGGATGCTGTCGCCGAAGCGCCGGCTGATCTTCAGCAGTTCCTCTTTCTGCCTTTCCGCCGGCACCTGCTCGAATACCGCGCACAACTGGTCGGAGAGGCCGGCCAGCACGCGCAGCTTCTCGTTGGGATGGGCCGACTTCTTCACGCTCCCTTCGGGCAGCCGGCGCATGCTGCCGACCATGCTGTCCGGAAAACCCCAGCTGCGCGCCACGCCGATGCCCAGCTCCTCGTAGGAGATGCCGAGCACCCGGGCCGAGGCGGCGGCCTCGCTGCCGCCCGACTGGGCGAGGTGCTTGCGGATCTCGACGGTCTCGTCGGGGAAATAGTAGTAGGCGAGCATGCGGCCGAGGTTGTGGAACATCGAGCAGATGAAGGCTTCCTCGAAGTCCTTCACCATGCCCTTCTTCGCCATGTCGCGCGCCAGGATGCCGCTCATGATGGCGCGCACGAACTCTTCGCGCAGCTGTGCCGCCTGCCCCTTGTTCTGCAGGTGCTCCATCAGGATCAGCGAGGTGGCGATGCTGCGCACCGTGCCGAAGCCGAGGATCATGACGGCGCGCGAGATGGTGCTGATGGTGCCGCCGCCGGCCTGCTTGTAGAACGCCGAGTTGACCAGGCGCATCAGCTTGTTGGTGAGGGCGACGTCCTTGAGGATGGTGTTGGAGAGCGAGGAGACGCTTTCCTGGTCCGAGGCGGCGAGCCGGTTGATGGTCGAAATCGCCTCGGAGAGGGCCGGGAAATCGCTCTTGTGGCGCATGCGGCGCAGGAGGAAATCCAGCGTGGACTGCTTGCCGCCTTCGCTCGGCCTGGCGGAGGACTCCTCTTCCTGCGGCGTCAGCCAGGCCTTGAGGGCGGCGCGCAGGGCCGCGACGTCGGGATAGCGCGCGGCGGTGTCCATCGCGGTGGCCTTCAGGATGATGTCGCCGAGGCGGTCGTCCGCCACGCCGGCGGCTTCAGGCGGCAGGCGGATCGGCTCGGTGGACATGCGATGCAGCACGGTCAGCACGCTCTTGCCGCTGACCACCGGCCTGCCGGTGAGCAGCTCGCACAGGATCAGGCCGGCGGAGAAGACGTCCGACTGCACGCTGGCCTGGCCCTCGTTGATGCATTCCGGCGCCAGGTAGGCCGGCGTGCCGAGGATGCCTTCGCTGATGCCGGGCGTGCCGTCCTGGTTGACGCGCACGGCGATGCCGAAGTCCATCACCCGCGGCACGCCGTCGGCGTTGAGCAGGATGTTGGACGGCTTCAGGTCGCGGTGGATGATGCCGTGGCGATGGGCATGTTCGACGGCGTCGAGGATCGGCAGCATCAGCTCGACGGCGCGCGGCGCCGGCATGCCTCCCGTCTCGCGCAGCTGCTCGGCCAGGTTGCGGCCCTCGACGTACTCGAACACCAGGTAGGGGTCGCCGTCCTGCTCGCCGGCATCGAAGATCGGCACGATGTTGGGATGGCGCAGCCGGCTGACCGTGCGCGCCTCTTCCATCAGACCCCGCTTGCGCGCCTCGTCGCGGCTGTCCAGGTGCAGCGACTTGATGGCCACTTCGCGCTGCAGCTGCGGATCGTGGGCGAGATAGACCACGCTCTGCGCGCCCGTGCCGAGGACGCGGAGGATGTCGAATTTGCCGATTTTCTTCGGCATGGGCGCGGGATTTCTCATTTTCTCTGCAACGGCGGGCCTGCAATAAGCACTGCAGCATGTAATAACGCCGCGTCCGGGCCGGACTTGAGATTAAAATGCGGGGACCCGTACAGGCTCCTTTGCGCTGCACCGTTAAACAGCATGAATACAAAGAAAATTCTCCTGATCGGCGGCTCCGGCTTTTTGGGCGGCCATGTGGTGCGGCAGCTTGCCGCGCAAGGCCATCGTCTGACCGTGCCGACGCGGCACCGCGAGCGCGCCCGGCACTTGCTCGTCCTGCCTACCGTCGAGGTGGTCGAAACCAATGTGCACGACGACGCCTGCCTGGCCGGACTGGTTGCCGGACAGGACGCGGTGATCAATCTGGTCGGTATCCTGCACAGCCGCTACGGCCTGCCTTACGGACCGGATTTCGCCCGGGCGCATGTCGAGTTGCCCAGGCGGATTGCGGCCGCCTGCCGTGCCGCCGGCGTGCGCCGGGTCGTCCATGTCTCCGCCCTCAACGCCGATCCGAAGGGTCCCAGCCAGTACCTGCGCTCGAAGGGCGACGGCGAGGCCGCGCTGCGCGAAGCCGGCGCGGCGCTCGACCTGACGATCTTCCGGCCCTCGGTGATCTTCGGTGCGGACGATTCCTTCCTCAACCTGTTCGCCGCCCTGCAGCGCAGCTTTCCGCTGATGCCGCTGGGCAACACGCAGGCGCGCTTCCAGCCGGTGTACGTCGAGGACGTGGCGCGGGCCGTCGTCGCCAGCCTCGATCGCCGCGACGCCTTCGGCCAGGCGTATTGCTGTTGCGGGCCGCGCGTCTATACCCTGGCCGAGCTGGTGCGCTACGTCGGCGAGCAGATCGGCTGCCGCCGGCCGATCGTCGCCCTGCCCGAGGCGCTGGCGCGCATCCAGGCCGGCCTGCTCGAGTTGCTGCCGAACCCGCCGATGTCGGTGGACAACCTCGATTCGATGGACGTCGACAGCGTCTGTAGCGGAGGCGAGTCGCTGCCCTTCGGCGCCACGCCGGTGGCGCTCGAGGCGGTGGCGCCGGAATACCTCGGCGCCAGCACGCCGCGCTACCGCTTCTACGGCTATCGCGTCAAAGCCCGCCGCTGAGCACATGAAGACCTACGTCGTCGGCGGCGCGGTGCGGGATCGGCTGCTCGGCCTGCCCGTGCAGGACCGCGACCATGTCGTCGTCGGCGCCACGCCGGAGGCGATGCTGGCGCGCGGCTTCAAGCCGGTCGGCAAGGACTTCCCCGTCTTCCTGCATCCCGAGACGCACGAGGAATACGCCCTGGCGCGCACCGAGCGCAAGACGGCGCCCGGCTACAAGGGCTTCGTCTTCCACGCCGCGGCCGACGTGACGCTGGAGGAAGACCTTGCCCGGCGCGACCTCACCATCAACGCCATCGCCGAGGCCGAAGACGGCACGCTGGTCGATCCCTTCGGCGGCCGGGCCGACCTGGCTGCCCGCGTGCTGCGCCACGTCGGCCCGGCCTTCGCCGAGGATCCCGTGCGCGTGCTGCGCGTGGCGCGCTTCGCCGCGCGCTTCGCCGATTTCCACGTGGCCGAGGAGACCCTCGCCCTGATGCGCCTGATGGCGGACAACGGCGAGGTCGACCACCTGGTGCCCGAGCGCGTCTGGCAGGAGCTCGCGCGCGGCCTCATGGAGGCGCGGCCCTCGCGCATGCTCGCCGTGCTGCGCGAATGCGGCGCGCTGGCGAAGATCCTGCCCGAGCTCGACCGCCTGTTCGGCGTGCCGCAGCCGGCCGAGCACCATCCCGAGATCGACACCGGCGCCCACGTCCTGCGCGTCGTCGACCAGGCGGCGGCGCGGCATTTCCCGCTGCCGGTGCGCTGGGCCGCCCTGCTGCACGACCTCGGCAAGGGCGCCACGCCGCGTGCCGAGTGGCCGCACCACCATGGCCACGAGGCCACCGGCGCGGCGCTCGCCGAAGCCGTCTCGGAGCGCCTGCGCGTGCCGGCCGACTGCCGCGACCTTGCCGTGCTGGCGGCGCGCGAGCACGGCGTCATCCACGACGCCGCCCAGTTGCGTCCCACCACCGTGGTCAAGCTGCTCGAGCGCGCCGACGCCCTGCGCCGCCCCGAGCGCTTCGGCCAGCTGCTGGAAGCCTGCGAGTGCGATTTCCGCGGCCGCCCCGGCTGGGAGGACCGGCCCTGGCCGGCCGGCGACACCCTGCGGCGCGCCCTGGTCGCCGTGCAGGGCGTGGACGCCGGCGCCATCGCCGCCGCCACCGCCGACAAGGCGCGCATTCCCGAGCGCATCCACGAGGCGCGGGTGGCCGCGGTGCGCCACGCGCCGTCCTGCGCGGACTGACTTTTCATGCGAAAGCCCCTGCTCCCCCTGCTGCTCTGCCTGCTGGCCGGCGCCTCCTCTGCACTGGCGCAGGCGCCCGCCGCGGAGGCGCCTCCCGCCGCGCAGGAGCAGGCGGCCCCCGCCGCCCCGGTGCGCAGCGTCGAGGAGGAACTGGCGGCGCTGCGGCCGGTGCTGATCGGCAAGCGCTACCTGGAGCAGGCGCGCAAGCGCCTCGCCGTGCAGCTGGCGAAGATCGGCCGCGAGATGGGCAACCCTGAAACCTGGTTCGAGGACAACGCCCTGGTGACGAGCGACTTCATCGCCGACGTGCGCATCATGTACGCCCTCGAATTCAAGGAAGGCGCCCAGCTGGTCTCCTACGGCATGATGAAGTCCTGGGGCATGGACATCGACCGGCTGCACCAGCGCGCCCTGGCCAACCTCGATCGCGCCCACGGCGAGATCGCCGTCAAGCAGGTCGGCAAGCTGCCCTGGCTGTATGTCATCGAGACGGAGGACGGCTATGCCGCCAGCCGCGTGCTCCTGCACTGGCGCTGGGCGGAACTGACGCTGAAGCTGGGCGACAGCCTCATCCTCGGCATGCCGACGCGGGACGTCGTGGTGTTCACCGCCGTCCTGGAGCCGGAGAAGATCGGGCAGCTGCGCGAGACCGTCGAGACGGTGGAGCGCCACCAGGGCCGGCCCGTCTCGCGCAAGCTGTTCCAGTGGACGCCGCAGGGCTGGCAGGAATTCGGCGGGACGCTAGACCAGCCGGTACAGCAGGGTGGCGAGCAGGGACAGCAGCAGGGTGGTGCCGAAGGGAAAGTGGTAGAGGCGCCCGCGAAAGCGGAAGCTGACGTCCCCCGGCAGGCGGCCGATGCGCAGGAAGGCGGCCAGCCGCGGCAGGAAAACGCCGGCGATGAAAACCGTCACCAGCAGGGCGATCAGCCACTTCAGCATCGGGAATGAGGAAAGGACAGCAATGATCGAACTATACACATGGGGCACCCCCAACGGCCGCAAGGTCTCCATCATGCTCGAGGAGTGCAGGCTGCCCTACCGCGTGCACAAGATCGACATCACCCAGGGCGAGCAATTCGCGCCGGCCTTCGTCGCCATCAACCCGAACGGCAAGATCCCGGCCATCGTCGATCCCGACGGCCCCGATGGCAAGCCGATGAAGATGATGGAATCCGGCGCCATCCTTGTCTACCTCGCCGGCAAGACCGGGCGCTTCCTGCCCGCCACCGACCGCGGCAAGTACGAGGCCCTGCAGTGGCTGATGTTCCAGATGGGCGGCGTCGGCCCGATGTTCGGCCAGACCCACCACTTCCTGCGCTACGCGCCGGAGAAGGTCGACTACGCCATCGGCCGCTACACGCGCGAGACGGCGCGGCTCTACGGCGTGCTCAACGCGCGGCTCGGCAAGCACGAATACCTCGCCGACGAATACTCCATCGCCGACATCGCCACCTTCCCCTGGGTGGCGCGCCACGAGTGGCATGAGGTGGCGCTGGCCAGCTACCCCCACGTCCTGCGCTGGTTCAAGGCCATATCCAACCGCCCGGCCGTGCAGCGGGGCATGGCCGTGCCGAAGTGAGCGGAGCCCGTTTCAGCGGGCTGGAGGTCATCAGCCGCCAGCCCCCGGCCAAAGTCAGTCCCCGCAACACGCCGCTGCTCTTCCTCCATGGCGCCTATGCCGCCGCCTGGTGCTGGGACGAGCATTTCCTGTCCTTCTTCGCCGAACGCGGCTATGCCTGCCATGCGCTGAGCGTGTCCGGCCACGGCGCCTCGCCCGGCCGCGAGCGGCTCGACAGCTTCGGCATCGACCACTATGTGCGCGATGTCGCGGCGGTGGCCGAACAGCTGCCCGCCGCGCCGGTGCTGATCGGCCATTCCATGGGCGGCATGGTGGCGCAGAAATACCTGGAACAACATGAAGCGGCCGGTGTTGTGCTGATGGCCTCGGTGCCGCCGCAGGGGCTGTGGGCGGCTGCCCTCGGCCTGGCCTTCCAGAAACCCGGCCTGATGAACGACCTCAACCGCCTGCTCGGCGGCGGCCAGGTGGCGCTCGACACCCTGCGCACCGCCATGTTCGCCCAGCCGGTGACGAAGGAAGACCTGGCGCGCTGGTACAAGCGCATGCAGCCCGAGTCGCACCGCGCCATCTGGGACATGACCCTGTTCAACCTGCCGCTGAAGAGCCGCATGAACCTGCCGTCCCTGCTGGTGCTGGGCGCCGAGCACGACAGCCTGATCCCGCCCTCCCAAGTCGAGATGACTGCCCGCCACTACGGCGTCGAGGCGGAGATCTTCGAGGGCATGGGCCACGGCCTCATGCTCGAACTGGGCTGGCGGCAGGTGGCCGAGCGCATCCTCGGCTGGCTGGGCGAGCAGGGCCTTTAGAAACCCTTTCGCTTGCAAGGCGATTCCCGCCAAAAAATTTCCGCCGGCGTTCAACCTTTTCCGTTTCCCGCCGTTATCCAAGTTGACGTCCCGATGCACGAGACGCACTGCGCGGAGGTCATCATGGTCATCTATACGGATATGAGCACGGGGAAGAAAATCATCGAGCTGCGCGAAGAGTATGGCGAGGAGGTGCTCCTCTCCAACTGGCTGCCGCGGCCCGAAGTCGGCCTGGCGCTGCAGGAAGC
The DNA here is from genome assembly GCA_032027165.1 of Denitratisoma sp. NCBI lineage: Bacteria > Pseudomonadati > Pseudomonadota > Betaproteobacteria > Nitrosomonadales > Sterolibacteriaceae > Denitratisoma > Denitratisoma sp. The sequence continues at coordinate 2,787,482 of JAVSMO010000001.1, read as the reverse complement.
GGTTCCGGCGCGGCATGAAAGCCGCGACGCCGAGCGGGACGCCGAAGCCTTCCTGCGCAACGTCTACCTCTGCCAGGAGTAGACGGGTTTTCCCGACCCATTGTGGCGGCGCCCGCCGCTACAATGGCGGCATGACTTCATCCCTCGAACGCCGCTCCGCCTACCCGCATTTCCTCGCCATCCCCACCCGCTGGATGGACAACGACGTCTACGGCCACGTCAACAACGTCGTCTATTACTCGTACTTCGACACCGTCATCAACGAATACCTGATCCGCGAAGGCGGGCTGGACATCCGCGACGGCGCGGTGGTCGGCTACTGCGTCGAGTCCAGCTGCCGCTACCACCGCCCGGTGGCCTTTCCCGAGACGATCGACGCCGGCCTGCGCGTCGCCCACCTGGGCAATTCCTCGGTGCGCTACGAGATCGGCCTCTTCCGCCAGGGCGAGGACAAGCCGGCGGCGCAGGGCCATTTCGTGCATGTCTTCGTCGACCGCGCGAAGGACAAGCCGACCGCCATCCCGGAGAAGATCCGCGCCTGCCTGGAAAAACTGGTCCTCGAGTAGGACGGATTCCTACGGCAGAATCAGATCAACCCAAGGCCGTGCCGGGTCGTTAACCCATTCAAGCAGTCGGAGGACGCAAGGCGTTGCGGCGGGTGCGGGCGGGTGTCCCGGCAGCCTGATCGCTGAAGGTTGAATCGGCCGCGGCAAATCCTTGCGTCTTTCCTCGCTGCATCGCAGGGTGGCGATTTACCGTTCTCTCAAACTCTCGTCCTTATACTGCAACAAGGGGCTGAGGAAATACTCGATTACCCGCCGCTGTGCGGTTTTCACCTCGACCGTCACCGCCATGCCCGGCGAGAGATTGACCGTCTTGTTTTCCACCCGGATGGTTGAACGCGCGAGATTCACCCGCGCAGGGAAGATCAGTCCCCGCTTTTCGTCATTCACCGCATCGCTCGAGACATGGGTCACCTTGGCCTCGATGGTGCCGTACTTGGTGAACGGGAAAGTCTCGATCTTCACCACCGCCGTTTGGCCCGCGTTGACGAAGCCGACGTCCTTGTTTTCCACATAGGCCTCCACCTCGATAGGGTTGTCCTTCGGCACGATCACCATCAGCGGCTGAGCCGGCGTCACGACGCCACCCACTGTATGCACCGCCAACTGCTGCACCGTGCCGTCGACCGGGGCGGTCAGCGTCATCAGCCGGCCCCGGGTCTCAGCCTTGACCAGCTCATTGCCATAACCGGTGGCTTTCTGTTCCGACTCATTCAGGCTGTCGAGGGCCATGCGACGAGCCTCGGCCACCAAAGCTGCGCGCTGGCCGCGCGCTTCCTGCAACGAGGCAGCCAGTTCTTTCAGGCGGCTCTTCTGGGTGGCCAGATCGGCCTCCTGCTCGATGCGAGCCTGTTCTTTCTCCAAGTAGCCGTGTTTTGAGATGAAATTCTTTTCCACCAGATCCTTGAAGTCCTGGGCGCGCTGGCGGGCGATGGGAGCGGTCTGTTCGAGCTTGCGGACGATCTCGCGGGTAGAGGCGAGTTCCGCCTCGCGCCTGGCGATGTCGGCATCGATGCGAGCAAGCTTCGCCTGGTATTCGTCGAACTGGCCGTCGAGGATGCGCTGCTCCTTGGTCAGCCTGCCGTCTGCCACTTCGGGCAGCCGCTCCAGCGCCGGCGACTTGCCGGAGGCGATGGCGGCCAGCATCGCCCGGGCGCGGGCAGCCTGAAGACGGGCTGTCGTCAGATCGTTGTCCAGGCGTGCACTGTCCGCCGTGGCGGCGGTGGCGTCCAACTCGATCAGCACGTCCCCAGCCTTGACGACCTGTCCGTCGCTGACCTTGATCGCCTTGACCGTCGCCGTCTCGATGGGCTGGATGACCTTGGTGCGGTCGTTGGGCACGATCTTGCCCGGGGCGGTGGCCACCACATCGATATGTCCGAACACCGCCCAGAGCAGCGCGATCAGGGCGAAGCACAGGATCAGCCACATGGCGATGCGCGGCGCGGGCGACACCGGCGTTTCCTGCAACTCCAGGGCCGCCGGCAGAAACTGCGCCTCGTGCGGCAGACGTGGCCGCGGGTCGAGGGCTTTCCGTTCGCGCCAGGCGTGACGGAAGGCCGCTCCGTAGCGCTTAAGGAGATCGAGAGCGGCGTGAAGCCTCAAGACCGGGCTCATGGTTCAAGCTTGTTGCAAACGGTGCAGTCGTGAATAGTGTCCAGCCTCATGAGCGAGCAGTTCGGCATGGGTGCCCTGCTCGACGATCTGCCCGCGGTCGAGCACGACGATGCGGTTGGCGTCGCGCACGGCGGAAAGCCGGTGGGCGATGATGATCACCGTGCGGCCCTTGCAGATGGCCTTCATGTTGTTCTGGATCACCCGCTCCGACTCGTAGTCCAGGGCGCTCGTCGCCTCGTCGAAAATGAGGATGCGCGGGTTGGTGATGAGCGCCCGGGCGATGGCGATCCGCTGTCGCTGGCCACCGGATAGGGTCGCGCCGTGCTCGCCCACCACCGTGTCGTAGCCCTCCGGCAGTTCCAGGATGAACTCGTGGGCGCCGGCCAGTTTCGCCGCGCCGATCACCGCCTCAATCGGAATGCCGGGATCCGACAATGCGATGTTTTCGCGGATGCTGCGGTTGAAGAGCATGTTCTCCTGCAGCACGACGCCGGTCTGCCGGCGCAGGCTGGAGCTGTCGGCCATGGCCAGGTCCACGCCGTCGATCAGCACCCGGCCGCGCTCCGGCACGTACAGACGCTGCACCAGCTTGGCCAGCGTGCTCTTGCCGGAGCCTGAGCGGCCGACGATGCCGATGACCTCGCCCGGCTCCACGGCGAGACTGATGCCGCGCAGCACTTCGGGGGCATCCGGCCGGTAACGGAACACCACCTGGTCAAGTTCGATCCGGCCGATCAGGGGCGGCAGGGTGCTGCGGTTGGCATTGGCTACCTCGGTGCGGGCGTTGAGAATGTCCCCCAACCGCTGTACCGAGATGCCAGTCTGCTGGAAGTCGGTCCACAGCTGGGCCAGGCGCATGACGGGCTGGGCAACCCTTCCGGCCAGCATGTTGAAGGCGATCAACTGTCCGACCGTGAGTTCGCCGCCGATGACAAGACGTGCGCCCAACCACATGGTCGCCACCGTCACCAGCTTGCCGATCAGCGACACGCCCTCGTGCGCGAGGATTCCTAGGGCCGATGTACGGAAGCCGGCGGCGACGTAGGCCGCCTGCTGGTTGTCCCAGCGCCGCGTCATTTGCGGCTCGACCGCCATGGACTTCAGGGTGTCGATGCCGTTGATGGTCTCCACCAGAAAGGCCTGGTTCTCCGCGCCGCGGTTGAACTTCTCGTGAAGTCGCGCGCGCAGCAGCGGCGTGACGAGCAGGGAAAGGATCAGGTAGCACGGCAGGGACAGCACGACGACCAGCGTCAGCCAGCCGCTGTAGAGCAGCATGACGCCGATGAACACCACCGAGAAGAACAGGTCCAGCACCAGGGTGATGGCGTTGCCGGTAAGGAACTGGCGGATGTGCTCCAGCTCGCGCACCCGCGCCACGGTGTCGCCGACCCGCCGCGCCTGGAAGTAGGCGAGCGGCAGGTTCAAAAGGTGCCGGAAGAGCCGCGCGCTCAGCTCGACGTCGATGCGGCTGGTGGTGTGGGCGAAGACGTAACTCCTTAGCCCCGAGAGCGCCACCTCGAAAACGATCACCACCAGCAGGCCGAAGGCGATCACGTCCAGGGTGGTGAGTCCCCGATGGACCAGCACCTTGTCCATCACCACCTGAAAGAAGAGCGGCGTAACCAGGGCGAAGAGTTGCAGGGCGAAGGAGACCAGAAAGACCTCGCCCAGCAGCCTCCTGTATTTGACTATCGCCGGGACGAACCAGGTGAAATCGAATCTGGCGAGTTCTCCCGCCAGCGAAGCGCGCGAGGCGAAGAGGATCAGCTCGCCGTTCCAGCGGGCGACAAAATCGGCCTGGGAGAGGACTTGCGGCCGTTTGACGCGAGGGTCCTGGACCAGCACCTGGTCGCCATCGATCCTGGCCAGGATGAAAAACCGCCCATCTCTGTCTGAAGCCAGTGCCGGCAAAGGAGTGCGTTCGAGCCGTATCCAGTCGCTGCGCATCGCCTTGGCCTTGAGGCCGATGGATTTGGCGGCGAGCAGGATCTGAGCCGTGCCGAAGGGCCTACCCGGTTCCTTGAATTCGTGCGCGAGTTGATCGGGGTCGGCCGCCACGCCGTGGAATCGGGCGAGCATGGCCAATCCGATCAGGCCGGTGTCGGTCTCCTGGGCGGCGCCAGAGGCCTGTTCTGTGGCAGCCTCATCAGTTATGAGGGCAAAGGGCGGTGTCTGATCGGTCATGGGGAACCCCCGCCCCCGGGCGGGGGCAAGGTAGATCGCTGTTACTGCCAGTTGGCCGCGATGACCGGGTTCAGGGCATCCTGATAATTTTGCGGCAGCGTGGTCTGGCCTGCGGCCGGCGGCGAGAAGGCGGCCATCGCCTGGACGAGGTTTTCGACCTGGGTATCCAGCAGCAGGCGATTATCGGCCGTCCTGAACTGTTCGACATGATAGGCCGAACCGGAGTACCAGTTCTGGATTGTCATCCTGTCTGAAGTGCCGATGATGCTGACTTCAAGATTCGATCCGACGTGGCGGAACCAGAGCTGGTCGACAGCGACATCCGCGCCAATCAGCACCGAGTCGGTATTCCCTGCGGTGGAATCGTTTTCATAGGCCGTATCGGCTCCGGCGCCCCTGCCCATCAGGTAAGTGTCGGAGCCGGCCCCGCCGGCAACATAATCGCTGCCCGCCCCGCCGTCCAGGACATCGTTGCCGTTGTTGCCATAGACGTAGTCATTGTCGGCGCCGCCACTGACTGTATCGTTGCCGTCACCACCGGACAGATTATCCGCGCCCGCTCCGCCGTCGATCGTATCGTTGCCCGCACCGCCGGAAACGGAGTCATTGCCCCCCGCAGCGGCGATCACGTCGGCCGTTGCGTACCCGGTCAGGGTTTGGGCCGTATCGTTGCCTGCGAGCGCCAGCAGCTTGAGGGCGACCTTGTCCCAGATGGTGCCGTCGGCAAAGCGGACTTGCTCCAGAGCATAGGCGCTATTGCCGTCGTTGTCGAAGAACGAGCGGACGGTAACCCGATCCATTGTGCCGGCGATCGACAGCAGGAGGTCGGTTCCGCTGCGCGTGATTCCGATATCGCTCGGAAGGATGTCAGAACCGAACTCCAGCACATCGGTCTTGCCTGTGCTGGTGTCGTAATTGTAGACCACGTCTTGTCCCGAGCCACGCGTGAACACGTAAGTGTCGGACCCCGCATCCCCCTGCAGATAATCGTTTCCGATGCCGCCATCGAGACGATCGCTTCCGCTCCCGGCATAAACCGTATCGTTGCCCGTGCCGCCGCTGATCACGTCATTGCCATTGTCTCCGCGCAAAGAGTCGGCGCCGTCCCCGCCATCGATCGTATCGTTGCCGTCGTAACCGTTTATTACGTCGTTGCCCCCCAGGCCGTTGATAACGTCGGCCGTCGCGTAGCCGGTCAAGGTCTGTGCAGTGTCGTTTCCGGCGATGGCCAGTAATTTGATCGTGGCCTTGTTCCAGGTGGTGCCGTCGGCGAACCGGATTTGTTCCAGCGCATAGGCGCTGTTGCCGTCGTTGTCGAAGAACGAGCGTACTGTCACTCGATCGGAGGTTCCGGCGATCGACAACACCAGATCGGTGCTGCTGCGCGTGATGGCAATGTCGCCGGGCAGGATGTCGGCGCCGAATTCCAGCGCATCGGTCTTGCCCGTGCCGGTGTCGTAGTTCTGGACCACGTCCTGACCGTATCCGCGCCCGAACGCATAGGTATCGGAGCCGGCATCCCCCTGCAGGTAGTCGTTTCCGGTTCCACCGTCGAGCCGATCGTTGCCGTTGCCGGCATAGATGGTATCGTTGCCCATCCCGCCGTAGATCAAGTCGTTGCCATTTTCGCCGCGCAGATTGTCTGCACCATCCCCGCCATCGAGCGTATCGTTGCCGTCTCCGGCGCTGATCTGATCGTTGCCGCCCTCCGCATAGATAATGTCGGCGCCTGCAGTGCCGATGATTGTGTCCGCACCCGCAGTGCCTTGCAGGAACATGCTGAGCATGGCGGTTCTACTCCAGACAGTGCCGTTGGCGAACCGGACCTGATCCAGCGCATATCCGCCATTGCCGTCATTTTCGAAGAAGGAGCGAACCGTAACCCGGTCAGAAGTACCGGAGATGGTCATTACCAAATCCGCCCCGTTGCGAGCGAGCATGATGTCGGCCGGTAGAATGTCCGCACCGAACTCCAGTGCATCAGTCTTGGCCGTCTCGGTGTCGTAGTTGTAGACTACGTCCTGGCCGTAGCCTCGCCCGAACACGTAGGTGTCGGAGCCTGCATCCCCCTGCAGGTAGTCGTTTCCGGTTCCGCCGTCCAGGCGGTCGTCGCCATCGCCCGCGTAGATGATGTCGTTGCCAGCCCCGCCGTAGATCGAGTCGCTGCCGTTTTCTCCGCGCAGCGAGTCGTCTCCGTCGTCACCGTCGATCATGTCGTTGCCGTCATTGCCGCTGATCACGTCGTTGCCGTCCAGGCCGTTGATCACGTCGGCCGTCGCATAGCCCGTCAGGGTCTGCGCCGTGTCGTTGCCGGCGATTGCCAGTGCCAAAAGCGTGGCGTTGTTCCAGGTCGTACCATCGGCGAACCTGACCTGCTCAAGGGCATAGGCGGTGTTGCCGTCGTTATCGAAGAACGAACGGACCGTCACCCTGTCCGTGGTTCCGGCAATCGACAGCACAAGGTCGGTGCTGCTGCGCGTGAGGACGATGTCGGCCGGCAATATGTCCGCGCCGAACTCCAGCGCATCGGTCTTGCCCGTCCCGGTATCGTAGTTGTAGATCACGTCCTGGCCCGAGCCGCGCACGAACACGTAGGTGTCGGAGCCGGCGTCCCCCTGCAGGTAGTCGTTTCCGGTTCCGCCGTCCAGGCGGTCGTCGCCATCGCCCGCATAGACAACGTCGTCGCCAGAATCCCCATTTATAATGTCGTTGCCGGTGCCGCCAGTGACATTATCATCGCCAGCGCCGGCATCGACTGTGTCGCCACTTCCGTAGCCGATGATGTGATCGGCGGCATCCGTACCCTGCAACAGCATCGCCTTGATGGTCTCGATGTCCCACACGGTGCCGTCAGCAAACACAATCCGCTCCAGCCTGTAGTGCGGATCGGTTCCGTCTAGGGAGAAATAATCCAGAATCCGCAGCGTGTCCGTCGTGCCGTCGATGCTCAGCACCAGATTCGAGTCGGAGCGGCTCACCGTTACCTGCGAAGGCAGGACGTCCGCCGCGAAAACCACTGCATCCACCTTGTCCGGCGTCGTGTCGTTGACGGTGTGGTTGCTGATGACATCGGAGCCGAACCCCCTGCCGAACAGATAGGTATCCGAGCCGTTTTCGCCGGTCAGAAAATCGTTGCCGGCGCCCCCGCTCAGGGTGTCGTCGCCGTTGCCCGCACAAATGGCGTCTGCACCGTCGCCGCCGAACAGGACGTCATCGCCCCTGTCGCCATACAGCGTGTTGTCTCCGGCACCGGCCACGATGATGTCGTCCGTGGCGCCGCCCCGTCCGGTAAATCCGGCCTGGCCCTCGATGGAAACATGGAATTCGTCATAGACGGCCTGCAGTTCGGCGCCGATCGGCAGGATGCGCATGTACCCTTCCATCATCGCCTGCCCTTCCCAGCCCATTCCCCGCAGCATATTGCCGGCATGGCGGTTGAACTCGATCAGGTCGCTGATGCCCTGCGCCGCATTGGCGGCAATCCTGTCGTGGAAGGCCTGGGTGACTGTGGTGAAATCGAAGCGGATGCCGTTCTCGTCGATGACCAGCTGGATCTGGTCGAGCAGGCTCGCGAATCGCGTCTGAACGATCAGGGCCGAATACACCGATTCCCTCAAAGCCTCATAGCTCTGGTTGAGCAGATCGAGTTGTCCTTGGCTATAGCTGATGAGGAGCGTGCCGACGCCGCCGCTTATTTCGGAATAGTTCTCGCCGGTGCGTACGGTCAGGCCTTCGAGTGCGGACTGACCCGTCTGCGTCTGTTCCGGCAGGCTGAAAAAATAGCGGCCGTTGAAGGCCTCCAGGATGTGGATGCGCTGGTTCCAATGCGCGATGAGGTCGCGGTAGCTCTCATCGAGCCGGTTGGTCAGCGACAAGTCCTCGCCGAGCGTCACATAGGTGGCGTCGTTGTCGCCATAGGGGTTGCCCGAGCCGTCGACCAATGCAACATGAACGCTGCGCCGCACGGCGCCGAAGGCCATGTAGCGGAAGCGGTACTGGGTGGTGCGCTCCTCCAGCCGCTCGGCCATCTGGGAAGTATCGGCCCAGGCATCGAGCACCTGGTCGAGCAGCGCCAACTGCGCGGCCCGGGTGGGCGCGGCGGCGTACTGCGCCAGCAGCGAGGCGAGTGCAGCAGACTGGCTGGCCGCCTCGCGCAGATCGCGCACCAGGCCCGAGCCCTGCATGTCGGGCAGGTTCTGCGCCTCCGGCGTGAGCGGAACGCTGTCCGGGAACTGCCTATGAAAAGTGTCATCGGCCAGATTCACGTCGGCCATCTGCCCGGTCTGGGCCAGCGTGCCGGTGCTGCCGTCGCTCCTGACGTAGGTGCCGAGGTCCGCCACCTGGTTGCCGTTGGGCAGTATCCGGGTGTGCTCGGTGGCGGCGACATTGAGGGTGGCGATGCCCAGGCTGTCGAGCGTGAAAAGCTCGCCGCTCTGCGAGACCCCGTCCTGGTTGAGGTCGCGCCAGACGCGCAGGGCGCTCCAGTTCGCATCCAGGCTGTCCACCCGACCATCGATATTGGTATCTTCCTGGGCGAGGGCGGCGAAGCCGTCAAGGGCGTTGCCGCCCGAAGCCAGCGGAGTGGAGTCGCCGAAAAGTTCGCGGCCGGAGTCGATCTGGCCGTTGCCGTTCCTGTCGAGGACGAGGAAGCCGTCGTCGCCGCTCACCCAGCCGGTGCCGCTGGCTACACCGTCGCCGTCGTGGTCGAAGAGGACGCCGGCGGCAACCCCGACTGTCTCCAGGCCGTCGCCGTCGAGGTCGAGGGTCAGGGGGTCGCGGCGGGGGAGGACGAGTTGGGCGGAGTCGAAGCGGGTGTTTTCATCTGGGTGCAATAAATCGTAGAGCTGAAGCCCAAGATGTTGATCATTTATCCAATCAATAGCATCTCCGATGCCAACACCAGCAGCAACCCCATAAGCTTTTGAAAAGGCTTCCCACTCAGCGATTCGCCCTGAGACAGCCAGACCGAGACGCAGCATCGAAAACCCTACGCGTAAACTTCCAGCAACTGCAATACCAAGTGAAACTTCAGCAGCAAGCTTTGCGATTGCAGCAGCTTTCTCGACAGGATCATCAGTCGAAAAATACTTATCTATTGCTTGGCCCCAACTGCTAACCTCCTCAATCTTGGAGATAAATTCGACTGCTTTAAGATATAGCGACATATAGCCCTCTAAATGAAAAAGCGATATACCAAGTACGCATTTACTGAAAGCAAGATAAATGCATTGATAATTTCAGATGTTCGACCACACGCAGAGAAATAGGCCAAGCCTAAGTACAAAATTGGTGTTGTTAGAACTGAGAAAATACTTAACTCGATAATCTTATTGCCGTATAGGTCACTTACCGCCCCGGGAAACAGAGTTCTGCTAGTGGCAACGTAAGCGAAAGCAAGACATGCCAATCCAACAATGAGGTATGCGGAAATGCCATCCAAAGTTTTTGTCGCATTCCGAGCAACCTGTGTAACCGTCATCCTTTCATCTAGCCCCATAGCTCATCCCTCCTAAATAATTCTCGTGGCCATACAGTGATAGCAATCACCTGTACAGTGACCGTTCTCACCTGACACCCGCCTCTGGCGGATGTCACTTTAGCCAGCACGATTCGCTCGCCGTCCTGCGCAGACTGACTTTCGTCGAAGGCGTCTGCACAGCCCTCGCTGCGAGCTGATTCAGTGCGATGTCCTCGCCGAGCGTCACATAGGTGGCGTCGTTGTCGCCATAGGGGTTGCCCGAGCCGTCGACCAATGCAACATGAACGCTGCGCCGCACGGCGCCGAAGGCCATGTAGCGGAAGCGGTACTGGGTGGTGCGCTCCTCCAGCCGCTCGGCCATCTGGGAAGTATCGGCCCAGGCATCGAGCACCTGGTCGAGCAGCGCCAACTGCGCGGCCCGGGTGGGCGCGGCGGCGTACTGCGCCAGCAGCGAGGCGAGTGCRGCAGACTGGCTGGCCGCCTCGCGCAGATCGCGCACCAGGCCCGAGCCCTGCATGTCGGGCAGGTTCTGCGCCTCCGGCGTGAGCGGAACGCTGTCCGGGAACTGCCTATGAAAAGTGTCGTCGGCCAGATTCACGTCGGCCATCTGGCTGGTCTCGCCCAGCGTGCCGCTGCTGCCGTCGCTCTTCACATAAGTGCCCAGGTCGGCCACCTGGTTGCCGTTGGGCAGCGTCTGGGTGTGCTCGGTGGCCGCCACGTTGAGGGCGGCGATGCCCAGGCTGTCGAGCGAGAAGAGTTCGCCGCTCTGCGAGACGCCGTCCTGGTTGAGGTCGCGCCAGACGCGCAGGGTGCTCCAGTTGGCATCCTGGCTGTCCACCCGTCCATCGGCATTGGTGTCTTCCTGGGCCAGCGCACTGAAGCCGTCAAGGGCGTTGCCGCCCGAAGCCAGCGGCGTGGAATCGCCGAAGAGTTCGCGGCCGGAGTCGATGGTGCCGTTGGCGTTGCGGTCCAGCACAAGAAAGCCGTCGTCGCCGCTCACCCAGCCGGTGCCGCTCATTACGCCGTCGCCGTCGTGGTCGAAGAGGACGCCAGCGGCCACCCCCACCGTCTCCAGGCCGTCGTTGTCGAGGTCTAGGGTCAGGGGGTCGCGGCGGGGGAAGATGAGCTGGGCGGAGTCGAAAGTATTCCCTACCCACGCTTTAACTCCCAGAATATGCCCAAACGCAGCAAATGCTCCTCCAACAATGCCAACCCCAATTACCCCTACTGCCGTAGCCGGTGCCAATAATGCAGTAGCTAATACCATGCCAAAATATCCAAATGCCGCCGCTCCGAGCATGCCAGTGCTGATTCTTCCGAACTCATCCCAATCGCCTCTGATGCCCGCATCCAGCATTTGTGCTGCTTCGTAAGCGAACCCGGCTGCTGCCGCACCGTTTGCGAGAACACTTCCCAAGCCACGCAACGAACTTACAACATCAAGTGCGGCATTGCCTCTCAATCAGGCCGCGTCACCCAAGGGAATTCGGCTTGCCATCGTGTTGGAAAGACTTTGCGCGCGTTGCTGCCAGAACTCTGCCGCGGCTGCATCGCCAGCTGTGGTTGCTCTTTGCGCCGCAGAAAGCGCAGCATTCTTCGCGGTTTCATACTGCAGGCTGAACCAATCTGCAGTGTTACGGAACGCCTGAGCTTCGGTTATAGCGCCGGTGCGCACGGCTTCGCCCACATGCTGCATTGAATGCACAAAATCCGAGAATGCCGTGCTCAGCGTGGTGTTGATGCTCTGAATCGTGGTGGAAAATTCGTTGATGCTGACTGAGGGATTGGTGCTCATTGAATCCTCCTGGACGAGATGTTTAATTTGGTTTATTCGCGTAATACGTTTTGATCATCTTTGGCCAATGAATCATCACGGCAATGGATATCGCTACTGTTGCCATGATGACCTGCTCCCCATTTTCAGTACCAGCCTGAAGTTAGTAAAGTCCGCTTTTGAAGGGAGAAGCGGGCATGAAGAAGCGGTTCACGGAAGAGCAGATCATCGGGTACCTCAAGCAGGCGGAAGCCGGGGTGGCGATCAAGGATCTGTGCAGGAAGCATGGCTTTAGCGATGCGGCCTTCTACACCTGGCGGCGCAAGTTCGGCGGCATGGACGTGGCGGATGCCAAGCGGCTGCGCGAGCTGGAGGCGGAGAACGCCAAGCTGAAGAAGCTGCTGGCCGAATCGATGCTCGACATCGAGGCGCTCAAGGTTGTTGTCAAGGGAAAGCGCTGACCCCGCAGGCCAAGCGCCAGGCGGTTGCCGTGATGCAGGAGAAGACGTCCATCTCCCAGCGTCGCGCCTGCCGGCTTGTGGGGGTATCGCGCACGGTGTTGAACTACGAAGCCAAGACCGACCCGGCCAACCAGGCGCTGGCCGGGCGGATGGTCGAACTGGCCGCCGAGCGGCGCCGCTTCGGCTACAGGCGTCTGCATGTGCTGTTGCGGCGGGAAGGCCATCAGGCGAACCACAAGCGGGTGTTTCGCCTGTACCAGGGCGCGGGGCTGGCGGTGCCCAAGCGCAAGCGGCGCAAGGGGGTGGCGATGGAGCGCCAGCCGCTGACCTTGCCCGAGGCGCCGAACCAGGTCTGGTCGATGGATTTCGTGATGGATGCGCTGTCCTCGGGGCGGCGCCTGAAGTGCCTGAACATCGTGGATGACTGCACCAAGGAATCCGTGGATATCGTGCTCGACCACAGCATCAGCGGGCAGTATGTGACGCGCGTGCTGGATCAGGCGGCGCGCTTCCGCGGCTTGCCGGCGGCGATCCGCACCGACCAGGGGCCGGAGTTCACCAGCAAGGCGCTCGACCAGTGGGCTTATCGGAACGGTGTCGAGTTGAAGCTCATCCAGCCGGGCAAGCCGACGCAGAACGCCTACATCGAGTCGTTCAACGGCAAGTTCCGCGATGAGTGCCTGAACGAGCATTGGTTCACGAGCTTGGCCGAAGCGCGGGTGCGGGTGGCGGCCTGGCGGCGCGACTACAACGAGTGCCGGCCGCATAGCGCACTGGGGTATCTCACGCCGGCGGAGTTCGCGGCGCGCTGTCGGGCAAGCTTGCCCGACAGCGCAACAGAACTGGAAATCGGATAGATTTATGTTTCGGATTTTACTAACCACGACCTGGCACTAAAGACGGGGGCAGGTCAATGACAGTAGTGCCGAAAATACCTAGCCAAAAACGCGACGTGCTAGCAAGACAAACACCCTCATCGAACGGTGTGTCACCACAATCGAATTCACGCAGATTGACGGCGTCGACAAACGGCATAAACAGGGCTACCCAACAAAAGGCCACCCCCATCAGTGGCCCCGTCCAGATTACCCATTCAGGTGCTGCCATCTTGCGCAGGTGGTTCTGTTGGGGTTTGGTCAGGAGAGCCAAGATCAAGAGCACCGGAAAGGCAATGCCCCATAGCATCGCAAGGAACAAGCGGGTCACATGTGGAAATTGTGAAAGCGCCGTGAGCTTGTCGATCGCCGGAACGTAACGGGCGACTAAATCGGTAAACGCAGCCGCCGACGGCCAGTTCGCCAGCACCGTCTCAGGCAGTGAATATGTAAAAATCGGGCTTGCGACAATGAACAGGAAAAAAATATTTGTGAATGCTTCGCGTGAAATCCGGAATCCAGAACAATCATCATTGTTCCGCACTGGTTTTACGTTTTGGATCAAATCGTTCTCCCAATTACGATTGGTATCGCCTCATCCGCCGTTCCCCGGCGACTGACTTTCCACGGCCTGTACAGTGACAGTAATCACCCGATGCTCACTTCTGACCTTCTCATCAGCACGCCATTTGCCGCTCCCGATCTCCGCCCAGCAGACCGTCCCCATTGGCTATAAGCCTCGACACCTCAAGCAACGACAGCCTCTGCGGCAGCGGCATCTATCAGTGCCGCTATGCCATATCAATTGACCGAAAGATATACGCCTGACTTGGCCTGCCGTCCTGTGGAGACTGACTTTTCCCGAGGGCGTCCGCACAACCCTCGATGCGAGCCGGTTCGGTGCGATGTCCTTGCCGAGTGCCACATAAGTGGCGTAGTTGTCGCCGTAGGGATCGCCCGAGGCGTCGACCAGCGAGACGTGGTCTTCGCGCAGCACGGCGCCGAAGGCCATGTAGCGGAAGCGGTACTGGGGGGTGCGCTCCTCCAGCCGCTCGGCCATCTGGGTGGTTTCGGCCCAGGCGTAGAGGAGTTGATCGAGGAGGGTGAACTGCGCAGCCCGGGTGGAAGCCGCACTGGGGCATGTAGGAAACGAAATCCTGCCAAGGCTCGGCGATGGCCGCCGGCGATTAGAATTGACACTCCTCCCCCTTCAGTACTGCAGATCGTTTTATGTTTTTATTGAAACGATCCAGATGCGAGCCAGCGAACGCATTCTATGCTGTTATGGATGACATGTAAATATAACGAAAGACATACGCCGGCTTTTCCTTGAAGCCTTTCATAACCCTGCGATTGGCGGATCAGAGCGCGTGGAGGCGGTCGCCGCTCGCGAAGCCGAGCAGGGGCCCATCGATCCCCTTCCCCAGTGCCAGCACCTTGAACAGCTCGCCCATCTCGGCGGGACTGATGAGCTTTTGCGCGCCGGAGGCGAGGCTGGCGTAGGCTACCGTGCCGTCTTCCTGGTGCGCTTCCAGCAGCTGCGCCAGGCCGCAATTGAGAAGGAACTGCGCCTGGCTGGTGTAGCCGAGCACGTCGAGTCCTGTCTCGTGGCCGGCCTCGGCGACGGCGGTGAAATCGACATGGGCGGTGAGGTCGTTCAGCCCGGGTAGCCAGAACGGGTCGCCGTGGGCGTGGTGGCGATAGTGGCACATCAGCGTGCCCTCGGCGCGCTGCGGGTGGTAGTACTCGCGTTGCGGGAAGCCGTAGTCGATCAGCAGCAGCGCGCCGCGCTGCAGGCTGCGCCCCCACTCGGCGACCCAGGCGCGCGCGGCGAGGGCGATTTCCGAAACGTAGGGCGGCGAAACAAAAGTCAGTCCCTGCGCCACGGCGAGCAGGGCGCCGGCGGCGGGCCGTTCCTGCCAGGCGAAGGCGCCGTTCTCAAATGCGACGCCGCGCTCGTAGATGCCGTCCTCGCGCCAGGCGACGATATTCACCGGCAGGGCGTCGAGCAGCTCGTTGGCGACGACCGCGCCGCTGAAGGTTTCCGGCAGGGCGTCGAGCCAGGCGAGGCGGTCGACGAGATGCGGCACGCCGCGGGCGAGGGTCTCCTGCTGGCGCGCGCGCAGCTCGCCGGAGAGTTCGAGGATCTCGTAGCGCTCGGGCAGGGCGCCGCGCCGTTCGAGCGCGCGCAGCAGGCCGAGCGCCAGGGCGCCGCTGCCGGCGCCGGCCTCGAGGAGGCGCGGCGCGCTCGCCGCCAGGATCGGTTCGAGCTGGACGGCCAGCGCCTCGGCGAAGAGGGGCGAGAGCTCGGGCGCCGTGACGAAATCGCCGGCGGCGCCGAACTTGCGCGCGCCGCCGCTGTAGTAGCCGAGGCCGGGCGCGTAGAGCGCCAGCTCCATGTAGCGGGCGAAGGGGATCCAGCCGCCGGCCTGTTCGATCTCGTCGGCGATCAGGGCGGCGAGCCGGCGGCCGCTTTCCGCGGCATCGGCATCGGGCTGGGGCATCGTCATGGCGGGGCCGAATGTGCCCGATTCCGTTAAAATTCGCAAATTCGAGAGGACCTTGCGATGCCTTCCAAATTGCAGGACAAGACCGTATTGATCACCGGCGCCGCCCGCCGCGTCGGCGCCGAGATCGCGCGTGCGCTGCATGCCGAGGGCGCCAGCCTGGCGCTGCATTACCGCAAATCGGCGGAGGCGGCGCAGGCCCTCGTCGCCGAGCTGAACACCGCCCGCCCCGGCTCGGCCCTGGCTTTCCAGGCCGACCTGCTGGAGACCGACCACCTGCCCCGGCTGGTGGCGGACGTCGTCGAGCATTTCGGCCGGCTCGATGCGCTGGTGAACAACGCCTCCAGTTTCTACGCCACGCTGATGGGCAGCATCGGCGAGCGCGAATGGAACGACCTCGTCGGCACCAACCTCAAGGCGCCGCTGTTCCTGGCGCAGGCGGCGGCGCCGCATCTGGCCGCGGCGCGCGGCGCCATCGTGAACATCACCGACATCCACGACGCGCGGCCGCTGAAGAACTTTCCGCTCTACTGCGCCGCCAAGGCCGGCCTGTCCGGGCTGACCCGGGCGCTGGCCCTGGAACTGGGCCCGCACGTGCGCGTGAACGCCGTCGCGCCCGGCCCGATCCTGTGGCCGGAGGACGGCTCCTTCGACGCCGCCGCCCAGGCCGGCGTCGTCTCGCGCACCCTGCTCAAGCGCTGCGGCGATCCGGCCGACATCGCCCGCACGGTGCTGTTCCTGCTGGCCGACGCCCCCTTCGTCACCGGCCAGACCATCGCCGTGGACGGCGGCAGGAGTATCGTACTGTGAGCGGTTATCTGGAGGCGCTTCTGCCGGAGGCATTGCCGGAAAAAGAGCGCCACGAGGCCAACAAGCTGGCCAAGCGCCTGCGCCGCAACGTCGGCCAGGCCATCGGCGACTTCAACATGATCGAGGACGGCGACCGCGTCATGGTCTGCCTCTCCGGCGGCAAGGACAGCCACGCCCTGCTCGACATCCTGCTGCAGCTGCGCGAGATCGCGCCGGTGCGCTTCGAACTGGTCGCCGTGAACCTCGACCAGAAGCAGCCGGGCTTCCCGGCCGAGGTGCTGCCGGAGTACCTGAAGGAGCTGGGCGTGCCCTTCCACATCGAGGAGCAGGACACCTACTCGGTGGTGAAGCGGGTCATCCCGGAAGGCAAGACCACCTGTTCGCTCTGCTCGCGGCTGCGCCGCGGCGTGCTCTACCGCGTCGCCGGCGAGCTCGGCGCCACCAAGATCGCCCTCGGCCACCACCGCGACGACATCCTCGAGACGCTGTTCCTCAACATGTTCTACGGCGGCAAGCTGAAGGCCATGCCGCCGAAACTGGTCTCCGACGACGGCCGCCACATCGTCATCCGCCCGCTCGCCTACTGCCGCGAGCGCGACCTCGAGGCCTGGGCCGCGCTGCGCCGCTTCCCGATCATCCCCTGCGACCTGTGCGGCTCGCAGGAACAGTTGAAGCGTAAAGAAACCAAGGCGCTGCTGCGCGAGTGGGACAGGCGCTTCCCCGGCCGCGTCGAGAAGATCTTCGCCGCGCTCGGCAACGTCGCGCCCTCGCACCTGGCCGACCCGAAGCTCTACGATTTCCGCAACCTGAAGGCCACCGGCCGGCCCGATCCGGAGGGCGACCGCGCCTTCGATCCCGAGGAGTTCGACGACCCCGCCGTCATCCCGCTTCGCGGCGGAGATGTTTGATATGATTCACCGATCAGCGAAGTCCGGGATCACAGCGCACATATGAACGCCAAAGAAAGCGCCAAAATCGAACGCAACCTCTGCGTGCTGTTCGCCGACGTCTCCGGCAGCACCCGGCTGTACGAGAAGCTGGGCGACAAGGAGGCGCTGCACGCCGTCGAGCGCTGCCTCAACCGCATGACGCGCGCCACCGAGCAGTTCAAGGGCCGCGTCATCAAGACCATCGGCGACGAGGTGATGGCGGTGTTCGACAGCGCCGAGGCGGGCATGGATGCCGCCTGCTCCATGCAGCAGCGCGTCGACGACCTGCCGCCCGTGAGCGGCATCAAGCTGGCCATCCGCATCGGCTTCCACTTCGGCCCGGCCATCGAGGACGCCAAGGATGTCTTCGGCGACACCGTGAACACGGCGGCGCGCATGGCCGGACTGGCCAAGGCCGGCCAGATCATCACCACCGGCGAAACGGTCGGCGCCCTGCCGACGCTGCTGCAGCAGTCCACGCGGGAGATCGACGCCCTCTCGGTCAAGGGCAAGGCGGAGGACGTGCGGGTCTGCGAGGTGATCTGGCAGGAATCGGACGATCTCACCATGAAATCCGGCAGCGTCGCGCCGGCCCCCGTCGCCGCGCGCCTGACCGTGCGGCATGGCGGGGAGGAGAAGGTGCTCGATCCCGGCCACGGCGCCTTCTCCCTCGGCCGCGATGCCGCCAGCGACATCATGATCGCCGACCGGCGCGCCTCGCGCACCCATGCGCGCATCGAGCGCCGCCGCGACAAGTTCGTGCTGATCGACCAGAGCACCAACGGCACCTACGTCACCTTCGACGGGGAAGCGGAGTTCGCCCTCAAGCGCGAGGAGGTCATCCTGCGCGGCAAGGGGCGCATCAGCTTCGGCCATGCCTGCGACGCGACCTCCGAGGTGGTGGAATTCAGGGTCGGCTGAACGCCGCCCGCGGGCGGAAAAACGAAGGCCCCGGTTCGGGGCCTTTTTCATTCAGATGCTGATCTTCTTCAGCGTCTCGGGGTTCTTCACCACCGCTTCGCGCCGCGACTGCGGCGCTTCGATCAGCGATGCCGGCGGCAGGGTGTCGAGACGGGAGAGGACGGCGGCGTCCTTGCAGCCGGCTTCCAGCATGACGACGATTTCGCCGCCGCTGCCCGCGCCGGCATTGAAGCATTGCTTGCCGAGCTTGTGGTTGAGCGGCTTGAGGATGCCTGCCTGGACGAGCTGTTCCAGGTTGGCCAGTCCGCCTGACAGGACCACGTCGAACACGGCGTCGCTTGCGCTGCCCGAGGCGAGACTGGCCGCCAGCACGCTGTGCAGACCGTTCAGTTCGCGCATCACCAGCTCTGCGGTGTCCTTGTTGGGCAGGCCCTGCAGCCTGAGGCGCACCTTCTGGCCGCTGAAGTGGAAATGGGAGAGGAAGAAGCCCTTGGAGAACTCCTCGCCGATCAGCCTGCCGATGTCGCGCAGCGCCTCGTCCTCCGTCGCCCAGCTGGTCTTCTCGGGGATCTGGGTGTTGTAGTAGATCTCCTCGCCGCTGCGCTTGTCGGTGGCCTTCACCGTCCACGAGGTCAGCACGAATTTCTCGACGGTGATGCCGGAGGCGGCCAGCTTGGCGGAGAGCTTCCTGAACTTCGCCTCGCCGGTGACGGCGAAATCGGCGCCGCCCTTGCCGTCCTTCGCCATGTCGTCGTTCCACAGGCGGAAGCCGAAGGAGTGGATGCGCTCCTTGAGCAGGTTTTCGGCCACCGGCGAGCGTTGTGCCGGCGCGGCAGGGTCGCCCTCGGCGCTCTTGGCGGTGATCGCCACCGAGATCTTCGGGTCGCCGTTGTTGCGGATGAACTCGACGCGCTCCTCGCGCGACATCTGGTTGAGCGATTTCTGCACGTCGCGCACGCGCACCGTGGCGCGCGTGGCCAGCGACATCAGGCCGTCCTTGCCCAGCTGCGGCGGCTGCTCCTCCAGCACGGCCTGGATGAATTCCCCGCTGCGGGCGAGCAGCTTGTCGCGCACCAGCGCGTAGTTCTTGGCGAGGGAACCCTGCTCGACATAGAGGCCGAGGGCCTTCTCGACGAGCTGGCGCCTGGCGTCCTCGCGCAGGTCGGCGTTGAGCAGGCCTTTGTCGTTCTGGTAGCGCGGGTCGGACGGGTCGGCCAGGCCGAGGGCGCTGATGACCATGATGCCACCGTTGGCCGGCGCGGCCGGGGCCCCGGCCTGGGCGGGGGCTGCGGCGGGCGTCGCCGCGGGCTGCGGCGCGTCGCCCTTGCCCATGAAGACATAGGCCGCGGCGCCCAGTCCGACGACGGCGATGCCGGCGACGAGGGCCAGCGCCAAGCCGGGCGAGGATTTCTTCGCCGGTGCCGGTGTCGCGGCGGCAGCGGGCGCAGCGGCCTTCGGCGACGCGGCCGGCCGCTCCATGGCAAGCGTCGCCTCGGCATCGTTGACCAAGGTGGCGTCGCCGTCGCCCGGCACGGCCTGGCCGGCCGCCGCCATCTTCAGGGCGATGGCGAATTCGCGGCCGTTCTGGAAACGCTCGTCGGGGCGCTTCGCCAGGGCCTTGCGGATGAGGGCGTCGAAAGGCCGCGGCACCTGGACGTTGAGCGCCGAGGGGGCGGCCGGCTCCTCCTTCAGCACCTTGTGCATGATGGTGGTCAGCGCGCCGGTGAACGGCTTTTCGCCGGTGAGGAACTGGTAGAGGATGACGCCGGCCGAGAACAGGTCGGAGCGGCCGTCGACGGTCTGGCCCATGAACTGCTCGGGCGACATGTAGCTGGGCGTGCCCAGCACCGAGCCGGCCTGCGTGAGGTTGGAGGACTCGACGCGGGCGATGCCGAAGTCGGCCACCTTCACCGTGCCGTCCTTGAGCAGGATGATGTTGGCGGGCTTGATGTCGCGATGCACGACGCCGTTCTTGTGCGAGTAGTCGAGCGCCTCGAGCAGCTGGCCCATGATGCGCACGATCTCGGCCATCGGGAAGCGCTCGTCGGCGTCGAAATAATCCTTCAGCTCGCGTCCCTCGACGAACTCCATGGCGATGAAGGCGGTGCCCTCGTCTTCGCCATACTCGTAGATCTGCACGATGTTCGGGTGGTTGAGCCGGCCGGCGGCCTGCGCCTCGCGCTTGAAGCGGGCGAGAATCTCCTCGACCTCGGTGCGATCGAGCTGGTCGCGACGCACGGTCTTCAGCGCCACGCGGCGTCCGATCATCGGATCGAAGCCGTCGTAGACGATGCCCATGGCGCCCTGGCCGAGCTCGCCCCGGATCTCGTACTTGCCGAGCTTCTTCAAATCGGTCATTTCGGCTGCTCCCTCAACTTGCGTCGGTCGGAGTGCGGGCCCCGCCGCCGGGCCGCCCCAAGGCGGGGCAGTCAACACATGGAGCGGGCATAGCCCGCGAACAACCGTCACACCCTTCCCGGGGAAGGGGGGCGGGGGGAAGGCTCATTTGTGCTTCGAATCGATTTCCCAGACATTCTTCTGCACCAGGCGCTGCACCATGCCGTCGAGGGTCAGGCCGCCGGCCTCGCCGCCGGAGAAGCCCAGGACCGAAGTCGACTTCGCGCCCAGCTCCATCTTCTCTTCCGTATAGCCGGTGGCGACCTGCTCGGTGGTATTGGCGTCGATGATCTTCCAGCGCATGCCGATGATCCAGACGCCGGTGGATTCGCGGGTGTCGACCGAGCTGACGACGACGTCGCCGGCGGCGCCGCCGCGGCCGCTGCCGAAGATGCCCAGCAGCGCGCCGATCGGGCGGCCGCTGAAGCCTTCCTGCGCCTGCGCCACCTGCTCGGCCTTGAGGATGTCGAACTTCATCACCCACTTGGTGGTCTTCAGCTTGCCTTTCTGCAGGAATTTCCGCGCCGTGTCGGGATCGCCCAGGTTGTAGGCGAGTTGGAATTCCTGCAGCAGGTGGCCGAGGCTGGAGCGTTCCAGCACCTTGAAGTTGGCCTTGCCGAGCTCCAGTTCGGCGAAGTCGGCGATGTTGTTGGGGCCGAACTTCTGCGCGAAGTTGGCGTTGTTGCTCTTCACCTCGCCCGGGATGACGATGATCATCGGTCCCGGCCTGGCGGCGTTGACGTACTCGACCGGCTTGTACATGCCCTTGTCGGCCATCTCGTTGGCCTTCTGCGAGGTGCTGCTGCCCTGGGTCGGCGAGGGGCTGTCGAAGGTGGGCTGGGCGGCGGCCGTGCCGGCCAGTGCAAACAGGGCGAGGCTGATGGTGCGAAGCGGAGCGTTCATGCTGGAGTCCCCGGTTATTTATTCTTGCCGGCGAGGCGGCAGTAGTCGTTGTAGAGCTGGGCCACCGCCTCGTCGGCCTGTTCGTTCACCAGAGTGAGCGCCATGCCGAGCGTGTCGGTGCCGGAATAGGAATCCGCCTTGGCGGTGACGTTGGAAATCGTCTTGCCGCCGGCCGAGACGAGGGTGAAGCCCATGTGCACGGCGACCTCGTTGATCTTCAGCACCGGATTGATGCCGGTCTGCGTCGTGATCAGGCCGCGCAGGATGAAGCTGGCGCCGAGCTTCTTCGAGGCGGCGATGGCGGCGTCGGGATCGTTGCGGAAGTGCGCGTCGATCTCCGCCTGGGCGATCTGGGCACGGATCTCCTCCTGCGTGTAGGTCTTCAGGCCGAGGGCGCGCAGGCGGTGGTTGATGGCCTGGAAGTGCGGGCCGTAGCGGCTCTGCACGGTGTTGTAGCCGTTCGAGGTGCGCTCGGCGATGACCAGCATGATCTTCCGGTTCTTCAGCTGCTGCTTGCAGGGCGTCGACACCAGCTGGCCGATGCGCTGGCCGCGGGCCTGGTCGCCGGCCTTGGCCTTTTCCTCTTCCTCGGAAAACTTGAAGGCCTGGGCGCTGCCGCAGGCCAGGGCCAAAGTCAGTGCGTAGGGGACGGCGAACGGAAAACGGCTGCGGCGCATGGGCGTTCTCGGCGGGCGGCGTAATGCAAGGGGAATGATTGTGGCAAAAAAGCCGCCGGCGTACAACCGCGCCGGCCGGCTGCCGGCGCGCTCAGCCGGCCGCGCCGTCGCCGTCGTCCATCGCCTGCTTGTGCCGCTCGACGAATTCCTGGGTGCTGTCGATGCCGCGCAGCAGCAGGATGGTCGAGCGCACGGCGGCTTCCAGCAGCACCGCCAGGTTGCGGCCGGCGGCCACCGGGATGCTGACCTTGCGCACCGGCACGCCGAGGATCTCGTGGGCCTCGGCGCCCAGCGGCAGGCGGTCGATCTCCACCGCGCCCTTCTGGGGCCGCAGCAGGTTTACGATCAGCTTCAGCTTCATTTTGCGGCGGCAGGCAGTCTCGCCGAAAACGGTGCGGATGTTGAGTACGCCGAGGCCGCGCACCTCGAGGAAATCCTTCAGCATCGGCGGACAGCGCGCTTCGAGGGAATTCGGCGCGACGCGCGCGATTTCGACGATGTCGTCGGCGACCAGGCCATGGCCGCGCGAGATGAGCTCCAGTGCCAGCTCGCTTTTGCCGACGCCCGAGTCGCCGGTGATGAGCACGCCCATGCCGAGCACGTCCATCATGACGGCATGCAGCTCGACGGTCTCGGCCAGCTGGCGCGACAGCCACAGGCGCAGCAGGTCGATGACGACGGCGGCCGATTGCGGCGTCGAGAACAGCGCCGTGTCCGATTTTTCGCAGGCCTCCCGCACGGAGGCGGGGATCGCGCAGCCGTCGGCGACGATCACGGCCGGCGGATGGGCGGCGATGATCTCCTCCATGTGGCGGGAGACGCGCACCGCGTGCTGCTTGGTGGCCCAGTTGATTTCCGGCGCGCCGATGACCTGGATGCGGTCGGGGTGGATCAGGTTGAGGTGGCCGACGAGATCGGCCGGGGAAGAATGCGCGTGATTGATTGAAATGGGTGCGTCGAGGTTGCCGCTGACCCGCAGCAGCTGGAGTCGCTCCCGGTGGTACTCAAATAGCTGCGCGACGCTCGCCTGCCGCATGGGCTTCCCAGCCGGTAAACAGGGCATGGATGGCGGCCGCGTCCGCGGCGGCGGCCAGCTGCTCGCGGAAGGCGCGGTCGGAGAACATCTGCGCCAGTTCCGAGAGGATCTGCAGGTGCTGCTCGGTGGCCTGCTCCGGTACCAGCAGCACGAACAGGAGGTTCACCGGCTTGCCGTCGGGCGCGTCGAACTGCACAGGCGCGGCCAGCCGCAGGAAGGCGCCGACGGCTTCCTTCAGGCCCTTGATGCGGCCGTGCGGGATGGCCACGCCCTGGCCAAGCCCGGTCGAGCCGAGCTTCTCCCGAGCGAACAGGCTGTCGAACACCGTGCTGCGGCCGATGCCCTGGTTGTTCTCGAACAACAGGCCGGCCTGCTCGAAGACGCGCTTCTTGCTGCTGGCCTCGAGGCCGACCTGGACGTTGGAGAGGGGAAGGAGCTTGGCGATCAGGTTCATGGTGTTACGGGCAGCGGCAGGTGGCTGTGGGAAGTGCTGGCGAAAGCGGCTGGGAGCGGTCCTGTGGGGCTTTCCTTGGCTGGCGGCGGATTATACCGGGAAAGCCCCACCGGGGGCGAGGCCTATTCGACCGCCTGGCGCTTGAGGGCCTCGTGGGCGTGCTCGGCCTTTTTTTCCTTGTGCTTGAGCACCTGGCGGTCGAGCTTGTCGGCGAGGGCGTCGATGCTGGCATACAGGTTTTCGTCCTGGGCCTCGACGAAGATATCCTTGCCGCGCACATGCACCGTCACCTCGGCCTTCTGCCGCAGCTTCTCCACCGACAGGATGACGTGCACCGCAGTGACATGGTCGAAGTGCCGGATGACGCGGTCGAGCTTGGCCTGGACGTAGTCGCGGATGGCCGGCGTGACTTCGAGGTGGTGTCCGGTGATGTTGATGTTCATGATGCCTCCTTGGTGTGGTGCCGGAACGGCTGCCGTCCCGGCGGGATAGGACTGGTTTACGGCGGTTAAATCGACTTCCTCAGGTTGACCGGCGGTATGTTCAGCGCCTCGCGGTACTTGGCGACGGTGCGCCGCGCCACCACGATGCCCTGCTGGCCGAGGATTTCGGCGAGCTGGGCGTCGGACAGGGGTTTCTTGCCGTCCTCGGCGCCGACCAGTTGCTTGATGAGCGCGCGGATGGCCGTCGAGGACGCCGCGCCGCCGGCCTCGGTGGCGACGTGGCTGCCGAAGAAGTATTTCAGCTCGTACACGCCGCGCGGGGTGGCCATGTATTTCTGCGTCGTCACCCGCGAGATGGTCGATTCGTGCAGGCCGAGCTGGTCGGCGATCTCGCGCAGCGTGAGCGGGCGCATCGCCACCTCGCCGTGCTCGAAGAACTGGCGCTGCCGGTCCACGATCGCCTGGGAGACGCGCTGGATCGTCTCGAAGCGCTGCTGCACGTTCTTGATCAGCCACTTGGCCTCCTGCAGCTGGCTGGCGAGGCCGGAGCCGCGCTGGCCCTGCAGGATGTCGGCGTAGAGGCGGTTGATGCGCAGCTTCGGCATCGCCTCGCCGTTGAGCGAGGCGGTCCACTGGCCGCGCACCTTGCGCACGATGACGTCGGCGATGACGTAGCGCGTGTCGGCCGGGGAGAACTGGGCGCCGGGCCGCGGATTCAGGGAGCGGATCAGCGCCTGGGCCTCGCGCAGTTCGTCCTCGCTGCAGGCGACCGCCTTGCGCAGGCGTACGTAGTCGCGTGCGGCGAGCTGGTCGAGGTGGTTGCGCACGATTTTCAGCGCCAGGTCGCGCGTCTTCGACGCCGCCTGGTTGGCCAGTTGCAGCGCCAGGCATTCCGAGGCGTTGCGCGCGCCGATGCCGGGCGGGTCGAAGTTCTGCAGGTGCTTCAGGGCGATCTGCAGGTCGTCGAGGCCGACCTCCAGTTCGGCCGGCAGCAGATCGACCAGTTCCTCCAGGCTTTGCGCCAGGTAACCGTCGTCGTCGAGCGCCTCGATCAGCAGCCGCACCAGGCTGCGGTCGCGCTCGGAGAGCGGCATCATGGCCAGTTGCGTACCGAGATGGTCGCGCAGGGAGGTGGCGGCGGCCTGGATCTCGGCGTAGGAGGGCTCGTCGTCGTTGCGATCGTCGCGCGGCGCGGCGGCGCCGCCGCCTTCGCCGATCCAGTCGGCCGGGCTGGCATCCCCGAAGTTCGGCTCCGGCAGGCCGCCGTCGAGGGATTCCGTGGGCGCCTGCAGGGCGTCGCCCGAGGCCGAGTAGACGGGCGCCTCCGGCGCCGGCTCGTCCTCGCGCTCGAGCAGCGGGTTTTCCTGCAGGAAGTTCTCGATTTCCTGGTTCAGCTCGAGCGTGGACAGCTGCAGCAGGCGAATCGACTGCTGCAGCTGCGGCGTCAGGGCAAGATGCTGCGAGAGCTTGAGCTGAAGTGTTTGTTTCATCGACCGACAAGGATGGTCGGCAAGAGCCGGGGCCTTTTTCTAAAGGCGGAAGTGCTCGCCCAGATAGACCTTGCGTACGCTTTCATTGTAGACAATTTCCTCCGGCTTGCCCGCCGCCAGCACTTCCCCCTCGTTGATGATGTAGGCATGGTCGCAGATGCCGAGCGTTTCGCGCACGTTGTGGTCGGTGATGAGCACGCCGATGCCGCGTTCCTTGAGGAAGCGGATGATCTTCTGGATGTCGAGCACGGCGATCGGGTCGACGCCGGCGAAGGGCTCGTCGAGCAGGATGAAGCGCGGGCTGGTGGCCAGCGCCCGGCAGATCTCGACGCGCCGCCGTTCGCCGCCGGACAGGGAGATGGACGCATTGTCCCGCAGGTGGCTGATGTGCAGCTCGGCCAGGAGATCCTCCAGGCGCTGTTCGATCTGCTCCTCGGTGAGCGGCTGCAATTCCAGCACGGCGCGGATGTTCTCCGCCACGTTGAGCTTGCGGAACACCGAGATTTCCTGCGGC
The DNA here is from genome assembly GCA_032027165.1 of Denitratisoma sp. Classification (NCBI taxonomy): domain Bacteria; kingdom Pseudomonadati; phylum Pseudomonadota; class Betaproteobacteria; order Nitrosomonadales; family Sterolibacteriaceae; genus Denitratisoma; species Denitratisoma sp. Next base: position 2,761,448 of record JAVSMO010000001.1, on the reverse strand, counting down.
AGGTAGGACAGGCCGAGCCTGGCGCGGCGGTGGATCGGCATGTGCGTCAGCACCTCGCCGTCGATGTCGATCTCCCCGCCGTCGGCGCCGACCAGGCCGACGATCATGTAGAAGCAGGTGGTCTTGCCGGCGCCGTTGGGGCCGAGCAGGCCGACCACCTCGCCGCTTCTCACCTCGAAGGAAACGTCCTTGACGACGGTGCGCGCCTTGTACTTCTTTCTCAGTCCGGTGACCTTGAGCAGACTCATTCTTCTCGTTCCTTGAGCACCTTGCGGATGATGTCGACGGCGAAGCCGCGTTGTTGCAGGAAGCGCGCCTGTCGCGCGTAGTCGGCGCGGTCGACCGGCGGCGCATCGAACTTGCGCCGCCAGACCTCGCGCGCCCGCTCGGTCTCGCTGTCCGCTTCCGCCGGCAGCGCCGCGGCGATGACCTCGTCGGCGATGCCCCTGGCGCGCAGGTCGTGGCGGAGCCGGGCGTTGCCGACGCGCGCCGCGCGCGACGAGACGAAGGTCTCGGCGAAGCGCGCGTCGGAGAGCAGGCCGGAGCGTTCGAGCTGGTCGAGCACGGCGTGGATGTCTTCCCGGGTTCCTTCGGCGGCGAGTTTCCTGGCCAGTTCGGCGCGGGAATGCTCGCGCCGGGCGAGCATTCGCAGCGCCTTGCCTTTCAGATCTCCGCTCAAGCCTCGGCCGCGACGGCGGCCTGATGCTCGGCCACGCCGACCGCGGCGCGCACCTTGTTCTCGATTTCGCGCGCCATCTCGGGATGCTCCTTGAGATACTCGCGGGCGTTGTCCTTGCCCTGGCCGATGCGCTCGCCGTTGTAGGCATACCAGGCGCCGGACTTCTCCACCAGCTTGTGCAGCACGCCGAGCTCGATGATCTCGCCCTCGCGCGAGATGCCCTCGCCGTAGAGGATGTCGAATTCTGCCTGGCGGAAGGGCGGCGCCACCTTGTTTTTCACCACCTTCACCCGCGTCTCGGAGCCGACGACTTCCTCGCCCCGCTTGATGCTGCCGGTGCGGCGGATGTCCAGGCGCACCGAGGAATAGAACTTCAGCGCGTTGCCGCCGGTGGTGGTCTCCGGGTTGCCGAACATCACGCCGATCTTCATGCGGATCTGGTTGATGAAGACGACGAGGGTGTTGGTGCGCTTGATGTTGGCGGTGAGCTTGCGCAGGGCCTGGCTCATCAGGCGCGCCTGCAGGCCGGGCAGCTGGTCGCCCATCTCGCCCTCGATCTCGGCCTTCGGCGTCAGCGCCGCGACCGAGTCGATCACCACCACGTCGATGCCGCCGGAGCGCACCAGCATGTCGGCGATTTCCAGCGCCTGTTCGCCGGTGTCGGGCTGGGAGATCAGCAGGTCGCCGACGTTCACGCCGAGCTTCTGGGCGTACTGCGGGTCGAGGGCGTGCTCGGCGTCGATGAAGGCGGCGGTGCCGCCGAGCTTCTGCATCTCGGCGATGACCTGCAGGGTCAGGGTCGTCTTGCCGGAGGATTCCGGGCCGTAGATCTCGACGACGCGGCCGCGCGGCAGGCCGCCGATGCCCAGGGCGATGTCCAGTCCCAGCGAACCGGTCGAGACGGACTGGATGTCCTTTTCCACCTCGCCGTCGCCCAGGCGCATGATCGAGCCCTTGCCGAACTGCTTCTCGATCTGGGCCAGTGCGGCCGAGAGCGCCTTGCTTTTGTTGTCATCCATAGTGGTTCCCCAGTGAGTTTCGGTTGAATTATGGCACAGTCTTTGCCGGGTCGGCTCTCGGGCGAAACGCCAATTAAAACATCAACAAATCAATTGCTTGCATCGATGTTAGCGCTCGCTTCGGCAAGCCTCCGGAGCAGGCCTCGCAGGGCATGGACCACCGACTGTTTGCGAACCGCTTCGCGGTCGCCGGAGAAGTGCATCGTCTCCGCCGTCGGCTCCCCGCCCCGCAGGACCCAGGCAAAGCATACGGTGCCCACTGGCTTACCCGGTGAGCCACCCGAAGGGCCCGCCACACCCGAAATCGCCAGGGCGGCGTGGGCGTGGCTGCGCCTGAGCGCTCCGGCCGCCATCTCTTGCACGACGGCCTCGCTGACGGCGCCGTCCCGTCGCAGGGTGTCGGCCTTCACGCCGAGCAGTTCCTGCTTGGCGGCGTTGGAATAGGTGACGAAGCCGCGCTCGAACCACTGCGAACTGCCGCCGGTCGCCGTGACCACTTCGGCAACCCAGCCGCCCGTGCAGGATTCCGCGCAAGCGAGCATTGACTTGCGGTCGAGCAGGGCTTGCCCGACGCGCACCGACAGGTCTTCCAGTTCCTTATCCATTGAACAGCACTTTGAAGAGCGCGAGCACCAATAAGGTATAGCCGGCCGCCACCAGGTCGTCGAGCATGACGCCGAAGCCGTGCTTCATGTGGCCGTCGATCCAGCGCGCCGGTTGCGGCTTGGTGATGTCGAAGAAGCGGAACCAGATGAAGGCGGCCAGTTGCCAGAGCCAGCCATCCGGAGTCATCAGCAGCACCAGCCAGAACGGCACGATCTCGTCCCAGACGATGGAACCGTGGTCGACCACCCCCAGGTCGCGGCCGCAGCGGGCGCAGGCGAGGACGCCCACGGCGAAGGCGGCGACCAGAAAGACGAAAAACCCAAGCTCGGAGAAATGCGGCCTGAAGATGGGAAACAGCAGCCAGGCCGCCAGCGTCCCGGCCGTTCCCGGCGCCAACGGCGAGAGGCCGCTGCCGAAGCCGAGGGCGATGAAGTGCGCCGGGTGGGCGAAAAGGAAGCGGAAGGTCGGCTTCATGCGAAGTGGTCGAAGCCGCGCCGGCCGACGGGCATCGGCTGGCCGTCGGCATCGCGCAGGATCAGTTCGCCGGCCGGACTCGCGCGCAGGCGGCCGATGCGCGTCAGCGGCAGGCCGAGCTGCGCCGAAAGCGCCTCGATGTCGCCGCACCGGGCGGGCGGCGCGCTGAAGGCCAGTTCGTAATCGTCGCCGCCGGCAATCAGGCAGCGCTGCGCGATGGCAGCGTCGGCGCCCGTTTCCAGTGCGGCGTGCGGCAGTCGGGCGAATTCGATGTCCGCCGCCAGTCCGGAGCGTTCGAGGATGTGGCCGATGTCGGCGAGCAGGCCGTCGGAGACGTCGATGGCGGCACTGGCCACCCCGCGCAGGGCGAGGCCCAGCGCGACACGCGGCTGTGGCCGATCCAGCGCGGCCAGGCAGGGCGCCATCGCCGCTTCGCCCAGACTGACTTTTCCCAGCCGGTGATTCAGGCCCAGCGCCGCCAGGCCGGGGGTGCCCGACACCCAGAGCTCGTCGCCGGATTGCGCGCCGGCTCGGGTCAGCGCCTGCCCCTGCGGCACCTCGCCGAAGACGGTCGGCGCGAGGTTGAGCGGCCCGCGCGTGGTGTCGCCGCCGATGACGTCGACTTCAAAAGCTTCGGCGCAGGCGAAGAAGCCGCGCGCGAAGGCGGCGATCCAGGTTTCGTCGGCGGCCGGCAGCGATGCCGCCACCACCGCCCAGCGCGGCTGCGCGCCCATGGCGGCGAGGTCGGAGAGATTCACGGCGAGGGCCTTCCAGCCCAGCGCCTCGGCATCGGCATCGGGCAGGAAATGCGTGCCGGCCACCAGCATGTCGGTGGTCACCACCAGGTCCATGCCCGGCGCCGGCCGCAGCACCGCGCCGTCGTCGCCGACGCCCAGCACGGTGTGGCGCACCGGGCGCGTGAAGTGGCGGGCAATCAGCTCGAATTCCGAGGGCACGGTGATTTCCGTGCGCCGAGTTACTTCTTCTCGGCGGCCGGGGGCGCAGCGGCAGGCGCAGAAGCGGGCACCGGTGCGCCGCCCGGCGGCGCGGCGGTTTTGCTGCCCGGTTTGCCGAATTCCGTCATGACGTCGCCGCGCAGCGTCAGCGCGTAGGTCATGAAAATCAGGCCGCCGACGAAAAAGGCCAGGACGGCATAGATCCACCAGTCGGCGAGGTAGTGCTTCGGATGCTTGTCCTCCGCCGTCTGCGGGTTGGCGCGAACGATGGGTTCCTTGCTCATTGCTCCTCCAGGGATTTCGGTTTTTTGGCTCTGTTGGGCCGCGCGGCCTCTTCGGGCCGCATCACTGCGGCGAGCTTGTCCAGCACGCCGTTCACATATTTGTGTCCATCGGTGCCGCCGTAGCTCTTGGCCAGCTCGATGGCTTCGTTGATCACCACCTTGTAGGGCGCTTCCAAATGCCGCTTCAGCTCGAAGGTGGCGAGCAGCAGGATGGCGCGCTCCACCGGCGAGAGCTCGGCGTAGGGGCGGTCGAGCTGCGGCTCGATCATCGCCTGCAGTTCCGCCGCCTCGTCGATGGCGCCCTTCAGCAGCAGTTCGAACAGGGCGCGGTCGATCTTGTCGAAGCCGCCCGCGGCGGCCAGGTGCGCCTCGATCGCCGGCACGTCATGGCCGGCAAGCTGCCACTGATAAAGGCCCTGCAGCGCGAATTCCCTGGCGCGGCGTCTGGGCGATTTCATTTCTTGAGGAACATCTGCAAGTTCGCCATTTCAATCGCGGCCTGGCCGGCCTCCATGCCCTTCTGCACCATGCGCGCCAGCGCCTGGTCGTCGTCCTCGGTGGTGAGCACGCCGTTGGCGATGGGCATGCCGGTGGCGAGCTGCACGTCGGTGATGCCGCGGGCGGATTCGTTGGAGACGATCTCGAAATGGTAGGTCTCGCCGCGGATGACGCAGCCGAGCGCCACCAGGGCGTCGAAGCGGCCGCTCTGCGCCATCGTCTGCAGGATCAGCGGCAGCTCGAGGGCGCCCGGGGCGGTGACGATCTGCATGTCGGCGCTGCGCACGCCGAGGCGCTTCAGCTCGGCCGTGCAGCCGCCGAGCAGGCCCTCGCTGACGTCGATGTTGAAGCGGCTCATGGCGATGCCGATGCGCAGGCCGGCGCCCTTCAGGTCGGGCTCGAACTCGTCGATGTCGTCGTAGCGTGCCATGGGTTTATGCCTTCGCGTCTTCGGGAGTCAGGTAGCCGGTGATCTCGAGCTGGAAGCCCGCCATGCTCGGCATCTTGCGCGGGCTGGCGAGCAGTTTCATGCGGCGCACGCCGAGGTCGCGCAGGATCTGCGCGCCGATGCCGTAGAGGCGCGGGTCCCACTTGGCGGCCGGCTTGGCGGCCTCGCCCTCGCCCTGCAGGGCGGCGAGGAGGTCCGGCGTCGAGCTGGCGCGGCGCAGCAGCACGATGACGCCGCTGCCGTGTTTGGCGATCGTGCGCATGGCGCGATCCACGCTGAAGCTGTGGCGGTCGCTCTGGCAGTCGAGGAAGTCGAGCACGGTGATCGGCTCGTGCACCCGCACCAGGGTTTCCGCCTTCGGGTCGATCTTGCCCTTCACCAGCGCGATGTGCACGTCGCCGCTGGTCTTGTCGCGGTAGCCGGTCAGGTGGAAGTCGCCGTGGGCGCAGGCCACGTCCTTTTCGGCGATGCGCTCGACCAGCGTCTCGTTCTCGTTGCGGTAGTGGATCAGGTCGGCGATGGCGCCGATCTTCAGGCCGTGCGTCTTGGCGAACTCGATCAGGTCGGGCAGCCGCGCCATGGTGCCGTCGTCCTTGAGGATCTCGCAGATCACCGCCGCCGGCTCGCAGCCGGCCAGGTGGGCGAGGTCGCAGCCGGCCTCGGTGTGGCCGGCGCGCACCAGCACGCCGCCGTTCTGCGCCATCAGCGGGAAGATGTGGCCGGGCTGGACGATGTCTGAAGGCTGCGCGCGCTTGGCCACCGCCGCCTGCACGGTGCGGGCGCGGTCGTGCGCCGAGATGCCGGTGGTGACGCCCTCGGCCGCCTCGATGGAGAGCGTGAACGCCGTGCCGTGCGGCGAGCGGTTGTCGCGCACCATCAGCGGCAGGTTGAGCTGGCGGCAGCGCGCCTCGGTCAGCGTCAGGCAGATCAGGCCGCGGCCGTGCTTGGCCATGAAGTTGATCGCCTCGGGCGTGACGTACTCCGCGGCGAGGACGAGGTCGCCCTCGTTCTCGCGGTCCTCCTCGTCGACCAGCACGACCATGCGGCCGTCGCGGATGTCGGCGATGATGTCCTTGATGGGGGAAAGTGCAGTCATTCGTTCTCCGCGCTCAGCATGCGCTCGATGTAGCGGGCGACGAGGTCGATCTCGAGATTGACCTTGGCGCCGGCCTTCAGGTGCTTGAGCGTCGTCACCGCCACGGTGTGCGGGATCAGGTTGATGGAAAAGTCGGTCTTGTCGACCCGGTTCACCGTCAGGCTGACGCCGCTGACCGTGATCGAGCCCTTGCGCGCGATGTACTTCGCCAGCGGCTTCGGCGCGCGGATCACCAGCTCGTGGCTCTCGCCGATCTTCTCGAACTTCAGGACCTCGCCGACGCCATCCACGTGGCCCGTCACCAGGTGGCCGCCGAGGCGGTCGGCCAGGCGCAGCGCCTTTTCGAGATTGACTTCGCCGGGTGCGTCGAGGCCGACGGTGCAGTCGAGGGTCTCGCGCGAGACGTCGACCTTGTAGCTGCCGCCGGTCTTCTCGATGACGGTGAGGCAGACGCCGCCGTGGGCGATCGAGTCGCCCAGCGCGACGTCGCCGAGGTCGAGGCCGGGCGCTTCGACGGTCAGGCGCAGGCCTTTCTCCAGGGCTTGCAGATGGGTGATCCTGCCGACGGCGGCGATGATTCCGGAAAACACGTTGGAAGAAGGGGAATATAAGGAAACGCGGATTTTACCCGCGAACCGCCCCCCGGTGTTTGAGGGGCATCAACCGCCCAGCGCCGTATTCAGAACCTTTATGAACTGGTCCGCCGGTTGGTAGCCGACCACGCGCAGGCCCTGGCGCTCCCGGCCCTGGCGGTCGAAGAAGATGATGCCGGGCGGGCCGAACAGGTTGAAGCGCTTCAGCAGCGCCTTGTCCGCGTCGGTATTGGCGGTGACATCCACCTGCAGCAGGGTCATGCGGCGCATCTGCGCCGCCACGCGCGCATCCGAGAAGGTGTACTTCTCCATCTCCTTGCAGGAGACGCACCAGTCGGCATAAAAGTCCAGCAGCACCGGCTTGTCCGCCGCCGCGAGGCGGGCATCCAGTTCGGCGACGGTCTTCACGCGCTCGAAGGCGACGTGCTCGCCCGGCGACGCGGCGCTGCGCAGGAAGCCGAGCGGCTGCAGCGGATCGCGGCTGCCGCCGACGGCGCCGACCACCAGCGAGGCGCCGACCAGCAGCAGCACCATGCCGATGCCCTTCCAGAAGCGCGCCCAGCCGTGCGCATGCGGCGGCAGCGGGTCGATGGCGCGCAGGAACATCGCCGTACCGATGGACAGCGCCCCCCAGGCGCCGAGATGCGCCCAGGCCGGCAGCACCGGCGAGACCAGCCAGATCGCCAGCGCCAGCAACATCACGCCGAAGGCTTTCTTCACCGACTCCATCCACGGCCCGGTGTGCGGCAGCAGCGAGCGCGTCGACACGCCGACGATCACCAGCGGCACGCCCTTGCCGAGCGCCATGGCGAACAGCGCCGCGCCGCCCAGCACCGCGTCGCGCGTCTGCGCGATGTAGAGCAGCGCGCCGGCCAGCGGCGCCGCCACGCAGGGACCGACGATCAGCGCCGAGAGCGCGCCCATGGCGGCGACGCCGTGCAGCGAGCCGCCCTTGATGTGCCCCGACTCCTCCGACAGCTTGCTCTGCAGGAAGGCCGGCAGCTGCAGCTCGTAGAAGCCGAACATCGACAGGGACAGGATGACGAACACCAGGGCGAAGCCGCCCAGCACCCAGGCGTTCTGCAGGGCGGCCGAGAGCATCGAGCCGGACAGGCCGGCGGCGACGCCGGCGGCGGCGTAGGCGACCGCCATGCCCAGCACGTAGGTTATCGAGAGGACGAAGGCGCGGCCCTTCGTGATGCGATGGCCGTGGCCGACGATGATGCCCGACAGGATCGGGTACATCGGGAAGACGCAGGGGGTGAAGGCCAGCAGCACGCCGGCGCCGAAGAAGGTGGTGAGGATCAGCCAGAAGCCGGCGTTCTTCAGCAGGCCGGCCAGCTGCGAGGATTCGTCCCCGGCGCCATCGATTGCGCTGCCGGTCGGCGCGGCCGGCGCGCTGCTCATCGCGGCGAGGCTGACCTGCAGCGTCTGCGGATTGGGCGGGTAGCACACGCCCAGGTCGGCGCAGCCCTGCGAGGTGGCCTTCAGCGTGACGGCTTCGAGTCCTTCGGGCGCCGTGAAGGGCAGGCGGATGACCACCTCCTTGCGGTAGGTCTCGACGTCGCCGAAGAACTCGTCCTGCTTGACCTTGCCCGGCGGCAGCTGCGGCGTGCCGGCCTTGACCGTCGCCGGTTCCAGCGCGAACGCGAACTTGTCGCGGTACATGTAATAGCCCTTGGCGATGTCGTAGCGCACCTCGAGGGTGCCGGCATCGACGGCGCGGGCGGACAGGCGGAAGGCCTTGTCCACTTCGAGCAGTTCTTCGGCGGCGGAAACCGCCAGCGGCAGGCAAAGGGACAGCAGCAGGAACAGTCGACGGATCATGGATATGTCTTTTATTGGGGGGCCGTGGAGGCCGCCACCCAGGCGAGGTAGTCGGGCAGGCCCCTGTCGATTCGGACAGCCACGATCTCCGGAAGTTCGTAGGGGTGGTAGGCGCGGATCGCCTCCTCCAGGGCGGCGTAGCGCGCGGCGCTGGTCTTGATCAGCAGCGGCACCTCATCGGACTCCTCGACCTTGCCGTCCCAGCGGTAGATCGAATGGCAGGGCGTCAGGAGGTTCGCGCAGGCGGCCAGGCGCTGCTCGACGAGCTGCACGGCGAGCGCCCGCGCGCTTTCCGCGTCGGGCAAGTTGGTGATGACGAGGAGGGCATCCATTGGCGCGCCATTCTACCTATTTCAGCAGGCGCCGCCGCGCCAGGCCGAGCGCCAGCCAGAAGGCGGCGAAGGCATAGCCGGCCAGCACGGCGACGTGCAGCCCGGCCTGCGCCGGCACTTCGCCGAAGAACAGCGGCCGCGTCAGCTGTACCGCGTGCGACAGCGGCAGCAGCGCCGACAGCGCCCGGAAGGCGGCGGGCAGCTGCTCGACCGGGAAGAACACGCCCGAGAGCAGCGTCATCGGCGTGATGAACAGGGTGAAGTAGTACATGAAGAAATCGTAGCTCGGCGCCAGCGCCGTCATGATCAGGCCGATCGCGGCAAAGGTCAGGCCGGTGAGGAACACCAGCGGCAGCGCCCACAGCGCCAGCGGCGAGTGGATCAGGCCGAGCGCGGCGGCCACCGCCAGGATCGCCGCGCCCGACAGGCAGGCCTTGCTCGCCGCCCACACCAGCTCGGCCAGCACCAGGTCGTCGAGCGACACCGGCGCGTTGAGGATGGCCTCCCAGGTCTTCTGCACCTGCATGCGCGAGAAGGCCGAGTAGAGCGTCTCGAAGGTGGCGCTGTTCATGGTCGAGAAGCACACCGCGCCGGCGGCGAGGAAGGCCATGTAGGGCACCCCGCCGACCGTCGGCAGCAGCGTGCCGATGCCATAGCCCAGGCCCAGCATGTAGATCATCGGGTCGGCCAGGTTGCCGAGGATCGACGGGATCGCCAGCTTGCGCCAGACGAGGAAATTGCGCTGCCACACCGGGATGAAGCGCAGGCTGGGCGAGGGCGGGCGGAAATGATTCATGTCAGTCGCGCAGGTCGCGGCCGGTGAGTTTGAGGAAGACGTCCTCCAGGTTGGCCGGGCGGTGCAGGTAGCGCAGGCCCTGCCGGCCGGCGAGGTGGCGCAGCAGCGGGCGCGATTCGGTCAGGTAGCAGAAGGCCGTCTCGCCGGTGACCTCGACGCGCGTGGCGAACTGTGCCGCCTCGGCCTTCGCCCAGTCGGCGGCGCTCATTTCGCCCGGCTCGCCATACACCTCCACCACCTCCGGCTCGATGTGCGCGGCGATCACCTCGCGCGGGCTGCCCTCGGCGATGAAGCGGCCGCGGTCCATGATGCCGAGGCGATGGCAGAGGCGCTCGGCCTCGTCCATGAAGTGCGTCGTCAGCAGCACCGTCTTGCCCTGCGCCAGCAACTGCTTGAGGCGCTCCCAGATCAGGTGGCGCGCCTGCGGGTCGAGGCCGGTGGTCGGCTCGTCGAGGAACAGGATGTCCGGGTCGTTCACCAGCGCGCGCGCCAAGGTCAGGCGCCGCTTCATGCCGCCGGAGAGGGTGTTGATCTTGGCGTCGGCGCGGCCGGCCAGCCCGGCGAACTCGAGCAGGCGCGGGATGCGCTCGCGCACCGCGCGCTCGGCCAGGCCGAAATAGCGGCCGTACACCAGCAGGTTCTCCGCTGCCGTGAAGTCCGGGTCGAGGTTGTCCATCTGCGGCACGATGCCGACGCGGCTGCGCGCCTCGCGCGCCTGCGCCGGCACCGGCAGGCCGGACAGGCGGATGGTGCCGGCGTCCGGCGCGGTGAGGCCGAGGGCGCAGCGCAGCGTGGTGGTCTTGCCGGCGCCGTTGGGGCCGAGCAGGCCGTAGCATTCGCCGCGGCGCAACTCGAAAGTCAGTCCCTGCAGCACGGCAGTGCCGCCGTAGGACTTCTGCAGGCCCGAGACGCTCAGCGTGCCCACTGCGCTTCGATGATGCGGCGGATCAGGTGCAGCTTGCGGTGGAAGAAATGGTCGGCGCCGGGCACCACGCTCACCGCCAGCTCGAGCGGCTCGGCCCAGGCCAGCACGTTGGCGAGCGGCACCGTCTCGTCGCGGTCGCCGTGGATGACGATCGTGTCGGGCGCCACCGCCTCGGTGACATAGCTGCGCGCGCCCTCGACGTAGCCGGCCGCGGTGCCGACCAGCACCAGGCGCCGCGCCGGGTCGCCCGCTTCGGCCAGCCGCTTCGCCAGGCGCGTGACGACGTAGGCGCCGAAGGAGAAGCCGCCGAGGTAGAAGGGCAGGTCGGCGCCGAAGCGCGTGCGGGCGTAGGCGTGCACGGCGGCGAGGTCGTCCGTCTCGGCGATGCCGTGGTCGTGTTCGCCGGCCGAGGCGCCGACGCCGCGGAAGTTTGGCCGCAGCGTGGCGCAGCCGAGCTCGCGAAAGGCCTTCGCCAGCGTCGTCACCACCTTGTTGTCGGCCGTGCCGCCGTAGAGCGGGTGCGGGTGGGCGACCAGCGCGATGCCCGTCGCCGCCACCCGTGGCTCGACGAAGACCTCGACGGCGCCGGCCGGCCCGTCGAGCAGGACGCGCTCGTGCTTCGACATCAGTCGATCTTCAGGCGCTCGACGACCTTGCCCTGGGCGAGGTGCGATTCGACGATCTCGTCGATGTCCTCCTGGTCGACGTAGGTGTACCAGACCGCCTCGGGATAGACGACGACCACCGGCCCCTTCTCGCATCGATCTAGGCAGCCGGCGCTGTTGATGCGCACCTTGCCGGCGATCTTGCCGCCCATCGCCTTGACCTTGTCCTTGCAGTAGTCGCGCATGGCCTGGGCGCCGTGGCTGTTGCAGCACGTCTCGCCGGGTGCGCGCTGGTTGGTGCAGAAGAAAACGTGGTGTTTAAAGTAGCTCATTGCTCTCTCCAGGGAATGCCCGATTATCCCTCGGGATTTCCTTTGGTCATAGTTCGTCGTATTTCTTCGCGTTGCCGCGCGCCTTCTCCACCGGATACTTCAGGGCGTTCTTGGCGATCTTGGCGCGCGCCGCGGCGGCGAGGTCGACGCCCAGCGTGTCGGCCAGCTCGACCAGGTAGATCAGCACGTCGGCCAGCTCGTCGTGGATGGCCTCGCGCTTTTCGCCGTCCCGCAGCGACTGACTTTCCTCGGGGGTGATCCACTGGAAGTGCTCGGCCAGTTCCGCCGCCTCGACGATCAGCGCCATCGCCAGGTTCTTCGGCGTGTGGTAGCGGTCCCACTCGCGCTCGCGCGCGAAGGCGCGCAGCGTGTCGCGCAGATCGATCAATGGGTCGTTCATTCGTGATTGTCCTGTCTCGGCCGCGGCAGCATCAGGTAGGGCAGCGCGGCGAAGGGCCACAGGCTGGAGACCAGCTTGGTGAGGCCGTTGAAGTTGAGGAAATGCCCCTGCTGCCAGACGGCCAGCGAGGCGGTGAGATAGGGGTTCTCCGGCGCCAGGTTCACCAGCGCAGTGGCGAACAGCAGGGCCAGCGCCGCCAGCATGCGCTGCGCCAGCGGCGGCAGCCAGGTGGCCGCCAACAGCGCACCGGCGCCCATGGCGAGCCCGGCCATGTTGCCCGGCGTGATCCAGTGCGCGAACTGTGCCGCGCTGACCAGCAGCATGCTGGCGAAGGCTTTCACCGCCAGCGCCGCAGCGAGCAGCGCCGTCGGCAGCCAGCGGTTGTGCTCGCGCAGCAGCGACCAGGCGATGAGGCCGGCGGCCAGCGTGCCGCCCGCGGCGACGCCGGCTTCGATGACGGCGAAGCGCCGCGCCGAATAGGGCAGCGGCGGCAGTTCGAGCAGGGCGCGCAGGTCGCCGGTGCCGAACAGCAGCAGCTCCGGGTTGAGCTGGGCGAGCAGCCACAGGCCGAGCAGCACCAGGCCGAAGTCGGCCGCATGGCCGCGCTGGACGAGGCGGCTGCGCAGGCGGTGCAGGCGCCCGCCGTCGACCAGCTCGCGGCCCCAGTTCATGCCGGCCGCCGCGCCGATCATGGCGCCGATGGCGTTGCAGGCGAGGTCGATGTTGGAGGGCACGCGGCTGGGCAGGAAGTTCTGCAGGATTTCCACCCCGAGGCTGAGGCCGCCGCCGATCAGCACGGCGAGCAGTGCCGCCGCGACGATGCCCAGGCGTCCCTGCAGCGCCGGCACGATCAGGAAGCCGAGCGGCACGTAGGCGAGGATGTTGGCCGCCAGGTCGAAGCCGGTGTGGTAGCGCGGCCAGGCCGCCGAGAGGAAACCGAGGACCGGCGCGCCTGTGTCGCGCCAGCCGGACAACGGATGCAGGCTGGCATAGGCCACCAGCAACGCGTAGGCGACGGCGAGGTAGAGCGCGAGGGGCGAATGCGGGCTTTTCATGATTTCACAGCATAGCCCAGCACGTTCAGTTCGATGGCGAAGAAGGCCGCCAGCCAGAGCGCCGCGTCCCAGGCGTCCAGCCATGCGCCCTGCCAGGCCCACACCGGCACCGGCAGGAGCAGGGCCGAGTAGAGCACCACGGCGGCGATGAGGAAGGATTCGCGCCGCCGTCCCACCGCCCGCGGTGCGCGCACCTCGATCTCGAGCAGGACCACCACGGCGACCCACAGCCAGGCGTTGGCCGCGTCGAGCCACTCCGCCTCGGCGACATAGCCGACGGCCGCCGCCAGCACGCCGGCGCCGGCGAGGAGGCGCAGCACATGCACCAGCCGGACCTCGCGCGTCGACAGGCGCGCGCCGTGCGCCGTCTCGATTTCGAACAGCGCCAGCAGGGCAACCCAGGCGATGCTGTCGACGAGCTCGTTGGCCGAGCCGAACAGCGCATACAGCGCCAGGTTTGCCGCCAGCAGCGCGTAGACGGCCGTCTTGAAGCGGCGGAAACCGGGCGGTGCCGGCATGGCCAGTGGGTCAGTGCGGATGGCGGCGCTCGCCGTCGTGCGGCACGTGATGCGTTTCCGCCGCGGCGTGGTGGCCGTGGAGGGCCGGCGCGGGGGTCGGATGGCCGACCCACTGCGGCAGCAGCGAGCCGGCGGCCATGCCGAGGAACGACACGCCCAGGCCGATCAGCTGCGGCGGCACCGGGCTGTCCTCGCCGATCATCAGCTCGATCATCAGCCACGACAGGATGCCGCCGAAGATCGCCGCCAGCGCGCCCTGCGAGGTGGCGCGCTTCCAGAAGATGCCGACGACCAGCGGCACGAAGGCGCCGGCCAGCGTGACCTTGTAGGCGTTCTCGACCATCTCGAAGATCGACGATTCGGAATTCAGCGCGAAGGCCAGCACCAGCGAGGCGAAGCCGACCAGCGTCGCGCGCATTACCCAGAGGAAGCGGTGGTCGCCCATCTTCGGGTAGAAGCCCTTGATCACGTTCTCGGCGAAGGTGACGGACGGGGCCAGCAGCGTGGCGGAGGAGCAGCTCATGATCGCCGAGAGCACGGCGCCGAAGAACAGCACCTGCGCGGCCAGCGGCATGTGCTGCAGGACCAGCGTCGGCAGCACGAGCTGGGAGTCCTCCTCGATCAGCTTGCCGAACATGTCCGGGTCGATCAGCGTCGCCGAGTAGGCGATGAACATCGGCACGAAGGTGAAGCAAAAGTAGATCGAGGCGCCGAGAATGGAGCCCCACAGCGCGATTTTGGCGCTCTTCGCCGAGGTGACGCGTTGGAAGACGTCCTGCTGCGGGATCGAGCCGAGCATCATGGTGACCCAGGCGCCGAGGAAGGCGATCCACTTCAGCGGATCCATCTCGGGGAAGAAGTCGAGCTTGCCGGCCAGGCTGGCGTGGGAGATGACCGCCGCGCCGCCGCCGTCCACCTTGCCGCTGACGACCCAGGCGATGAACAGCAGGCCGCCCATCGAAACGGCCATCTGCACGAAGTCGAGGATGGCCACCGAGAACATGCCGCCGAAGGTGGTGTAGGTGACGACGATGGCCGCGCCGAGGATCATGCCGGCCTGCTGGCTCACCGCTCCGTCGGTGACGACGAAGAAGATCAGGCCGAGCGCCTTGATCTGCGCCGCCACCCAGCCCAGGTAGGAGGCGACGATGCAGATCGTCGTCAGCACCTCGACCGTGCGGTTGTAGCGCATGCGGTAGAAGTCGCCGAGCGTGAGGATGTTGAGCTTGTAGAGGTAGCGCGAGAAGAGGATGCCGGCGATGACCAGGCACATCGACGAACCGAAGGGGTCGGCGACCACGCCGGTCAGCCCCTCCTTGACGAAGGTGGCCGAGACGCCGAACACGGCTTCCGCGCCGAACCAGGTGGCGAACACCGTGGCGGTCACCACCGGCAGCGGCAGCGAACGGCCGGCGACGGCGAAGTCCTTGGCGTTGTGCACGCGCGTCGCGGCGAGCAGGCCGATGCCCACGGAAACCATCAGGTAGAGGATCACGAACCAGAGCAGCATGGCGGCGGCGAAAAGTCAGTCTGCAAGGGACGGCGGATTATAGCGAAACGAGCTGCACCACGAGAATGCCGGCGAGCAACGCCGCGGCGACCTTCAGCCAGGCCGTCTGCCGCTGCTGCTCCGCCTGCAGGCGCGCCACCTCGTCGCGCAGGACGCGCAGCGGTTCCTGGTCGAGCGCGCGGTGCAGCAGGCGCGGCAGCTGCGGCAGCAGCGCCGCCCACTGCGGCGCCTCGCGCTTCAGGTTGTTGGCCAGCGCCTTGAGGCCGACGCGCTCGGCCATCCAGCGCTCGAGGAAGGGCTTCGCCGTGGTCCACAGGTCGAGCTCCGGGTCGAGCTGGCGGCCGAGACCCTCGATGTTGAGCAGCGTCTTCTGCAGCATGACGAGTTGCGGCTGGATCTCGACGTTGAAGCGGCGCCCGGTCTGGAAGAGGCGCAGCAGCGTCTTGCCGAAGGAGATGTCCTTCAGCGGCCGGTCGAACACCGGCTCGCAGACGGCGCGGATGCCGGCCTCGAACTCGTCGAGGCGCGTGTCGGCCGGCACCCAGCCGGCGTCGATGTGCGCCTGCGCCACCGCCTTGTAGTCGCGGCGGAAGAAGCCGAGGAAATTCTGCGCGAGGTAGTTCTGGTCGACCTCGGTGAGCGTGCCCATGATGCCGAAGTCGAGGGCGACGTACTGCCCGGCCGGCGTGACGAGGATGTTGCCCGGGTGCATGTCGGCGTGGAAGAAGCCGTCGCGGAAGACCTGGGTGAAGAAGATCTCGACGCCGGCGCGCGAGAGTGCCTTCAAATCGACGCCGCCGGCGCGCAGCGCCTCGACCTGGCCGATCGGCGTGCCATGCATGCGCTCCATCACCATCACCTGCGCCGAGCACCAGTCCCAGTGCACCTCCGGCACCGCCAGCAGCGGCGAATGCAGGAAGTTGCGCCGCAGCTGCGCGCAGTTGGAAGCTTCGCGCATCAGGTCCAGCTCGTCCTCGAGGTGCTTGGCGAATTCCGCCACCACTTCGCGCGGCTTCAGCCGCCGGCCATCCGGCCAGAGCATCTCGATCAGTCCGGCGCCGGCATCGAGCAGGCCGACGTCGTGGGCGATCACCCGCTCGATGCCCGGCCGCAGGATCTTCACCGCCACTTCGCGCCCGTCGGGCAGGACGGCGAAGTGCACCTGCGCCACCGAGGCGCTGGCCACCGGCTCGGCGCCGAAGCCGGCGAACACTTCCGACACGGGTTTGCCGAAGGCCCGTTCCAGCACCGCCACGGCCTGCGCCGAGGGGAAGGGCGGCACCTGGTCCTGCAGCTTGGCCAGCTCGTCGGCGAGGTCGACCGGCAGCAGATCGCGCCGCGTCGACAGCACCTGGCCGAACTTGACGAAGATCGGCCCCAGCGCCTCCAGCGCCAGGCGCAGCCGCTCGGCGCGCGGCGCCGACAGGTCGCGCCAGAACAGCACGGCGCGCAGCAGGCGCGCCAGCCGCTCGGTCGGCGCGTGGTCGAGCACCAGCTGGTCGAGGCCGAAGCGCAGGCCGACGCTGACGATTTTCAGGAGGCGGAAGAAGCGCAAGGTGTCGGCGTATTCGGGAAAACGCCGATTTTACCCATATTTAGCAGGACGCCACGGCCAGCGCGGGAGGGCGGGAAGGTATAATCCGCGCTTTCCTGGATATTGATATGGCAGCAGACATCCGATCCGAACTGACGGCCCTGTTGCGCGCGGCGCTGGAGAGCGTGGCGCCGGACAGCCGCGACGCCGCCATCACGCTGGAGCGGCCCAAGCAGGCCTCGCATGGCGACTTCGCCAGCAACCTCGCCCTGCAGCTGGCCAAGCCGCTCAAGCTCAATCCGCGCGACATCGCCGGCCGCCTGCTGGCCGAACTGCCGGCCTCGCCGCTCGTCGCCAAGGCCGAAGTGGCCGGCGCCGGCTTCATCAACTTCACCCTCGCCCCGGCGGCCAAGCTGCAAGTGGTGCGTACCGTGCTCGGGCGCGGCGACGACTTCGGCCGCAGCGCACTCGGCGGCGGGCAGAAGGTCCAGGTCGAGTTCGTCTCGGCCAATCCGACCGGGCCCTTGCATGTCGGCCACGGCCGCGGCGCCGCCTATGGCGCCAGCCTCGCCAGCCTGCTCGACTTTGCCGGCTACCGGGTGACGCGCGAGTTCTACGTGAACGATGCCGGCCGCCAGATGGACATCCTGGCGCTGTCGACCTGGCTGCGCTACCTCGAGCTGCACGGCGCGACCATCCCCTTCCCGAAGAACGCCTACCAGGGCGACTATGTGCGCGGCATGGCCGACGCCATCCACCAGGCGCACGGCGCGCGCTACCGGCGCGACGCCGCCCACGTGCTCGACGGCGCGCCGGATGCGGCGACGGACGCCGAGGGCCACCTCGACGCCCTGATCGCCAACGCCAAGCGCCTGCTCGGCGACGACTACGCCTACGTGCACAACTTCGCCCTGACCGAGCAGCTCGGCGACTCGCGCGAGGACCTCGCCGAGTTCGGCGTGCATTTCGACAACTGGTTTTCCGAGCGCTCGCTGTTCGATACAGGCCTGGTGGACAAGGCGGTGGCGCAGCTCGAGCAGCGCGGCCACGTTTATTTGCAGGACGGCGCCAGGTGGTTCCGCTCCACCGAATTCGGCGACGAAAAGGACCGCGTCGTGCAGCGCGAGAACGGGTTGTACACCTACTTCGCCTCGGACATCGCCTACCACCTCAACAAGTACGAGCGCGGCTTCGGGAAGATCATCGACATCTGGGGCGCCGACCATCACGGCTACATCCCGCGCGTCAAGGGCGCCATCCGGGCGCTCGGCCTCGACGACAGCCGCCTCGAGGTGGCGCTGGTGCAGTTCGCCGTGCTCTACCGCGACGGCCAGAAGACCTCGATGAGCACGCGCTCCGGCGAGTTCGTCACCCTGCGCGAGCTGCGCGGCGAAGTCGGCAACGACGCCTGCCGCTTCTTCTACGTGCTGCGCAAATCCGACCAGCACCTCGACTTCGACCTCGACCTCGCCAAGTCGCAGACGAACGAGAACCCGGTGTACTACATCCAGTACGCCCACGCCCGCGTCTGCTCCGTGCTGGCGCAGTGGGGCGGCGACGAAGCCTCGCTGGCCGGCGCCGACCTGTCGCCGCTCGGCAACGAGCGGGAACTGGCGCTGTGCGCGCGTCTCGGCGAATTCCCGGAAGCGGTGGAAAATGCCGCGCGCGACTACGCGCCGCACCTGATCGCCTTCTACCTGAAGGATTTGGCCGGCGAATTCCACAGTTACTATAATGCCGAGCGCTTCCTCGTCGACGACGCGAAGCTGCGCGAGGCGCGCCTGGCATTGTGCCTGGCGGTGCGCCAGGCGCTGCGCAACGGCCTGCGCATCATCGGCGTGAGCGCGCCCGAATCCATGTGAGGCAACGATGAACACACGCAAGCAAGGCGGCGGCACTCTCCTAGGCATGTTCATCGGCCTGGTCGTCGGCGTCGTCATCGCCGCCGGCGTCGTCTGGTACCTGAACAAGACGCCGCTGCCCTTCCAGGAGAAGGGCACCAGGCCGCCGGCCGAGAAGCACGACG
Organism: Denitratisoma sp.; assembly: GCA_032027165.1. Taxonomy (NCBI): domain Bacteria; kingdom Pseudomonadati; phylum Pseudomonadota; class Betaproteobacteria; order Nitrosomonadales; family Sterolibacteriaceae; genus Denitratisoma; species Denitratisoma sp. The sequence continues at coordinate 2,742,935 of JAVSMO010000001.1, read as the reverse complement.
AGCCCAGGGCCGCCGTGCCGGTCGTGCCGGAGCCCCTGCCGGGCAAGCCCGGCGACAAAGTGGCGGAAAAGCCGCGTTTCGAGTTCTACAAGATCCTGCCCGGCAGCCAGGAGCCGGTGCCCCAGGCCGAGCCGAAGCCGGCCGCCGCGGCGCCGAAGCCGGCCGGGGATGCCCTCTTCCTCCAGGCCGGCTCCTTCCAGAATCCCGCCGATGCGGACAACCTCAAGGCCCGCCTGGCGTTGATGGGGGTGGAGGCCAGCGTGCAGCAGGTGACCCTGCCCGAGAAGGGCATCATGCACCGCGTGCGCATCGGTCCCTATGCCAATCCGGACGAGATGGCCAGGGTCCGCACGCTGCTGGCGCAGAACGGAATCCAGGCCAGCGTTGTCAGAGTCAAGGACGGCAAGGACACCAGGGACGCCGCCAACTAAATTTCAGGAGAAATCATGCACTTGAACAAATGGCTGGGCCTCCTCGGCCTCACCTTCGCGTTGATTGCCGGTTCCGCCTCTGCCCAGATGCGGGCGGGCAAGGATTACAAGCCGCTGGCCAACCCGCAGGCAGTCGAGACCGGCGAGAAGATCGAGGTCGTCGAATTCTTCTGGTACGGCTGTCCGCACTGCTTCGACCTCGAGCCCTTCCTCAGGAAGTGGACGGCGAAGCTGCCGAAGGACGTTGAGTTCCGCCGCATCCCGGCGATCCCCACCGAACGCTGGGCGCCGAACGCGCGCACCTTCTACACGCTGGAATCGCTGGGCCTGCTCGAGCGCATGCACGGCGAGGTGTTCGACGCCATCCACATCGACCGCGTGAACCTCAATGACGAGAGAATCCAGCTCGACTGGATGGCGAAGAAGGGCGTCGACCGCGCCAAGTTCGCCGAGGCCTGGAAGTCCTTCTCGGTGCAGAGCAAGACCAAGCGCGCCGCCCAGCTCACCCAGGCCTACGACGTCACCGGCGTGCCCGCCCTGGTGGTCGACGGCAAGTACTTCACCTCCGTCTCCATGACTGGCAGCCCGGAAGGCTTGATGCAGACCCTCGACAGCCTGATCGCCAAGGCGCGCGCCGAGCGGCCGAAGAAGAAGTAAGCCGCGCTTGCGCGTCTTTATCACCGGCGCATCCTCCGGCATCGGCGCGGCGCTCGCCGCGCACTATGCCGCGCGGGGCGCCCAGCTCGGCCTGGTGGCGCGCCGCGCCGAAGTCCTCGCCGGCATCGCGCGCGGGCTGCCCGGTTCCCCCGCCCTCTACACCGCCGACGTCGCCGACGCGCAGGCCATGCAGGAGGCGGCGCAAGACTTCATGGCGCGCTTCGGCGTGCCCGACGTCGTCATCGCCAACGCCGGCGTCTCCGTCGGCACCCTCACCGAGCACGCCGAGGACATCGCCGTCTTCGGCCGCGTCATACAGACCAACGTGGTGGGGCTCGCCGCCACCTTCCACCCCTTCGTCGCGCCGATGCGCGCGGCCGGGCGCGGACGGCTGGCCGGCATCGCCTCGGTGGCCGGCATGCGCGGCATCCCCGGCGCCGGCGCCTACAGCGCCTCGAAGGCCGCCGCCATCACCTACCTGGAAGCGCTGCGCGTCGAGCTGCGCGCGAGCGGGGTGAAAGTCGTCACCGTCTGCCCCGGCTACGTCGCCACGCCGATGACGGCGGTGAACAAGTACCGCATGCCCTTCATCCTCCCCGCCGACGTCGCCGCCCGGCGCATCGCCCGCGTCATCGACGCCGGCCGCGGCTACGCCGTCGTGCCGTGGCAGATGGCCCTCGTCGCGCGCGCCATGAAGCTCCTGCCCAACGCGGCGTACGACCGCCTCTTCAAGCGCGCCGGCCGCAAGCCGCGCGGCCTCAAGCTGTAGGTCGGCCTTCAGGCCGACATCGGGAACAATCGGCGAGCTGAAGCCTGACCTACGCTGCAGCCGACAAAAGTCAGTCGCCGGAGGGCGGCGAACGAAGAGGTTAGCGGTAAATCTCGCGCCGGTTGCCGACGCGCAGAACACGGACGACGATGCGCTGTTGGATAGGGCGGTCGAGTTTCTTGAGGTCTTTCACGGCCTCCGGATCTAACTCGATCTCAAAGGCCAAGCTTTCGCTCCACCTCGTTCAGAGGGATGGCCTTGCGGTTGCGCCGTGCGCGCGCTTCGGCGAGGTAATAGTCCTCGAGGTCGTCGATGTATTCGAGGATGGCTTCACGCGCCAGTGCGGTCTTGCTGCGTCCAGTTTCGCTGGCCAGCGCGTTCAGCCTTTCCTCGACGGTGCCGGGCAATCTGATGGAGAGCATGTCGAGATTTTCCTTAACGACTATACAAGCATAGCAGTCAAATCAGTCTCCAGAAGACGGCACCACAGACTTCTTCGCGGAGGCTGAAGCAAGCGTACGCGCTCGTTACTGAAGGAATTCGGCCTGAGCGGCCAATACATTCGAGTCAAATGAATGTTTCTCATCTTTCAATTACTGTCCTTCGACAGAGCTGATAGAAACCAGGCGACTCACACAGCACTACGCGCTATAACCGGACATGCAGACATTTCGACTACAATGCTGAGAGGATAAAACAAAAGGAGGGTGTCATATGGATATGCTCCTGCAGCTCATCGCTCCCTACTGGCGCCAGGTGTCGTCTTGGTGGCAATTGCTTGGCCCGGACGGCCCTTATTACGTCTGGCTTTCTTCTGGTCTTCTTGGATTCTTGGTCTGGGCATGGCTTTCGTACCTTCTGGTGCGCCGGCTTTTAGGACACAAGAAGATTTACGGTGTCTGGTTTCGCCCAGGCGAGATCGAGCCCCTGCTTGATCGGCTCGAGTTGAGTGAGAAGAACGGAACAATTCTGCATGCGCGAGACGTCAATCTACTGGACAAGTACAGGCCTGACAGAAGGCTTCACCTGAAAAAAATTGGAGATAGTGATTTTGTGAGTTGGTAATTCCGGTGATAGGCCAGGTTTGTTGGATGAAGGTCTGCTTCGGCCGAAACTGTTCCATTCGACCCCTGACAACAACCCAGCAAAAGTCAGTCCCTGCGGCACGGCGCATTCCGGCGCCGTGCCGCCCTCACGCGGCGGCCAGTGCCTGCCGCACGTCGTCGAGCAGGTCCTCGGGGTCTTCAAGACCGGCGGAGATGCGCACCAGGCCTTCGCCGATCAGGTGTTCGCGCCGCTCCTCGGGCGTGTAGAAGGAATGCGTCATGCTGGCCGGGTGCTGCGCCAGGCTTTCGGCGTCGCCGAGGCTGACGGCGCGGGTGATCAGCCGCAGCGCGTTCATGAAGCGGCGGCCCGCCTCGATGCCGCCCTTCAGCTCGAAGGCGACCATGCCGCCGGGCAGCTTCATCTGCCGGCGCGCGAGTTCGATCTGCGGGAAGGCGGCCAGTCCCGGGTAGTGGCAGACCTCGACTTTTTCGTGGCCGGCCAGGCATTCGGCGATGGCCTGGGCGTTGCTGCTGTGGCGTTCCATGCGCAGCGCCAGCGTCTTCAGGCCGCGCAGGATGAGGAAGGCGTCCTGCGAGGAGAGCACGGCGCCGGTCATGTCCTTGATGCCGTAGAAGCGCACCTGGTTCAGCGATTCCTGCGGGCCGACGACGGCGCCGGCGATGAGGTCGCCGTGACCGCCGAGGTATTTCGTCGCCGAGTGCACGACGTAGTCGGCGCCGAGCGCGAGTGGACGCTGCAGGTAGGGCGTGCAGTAGGTGTTGTCCACCACCACCTTGGCGTCGTGGCGATGGGCGATGGCGGCGATGGCCGCGATGTCCACCAGCCGCATGTTGGGATTGGCCGGCGACTCGAAGAACACCACTTTCGTCTGCGCGCCGATGGCGGCTTCGAGGTTGGCCGGCTGCGTCAGGTCGACGTGCGTGATCTTCACGCCGAACTTGGCCAGGCCGTGGTTGAAGAAGCCGAAGGTGCAGCCGTAGAGGGTCTTGTCGGCGATGACTTCGTCGCCCGGCGACAGCAGCGTCCACATCAGCGAGGTGGTGGCGCCCATGCCCGAGGCGGTGACCAGCGCCGCCTCGCCGCCTTCGAGGTCGGCGATGCGGCCCTCCAGCAGGCAGGTGGTCGGGTTGCCGACGCGCGAGTAGACGAAGCCGGCCTGCTCGCCGGCGAAGCGCGCGCTGCCGTCTTCCACCGTGGGAAAGGCGTAGGTCGAGCTCAGGTAGATCGGCGGGTTGACCGAGCCGTGGCCCGCGTAGGGATCGTAGCCGTGGTGGATGGCGCGGGTGGTGAAGCCCTTGCCGGGTGTCCTGGATTGCGACATCGATGGTTCCCCTTATTTGACCGGCAGGTGCTCGCGGTGCGCGAAGCCCAGCGTGTTGTCGATGAGATGGATGTCCTTCGGCACGAACTCGTACCAGCGGATTTTGTCGAGCGCTTCGAGAAGCTTGCGCGGCACGCCGGCGCCGCCGCCGATGAGCGGGTAGCGTTCCTGGTACAGGGCGCGCACGCGCGCCTCGTCCTCGCGGGCGACTTCGCGCACCGTGCCTTCGAGCTGCAGGCCGCGGATGCCGGGCCAGTCGTCGTAGTCGCGCTGGATGGTGGCGGCGGCGCGCGGGTCGGCGGCGAGGTGTTCGGCGTGGCGCGAGGTCGGCGACGAGAGGTAGTACAGCTTCAGGTCGTCGTGGGCGTAGAACACCGCCGCCGCCCACGGCCCGTCGGTGCCGACGGTGGACAGCGTCATGACGTGGTGTTCGCCGAGGAAGGCGAGCACGCGGCTGCGCAGCGGGGCGCTCATGTCAGGCGGGAGTGCGGGTCCTGGCCCGCCCGTTGCCCTTCGGATTTTCTGCGGTTGGCGCCTTGTCCGCTTCCTGCATGCGTTTCAGGCGGTAGGCGAGCTGCGGGCGGGTGATGCCGAGCAGGCGCGCCGCCGAGGAGAGGTTGCCGTTGGCCTTGGCCACCGCCCCCTCCAGCAGCATCGACTCCACTTCGTCCAGGGTGAACACCCCGTTGAGCACCGAGTCGCACAGCTTTTCGCCCGGCTGCCAGCTCTGGGCGTGCAATGTGCCATGCGCGTCCAGTCCGAGTTCGTTCGGCTGGCCGTCGCGCTCGGCGAGGAACAGGTGCTCGGCCTCGACGCGGCTGCCGTGCGGCGCGAGGATCACGCTGCGCTCGATGACGTTCTGCAGCTCGCGGATGTTGCCCGGCCAGTCGTAGGAGAGCAGCGCGCGCTTGGCCTTGTCGGTGAAGCCGCGCAGGCGCTTGCCGTGGAGGGTCGCGTACTTTTCCAGGAAGGCCTTCGACAGCGGCGAGATGTCCTCCTTGCGCTCGCGCAGCGGCGGGATGTGGATCTGGTAGGCGTTGAGGCGGTAGTAGAGGTCGAGGCGGAACTTGCCTTCCTTCACCAGCCGGGCCAGATCGGCGTTGGTCGCCGCCACCACGCGCACGTCGACCTTGCGCGGCTTGGCGTCGCCGAGGCGCTCGATCTCGCGCTCCTGCAGCACGCGCAAGAGCTTGGCCTGCGCCGAGAGCGGCAGGTCGCCGACCTCGTCGAGGAACAGCGTGCCGCCGCTGGCGCGCTCGAAGCGGCCGGGGCGCGAGGACTGCGCGCCGGTGTAGGCGCCCTTCTCGACGCCGAAGAGTTCGGATTCGACCAGCTCCTGCGGGATCGCCGCGCAGTTCACGGCGACGAAGGCCTCGCCGGCGCGCGGGCCCATCTCGTGCAGGCAGCGCGCGAAGACTTCCTTGCCGACGCCGGTCTCGCCGAGCAGCAGCACCGGAATCTGGCTGTCCGCCGCCTGCTTGAGCAGGCCATAGGCGGCGCGGAAGCCGGGCGAGACGCCGATCATGTGCTCGGGCAGCGATTCCTTCTCGCCGATCGACGAGCGCAGGTGCGTCACCTGGGTCTGCAGGTCGATCAGCTGGTCGGCGATGGATTCCGGGTTGTAGTAGCGCATGTGCTCGTCGGCGTTGTCCCACTCCTCGACCGGCTTGCCGATGATGCGGCAGTTGGTGTCGCCGGCGCCGACACATTCCACCTCCTGGTAGAGGATGCGCCGGCCCATGAAGGCCGAGGTGTAGCCCGAGGCGTAGCCGATCTGCGTCCAGCACACCGGCTCGTGGTGGATGCCGAAATACTGGCGGTGCCACTGCCCCTCCCAGGAGTTTTCCCAGAGGAATTCGCCGTAGAACCGGCCGCGCGGCCGGTCCATTTCCAGGCGGATCGGCGTCACGCGCACGATGCCCTCCAGCGTGTGCAGCTTCGGCCCGGTCATGAAGGCTTCCATGTCGTCGACGCCCTGCGCCTGCTTGCGCGCCAGTTCCGCGTCGCGCATGCCCGAGGCGTAGCCCATGCGCGTCAGCAGCCCGCGCGCGCGCTCCATGCCCAGCGTGTCGATGAGTTCCTTGCGCAGCAGGGCCTGCGCCTCTGCATGCACCAGCAGCATGCGGTGCTCGTGCAGCCAGATCTGGCCGGTCTCGGCGCAGAAATGGATGTGCGAGCGCATGTCGTCGGCCGCCTTGGCGACCGAGGTCAGTTTGCGCATTTCTGTCTCCTCCTTCGTGCCGGATGCGACTTTTTTATCAAATGGTGAAGCGTCGCCGGCCGGCTTTTGTCGCGGCTATTGCAGAAACTGCTGGGGAAAGCAGGACAAATGTACCAAATCGTCAAATCCTACGCCAACAATCGCGCGTATTTCATCAAATCGTCAAGTGCTGCAGGTCTATGGAGACCCGCGCCGCCTGCTGCGCCGCAGCGCTTCGCGCATCACGGCGCCGATGCCGCGCGCGGCGTTTCGCCACTGGGGACCGGTCGTTCCGTCTTCACGCCGGCGGCATGTTGCGACGCACATGGCACATCGCTTGCGATAGGCCTCCCACGCACAGCCGCGCACCAAGCATGCCCGGCACAAATAGAAAAGTTCGAAAAAATTCGTATCTAAACGATCACCGCATGGAGGAGTAGCCGAAATGAAGTTTCCTGTTCCGCATGACGTGAAGGCCAAGACGATTCCCGGCACCGAAGGCTGGGAGCGCATGTATCCGTACCAGTACCAGTTCGTCACCGACGACCCGACGCGCAACCAGTACGAGAAGGAGATGTTCTGGTTCTACGACGGCCTGCACTATCCCGAGCCGCTGTATCCCTTCGACACCATCTGGGACGAGGCCTGGTACCTAGCGCTGTCGCAGTACAACAACCGCATCTTCATGGTGCCGCCGGTGCGCGGCGTCGACCACCGCATGATCAACGGCTATGTCTACATCTCGCCGGTGCCGGTGAAGAACCCCGAGGAGATCGGCAGCCGCGTGCCGCACTTCATGGAGCGCGCCGGCCACTACTACAAGAACTGGGACGAGCTGGAGAAGAAGTGGAAGGTGAAGATGGAGGCCACCATCCGCGAACTCGAGCAGCTGGAGATCCCGAAGCTGGCCGACATGGAGGACATCAAGGTGGTGACCGACGCCATCGGCGAGTCGAAGGGCTTCCACCTGCTGAAGAACTACGACGACCTGATCAACCTCGGCATCAAGTGCTGGCAGTACCACTTCGAGTTCCTCAACCTCGGCTATGCCGCCTACGTCTTCTTCCTCGACTTCGTGCAGAAGCTCTTCCCGAGCATTCCGGCGCAGCGCGTGACGCAGATGATCTCCGGCATCGACGTCATCATGTACCAGCCCGACGAGGAGCTGAAGAAGCTCGCCAAGAAGGCCATCGAGCTGGGCGTCGACAACGCCGTCTGCTTCAGCCAGGAGTGGACCGAGGTCGAGGCGGCGCTGAAGAAGCTGCCGAAGGGCGTCGAGTGGCTGACCTCGCTCAACCTCTCGCGCGAGCCCTGGTTCAACGTGTCGACGGGCACCGGCTGGTTCCACCACGACCGTTCCTGGAACGACGCCATGAACATTCCGCTCAACGGCATCCAGACCTACATCCAGAAGGTCAAGGCCGGCGTCAACATCGAGCGGCCGATGGAGCAGGTGCGCGCCGAGCGCGACCGCATCACCGCCGAGTACCGCGGCCTGATCGAGAAGGAGGAGGACCGCAAGCAGTTCGACGAGCTGCTCGGCTGCGCCAAGACGGTGTTCCCCTATGTCGAGAACCACCTGTTCTACGTCGAGCACTGGTTCCACTCGGTGTTCTGGAACAAGATGCGCGAAGTCGCCGCCATCCTCGTCGAGCACGGCATCATCAAGGACGTCGAGGACGTCTGGCTGCTGCGCCGCGACGAGATCAAGCAGGCGCTGTGGGACGTCGTCACCGCCTGGGCCACCGGCGTCACGCCGCGCGGCACGCAGACCTGGCCGAAGGAGGTCGAGTGGCGCAAGGGCGTCATGCAGAAGTTCAAGGAGTGGAGCCCGCCGCCGGCCATCGGCACCGCCCCGGAAGTCATCCAGGAACCGTTCACCATCGTGCTGTGGGGCGTCACCAACAGCTCGCTGGCCGACTGGGCCGCGGTGGCGGAGGTGAAGGACCCCTCCACCGTCAAGGAGTTCAAGGGCTTCGCCGGCAGTCCCGGCATCGTCGAGGGCAAGGCGCGCGTCTGCCGCACGGTGGAGGACATCCGCCAGCTGCAGGAAGGCGAAATCCTCGTCGCGCCGACCACCTCGCCGTCCTGGGCGCCGGCCTTCGCCAAGATCAAGGCCTGCGTCACGGACGTCGGCGGCGTCATGAGCCACGCGGCGATCGTCTGCCGCGAGTACGGCATGCCGGCGGTCGTCGGCACCGGCCACGCGACCAAGATCATCCAGACCGGCATGATGATCCGCGTCGACGGTTCGACCGGCGCCATCACGGTCGCGCGCTGATCGGGCGATGGGCAACATGGCAATGGCATCAGGGAGCGGAACGGCAGCTGCGGCGCAGGGAGGCGCGCCGCAGCTGTGCTGGTTCGAGGAGGTGCGCAAGGAGGACGTCGCGCTGGTCGGCGGCAAGTGCTCCTCGCTGGGCGAGCTGATCAGTGCCGGCGTGCGCGTGCCGCCGGGCTTCGCGCTGACCACCCACGGCTACGCGCGCTTCATGCGCGACGCCGGGGTGAGCGGCGAGATCCCGGGCATGCTCGAAGGCTGCGGCCACGACGACCTCGAGCAGCTGGAATCGGCCAGCAAGGCGATCCGCGAGATGATCGAGGAGCACTCCTTCGCCTGGGAACTGGAGGATGCCGTCGCCGAGTACTACCGCAAGCTCTCCGTGCGCTGCATGGTTCCGGCGGTCCCGGTGGCGGTGCGCTCCAGCGCCACCGCCGAGGACCTGCCCGGCGCCAGCTTCGCCGGGCAGCAGGACACCTACCTGTGGATCCGCGGCGTGGACGATCTGCTGCTCCACGCCCGCCGCTGCATCTCCAGCCTGTTTACGGCGCGGGCCATCGCCTACCGCATCCGCATGGGCTTCCCGCACGAGGAGGTGGCCCTCTCGGTCGGCTTCCAGAAGATGGCCAACTCCTACACCGCCGGGGTGATGTTCACCCTCAACCCGGGCAACGGCGACCGCTCGGTCATCGCCATCGATTCCAATTTCGGCTTCGGCGAATCGGTGGTGTCGGGCGAGGTGACGCCGGACCACTTCGTCGTGAACAAGGTCGCCCTCGACATCCTCGAGCGCACCATCTGCAGCAAGGAAATCACCTACACGGTGGACCCGAAGACGCAGAAGTCGGTGAAGATCGAGACGCCCTTCGAGCGCCAGAGCGTGCAGTCCCTCATCGACGAGGAGATCGTCGAGCTGGCGCGCATGGGCAAGGCCATCGAGAAGCACTACGGCCGGCCGATGGACATCGAGTGGGCGGTCGACAAGGACCTGCCCGCCGGCGGCAACATCTTCATCCTGCAGGCGCGGCCCGAAACCGTCTGGAGCGAGAAGCGCGAGAAGGAGGCCGCCGTCGCCGGCAAGGCTTCCTCGGCCATGGACTTCATCCTCTCCAGCCTGCTCACCGGGAAAAAGGTTTCGTAATGATCGTTCGCAACTGGATGCAGCACAACCCGACGCTGGTGGACGGCGACACCCTGCTGTCCGAGGCCAAGCGCATTCTCACCGAGCACAACCTGCAGGCCCTGCCCGTCGTCGACGACGGCCGCCTGCGCGGCATGGTCACCCGGCAGCATTGCCTGCGCGCGGCGCACTTCGTCGCCCGCACGCAGAGTGCCGACGAATACAACTTCTTCGCCAATCGCCTCAAGGTGAAGGACATCATGGTGCGCAATCCGGCCACGGTGCGTGCCACCGACACCATGGAGGAATGCCTGCGCCGCGGCCAGGACCTCGGCATCGGCCAGTTTCCGGTGATGGACGACGGCAAGGTCGTCGGCGTCATCTCCTCGAAGGAGATCTTCTCGCTCGCCGCCCACTTCCTCGGCGCCTGGGAGAAGCGCTGCGGCATCACCCTCGGCCCGATGGAGATGAAGCCGGGCACCATCGGCCGCATCGCCGACCTGGTGGAGGGCGCCGGCGCCGAGGTGCAGGCCATCTATCCGATCGCGCGCAGCGAGAACGGCGGCAACGGCCAGCCGCACGAGCGCAAGGTCATCGTCCGCTTCCATGCCGCCGAGCTGAAGAAGGTGGTGGCCGTGCTGGAGGCCGCCGGCTTCCGCGTCATCGAGTCCGTCGATGCGCACTGCGAAGACACGCATTAACCCAAGGAGAAGACCCTAAATGGACCTGCGGTATTTCATCAACCAGTGCGCCGAGGCCAACGAGCTGAAGCGCGTCAAGGCGGAAGTCGACTGGAACCTGGAAATCTCCCACGTCTCCAAGCTGACCGAGGAGAAGAAGGGCCCGGCCCTGCTGTTCGAGAACGTCAAGGGCTACGACAGCCCGGTGTTCACCGGCGCCTTCGCCACCACCAAGCGCCTGGCCATCATGCTCGGCCTGCCGCACAACCTGTCGATGTGCGAGTCGGCGCAGGCGTGGATGAAGAAGACCATCACCTCCGAGGGCCTGATCAAGGCGAAGGAGGTCAAGGACGGCCCGGTGCTGGAGAACATCCTCACCGGCGACAAGGTCGACCTCAACATGTTCCCGGTGCCGAAGTTCTTCCCGCTCGACGGCGGCCGCTACATCGGCACCATGGTGTTCGTCGTGCTGCGCGATCCGGAAACGGGCGAGACCAACCTCGGCACCTACCGCATGCAGATGCTCGACAACAAGACCTGCGGCGTGCAGATCCTGCCGGGCAAGCGCGGCGAGCGCATCATGAAGAAGTACGCCAAGATGGGCAAGAAGATGCCGGCCGCCGCGGTGATCGGCTGCGACCCGCTGATCTTCATGGCCGGCACGCTGATGCACAAGGGCGCCAACGACTTCGACATCACCGGCACCGTGCGCGGCCAGCCGGCCGAGTTCCTGATGGCGCCGATGACCGGCCTGCCGATCCCGGCCGGCGCCGAGATCGTGCTGGAAGGCGAGATCGACCCGAACAACTTCCGCCAGGAAGGCCCCTTCGCCGAGTACACCGGCTACTACACCGACGAGCTGCACAAGCCGATCCTCAAGCCGGCGCTGGAGGTGAAGCAGATCCTCCACCGCAACAACCCGGTGCTGTGGGCCACCGGCCAGGGCCGCCCGGTCACCGACGTGCACATGCTGCTCGCCTTCACGCGCACCGCCACGCTGTGGACGGAACTGGAAAAGATGAAGATCCCCGGCGTGCAGTCGGTCTGCGTGCTGCCCGAGTCGGCCGGCCGCTTCTGGGCCGTCGTCTCGATCAAGCAGGCCTACCCCGGACACTCGCGCCAGGTCGCCGACGCGGTGATCGGCAGCAACACCGGCTCCTACGGCATCAAGGGCGTCATCACGGTCGACGAGGACATCATGGCCGACGACCTGCAGCGCGTGTTCTGGGCGCTGTCCTGCCGCTACGACCCGCTGCGCGGCACGGAACTCATCAAGCGCGGCCGTTCGACGCCGCTCGACCCGGCGCTCGACCCGGATTCGAACAAGCTCATCACCTCGCGCATCCTGATGGACGCCTGCATTCCCTACGAGTGGAAGCAGAAGCCGGTCGAGGCGCGCATGGACGAGGAGATGCTGGCGAAGATCCGCGGCCGCTGGGCCGAATATGGAATCGACTAAAGGAAAGACATGGAAAAAGCCAAGGACATCAAGCTGGTCATCCTCGACGTCGACGGCGTCATGACCGACGGCCGCATCGTCATCGACGACAACGGGCTGGAGCAGCGCAACTTCGACATCAAGGACGGCTTCGGCGTGGTCGCGCTGCAGATGACCGGCGTCGACGTCGCCATCATCACCTCGAAGAAGTCGGGCGCGGTGCGCCACCGCGCCGAGGAGCTGAAGATCAAGCACTTCCACGAGGGCATCAAGAAGAAGACCGAGCCCTACGAGGTGATGCTGAAGGAGATGAACATCACCGATGCGCAGGTGGCCTACGTCGGCGACGACCTGGTCGACCTGTCGATGATGAAGCGGGTCGGCTTCCCGGTGGCGGTGGCCGATGCGGTGGATGAAGTGCGCGAGGCGGCGGTGTACGTCACCAAGGCGCGCGGCGGCTACGGCGCCGTGCGCGAGGTGGCCGAACTGATCCTCAAGGCGCAGGGCAAGTGGGACAAGATCCTTTCCAAAATATAAACAGGAGAACGCAAAGTGGCGGCACCCAGAAGCAACCGCGAGTTCGTCGAGGCCTGCATCAAGAGCGGCGACGCCGTTCGCATCAAGCAGGAGGTGGATTGGGAAAACGAGGCCGGCGCCATCGTGCGCCGCGCCTGCGAGCTGGCGGCGCCGGCGCCCTTCATGGAGAAGATCAAGGATTACCCCGGCTTCTCCTATTTCGGCGCGCCGCTGTCGACCTACCGGCGCATGGCCATCTCGATGGGCATGGATCCGGCATCCTCCCTGCCCGAGATCGGCCGGGAATACGTCAAGCGCACCAACGGCGAGGTGGTCCCGCCCGTCCTCGTCGACCGCAAGGACGCGCCCTGCAAGGAGAACATCCTCAAGGGCGCCGACGTGGACCTGTGCAAGCTGCCGGTGCCGCTGGTGCACGACGGCGACGGCGGCCGCTACGTCGGCACCTGGCACGCGGTCGTCACCAAGCACCCGGTGCGCGGCGACGTGAACTGGGGCATGTACCGGCAGATGATGTTCGACTCGCGCACCATGTCGGGCGCGGTGTTCCCCTTCTCCGACCTCGGCAAGGCGCTCAACGACTACTACCTGCCGCGCGGCGAGAGCTGCCCCTTCGCCACCGCCATCGGCCTGTCGCCGCTGGCGGCGATGGCCGCCTGCGCGCCCTCGCCGATCCCCGAGCCGGAGCTGACCGGCATGCTGGCCGGCGAGCCGGTGCGGCTGGTGAAGTGCGAGACCAACGACCTGGAGGTGCCGGCCGACGCCGAGATCATCCTCGAGGGCGAGATCTGCCCGGACTACAAGGTGGAGGAGGGCCCCTTCGGCGAGTACACCGGCTACCGCACCAGCCCGCGCGACTTCCGCGTCACCTTCCGCGTGAACTGCATCACCTACCGCAACAACGCGACGATGACCATCTCCAACATGGGCGTGCCGCAGGACGAGGGCCAGCTGCTGCGCTCGTTCTCGCTCGGCCTCGAGCTGGAGAAGCTGCTGAAGAGCCAGGGCATCCCGGTCACCGGCGTCTACATGCACCCGCGCTCGACGCACCACATGATGATCGTCGGCGTGAAGCCGACCTACTCCGGCGTCGCCCAGCAGATCGGCCAGCTCGCCTTCGGTTCCAAGCTCGGCCCCTGGTTCCACATGGTGATGGTGGTCGACGACCAGACCGACATCTACAACTGGGACGAGGTGTACCACGCCTTCTGCACGCGCTGCCACCCGGCCAACGGCATCCACATCTACAAGAACTCCCCGGGCACGCCGCTGTATCCGTTCGCCACCCCGCACGAGCGCAAGCATTCGATCGGCTCGAAGGTGGTGTTCGACTGCCTCTGGCCGACCGATTGGGACAAGATCAACGACGTGCCGACCCTGGTGTCGTTCAAGCACGTCTATCCGCAGGACATCCAGGACAGGGTGCTCGCCAACTGGACGGCCTACGGCTACCCGCCCGTGAAGTGAGGAGACAAGAGAATGAACCAGTGGGAAGTTTTCGTGAACGACGTGAAGGAGCTGGCCGAGGATACGGAACTGGAATTGACCATCCGTACGCTCAACCCCGGCATCCACAAGTACACCTACAAGCGCGTCCGCGCCCAGGTCTCGACCGACCTGAAGAAGCACGCCGACCAGCTGCAGGTGCGCCTCGGCCGCGGCCAGCTGAGCCAGGGCCGCTTCTCCATCAAGGTGCTCGGCGAAGTGCAGCGCATGCCGGCGAAGTACCTCTAGCGTGAAATGGCCAGCCTCGACCTGCGCGGCTTTCTCGACGATCTCGGCGACGAGCTGATCCGCGTCGCCGAGCCGCTCGATCCGCAGTTCGAGGTCGCCGCGCTGCTCTCGGAGCTGCAGGCGAGCGGCAAGCCCGTGCTCTGCGAGAACATCAAGGGCCGGCCCGGCGCGCGCATCGCCGGCAACCTGCTCTCCAGCCGGCGGCTGGCCGCGCGCGCGCTCGGCACCAGCGAGGACAAGCTGGTGGAAACCTACGTCGCGCGCAGCGCGCAGCGCGTGCCGCCGGTGCCGGCGAAGGAGGCGCCGGTGCAGGCCGTGGTGCACCGCCAGCCGGCGGACGTCGGCGCGCTGCTGCCGCTGCTGACCCATTACGAGCAGGACGCCGCGCCCTTCCTCACCTGCGGCGTGGTGCTGGCGCGCGATCCGGCGACGGGCCAGCGCGGCATGGGCATCCACCGCATGATGTACAAGGGCGGACGGCGCTTCGGCATCCTGCTCGCCAATCCGCCGCTGTCGCAGTTCCTCGCCAATGCCGAGGCTTCCGGCAGGCCGCTCGAAATCGCCGTGGCGCTGGGCGTCGATCCGGCCATGCTGATCGCCTCGGTGGTGAAGACCGGCCCGCTCGGGCCCGACAAGATGGACATCGCCGGCAGCCTGCGCGGCGCGCCGGTCGAGCTGGTGCGCGGCCTCACGGTGGACCTCGAGGTGCCGGCGCGCGCCGAGGTGGTGCTCGAAGGCCATGTCCTGCCCGGCGTACGCGAGCCGGAGGGCCCCTTCGGCGAGAACACCGGCTACTACTTTTCCAATACCAGCCCGGTCGTCGAGATCGGCGCCGTCACCCACCGCAAGGACTTCATCTTTCCGGCGCTGGTGCCATGGACGGCCGACGTCGACACGCTGCTCTCGCTCGCCGGCGGCGCCGAGCTGCTCGGCCAGCTGAAGGGCCTGGTGCGCGGCGTCGTCGACCTCGACATCGTGCCGGGCACCTGCAGCTTCGCCGCGGTGGTCGCGGTGAAGGGCTGCCCGGCCCACGAGGTGCGCCGCCTGATGCACCTGGCGCTCAACCTCGACCGCCGCCTGAAGTCCGTCACGGTGGTGGACGACGACGTGGATATCCGCAATCCGCGCGAGGTGGCCTGGGCGCTCGCCACGCGCTTCCAGGCCGATCGCGACATGGTGGTGCTGGGCGGCATGGAGGGCTATGTCATCGATCCGTCGTCGGCCGGCGCCGCCGGCGCGAAGATGGGCTTCGACGCCACGCGCGGCGCGGGCGCGACCTTCGACAGGATCGCCCTGCCGGCAGGAGCCGCGGCGAGGGCGCGCACGATGGCCGAAAGCATTTTCAAGGGGGCGTCATGAAACTGGTGGTGGGCATATCCGGCGCGAGCGGCGCCATCTACGGCATCCGCATCCTCGAGGTGCTCGCCAAGGCGGGGGTCGAGACGCACCTCGTCATGAGCGATTCGGCCAAGCGCACCATCGTGTACGAGACCGACTACACGATGGACGACGTCAAGCGCCTCGCCTCGCACATCCACGACATCAACGACGTCGGCGCCTGCATCTCGAGCGGCAGTTTCCGCCACGCCGGCATGGTCATCGCGCCGTGCTCGATCAAGACGCTCTCGGCGATCGCCAACTCCTTCAACACCAACCTGCTGATCCGCGGCGCCGACGTCTGCCTGAAGGAGCGGCGCAAGCTGGTGCTGATGCTGCGCGAGACGCCGCTGCACCTCGGCCACCTGCGCCTGATGACGCAGGTGACGGAAGCCGGCGCCGTGCTGGTGCCGCCGCTGCCGGCCTTCTACCACAAGCCGAAGACGCTCGAGGACGTGATCATGCAGTCGGTGAACAAGGCGCTCGACCAGTTCGACCTCGACCTCGACCTCTTCCAGCGCTGGACCGGCAACGAGGAGCGGGAGGCGATGAAGCAGCGCTAGGCGGACCAGGATGGGAGGCATGGCCATGGCGGTGACGGAGCGGATATCGGAGGCGCAGACGCTGTTGCTGGTGGGCGAGGCCTGCTCGGGCCTCGGCGAGGGCGCGGGCTTCACCCGGCTGGACTGGGTGCGGCGCGAGTTCCTCGCCAAGCTCGGCTTCGAGCCCTATCCGGGCACCTTCAACCTGCACATGAGCGGGGACGACTGGGAGGCGGCGCGGCGCGTCATGGCGCGCGAGCCCGGCATCGCCATCGCGCCCGAGCCGGGCTTCTGCGCGGCGAAGTGCTTCCATGTCGTGATCGGCGGCTGCATCACCGGGGCGGTGGTGTTCCCCGAGGTGGCCGGCTACCCGCCCGACAAGTTCGAGGTGATTTCCGCCGTGCCGGTGCGCCAGGCGCTCGGCGTGGGCGACGGCGACAGCATCGCCGTCAGCGTGCTGTGCTAGGGCGGGTCCGCATGCAGCGACATTGCCAGCATTGCGGCGCCGTCCTGGCGGCACTGACTTTCGAGGACGGCAGGACGCGCGAGCAGTGCCTGGCCTGCGGCACGGTGGCCTGGCGCAACCCGGCGCCGGTGGGCATGGCGCTGATCGAGCACGAGGGCCGGCTGGTGCTGATCCGCCGCTTGGCCGATCCGCTCGCCGGCTACTGGGCGCCGCCGGCCGGCTACGTCGAGCTGGGCGAGTCGGTGGCGCAGGCGGTGCTGCGCGAGGCAAAGGAGGAGACCGGCCTCAGCATCGCCCTCGACGGCCTGCTCGACGTGTACTCGCGCGCCGACGTGAACGTGCTGATCGTCGCCTATCGCGCGCATTCGATCGGCGGCGCGCTTGAGGCGGGCGACGATGCCATCGAGGCCGGCCTCTTCGGCCCGGACGACTGGCCGCAGGAGCCGCCGCCGGAGAGCGGCGCGGCGATCGACGAATGGTTCTACGGCGTCATCCGCGACGCGCTCGCGCGCTGGCGGCCGGCCAAGCGATGAGGACGAGAAGATGAGCGGCAACATCACGCGGGACCTGCCGCAGAAGCTGGTCGGCTACCTGCGCCCCGGCGCCCCCGGCCTGCTGCTCACCTGCGGCGCCGACGGCTATGCCAGTTCCGCCTTCACCTGGATCGTGGCCCTCGACGCCGCCCGGCTGCGCTTCGCCGTCGACGAGGGCGGCTCGGCCATGGCCAACCTGCAGCGCAGCGGCCAGGCCTCCCTGCAGGCGATCGGGCCGGGCGACCTTACTTTCCTCGTCAAGGGGCGGGCGCGGCGGCTCAGCGAGCGCATCGCCGCCGCCGGGCCGTACGCGATCATGCTCTACGAGATGGAAGTGGCGGGCGCCAAGGACCAGTCCTGGCCGGGCGTCGCCACCACGGCCCTTGCCTACGAATGGCCGGCCGGACAGCGCGAGGCGATGCTCGCGATGGAGCAGGCCGTCTACGCCGAAATGCGCAATTTCCAAACCTGAGGACATCGAACAAAGCGGAGAGGCTTTCATTCGAACACCACCATGACCTATTTCGATCCGACCACCGAAACCCTGCCGCGCGAGCAGCTCGCCGCGCTGCAATTGTCCAAGCTGCAGGCCATGGCCCAGGAGCTGTGGGGCAGGAACCGCTTCTACACGGAAAAGTGGAAACGGGCCGGCATGCAGCCGGGCGACCTCAAGTCGCTCGACGACCTGACGCGCCTGCCGGTCACCACCAAGCACGAGCTGATGGAGGACCAGGCCGCCCACGGGCCCTTCGGCCACAACCTGACCTATCCGATCGAGCAGTACGTGCGCTTCCACCAGACCTCCGGCACCACCGGCGTACCGCTCAAGGTACCCGACACCGAGGCCGGCTGGCAGTGGTGGGGCCGCTGCTGGGGCCACGTGCTGGCCGGCGCCGGCGTCACCGCCGCCGACCGCATCTTCATGGCCTTCTCCTTCGGCCCCTTCGTCGGCTTCTGGGCCGCCACCGAGGGCGCGCGCCAGCTGGGCGCGCTGATGATCCCCGGCGGCGGGCGCGATTCGCCGCAGCGCCTCGAACTCATGCGCGACGTCGGCGCCACCGTGCTGTGCTGCACGCCGACCTACGCCCTGCGCCTGGCCGAGGTGGCGCGCGAGACCGGCTTCGACCTCTCCAGCATTCCGATGAAGTCCACGGTGCACGCCGGCGAGCCCGGCGCCAACGTGCCGGCGACCAAGGCGCGCATCGAGGACCTCTGGAGCGCCAAGTGCTTCGACCACGCCGGCGCCACCGAGGTCGGCGCGCACTCCTTCGAGTGCCAGGCCCAGCCCGGCGGCACCCACCTCATCGAGAGCGAGTTCATCGCCGAGATCCTCGACCCGGCCACCGGCCAGCCGGTGGCGGAAGGCGAGCGCGGCGAGCTGGTCCTCACCAACCTCGGCCGCTGGGGCTTCCCGATCGTCCGCTACAAGACCGGCGACATCGTGCGCACCACTACGCAGCGCTGCGAGTGCGGCCGTACCTCGATGCGCTTCGAAGGCGGCATCATCGGCCGCGCCGACGACATGGTGACGGTGCGCGGGGTGAACGTCTTCCCGGCCGGCGTCGAGAACATCCTGCGCAAGTTCGCCGAGATCGACGAGTTCCGCATCACCGTGCACAAGGTGCGCCAGATGGACGAGATGGACGTCGAGGTCGAGCTGTGCGAGGGCGCCGACCCGAACGTCGTGCACGCCATCGCCGAACGGCTCGACTCGATGCTCTCCTTCCGCCCGCGCGTGCATCACCTGCCGCGCAACGCCCTGCCGCGCTTCGAGCTGAAGGCCAAGCGCTTCCACGTCAACCGCGGGGCATGACCCTCCGCCGGCGCAGCTACGGCCCGCCGCCGGGCGTGGCCGCGCCGCAGGCGACGGTGCCCGCCGGCACGGTGGTCTACGCCATCGGCGACGTGCACGGCCGCAGCGACCTGCTGGCGCGGATGCACGCCGGCATTGAGGAGGATGCCGCGCGGCGCCCGGCCGGCCGCCGCGTGCTGGTCTACCTCGGCGACTACTTCAGCCGCGGCACCGATTCGCGCGCCGTGGTCGAGCGCGTGCTCGCCTGGCACCCGCCCGGCTGGGAGATCGTCACCCTCAAGGGCAACCACGAAGACCTCATCCTGCGCTTCCTCGAAGGCGACCTGCGCACCGGCCTGCACTGGCTGGACTACGGCGGCGTCGAGGCGCTCGCCCACTACGGCATGCCCATGGCCGACCCGGCGGCGCGCGACGAGGCGACCGCCATCGAGCTGCTCCACCGCCTGCTCGAGGCGCTGCCGGCCGCGCACCTCGCCTTCCTGCGCAGCCTGCCGACGCGCCACCGCGAGGGCGGCTACTTCTTCGCCCATGGCGGCGTGCTGCCCGGCGTGCCGCTCGAAGCGCAGCGCGATCGCGACCTCGTCTGGATCCGCAAGCGCTTCCTCCTGTCGGATGCCGACCACGGCGCCGTCGTGGTGCACGGCCACTGCATCTCGGCCGAGCCCGAAGTGCGCCCCAACCGCATCGGCATCGACACCGGCGCCTACGAGAGCGGCATCCTCACCTGCCTGGTCCTCGACGGGGAAGAGCGCAGCTTCCTGCAGACCGCGTAGCGGGACGCCGGGCGGTAGAATCCGCCATGCCTCCGACGCACGAACTCCGCGACGCCCTCGGCGCCCTGCACGCGCCCGCCGCGGGCGAGCCGCGCATCGTCAGCCTGGTCCCCAGCCTCACCGAGCTGCTCTGCGACCTCGGCCTCGCCGACAACCTCGTCGGCCGCAGCGGCTTCTGCATCCATCCGCGCGAAATCGTCAAGACCATCCCCAAGATGGGCGGCACCAAGGACGCCGACATCGAAAAGATCCGCTCCGCCGCGCCGACCCACCTCGTCGTCAATGTCGATGAGAACCGCCGCGAGCAGGTCGACGCACTCGCCCGCTTCGTGCCGCACGTCGTCGTCACTCATCCGAATGCGCCGGAAGACAACCTGGAACTCTTCCGCCTGTTCGGCGGGCTGTTCCGCCGCGAGGCGGCAGCGGAGGCGCTGGCCGCCGATTTCAGGGCCGCGCGCGAGGCGCTGCGCCGCGCGACCGAACGCCTGCCGCGCGAGCGCGTGCTCTACCTCATCTGGAAGGACCCCTGGATGACCGTCGCCCGCGACACCTACATCTCCGCGATGCTTGCCGCAGCGGGATGGGACACCCTGCCCGAGCGGAGCGGGACGCGCTACCCGGAAATCGACGCCGCGTCGCCGGGACTGACTTTCACGGAGCGCGTGCTGCTGTCCACCGAACCCTACCGCTTCACCGACAAGCATCTCGCCGAGGCCGAAGCCCGCTTCGGCAGCCCCGCGCAACTCATCGACGGCGAAATGGTGTCCTGGTACGGCAGCCGGGCGGCGGCAGGGTTGCGCTACCTGGCGCAGCTGCGGCTGCAGTAAACCCCCGGAGGGTGCCTGTGTACATGTCTTTTCAGAATAATGACATATGCGATATGATTGGTCCTGTTGTCGTCAGGGCTGGCCCAGATCCTTTGTAAACCACGCTCCGGAACACGTGAGACAAAGGAGGATCGCAATCAGGTCGCATAAAAAAAGCAATTCCCGAGAGGAGGGGGTAAAAAAATGAAAATCCGCTGTTGGCTCATGATCGTTGTGGCCTCCGTCGTTGGAGCAGGATGCGCGTCTGTCCCGCAGAATCCCGTCGCATTGTCCAATGAGGCAATTGGCCCTCAGGCCGGTCGCATGGGCGTCGCCATGACGGCGCTGCCGAAACTGGACACCCAATTGCCCGGCGCGCATTGCCTGCTGTGCCTGATGTTGGCTTCAGGCGCTAACTCCTCGCTGACCACCCACGCCAGGACGCTGCCCTACGAAGATCTGCCGAGACTGAAGCATGAAGCGGCCGATCTGTTGCGCAAGAAGGGTAACGATGTCACGGTGATCGAGGAAGACCTGAAGCTGGATGATCTGCCCGATTTCGGCGCAAAGGAAACCAATTTCGCCCGCAAGGATTTCTCGTCCCTGAGGCAGAAGTTCAAGATCGACCGGCTGTTGGTGATCAATATCACCGGGCTGGGTTTCATCCGGACCTATTCGGCTTATATTCCCACCAGCGATCCGAAGGCTTTGCTGGAGGGTACCGGCTACATTGTCAATTTGAAGAACAATTCCTATGAGTGGTATGAGCCGATATCCATCACAAAGAGCACCGACCTGAATTGGGATGAGCCGCCGACATTCCCGGGGCTTACAAACGCATACTTCCAGGTGCTGGAGATCGGCAAGGACAGCTTCCTCAAGCCGTTGGCCGCCGATGTGCCCGTGGCGGCAAGAGAAGTCATTGGCAATGCGACGTCTCAGGCGTCCGCGAGCACGGCATCGAGCCAGGGCATCCGCCAATGATGGGATGGCGCCTCGCCTGGGCGCGGGCGGCACTTGCATGTGCGGTTGGGTGCATCCCGTGTTGGCCAAGTGCTGCAGCCGGTGAGATCGAGGATGCCTCCCGAAAACCGCCGAATGAGTTGAATTTGACGGCTGGCAAGGCCGACTGGATCCTCCGGTTGCCGAAGGAGGAATCCGTCATGTTCCGCGGGATAGTCAGCTACGATCAGGCTGGCGTAGGTACGGCAAGCATGTTGTATCCGGCACCAAATCTGGGTGGTCTGGTGGCCGCGATCATCACCCATGGGCTGCTCGTCGAGGCCGCCAAAAAGGATCAGAAGGACAAGATGCAGGCTGCCGCGGACATGGTGCTGATGCCATATCAGAACGTGCTCAATGGGTTCAGGCATCGTGACCTGATGACGCGGGCGATCGGAAAGGCATCGACGGGGGGGAGGGGCAGGCTTGTCGAGGCCGCCGATAAGTCGGCCACGGAGATTCTGGTCGAAAGCGCCCCTGTATTTTCGTTGACCCAGGATCAAGGCGCAATCGTTCTGGACAATGTTGTCGGAATCGCCATGCCCGGGGCCGAGTCGGGAACGAGCTACGCGATCCGAATAGTATCGACCGCGAAGAACGCACCGGATCTGCAGGCATTCTGGACTGACAACGGAGGCGAGCAGCTTAAGGAAGTAAGCGCTCAACTTTTTGCGTTATCGTTGGATATTGCATTCGGCGAGGCCGGCCGGGATTCCGGCCGGGACGCCATTCCCTACAGGACGATACGGTATCGCGAAGGGTCTGCCGAGCGGATAGAGCGGGCCCAGGTTCTTGGCGAACGCTGCGAACGACTTCTGATTCGGACATTGCGTGGCGTATTCATGTCCGTGCCTGCATCGCGAGCCGCCGCCGCCCTCCCCGTCGATACCTGCGACGCCAGTGCCGTCGCTAGCCAGAAGTAATTACCCCTCCTCTTATCCTTGACTGCTTGCCGATCCCCGTTCAACCTTTCCGGGCAAGGCATAAGCAATCACGGGAAGTCGCGACCACCATCGCGTATATGCGATCGAGCTTTCAAAGATGTTCTTTACGAAAGCTGCTTCAGGAAAGCCAACCCGGATTATGGGGTTTGGCAGGCGTGAGCAAGGCGCCACTGAAATTGAGCGGAGGACAGCAATGAACACCCTGACCAAACTCGCCCTCGGCATGATGGGCCGGCTGCGGCCGAAACCGTCCGTCGGTGACGCTGCAACCTCGATCGCGTTGCCGCCGCCCGCGAAGCACGGCGGCCTGCCGCTGATGGAGGCGCTGGCGAAGCGACAGTCGTCGCGCGAGTTCGCGCCCGAGGCGCTGCCGATGCAGGTGCTCTCCGACCTGCTCTGGGCGGCGTACGGGGTGAACCGCGACGGCGGCGGACGCACGGCGCCCTCGGCGCTGAACGGCCAGGAGGTGGACGTCTTCGTCGCGCTGCCGGCGGGTGCCTACCGCTACGATGCGACGGCGCACGCCCTGCATCTCGTGGCGGGCAGCGACCTGCGCAGCATCACGGGCTACCAGGATTTCGTCGACGAGGCGGCGCTCGACCTGGTCTTCGTCGCCGACCATGCGCGCATGGGCATGGTGCCGGTGGCGCAGCGCGAGTCGTATGCCTCGGCGGCGGCCGGCGCGATCGCGCAGAACGTCTATCTCTTCTGTGCGAGCGCCGGGCTCGTTACCGTGATCCGCGCCTGGATCGACCGCGCGGCGATCGCCGATGCGCTCGGCCTCAGCCACGACCAGCAGGTGCTGCTGGCGCAGACCGTCGGCAATCCGAAACAGCAATGAAAATGCCGGAGCTGGAATTGCTGATGCAGCTTGCCGTCGATGTCGGCGAGGTCGTGTCGATGGGGGAGGGACCGCTCGGCGAACGGCGGGTGGTCGGCATCCTGGGCGGCACGTTCGAGGGCCCCGGCCTGGGCGGCGAGATCCTTCCCGGCGCGGATTGGCAGCTTGCACGAAGCGACGGCGTGCTGGAGATCGACGCGCGCTATGCGCTGCGCGAGCGGGCGGGCGGCGTCGTCCAGGTGGTGAGCCAGGGTTATCGCCACGGGCCTGCCGAAGTGCTGGCGGCGCTGGGCCGGGGCGAGGCGGTGGACCCGGCCAGCTATTTCTTCCGTACCGTCATGCGCTTCGAGACGGGCGCCCCGCACCTGGCATGGCTGAACCGGACGATTGCCGTGGCCACCGGCGAGCGGCGGGCGCGACAGGTTCTGCTGAAGGCTTTCGCGCTGATTTGACGGAATAAAAGTCAGTCCGTGCGGCACGGCGGCCGGAGGGATGGGCCTTAGCGGGGCCGGATGTTAAAATTATATTTGTACCCATCCACGGGTCGCACGCCTTTCGGCGACGGGCGGCTGCACAATGGACATAGCGTTACTCCTGTTTCTCATCCTGTTGAACGGCTTTTTCTCCATGTCGGAAATGGCCGTGGTTTCCTCCCGCAAGGCGCGCCTGCAGCGCCTGACCGACGACGGCAGTCCCGGTGCGCAATCCGCGCTGTCCCTGCACACCGAGCCTTCCAACTTTCTTTCCGCCATCCAGGTCGGCATCACCTCGGTCGGCATCCTGAGCGGCGCCATCGGCGAGACGGTGCTGGCCGATCCGCTGGCAGCGCGGCTGGGCGAGATTCCGCTGCTTGCGCCCTACGCCCGCGGCATCGCGCTGACGGTGGTGGTGGTGGGCCTGACGTATTTTTCCGTGGTGATCGGAGAACTGGTGCCGAAGCGCCTGGCGCTGCTGGCGCCGGAGGGCATCGCCTCGCTGATCGCCCGTCCGATGATGTGGTTCGCGGAATCGGTGCGGCCGCTGGTATGGCTGTTCACGGCGTCGTCCGGCCTGCTGCTGCGCCTGACCGGCGCCCGCCGCAAGGACGAGCCGCCGGTGACGGACGAGGAGATCAACGTGCTGATGGAGCAGGGCGCCGAGGCCGGCGTGTTCCATGAAAGCGAGCAGGCCATCGTCTCCAACGTGCTGCGCCTGGATGAGCAGCGCATCGCGTCGATCATGACGCATCGCAACGACATCTACCAGATCGACCTGGCCGAGCCGGAGGCGGAGATCCGCCGCCGCATCGCCGAGAGCCCGTATACGCGCATCGTCGTCTGCCGAGAGGGGCTGGAGCACATCGTCGGCCTGCTGCGCACGTCCGACCTGCTCAAGGCGGCGCTGGCCGGCGAGGCGCTGAACGTCGAGGCGCATTTGCGCCCGCCGCTCTACGTGCCCGAAGGGGTGAGCACGACGCGGCTGCTGGAAAACTTCCGCAAGGCGCGCGCCCAGTGCGCGCTGATCGTGGACGAGTACGGCGAGCTGGAAGGCCTGGTGACGCTGACCGACGTGCTGACCTCGATCGTCGGCGATCTGCCCTCCTCGGACGTGACGGAGGAGCAGGACGTGGTGGCGCGCGAGGACGGCTCCTGGCTGATGGACGGCAGCGTGCCGGTCGAGCGCTGCAAGGCGGTGCTGGAGATCGAGGAGGATCTGCCGGGCGAAGAGGAGTTCAACACGCTGGGCGGCTTCGTCATGCACGTGCTGGGCCGCGTTCCCGCCGTTGCCGATCATTTCGAATGGAACGGCTGGCGCTTCGAGGTGGTCGACATGGACCGCAAGCGCGTCGACAAGGTGCTGGTGGCCCGTGCCGCGCCGGCGGAGGCGGCGGAACCGGATGCCTGAGAAAGGAAATTGCCGGATGAGACTCCCTTCGCTGTTGTCGCTGGCCTGCCTCCTGGCAACGTCGGGATGCCTGACGACGACGCCGGTCGGCACGGGCAGCCAGGCCACGCCCGCCGAGCCGGCAGCGGCGCGATCGCGCCCGGCCGACGCCGCGGCAACGGCCCCGCAGCCGGCGCCCGTCGCAAAAGACCGCGCGCCGGTCGCCGCCGCGCCTGCGGGTCCCCAGCCGGATGCCATCATCAAGCTGAACCCCGGCAGCGACCGCCTGACCGGCGAGATGGAAGCGCGCCTGGCGGCGATCGCGGCCAAGGCCCGCGAGGACGCGCGCGTCATGCTGCGCCTGGAGAGCTACGTTCCCGACGGCGGCAGTCCTTCGCTGAACCTGGTTCGGGCGGAGCAGTCGCTGCAGCTGATCAAGAAGCGCCTGGTGGACCTGGATGTCTCCCCGCGGCGGATTTTCCTGGCGCCGTTCGGCGAGGAGTACGCCACGGCGCGCGATGAGCGCCGCTACTGGGTGGAGATCTACCTGATCAAGCCGCGCCTGTAGCCATTTCCGGTTTATTTTCAGATTTCGTTTGCTATTGGCCGCAATACAGTGCATAGTGCGCGCCAGCGATCTTCAAGTAGCGCTGTTGTTGTCTGGTTCAGTACCCGCGGTTCCCGCGGTATTTCTCCCTTCACCACCCTGCCGTCTTGACCTTCGCCCTCCCCGGGGGCAACCCCTATTTTTGGTTATTAAAGGAAATTCAAGTTATGGCAACAGGCACCGTGAAGTGGTTCAACGATTCCAAGGGCTTCGGCTTCATTACCCCTGAAGCGGGCGGCGAGGATCTTTTCGCCCATTTCTCCGCGATCCAGGGCAGCGGGTTCAAGACCCTCAAGGAAGGCCAGAAGGTCAGCTTCGACATCACCACCGGCCCGAAGGGCCAGCAGGCGTCGAACATCCGCGAAGCGGAGTAAGCAGGCGGTCACAGCGGCATGGCGCATGCGCCATGCCGCCACCCCACCGGAAGAGCCCGGCACATGCCGGGCTTTTTTCTTTTCGGAATTACCGTGGAGAGGTGCGCATGGCCAAGGAAGAACTCATCGAAATGAACGGGGTGGTGATGGAAGTGCTGCCCGACTCCCGTTTCCGCGTCACGCTCGACAACGGCCACAATCTCGTGGCGTATACGGCGGGCAAGATGCGCAAGCACCACATCCGCATCATCGCCGGCGACAAGGTGTCGCTGGAAATCTCGCCCTACGACCTGAGCAAGGGCCGCATCTGCTTCCGCCACATCGAGGGCCGTGCCCCTGCCAGTCCGCAGCGGCGCAGGTACTAGGCGCTTGCCCGAGTATGCGGTGAAGGTTCAACGGGTCGGGGTGGCCGACGCCGCCGACCTGGAAATTCGCTCCCTGCTCGACCGGCAGCAATATGCCGACCCGCGCGGCGCCGCCCGGGCGGCGGGGATCTCCCCGGCCAGCTGGCCGCTGTTCGGCCAACTCTGGCCGTCGGCCGAAAAGCTGGCCGACCTGATGCAGGCGTGGGAGCTGGGAACGCTTCGCGTGCTGGAGGTCGGCTGCGGCCTGGGGCTGGCCAGCCTGGTCATCCATCGCCGCGGCGGCAACATCACGGCGAGCGACTGCCATCCGCTGGCGGAAGAATTCCTGCAGGCCAACCTGCTGCTCAATCATTTGCCGGACATGAAATACCTGACCGGCGACTGGGCGCGCGCCAATCCGGCGCTGGGCGAGTTCGACCTGATCATCGGCAGCGATGTCCTCTACGAGCCCGGCCATCCGCAGCAACTGGCGGCTTTCATCGAGCGGCATGCCGCATGGTGTTCCGAAGTGCTGATCATCGACCCCAACCGGGGCAACCGGATCTCCTTCAACCGCTGCATGTCGCGCATCGGATACAGGCTGACCGAAACGCCGCTGGACGCGCCCCTGCACGACGGCAGCCCCTACCGGGGCCGCCTGCTGCATTACCGGCGCGCGATTCGCCCGCCCGTCAGGGCGACGCGTTAGGACGCGGCGAGCGGCGCCAGTGCGCGCGCGCGCAGCTGGCCGCAGCCGCCGTCGACGTCCTGCCCGGCGGACCGGCGCAGCTTGGTGAGGATGCCGCGCTGGTAGAGCGCGAGCGACATCGCTTCCGCGCGCTCCCGCGCGGGGCGCTTGTAGCCGAGGCCGTCCACCGCGTTCCAGGGAATCAGGTTCATCACCGCGTATTTGCCGGCGAGCAGCCGGGCGATGCCGTCCACTTCGGCGTCGCCGTCGTTCACGCCTTCCAGCAGCGTCCACTGGTACTGGATCGGGTAGCCGGTCTCGCGCGCATAGATTTCGCCGAGTTCGACCAGCTCGGCCGGGTCGATGCGCGGCGCGCGCGGCAGGAGCCGTGCCCGCAGTTCCGGATCGGTCGTGTGCAGCGACAGCGCCAGCGCCGGCTTCACCTCGCCGCGCGGCAGCCGCTCGAAGACGCGGCGGTCGCCGACGGTGGAAAAGACCAGGTTCTTGTGGCCGATGTCGCCCAGCCTGCCGAGCAGATTAATCGAGTCGAGCACGTTGTCCAGGTTGTGGGCCGGCTCGCCCATGCCCATGAACACCACTTTCCTGACGGCGCGCCGGCTGCGCGCGAGCGCCACCTGCGCGACGATCTCGGCGCTGCCGAGCTGGCGCAGCAGGCCGTCGCGTCCCGTCATGCAGAAGGTGCAGCCCACGGCGCAGCCGACCTGCGTCGACACGCAGAGGCCGCCGCGCGGCAGCAGCACGCTCTCCACCGTCCGGCCGTCGGCCAGTTCGAGCAGCAGCCGGGTGCCGTCCTCGCCGGCGTGCTCGGCGCGCAGGCGCGTCAGCGCCCGCCATTCCTCCGCCAGCGCGGGCAGGGCCTTGCGCAGGCCGAGCGGAAAGAAATCCTCCGGCCGGCTGCGGCCGTCGTCGAGCGGCAGCGCCCGCGTCCAGTTGCGCAGCACGAGTTCCTCGTGGCCCGGCTTGGCGCCGTGCGCGCGCAGTCGCTGTCGGAGGTCGGCGATTTTCATGGAAAGGCGAATCCGGATCGGGCCGGGTTCGCGGTCGTCACGCCGACGGCTTCTTCTGCAGGTCGAGGCGGAACTTTACGAAGGAGCCCGGCGCGTCCTCGAGCGGCTTCAGCTTGCCCTTGGCCGGGTCGCGCGCCGGCACCCGGTCGTCGCCATTCAAGCCGGCGATCCATTTCTGCCAGTCGGTCCACCATGAGCCGGGGTGCTGCGTCGCGCCCTCGAACCAGTCTTCAGGCGTGGCCGGCATCGCCTTCGCCCCGTTGGTCCAGAAGTGGTACTTGTTGGCCGCCGGCGGGTTGACGATGCCGGCGATGTGGCCGGAGCCGCCGAGCACGAAGCGCACCGGGCCGCCGAGGCGGGTGGCGCCGAGGTAGGTACTCTTCCACGGCGCGATGTGATCCTCGATGGTGGAGATGAAGTAGGCCGGGATCTTTACCTTCGAGATGTCGATCGGCACGCCGTTCAGTGCGATGCCGCCCGGCTCCTTGAGCAGGTTCTTCATGTACATGTTGCGCAAGTAGAAGCTGTGCATCTTGTACGGCATGCGCGTGGCGTCGGAGTTCCAGAAGAGCAGATCGAAGGGGAAAGGCTCCTTGCCCATCAGGTAGTTGTTCACCACGAAGGACCAGATCAGGTCGTTCGAGCGCAGCATGTTGAAGGTGGTCGCCATCTCGGAGCCTTCGAGAAAGCCGCGCTCCTGCATCTTCTTCTCGAGGCTGGCGACCTGCTGCTCGTCGATGAAGACGCCCAGTTCGCCGGGTATGGAGAAGTCGAGCAGCGAGACGAAGAAGGTCGCCGAGACGATGCGCTTGTCCTTCTTCACGGCGTTGTAGCCCAGCGTCGCGCCGAGCAGCGTGCCGCCGAGGCAGTAGCCGATCAGGTTCACCTCGTTCTCGCCGGTCTGCCGGCAGACGGCGTCGAGGGCGGCGAGCGAGCCTTCCGTCATGTAGTCGTCGAATCCCTTCTCGGCGAGGCGCTTGTCCGGGTTCACCCAGGAGATGACGAAGACGGTGTGGCCCTGGTCGGTGGCGTACTTGATGAAGGAGTTCGACTGGCGCAGGTCGAGGATGTAGAACTTGTTGATCCAGGGCGGGATGATCAGCAGCGGCCGGCGGAACTGCTGCTCCGTCGTCGGGTTGAACTGCAGCAGCTGGATCAGCTCGTTCTGGAACACCACCTTGCCCGGCGTGACGGCGACGTTGCGGCCCAGTTCGAAGGCGGTCGGGTCGGTCATCTTGACGCGCAGCTGGCCGTCGCCCTCCTCGATGTCGCGCAGCAGGTTGTTGAAGCCCTTGAGCAGGTTCTGGCCGTGGCTCTTCACCGTCTCGCGGAACACCTCCGGGTTGGTCAGGGCGAAGTTGGAAGGGGAGAGCGCGTCGATGTACTGGCGCGTGAAGAAGTTCACCTTCTTTTCCGTCTCGACGGGCAGGCCCTCGACGCTGGTCACCACGTCATGGACGTGGCGAGCGGTGATGAGATAGGACTGCTTGATGAAGTCGAAGAGGAAGTGTTCCTCCCACTGCTCGTCCTTGAAGCGGCTGTCGCCCTTGCGCGGCTCGGCCACGGGCTTGGTTTCCAGGCCGGCGAAGCGCAGCATGGAGTGCTGCCACAGCGAGAAGTAGTCCCACACCAGGTTCATCTGCGCCTGCGCCAGCTTGTAGGGGTTGGCGAGCAGCTTGGCCATCATGTCCATGAAGGCCTGGGCGATGCCCAGCTCGTCGCTCGCGGCCGTCATGCCGTGCTTCATCTGCCGCTGCATGTGCTCGGTGATGAGCTTGGAGGCGCGCTGCGCGACTTCGGCATAGGTCCGGGCGACCTCCTTCGGATCGGGCAGGTCGGGCTTGTGGGATTCCTGTTGCTGCGCAGACATCAATCCTCTCCTTTTTCCCTACACGGCGGTGAATCGGACCACGCCATTCGCGTCGGCTGTGCGGCGCACGCGGCCGGCGTGTTCCAGGCAATTCAGGTGGGCGATGGATTCGCCCATGGCGAACATGATCTGGTGCGCGTCCAGCTCGCGCTGGAACAGCGTCGGGATCAGCTCGCAGGCGGTCTTCGGCGTGTCGAGCACGGCCAGCAGCGCCTCGAAGCGCTCGTCGTGGTGGGCGGCGAGCTGCGCGGCGCGGGCGTGGATGCCGCGGAAGGGGCGGCCGTGCGAAGGCAGCACCAGCGTGTCCTCGGGCAGCTCGGTGAAGCGCTCGACGGAATCGAGGAACCAGCCGAGCGGGTCGCCGTCCGGGTTGCAGGACATGGCGCTGACGTTGGTGGAGATGCGCGGCAGCAGCATGTCGCCGGAGATCAGCACGTTGAGCTCCGCGCAGTAGAGCGAGGCATGCTCGGGCGAGTGGCCGTAGCCGAGCATGACGCGCCAGTCCTTGCCGCCGATGCGCACGAGGTCGTCCTCGAGGAGGCGGCGGTATTCGGTCGGCAGGCCGTCGACGCGGCCGCGGTAGGTCGGGCCGCGGTTGTAGAGCGTATCGGCGCGCGCGGGGTCGAGGCCGTGGCGGCGGAAGAAGCCGACCATGCCGTCGACGTCGTAATTGGGCAGCTGGTGGAACCATGCGTAGGCGTTGAGCATCTCGCCCTGGGTGATCCAGGTGCCGACCTTGAGCCTGTCGCCGAGCCAGCGCGCCAGGCCGAGGTGGTCGGGATGGCAGTGCGTGACGATGATGCGCTTGACCGGCTTTTCGCGGCAGTGCGCGGCGAGCACGGCCTCCCAGTTCGCCTTGATGTCGTCGAGGTTGAGGCCGGTGTCGACGATGGTCCAGCCATCCGCCTCCTCCAGCAGCCACAGGTTGATGTGGTTCAGTTCGAAGGGCAGCGGCATGCGCACCCAGCGTACGCCGGGAACGAGTTCCAGCGCCTCGCCGGGGCCGGGCTGTTGCTCGAAGGGGTAGGTGATCGGCTCGAACGGCTTCAATTGATTAAACGCCGGAAAAATGATTAACTCGGAACGTCCACGCGCCGTTATGTTGCGGCGCACAAAACAACATTTTATACCTGAACATGCCCCGGGAACAGACTTTCACGATCACCGAGCTGGCGCGGGAATTCGACATCACGCCGCGCGCCATCCGCTATTACGAGGACCAGGGCCTGATCTGTCCGGAGCGCGCCGGACAGAGCCGCGTCTACTCCAAGCGCGACCGCACCCGCCTGAAACTGACCCTGCGCGGCCGCCGGCTCGGCCTGTCCCTTGCCGAGATCCGCGAACTCATTGATATGTATGACGTTGGCAGGGACCAGCGAACCCAGCTGTCGAAGTTCCTCGCCGTCCTGGCCCGCCAGCGCGCCGCCCTGGAACGGCAGCGGGAGGACATCGAGGCGGTGCTTGAGGAAATCGGCACCCTCGAGCAGCGCGCCCATGAACTGCTGGGCGAGCCGGTCGCGCGGAAAAAAAATTTGGCGAAGCGCTGACGTTGACGTCAACGTCAAAGCCCCCTAAGATAGGTTGACGTTAACGTCAACGTCAACGCTGATTGACCTGCTCCTGGCCGGAGGAAGCATGCCCCATACCGTACGTCCCGACAGAAAGGTCCATGCGCCGCGCAACCCCGACTGGGAAGCCACGGTGCGCGCCAGCTTCGCGCGGCAGAAGGTGATGAACCTGATCGGCGCCGAAATGGGTGCGCTGGCGCCCGGCCACTGCGAGATCCGCCTGCCCTTCCGCGACGACCTGACCCAGCAGAACGGCTTCTTCCACGCCGGCATCACCAGCACCATCGTCGACAGCGCCGGCGGCTATGCCGGCCTGACGCTGATGCCGGCCGGCGCCGACGTGCTGACCGTCGAATTCAAGCTCAACCTGCTGGCGCCGGCCGACGGCGAGCTGCTCGTCGCCGAGGGCCAGGTGCTGAAGTCCGGCCGCAACCTCGTCATCACGCGCGGCGAGGTGTTCGCGATCAGGAACGGCGAGGCCACCCACTGCGCCACCATGCAGCAGACCCTCATGACCATGCACGGCAAGGCCTGAACGGCCTCGCCCCACACCACGGAGACCTTTCATGCTCGGCATCAATTTCGACCTCGGCGAAGACATCGACCTGCTGCGCGACGCCGTCTGGGATTTCGCGAAGAACGAGATCCTGCCGCGCGCGGCCGAGATCGACCGCGACAACCTGTTCCCCGCCGATCTGTGGAAGAAGTTCGGCGAGATGGGCCTGCTCGGCATGACCGCCGAGGAGGAGTACGGCGGCACGAAGATGGGCTATCTCGCCCACATCGTCGCCATGGAGGAGATCTCCCGCGCCTCGGCCTCGGTCGGCCTCTCCTACGGTGCCCACTCCAATCTGTGCGTGAACCAGATCCGCAGGAACGGCAGCGAAGCGCAGAAGAAGAAATACCTGCCGAAGCTGATCTCCGGCGAGCACGTCGGCGCGCTGGCGATGTCGGAGCCGGGCGCCGGTTCCGACGTGGTGTCGATGAAGCTGCGCGCGGACCTGAAGGGCGACCGCTACGTCCTGAACGGCTCGAAGATGTGGATCACCAACGGCGGCGACGCCGACACGCTCGTCGTTTACGCCAAGACCAACGCCGACGGCGGCGCCAAGGGCATGACTGCCTTCATCGTCGAAAAGGGCTTCAAGGGCTTCTCGAAAGGCCAGCACCTCGACAAGCTCGGCATGCGCGGTTCCAACACCTACCCGCTGTTCTTCGACGATTGCGAAGTGCCGGTGGAGAACGTCCTCGGCGGCGAGGGCAACGGCGCCCGCGTGCTGATGAGCGGCCTCGATTACGAGCGCGCCGTGCTCTCCGGCGGACCGCTCGGCATCATGGCGGCCTGCATGGACACGGTGATCCCCTTCGTGCACGAGCGCAAGCAGTTCGGCCAGGCCATCGGCGAGTTCCAGCTCATGCAGGGCAAACTGGCCGACATGTACAGCACCTGGCAGGCCTGCCGCGCCTATGTGTACGCCGTCGGCAAGGCCTGCGACCGCGGCGACCACGCGCGCACCCTGCGCAAGGATGCTGCCGGCGCCATCCTGTATTCCGCCGAGAAGGCGACCTGGATGGCGGGCGAGGCGATCCAGGCGCTCGGCGGCGTCGGCTACACCAATGAATTCCCCGCCGGCCGCCTGTGGCGCGACGCGAAACTCTATGAGATCGGCGCCGGCACCAGCGAGATCCGCCGCATGCTGATCGGCCGCGAACTTTACAGCGAGACCATGCCGTGAGCCGGGAAACCGAGGCGCTGCAGGAGGAGTGGCTGCAGGCGGCGAAGGCGGTATGGGAGCGGGCGCCGGCGCCCGACGTGCTGCCCCTGTCGGCGCTGCGCGACTGCAGCGGCCTGGAACTGTTTCAGCGCATGATGCGCGGCGAGCTGCCGCCGGCGCCGATCGCCCATGTGCTCGACTTCGCCCTGGTCGAGGCGGAAAAGGGGCGCGTCGTCTTCCAGGGACATCCCGCGAAGAATTTCTACAATCCGATCGGCACCATCCACGGCGGCTGGCAGGCGACGCTGCTGGATTCCTGCATGGCCTGCGCGGTGCAGACCCAGCTCGAGGCCGGCCAGGCCTACACCTCGCTGGAGATCAAGGTGAACTTCGTGCGCGCCATGACCGACAAGGCCGGCCCGGTGCGCGCCGAGGGCACGGTCATCCAGGTCGGCCGCCAGATCGGCATCGCCGAGGGAAAAATCTACGACGCCGCCGGCAGGCTCTACGCCCACGGCACCACCACCTGCCTCATATTCGACATGCAGGAGATGAAGCGATGATGGTCGAGACCGCCCGCGGCACCGTGCACGAATGGCAGCGCGACCACATGGGCCACATCAACGTGCGCGCCTACATGGAATTCTTCGAGGAGGCCTGCTGGCAGTTCTACGCCATGCTCGGCCTCACCGCCTCGAAACTGCGCAGCGGCGAGGTGCACCTGGCCGCCGTGCAGCAGAACATCAGCTACCAGAAGGAGCTCTACCCCGGCGACACCATCGCGGTGCGCACGGGCGTGCTGGAGCTGCGCGAGAAGGTGCTGCGCTTCCGCCACGAGCTCTACAACACCGAAAACGGCGAGGTGGCCTCGACCTGCGAATTCACGGTGGTCTGCCTCGACCCCCAGGCGCGCAAGTCGCGCCCCTTCCCGGCCGAGTGCGCCGAGCGCGCGCGCGGCCTGGCGATCGAGGAGAAATGATGGCGGAGATGATCGAAACCTACCGCGGCACCGTCTATCCTTGGCACTGCGACCACATGGACCACATGAACGTCATGTGGTACGTCGGCAAGTTCGACGAGGGCACCTGGAACTTCTTCTCCATGCTCGGCGTCACGCCGAGCTACCTGCGCGACAACGGTCGCGGCATGGCGGCGGTCGAGCAGCGCATCGCCTACAAGCGCGAGCTGCATGCCGGCGACACCGTGGCGATCCGCACCGGCGCCATCGAGGTGAAGGAGAAATCGGTGCGCTTCGTGCACGAGATGCGCAATGCCGAGACCGGCGAGGTGTCCGCCGTCACCCTGCTCACCGGCGTCTTCCTCGACACCGCGGCGCGCAAGGCCTGCGCCTTCCCGGCGCACTTCCGCGAGCGCATGGAGCAGTTCAAAATCGCCTACGACCTGCCCTGGCAGGACAAGTAACCGCTACAGGAGTCCACCATGAGCAATGATCCCGTCGTCATCGTTTCCGCCGCCCGCACGCCGATGGGCGGCTTCCAGGGCGATTTCAATTCCCTCGCCGGCCCGCAGCTCGGCGCCGTCGCCATCAAGGCCGCCGTCGAGCGCGCCGGCATCAAGCCCGACCAGGTGCAGGAAGCCATCATGGGCAACGTGCTGCAGGCCGGCGTCGGCCAGGCGCCGGCGCGCCAGGCGGCGCTCGGTGCCGGGCTGCCCCTGTCGGTCAACTGCACCACGGTGCACAAGGTCTGCGGATCGGGCATGAAGGCGACCATGTTCGCCAACGACATGCTGCTCGCCGGCACGAACGACATCATGGTTTCCGGCGGCATGGAGTCGATGAGCAACGCGCCCTACCTGCTGCCCAAGGCGCGCGGCGGCATGCGCCTCGGCCATGGCCAGGTGCTCGACCACATGTTCTTCGACGGGCTGGAAGACGCCTACCAGAAGGGCCGCCTGATGGGCACCTTCGCCGAGGAGTGCGCCGACAAGTACGGCTTCACGCGTGAGAAGCAGGACGACTTCGCCATCGCCTCGACGACGCGCGCGCAGAAGGCCATCAACGACGGCTCCTTCGCCTGGGAGATCGCGCCGGTGACCGTCGCCGGCCGCAAGGGCGACGTCGTCATCGACCGCGACGAGCAGCCGCTGAAGGCCCAGCTCGACAAGATCCCGACCTTGAAGCCGGCCTTCAGGAAGGACGGCACGGTGACCGCCGCCAACTCCAGCTCGATCTCCGACGGCGCCGCCGCGCTGGTGCTGATGCGCCGCTCGATGGCCGACAAGCTCGGCCTGAAGCCGCTCGCCACGATAATTGGCCACGCCACCCACGCCCACGAGCCGGGCTGGTTCACCACCGCCCCGGTCGGCGCCATGCAAAAGCTCTTCTCCAAGACCGGCTGGAGCGCCGGCCAGGTCGACTTCTACGAGATCAACGAGGCCTTCGCCGTGGTCACCATGGCGGCGATGCACGACCTGAAACTGCCGCACGAGAAGGTGAACGTGCACGGCGGCGCTTGCGCCCTCGGCCATCCGATCGGCTGTTCCGGCGCGCGCATCATTGTCACGCTCCTCGGCGCGCTGAAGAAGTACGGCGGCAAGCGCGGCGTGGCGAGCCTGTGCATCGGTGGCGGCGAAGCCACCGCCATGGCCATCGAGCTGCTGTGACGCGATGATTCTTTCGCAAGAACAGGAAATGATCCGCGACGCCATGCGCGATTTCGCGCGCGAGCGCCTGGCGCCCTTCGCCGCGGCGTGGGACCGCAACTGCACCTTCCCGAAGGAGGCATTGCAGGAACTGGCCGGCCTCGGCGCCTTCGGCATGGCGGTGCCCGAGCGCTGGGGCGGCGCCGGCATGGACTACGTCTCGCTGGCGCTGGCGCTGGAGGAGATCGCCGCCGGCGACGGCGCCACCTCGACCATCATCAGCGTGAACAACTCGGTGGTGTGCGGACCGATCCTCGCCTTCGGCTCCGAGGCGCAGAAGGAGCAATACCTCAAGCCGCTGGCGAGCGGCGCCAAGCTCGGCTGCTTCTGCCTGACCGAGCCGCACGTCGGTTCGGACGCCGCGGCCATCCGCACCTCGGCGGTGCGCGACGGCAACGAGTGGGTGCTGAACGGCGTCAAGCAGTTCATCACCTCGGGCAAGAACGCCCAGGTCGCCATCGTCTTCGCCGTCACCGACAGGGCGGCCGGCAAGAAGGGCATCTCCGCCTTCATCGTGCCGACCGACGCGCCCGGCTACATCGTCGCCCGCATCGAGGAGAAGATGGGCCAGCATGCCTCCGACACGGCGCAGATCCTCCTGGAAAACTGCCGCATCCCGGCGCAGAATCTGCTGGGCGCGGAAGGCGAGGGCTACCGCATCGCCCTGGCCAATCTGGAAGCCGGCCGCATCGGCATCGCCGCCCAGTCGGTCGGCATGGCGCGCGCGGCCTTCGAGGCGGCCTTGAAGTACGCGCAGGAGCGCGAGGCCTTCGGCAAGCCGATCATCGAGCACCAGGCGGTGAACTTCCGCCTCGCCGACATGGCCACGCGCATCGAGGCGGCGCGCCAGCTGGTGCTGCACGCCGCCGCCCTGCGCGACGCCGGCAAGCCGTGCCTGAAGGAGGCCTCGATGGCCAAGTTGTTCGCCTCCGAGATGGCCGAGGCGGTCTGCTCCGACGCCATCCAGATCCACGGCGGCTACGGCTACGTGGCGGACTTCCCGGTCGAGCGCATCTACCGCGACGTGCGCGTGACGCAGATCTACGAGGGCGCCAGCGACATCCAGCGCCTGGTCATCGGGAGAAATCTGGCATGAGGGCGGCCATCCCCCCCTTTGCAAGAGGGGGGCCAGGGGGGATTTCTTAGGCGGTCAAGAGTCGACAACGCATGCTGAAGTACGACGAAGAACTGAAGCAACCCGCCAGAAAACTCCGCTCCGGCATGACCGATGCGGAACGCTTGCTGTGGTCACGTCTGCGCGGCAAACAGATTCTCGGCGTACAGTTCTACCGGCAGAAACCAATTGGTCGCTACATCGTGGATTTTCACGCGCCGGCTGTGAAACTTGTCGTCGAAGTGGATGGATCGCAGCATTTCGAGGAGGCAGGGCAGGTGAGTGATCGGAGGCGGGATGCGTATCTCGAAACGCTGGGACTGCACGTGCTGCGTTTTGACAACTTGCAGGTATTGAAGGAAACGGAAGCCGTGCTTGAAATGATTCTTGGGGTGGTTGGGGCGCGGCTTAAATCCCCCCCGGCCCCCCTTTTGCAAAGGGGGGAGTAACCACCATGGCTGAACCGATCGAGTTTTATTTCGACTTCTCCTCGCCGTATTCCTACATCGCCAGCGAGGTGATCGACGGACTGGCGGAGAAGTATGGGCGCAAGGTGAAGTGGCGGCCGATGCTGCTCGGCGTGGTGTTCCAGAAGACCGGCCAGCCGCTGCTGGTGAACGTGCCGCTGAAGGGCGAGTATTCGCTGCGCGACTTCGCCCGTTCGGCGCGCTACCACGGCGTGCCCTTCAAGTTCCCGGCGAAGTTCCCGCTGTCGACCGTCTCGGCGGCGCGCGCCTACTACTGGCTGCACGGGCAGGATTGCCAGAAGGCGCGCGACTTCGCCCGCGCCGTTTTCCGCGCCTACTGGGTGGACGGCCGCGACGTTTCCGACCTCGCCGTGCTGCAGGACATCGCCGCCTCGCTCGGCGTCGACGGCGCGGCGCTCGCCGCCGGCATCGCCACGCCGGAGATCAAGGAGCGCCTCAAGGGCGAGACCGACACGGCGCTGGCCAAGGGCATGTGCGGCGCGCCGTATTTCGTCGTCGGCAACGAACCCTTCTGGGGCGCCGACCGGCTGCCGCAGATCGAGAAGTGGCTGCAAACCGGAGGCTTCTGAGGTAACTCAATGACCGTCATCAAATCCCAACTCAACCCCCGCTCGGACGAGTTCCGCGCCAACGCCGCCGCCATGCAGGCGCTGGTCGACGACCTGCGCGCGAAGACCGCGGAAGTCAGTCTCGGCGGACCGGCGGAACACCGCAAGAAGCACGTCGCCCGCGGCAAGCTGCTGCCGCGCGACCGCATCAATGCGCTGCTCGACGCCGGCACGCCCTTCCTCGAGCTCTCGCCGATGGCCGGCTGGGGCATGTTCAACAACGAGGTCGCTTCCGGCGGCGTCGTCACCGGCATCGGCCGCGTGCAGGGCGTCGAGTGCATGATCGTCGCCAACGACGCCACGGTGAAGGGCGGCAGCTACTTCCCCATCACGGTGAAGAAGCACCTGCGCGCGCAGGAGATCGCCGCGCAGAACCGCCTGCCCTGCATCTATCTGGTCGACTCCGGTGGCGCCAACCTGCCGACGCAGGACGAGGTCTTCCCCGACCGCGACCACTTCGGCCGCATCTTCTTCAACCAGGCCAACATGTCCGCCGCGCGCATCCCGCAGGTGGCGGTGGTGATGGGCTCGTGCACCGCCGGCGGCGCCTACGTGCCGGCGATGTCGGACGAGGCGGTCATCGTCAGGAACCAAGGCACCATCTTCCTCGGCGGCCCGCCGCTGGTGAAGGCCGCCACCGGCGAGGTGGTCAGCGCCGAGGACCTCGGCGGCGCCGACGTGCACACCCGCATCTCCGGCGTGGCCGACCACTTCGCCGAGAACGACCACCACGCCCTGCACATCTGCCGCAGCATCGTCGGCCACCTCAACTGGAAGAAGCCGGTGACGCTGGAGCTGGCGACGCCGGAAGAGCCGCTCTACGACCCGGCGGAGATCTACGGCGCCGTGCCGGTCGACACGCGCAAGCCGCTCGAGGTGCGCGAGGTCATCGCCCGCATCGTCGACGGCTCGCGCCTCGACGAATTCAAGGCGCGCTACGGCACCACGCTGGTGACCGGCTTCGCCCGCATCCACGGCTACCCGGTCGGCATCGTCGCCAACAACGGCATCCTCTTCGGCGAGTCGGCGCAGAAGGGCGCGCACTTCGTCGAGCTGTGCGCGCAGCGCGGCATCCCGCTGCTGTTCATCCAGAACATCACCGGCTTCATGGTCGGTCGCAAGTACGAGAACCAGGGCATCGCCAAGGACGGCGCCAAGATGGTCACCGCCGTGGCCTGCGCCAAGGTGCCGAAGTTCACCCTCATCATCGGCGGCAGCCACGGCGCCGGCAACTACGGCATGTGCGGCCGCGCCTACAGCCCGCGCCTGCTGTGGATCTGGCCCAACAGCCGCGTCTCGGTGATGGGCGGCGACCAGGCCGCCAACGTGCTGTCGCAGATCCGCCGCGACGCGCTGGAGGCGCAGGGGAAGCAGTGGCCGGCCGAGGAGGAAGAGAAGTTCAAGGCGCCGATCCGCGCCCAGTACGAGACGCAGGGCCACCCGTATTACGCCACGGCGCGGCTGTGGGACGACGGCATCGTCGACCCGGCGCAGTCGCGCCGCGTGCTGGCGCTGGGCATCTCCGCCTCGCTCAACGCACCGATCGAGCCGACGCCGTTCGGCGTCTTCAGGATGTAAGGGAGAAAAGAATGAGCGACACCATCCTCACCGAAATCGACAACGGCGTCGGCATCATCACGCTGAACCGACCGGAGCGGCACAACGCCTTCGACGACGTGCTGATCCGCGAACTGTCCGAGGCGCTGGTCAAGATGGACACCGACGCCGACGTGCGCATCGTCGTCCTGTCCAGCACGGGAAAAAGCTTCTGCGCCGGCGCCGACCTCAACTGGATGAAGAAGGCCGCCGGCTACAGCGCCGAGGAGACCCAGCGCGACGCCATCGGGCTGGCCGGCATGCTGCGCCTGCTCAACGACATGAAGAAGCCGACCGTGGCGCGCGTGCAGGGCCCGGCCTACGGCGGCGGCGTCGGCCTGGTCGCCGCCTGCGACATCGCCATCGCCGCCTTCGACGCGCAGTTCGCGCTGACCGAGGTGAGGCTCGGCATCATCCCGGCGGTGATCAGCCCCTACGTCATCGGCGCGATCGGCGAGCGCAAGGCGCGCCGCTACATGCTCACCGCCGAGCGTTTTTCCGCCGCCGAGGCCTACCGCGTCGGCCTGGTGCACGAGATCGTGCCGGGCGAGGCTGAGCTCGACGAGGCGGTCGGCGAGATCGTCGACACCCTGCTCGCCAACGGCCCGATGGCGCTGGGCGAATGCAAGGCGCTGATCAAGGCCGTCGCCAACCGGCCGATCAGCCCCGAGGTGATCCTCGACACCGCCCAGCGCATCGCCCGCGTGCGCGCCTCGGCCGAGGGCAAGGAAGGCATGGCCGCCTTCCTCGAGAAGCGCAAACCCAGCTGGGTCGCGAAATCCTGACCATGTTCACGAAAATCCTCATAGCGAATCGCGGCGAGATCGCCTGCCGCGTCATCAAGACGGCGCGCCGCCTCGGCATCCGTACCGTCGCCGTGTACTCCGCCGCCGATGCGACGGCGCGCCACGTGCGCCTTGCCGACGAGGCGGTGCTGATCGGCCCGGCGGCGGCGCGCGAAAGCTACCTCGTCGCCGAACGCATCCTCGACGCGGCGAAGAAAACCGGCGCCCAGGCCGTGCATCCCGGCTACGGCTTCCTTTCCGAGAACGAGGCCTTCGCCGAGGCCTGTGCGCAGGCCGGCATCGCCTTCATCGGCCCGCCGGTGGCGGCGATCCGCGCAATGGGCTCGAAGAGCGCGGCCAAGTCGCTCATGGAAAAGGCCGGCGTGCCGCTGGTGCCCGGTTATCACGGCGACGAGCAGGCCCCCGCCTTCCTCGAGCAGGAGGCCGGCCGCATCGGCTACCCGGTGCTGATCAAGGCCAGCGCCGGCGGCGGCGGCAAGGGCATGCGCATCGTCGAGAAGGCCGCCGACTTTGCCGCCGCGCTCGCCTCCTGCAAGCGCGAGGCCGCCTCAAGCTTCGGCGACGACCGCGTGCTGGTCGAGAAGTACCTGGTCCGTCCGCGCCACATCGAGATCCAGGTCTTCGGCGACACGCAGGGCAACTGTGTGTACCTCTTCGAGCGCGACTGCTCGGTGCAGCGCCGCCACCAGAAGGTGCTGGAAGAGGCGCCCGCGCCCGGCATGCCGCCCGAGCGCCGCGCCGCCATGGGCCTGGCGGCGGTGGAGGCGGCGAAGGCCGTCGGCTACGTCGGCGCCGGCACGGTGGAGTTCATCGCCGAGCAGGACGGTAAGTTCTACTTCATGGAGATGAACACGCGCCTGCAGGTCGAGCACCCGGTCACCGAGATGATCACCGGCCTCGACCTCGTCGAGTGGCAGCTGCGCGTCGCCGCCGGCGAGCCGCTGCCGCTGGCGCAGGAACAAGTCAGCCTGCGCGGCCACGCGCTGGAAGCGCGCATCTACGCCGAGGACCCGGACAAGGGCTTCCTGCCGTCGACCGGACGCCTCATCCATCTGGCGCCGCCGGCCGAATCGCTCAACGTGCGCATCGACACCGGCGTCGAGGAGGGCGACGAGATCACGCCGCACTACGACCCGATGATCGCCAAGCTCATCGTCTGGGACATCGACCGCGAGCGGGCCTTGTCGCGCATGCTGCAGTCGCTGGCGCAGTACCGCGTCGTCGGCGTCGCCAGCAACGTCGACTTCCTCTCGCGCCTGGTGGCCTGCCCGGCCTTCGCCAACGCCGACCTCGACACCGGCCTCATCGAGCGCGAGCGCGCCTTCCTGTTTCCCGAGGGGGTGGAAGCGCCGCGCGAGGTGTTCCTCGTCGCCGCCCTGGCCGAGTTGCTGCGCGAGGAGGAAGCTGCCCGCACCGCCGCTGCCAGCGACCGCGATCCGCATTCGCCCTGGCACCTGCGCGACGGCTGGCGGCTCAACGCTTCCTTCCGCCGGCCGCTGCTGTTCCGCTTCGGCGAGGCCGAGAAGACGGTTTCCGTCGGCTACGCGCGCGGCGGCTACGAGCTGGAACTCGACGGCATCGGCACGGCGGCGCGCGGCGAGCGCACCGGCAACAGCACGCTGCGCATCGAGCTGGGCGGCATGCGCCTGCCGGCGACGGTGATCGCCGCCGGCGAGAAGCGCCACGTCTTCCTGCACGGCCGCGCCTGGCAGCTGGCCTGCGTCGATCCGCTCTACCACGCCGGCGAAGGCGTCGGCGAGAGCGGCGGCCTCGCCGCGCCGATGCCGGGCAAGGTGATCTCCCTCATCGCCCAGCCGGGCAGCGAGGTGGAACAGGGCGCGCCGCTCCTGATCCTCGAAGCGATGAAGATGGAACACACCATCGCCGCGCCGGCGAAGGGAAAACTCAAGGCCTTCCGCTTCGGCGTCGGCGACTCGGTCGCCGAGGGCGCCGAGCTGGTGGACTTCGAGCCGGCCAAGTGAGCGAGGGACGGACATGAGCCTGCCGCAGCGCGTGAAGATCGTCGAGGTCGGTCCGCGCGACGGCCTGCAGAACGAAAGCCGGCTCGTGCCGAGCGCCGTCAAGGTCGAGCTGATCGAC
This sequence comes from Denitratisoma sp., assembly GCA_032027165.1. Lineage (NCBI taxonomy): Bacteria > Pseudomonadati > Pseudomonadota > Betaproteobacteria > Nitrosomonadales > Sterolibacteriaceae > Denitratisoma > Denitratisoma sp. The sequence goes on along the minus strand of JAVSMO010000001.1, from coordinate 2,700,172 downwards.
CGTCTCGGCATGGCCGGCCTGAAGGCCATCGAGGCCACCGCTTTCGTCTCGCCGAAGTGGGTGCCGCAGATGGGCGACGCCGCCGAGGTGATGGCGAACCTGCCGCGCCGCCATGGCGTCAGCTACCCCGTGCTGGTGCCGAACCTGAAGGGCTTCGAGCAGGCGCTCGCCGCCGGCGTCGAGGAGATCGCCGTCTTCGCCGCCGCCTCCGAGGCCTTCTCGCAGAAGAACATCAACTGCTCCATCGCCGAATCGCTGGCGCGCTTCCGCCCCGTCGCCGAGGCTGCGCGGCGGAACGATATCCGCGTGCGCGGCTACGTCTCCTGCGTCGTCGGCTGCCCCTACCAGGGCGCGGTGCAACCGGCGGCCGTGGCCGAGGTGGCGGCGCGCCTCGCCGAGATGGGCTGCTACGAGATCTCTCTCGGCGACACCATCGGCGTCGGCACGCCGGCCGCAGTGCAGCGCATGCTCGACGAAGTGACGCTGCTGGTGCCGGTCGAGCGCCTCGCCGGCCATTACCACGACACCTACGGCATGGCGCTCGCCAACATCTACGCCTCGCTCGAACGCGGCGTCGCGGTTTTCGACGCCTCGGTGGCCGGCCTCGGCGGCTGTCCCTACGCCGCCGGCGCCTCGGGCAACGTCGCCACCGAGGACGTGGTGTACCTCATGAACGGCCTCGGCATCGAGACGGGCGTGGACCTCGACCGTCTGGTCGACGCCGGTGCGTACATCTGCACCGAACTCGGCCGCGCGCCGTCGTCGAAGGTGGCGCGCGCCGTGCTGGCGAAGCGGGCCAAGGCGTGAGCATTCCCTCGCCCTGCATCAACGTCTGCCGCATGGACGCGAAGAGCGGCCTCTGCGAAGGCTGCCTGCGCACGGTGGACGAGATCGCCGGCTGGGCAGCCGCGCCGGACGAGCAGAAACTTCTGACCCTCGCCGCCATCGCCCAGCGCCGTGCTGCCCTTCCTCCCCCCTTTGCAAAAGGGGGGCCGGGGGGGATTTCGCAGCAGTAAAACTCATGAAAACCGCCGACTGGTACTTCGACTTCATCTCCCCCTTCGCCTACCTGCAGTCGGAGGCCTTGCAGCGCTTCGACGGCAAGCTCGACATTCGTCCCGTGCCCGTGCTCTTCGCCGGCCTCCTGAAGCACTGGGGCCAGAAAGGCCCGGCCGAGATGGCGACCAAGCGCCGCTTCACCTACCGCCACGTGCAGTGGGTGGCCGAGCGCAACGGCATTCCCTTCCGTTTTCCGCCGCAGCATCCCTTCAACCCGGTGCGCGCCCTGCGCGCCGCCGTGGCGCTGGGCAGCTCGCTCGACGCCATCCACACGATCTTCCGCTTCGTCTGGGGCGAGGGCCGCGACCCCAACGATCCGGCCGAATGGGCCGAGCTGGCGCGACGCCTGAACGCGCCCGGCCTCGACGCGCGCTGCAACGACGCCTCGGTGAAAAGTCAGTTGCTGGAGAACGGCGAGCGGGCGCTGGCGGCCGGCGTCTTCGGCGTGCCGGCGCTGGCCGTCGACAATGAACTTTTCTGGGGCTTCGACGCCACCGACATGGCGCTCGACTGGCTGGCCGATCCCGCAATGTTCGCGCGCGGCGAGTATCCGCGCATCGACGCCCTGCCGGTGGGCGCCGCGCGCAAGGAAGTGTCGTGAGCCTCCTGCCGCCGCAAATCCGCGTCCTCGAACGCGGCTGGCTCTCCGCCAACAACATCGTCTTCCACGAAGGCGCCGAGGCGACGCTGGTCGACTCCGGCTACGTCACCCATTCCGGCCAGACGCTGGCGCTCGTCGCGCAGGCGCTGGAAGGGCGCAGGCTCGTGCGCCTCATCAACACCCATTCGCATTCCGACCACATCGGCGGCAACGCCGCGGTGCGCCGCGCCCACGGCTGCCGCATCCTCGTGCCCGAGGGCATGGCGCCGGCGGTGGCCGACTGGGACGAGGACGCGCTGCTGCTCTCCTCCGCTCACCAGCAGGCCGAGCCCTTCGCATTCGACGCGACGATCGCCCCCGGCGACGAGTTCGAGATGGGCGGCCTGCGCTGGCAGGCCCTGCACGTGCCCGGCCACGACATGCACGCGTTGGCCTACTACGCGCCGAGCGAGCGCATCCTGATCTCCGGCGACGCGCTGTGGCAGGACGGCTTCGGCGTCATGTTCGCCGAGCTGCACGGCGACACGAGCGGCCTGCCGGCGCAGCGGCGCACGCTGGAGATGCTGCGCGAGCTGGATGTGCGCGTCGTCATCCCCGGCCACGGCGCGCCCTTCGACGATTACCAGGCGGCCGTGGCGCGGGCGCTCGCCCGCCTCGCCGCCTTCGAGCAGAGCCCCGAGCGCATGGCGAAGAGCGCCATGAAGGCGCTGTTCACCTTCACCCTGCTGGAGAAGCGGCGCATGCCGCGCGCCGGCATCGGCGACTACTTCGGCCGGGTCGCCATCTTCCGCGACGTCTCGCG